>NZ_CP088082.1 GCF_021049305.1 Ideonella dechloratans
GAAGCGCGCCAGCTCGCGGGCCCACACCGTGGTCATCGACACCACACCGGCCTTGGCCGCGCTGTAGTTGGTCTGGCCCATGTTGCCCGCGCGGGACACGCTCGAGAGGCTGACGATCACCCCGCCGTGGCCGGCGCGCACCATCTGCTCGGCCGCCGCGCGGGTGCACAGGAAGACGCCGGTGAGGTTGACGTCGATCACCGCCTGCCAGGCGGCCAGGCTCATGCGATCGGTGACCTGGCCGTCGCGCACCTTCAGCAGCATGCCATCGCGGGTGATGCCGGCGTTGTTGACCAGGCCGTCGAAGCGGCCGAAGTCCTCGGCGATGCGGCTCATCACCGCATCCACCTGGCCCTCGTCGGCCACGTTGGCGGTGTAGGCCCGGGCCTGCACGCCCAGGGCTTCGCAGTCGGCCCGCGTGGCCGCCAGGGCCTCCGGGTCGCGGTCGATCAGGGCCAGGTCCGCGCCGCGGCGGCCCAGGGTCAAGGCAATGGCGCGGCCGATGCCGCGGGCGGCGCCCGTGATGGCGATGGTCTTGTGGGACAGATCCATGGGAAATCCAGACAAACAGCAGAAGCCAGAGAAGCCCCGATTGAACCATTTGACGTGCCGCAATCCGCTCCACATTTCCTGCAATTTCGCCGGGCACAGTGGCCACCATTGAAACGTGCCTGTTGAACGGATTCCGTGATGCGAACACTCGCCTTCCAACGCCATTTCGCCGCCGGCCTGCTGCTGCTGACCGGCCTGTGGCTGTGGGCCGATCCCCGCTGGCTGCAGCCCCAGACCTACTTCGGCTTTCGCGCGGTGGCCATGCAATACAGCGGGGTCATCGCCATCGCCGCCATGTCGGTGGCCATGATCCTGGCCACCCGCCCGCGCTGGCTGGAGACGCCGCTGGTCGGCCTGGACAAGATGTACCGCCTGCACAAGTGGCTGGGGATCACCGCCCTGGGGGTGTCGGTCATCCACTGGTGGCTGGGGCAGGGCAGCAAATGGATGGCGCAGTGGGGCTGGGTGACCCGGGGTGCCCGTCCGCCGCGCGGTTCGGCGCCCGACCAGGGCGTGCTGCAGGCCTGGCTGGGCAGCCAGCGCCACCTGGCCGAAACCGTGGGTGAATGGGCCTTCTACGCCGTGGCGGTGCTGCTGGTGCTGGCCCTGGTCAAGCGCTTCCCGTACAAGCTGTTTGCCAAGACACACACCTGGATGGCCGCGCTGTACCTGGCCCTCGTGTTCCACAGCGTGGTGCTGACCCAGTTCAGCTACTGGGCCCAGCCCCTGGGGTGGCTGATGCTGCCGCTGCTGCTGGGTGGCGTGGCCAGTGCCGTCTGGGTGCTGGCCGGGCGGGTGGGGCGCAGCCGCCAGGTGCGGGCCACCGTGGTCGCGCGGCAGGAATACCCCGCCTTGAAGACCCTGGAGACCGAACTGCTGGTCGACGCCGGCTGGCCCGGCCACCAGGCGGGCCAGTTCGCCTTTCTGACCGTCGATCCCAAGGAGGGGCCTCATCCGTTCACGATGGCCTCGGCGTGGGATCCGGCCACCCGCCGCCTGCGCTTCGTAACCAAGGCCCTGGGGGACCACACCGGCCAACTGCCCGCGCTGCTGCGCGAGGGCCAGCGGGTCACCGTGGAAGGGCCCTACGGCCGCTTCGACTTCGACGATGGCCGGAGCCGTCAGATCTGGGTGGGCGCCGGCATCGGCATCACCCCCTTCATCGCCCGCCTCAAGCAGCTGGCCCGTCGCCCCGTGCCTGGCACCGAGATCGACCTCTTCCACGCCACCACCGTGCTGGACGCCGCCGCCATCGAGAAGCTGCAGCAGGACGCCCGCGCCGCCGGCGTCCGCCTGCACGTGTGGGTGGATGGCCGCGACGGCCTGCTCGACGGCGAGCGCATCCGCGCCCAGGTGCCCGGCTGGCAGCAGGCCAGCGTCTGGTTCTGTGGGCCTGCCGGCTTCGGTCGCAGCCTGGTGCAGGACTTCATGGCGCGCGGCCTGCCGTCCGGTGCCTTCCACCAGGAGCTCTTCGAGATGCGCTGAGCCTGTCGGGTACCTGCTTGGGTAATATTTCCCCAGGCATTGGTTCACGCTGGAGGGAACCGGAGAATCGGCGCAACGAAAAAGAAGCCGCCACAGGCTGCCCACGCGCTCGTCCGGAGCGCGCGCTGCCGGGTGCCACGTCGCAAAGCAGTATGTGCGCTGAGGTTCCCTGTCCCCGTTTCCCCGATGCGGCCACCCTGGTGGCCGCTGCCGATCACGAAGCGCCCCTGTCCCCCGTGCTGAGGGCCTGGTGCCTGCGCAACAGTCAACCGCGAGCCGCCCAGGCCCTGGCCCAGGCGGCGCTGTCCCAGGCGGGCGACCCGATCGACGCGGCGGATCGGATCCGCCTGGAACTGGTGCTGGCCGAGGCCGCCCTGCACCTGGGCCAGCCCGATGAGGCGCGGCGGTGGCTGGACATCAGCCTCCAGGCCCTGCACCGCAGCTCCTTGCCCCTGTGCCACGCCGACGCGCTGTGGATCGAGGCCAACTGGGCCCACGATCAGGGCGATCGCGTCCTGCGAACGGTGGCCTTGCGGGGCGCGATCGAGATGGCGCGCAGCGCCCGCGATCCGCAGCGCGAGCGCCTGGGGCAGCTGCTGCTCGCCGTCTTCGACGCCGCCGAGCGCCGCGAGGGCTTCGCCAGCCAGTGGGACGCCCAGGTGCGGCCGAACCTGGACGCCCCCGAGGCCTCGGAGCGCTGTCTGGCCCACTTCTACTGCTTCCTGGCCGCCGATGCCCAGGGCGATGCTGCCGGGGCGCTGTCTCACGCCCTGCAGTCGCGCGCCGCGGCGCAGGAGTGCGGCATGACCCGCCGGGCGCTGATGGATGCCGCCAACATCGGGGCCATCTACGACGACCTCGGCGAGCTGGGGGCTGCGCTGGAGATCCTGGAGCCCGCGGTGCGCGAGGCGCGTGCGCACGGGGCGCCCTATCCGCTGGCCACCTGTCTCTACACCCTGGCCGCGGTGCTGCTGAAGCAGGGACGCGCCGCCCTGGCCCTGGCGATGGGCCGCGAGGCGGTGGCCCTGCTGTCGCACTGCCCCGGATCGCCGCATTACGTGTCGGCACTGCAGGTGCTGGGCGCCGTGGCCCTGAGGCTCGAGGACTGGCCCGCCGCCCAGGAGGTCTTCGACACCTCGCTGTCCCTGCGGCGCAACCCCCTGGCGCCGCCCACCGCCCACGGCCATGCCCATGTGGGTCTGGCCCGGCTGCACCACCGCAACGGCCGGCCCGCGCAGGCGCAACATCATCTGATGTGCGTGCTCGAGAGCGATCCCCGCCAGGTCGAACCGGCCACCCGCATCGAGGCGCTGACGCTGCAGGCCGAGGTGCTGGCGGCCCAGGAGCATCCGCAGGCCGACGCCGAGGCGGTGCGTTGCCTGGAGCAGGCCCTGGCCGAGCAGGGCCGCCTCGGCGGAGCGGGCGGCAGACCTCCCCTGCTGGAGGCTCTTTCCGCCCAGTTGGCCCGCCAGGGGCGCACCGGGGAAGCCCTGGCCCGCCTGCAGGAGGCGCTGGCGGCCCGCCAGGAGGAGCAGGCCCGTTCGGCCAGCCGCCATGCCCAGGCACTCGAGGTGCGTCTGCGCACGGAGCAGGCCCTGGCCGAGGCCCAGACCCACCGCCTGGCTGCCCAGGCCCAGCAGGCCCGGGCCGAGGAGCTCGACCGTCTGAACCAGGCCTTGCGCCGCACCCTCGACGAACTGCACGACACCCAGCAGCGCCTGCTGGAGCGCAATGAGGCCCTGGAGCGGGCCAACGCCGAGATCCGCGAACTGAGCCTGACGGACCCGCTGACCGGCCTGCGCAACCGGCGCTATCTGACCGAGGTCATCGAGGCGCTGGCTGCCCAGGCGCTGCGGCCCTACCGCGCCGGCACCGGCCCGGTCCGGGGTCACCCCGGCGATCTGGCCTTCCTGATGGTGGACATGGACCACTTCAAGGCGGTCAACGACGCCCACGGCCACTCCGCCGGCGATGCGGTGCTCGTGCAGTTCGCGCAGCGCCTGCGCACCCTCACCCGCCAGCAGGACTTCCTGTTCCGCTGGGGCGGCGAGGAATTCCTGATCCTGCTGCGCGGCATCCCGCGCGAAGAGGTGCCGCTGATCGCCGAGCGCCTGCGTCACGCGGTGGCCGAGCAACCCTTCCATCTCGGGCCGGGGCAGGCGCTGTCGCGCACCGCCTCCATCGGTCACGCCAGCTTCCCGGTCGACCCGGACGCCCCGCTGGCCCTGAACTGGCAGCAGGCCATCGACCTGGCCGACAGCCGGCTGTTCGAGGCCAAGCGCCTGGGCCGCAACCGCTGCGTGGGCTGAACCGCCTCAGAGCAGAGGCGCCCGGCCTTCCTCCTGCCGCAGCTGGGTGCTCAGCCCGTCGCAGGCGCGGCCCCAGTCTTCCACCCAGGCGGGCAGAGGCGGGGAGGACTCCTCTCCCATCTCCCGGGCGAACTCGCGCGGGTCCACCGTGCCCTGGGCGCTGCGGAAGGTGCCGCGCATCACCACCACGCCGATCACCCGGCCCGCGCGCACGAAGCGGTGTTCCATGATCATCCACTTGGTGTCCCAGCCCAGCAGCCGGGTGTGGATCTCGAACGCCTGGAACAGGCGCAGCTCCTGGCGGAACTTGCCCCAGACATCGGCCACGATGGGCACCGCCCGGTGGCGCAGCGCCACGCGGTGGGCGCCGCTGCGCAGCACGAAGTCCATGCGCCCCACATCCGCCAGCGTGAAGTAGCGGCCGTTGGTCACATGGCGGTTCAGGTCCAAGTCCAATGGCCAGACCCGCATGCGCACCACGGTGCGGTCCAGGCCATGCACCGGGCGGCGCCAGGGCCGGCACAGCAACATCATCAACAGGCGAAACCAGAGATTCACGGCATCCACATGAGGGAAAACTGAGACGGTGCGACTCTAGACAGGCCGTCCTGCTTCGGCCAGGTGCAGAAATGACATTCAGGGGGTCATTTCTGCCATCATGGCGACCATGAAGATCTGCCTGCTGCTGGCCGAGCATTGCGCGGCTGCCAACGCCACCCTGACCCTGGAGGTGTTGGGGGCGGCCAACCGCTTCAGCGCGGCGGCCGAGCCGCCCTTTGCCTGCACCACCGCGTCGCTGGACGGGCGGTCCGTGGCGACCTTCAGCGGGCAGCGCCTGGCGGTGGATGCCGCGCTGGACGACGTCGGGCCGGTCGATCTGGTGATCATCCCCGGCTTTCTCTTCACCTTGCGCGAGGCCCTGCCCAGCTTCGTGCGATACGGCGACTGGCTGCGCCGCCAGCACGACCGGGGCGCGGTGCTGGCCAGCATGTGCACCGCCAGCTTCCTGCTGGCCGAATGCGGCTTGCTGGATGGGCGCACCGCCACCACCCACTGGGCTTTCGCCTCGCTGTTCCGCCGTCGCTATCCCGCCGTGCGCCTGGATGAGCGCCTGCTGCTGTGTGACGACGGACAGGTGGTGACCAGCGGGGGTGCCACCGCCGCGATGGACCTGCTGCAGCACCTGCTGCAGCGCCTGGGCCCGCCCGCGGTGGCCGAACAATGCGCTCACCACCTGCTGGTGGACCGGGTGCGCGAGTACCAGGCCCCTTACGCGCTGTGGAAGCCCTCGCGCGGGCATGGTGACGAGGCCGTCCTGCGCGTGCAGGACTGGCTGGAGGTTCACCACGCCCTGCCGGTCAGCATCGACGCCCTGGCCAGCCGTTTCGGCTTTGGCGAGCGCCAGTTCAAGCGCCGCTTCAAGGAGGCCACCGGCCTGGCCCCGCTGGCCTACCTGCAGGCCCTGCGTCTGGAGGCGGCCAAACGCCTGCTGCAGGACAGTCGGCAGAGCCTGGAAAGCATCACGGCCGCCGTGGGCTACGAAGACGTCAGCTCCTTCCGCCGCCTGTTCCAGCGCGAGGTGGGGTTGTCGCCTTCGGCCTTCCGTGAGAAGTTCCGGCCGGCAGTGACGATGCAGCCCTGAGTGGCCCGCGTGCAGCCTGTCCTGTCCGCGGGCCCGTCTGTCGCATGGCGCTGGACGGGCCTGCGGCCCCGACGCATCCTGGCGCCGGGGTCATCCTGCGCATCAGACGCAGCCCCGCCACCCCAAGGAGTCGCCATGAAAGCCCTGACCCTCTTCGTCGCCTGGTGCATCCTGTTCGTGTTGGCCTGGCCGGTGGCCCTGCTGGCCTTGTTCCTGATGCCGCTGGTGTGGCTCATCACCCTGCCGCTGCGCCTGGTCGGCATCACCTTCGAGGCCCTGTTCGCACTGATCCGCGCCCTGCTGTTCCTGCCGGCGCGAGTGCTGGGGTGGCGCGGCTGATTGCTGCGGTGGCTGCGTCGATGACCGCCCCACGGGCCCGTCGATGTCCGGTCAGCGATCCGGTGCGTACTTGTCGCCCACCTGCTCGCGCAGGGGGTGCGTGTCATAGACGATCTGCATCTCGTGGATCCGGGCGCTTCCCGGCCGAAAGCTGAAGACGTCCACGCAGCTGAAGTCCACGGTCCTTCCGTCGCTCAGCGTCCAGTCGTAGCGGAAGTAGGCAGCCACTCGCACGACGCTGGAGGTCTGCACCGACACGAACAGGTCGATGAGCGTGATGACGCTCCTGCGGGATGCCTGCGCGAGCCTTTGGAAGAACTCGCCCGCGGGCAGGCTGCCCAGGAAGGGTGAGTGAACGACGCCGTCGTCCTCGAACGTGGCGATCAGGCCGGCCGTGTCGCTGGCGTGCAGGCGATCCAGATAGGTCCGAACGGTCTGGATGGGGGGCTGCGTCATGGGAAGTCACCTTGAAGTGCTGGGGTTGGCACAGCTTCCAGGTTTCAGGTGGTGGCCACAAGCCACAATGGCGCCAAATACATAAGAGACTCTTATGCATCTGCGCTACCTGGAGTACCTCAAGGCGGTCATCGAGCACGGCTCCTTTGCGGCGGCCGCTCAGGTGATCGGTGTGTCGCAGCCCGCCATCAGCCACGGCCTGAGGACGCTTCAGAAGCACTTTGATGCGCCGCTGCTGCGCCGGTCCGGCCGGCGCAGCGTTCCGACGGCGCTGGCCCTGCAGGTCGCATCGGAAGGGGCATCGCTGGCCGACCGGTTCGAGGCACTGGCCGCGGCGGCCCCACGCCGATCGAATCCGAACGGGCTGAGGGTGGGGCTGACGCCTTCTGCCGCCGTGGTCTGCGGGCCGGCGCTGTACGACGCCTGGTGCCTGGGCCATCCTCGTCGCACCTTGGCGCTGGCGACGGTCGACGAGGGGCGCCTGCTGTCGGGCCTGCGTCGGCGAGAGTTCGACTTCGTCATCGCACCGCGACCGCGGCGATACGATCCGAGCGGCCTGGAATGCCAGCCGCTGTACCAGCTGCAGCCCAGGGTCTACGCGCGCTCAAACCATCCTCTGGCCGGCGCGCAGACGCTGGCTGCGTTGCAGACGGCGGCCTGGGCCTGCGTCGGGCCGAGCGTCCGTGGGCCGGTCGACGTGCTGTCCGAGGCCTTCGCGGTTCGCCGCATGGCCGCGCCCCGGGTGATTGCGAACTGCCCCGACTTCACCAGCATGCTCACGCTGGTGGCGCACACCGACCTGCTGGCCGTGGTGCCGCACGCCGCCCTGCTGAGCGGTGACCTGCGCAAGCAGATCGCGCCCTTGCACCTGCGCGAGACACTGCCTCTCTACGAGATGTGGTGGTTCCATCCAGCCCGCTCCCGTCGCGCGGCGGGGGTGCTTGCCGCGCTGGGTCATGCGCTGGAAGAGGCCGCCCTCGGCGACCTCGGTTCCCCTTGACCGACACCCGCATGTACGCTTGCGGCTGCCCCTGCGTCGGGGCGCCCCTTCTTCTGTCCCCATGTCCCCGCTGAACACCGAATTCCACCGCCTCTTCCTGTCTTCCGCCGGCCCGCAGGCGCCCGCTGCCCTGCTGGACGACCAGGGGCTCACCCGCGCCCTGGTGCTGGAGCTGATCGCGCCTGTGGACACCGTGGCCATTGGGGCGCTGTGGCAGGGCCTGCAGACCGAGCTGGGTCTGCCTGCCCCGGCAGTGGCCGTGAACGGGCAGGATGCGCTGCAGCTCTGGCTTTCGCTGGCCCAGCCGGTGGGCCTGGCGCAGGCCCGGGCTTTTCTGGAGGGGCTGGTCGCGCGCTACCTGCCCGCGCTGCAAGCCCGCCAGTGGCGGGCCTGGCCGGCGGCGGATGCGGCGCGGCCCGGCGGCGTGGCCCATGTGCCGCCCATTCCGGCTGAGCAGCCCGGCGGCGACAGTTGGTCGGCCTTTGTCTCGCCGGACCTGGCGCCGGTGTTTGCCGAGACGCCCTGGCTGGACATCCCACCGCGTGACGATGCCCAGGCGGCCCTGCTGCGGGGGCTGAGCACCATCGGCCCCACGGCCTGGGCGGAGGCGATGGGCCAGCTGACTGCGCAGGCGCCCGTGCCAATGGAGGACGCGGCAGCCACGCCTGCAGTCGGGCCCATCGCCACGCCCGCGGGCGTGGGGCCGGGCGCGGACGTCACCGACCCGCGCGCCTTCCTGCAGGCGGTGATGTGCGACACCCGGGTGCCGCTGGCCTTGCGCATCGAGGCGGCCAAGGCGCTCCTGCCTGGTGCAGATTGAATGCGCCGCGCTCAGCGGTTGACGTCCACCACCACGCGGTTGGCCGTCAGGCGGCCGTCCAGCAGGTCGGCCGAGGCGGCGATGGCCTCGCTCAGGCCGATCTCTTGCACCAGGCCGGCCAGGCGCGCGGGTGGCAGGTGCCGGGCCAGCAGGGCCCAGGCTTCGGCGCGCTGGGTGTTGGGCACGTAGACGCAGTTGATGCCGTAGAGCGTCACGCCGCGCAGGATGAAGGGCATGACGGTGGCGGGGAAGTCCGCGCCGCCGGCCAGACCGCAGGCGGCCACGGCGCCGTTCCACCGGGTGGCGGCGCAGGCATTGGCCAGGGTGTGGCTGCCCACGGTGTCCACCACACCGGCCCAGTGTTCGCTCTGCAGCGGCTTGCCGGGGGCGGCCAGGGTGGCGCGGTCGATCACCTCGGCCGCGCCCAGGGCCTTCAGGCCTTCCGCCAGGGCCGGGCGACCGCTGGAGGCATGCACCTCGAAGCCCAGGCCGGCCAGCAGGGCCACCGCCACCACGCCCACGCCGCCGCTGCCGCCGGTCACCAGCACCGGGCCCTTGTCGGGCGTGATGCCGTGGCGCAGCAGGGCCTGCACGCACAGCGCAGCGGTGTAGCCGGCCGTGCCGATGGCCATGGTGTCGCGCAGGCTGTAGGGCGCGGGCACCTTCAGCAGCCAGTCGGCCGAAACGCGGGCCTTCTGGGCCAGGCCGCCCCAGTGGGTCTCGCCCAGGCCCCAGCTGTTGACCACCACGGCGTCGCCGGGCTGCCAGTCGGGGTGGCTGCTGGCCTCCACCGTGCCGGCCAGGTCGATGCCGGCCACCATGGGCCAGGTCTTGACGATGGCACCGCGGCCGGTGACGGCCAGGGCGTCCTTGTAGTTCAGCGTGGACCAGGCCACGCGCACGGTCACGTCGCCCGGGGGCAGGGCGCTGTCCTCCAGCTCGGTCAGCGTGGCGGTGGTGCTCTTGTCCGCATTGCGGCTCAGCAGCAGGGCCTTGAACATGCGTGTCTCCTTGTCGTGTCGTGGGGATTCAGGCCGGGCAGGGCTCGGCGTGCCGCGCGGCCCAGGCGGTGATGAGGCGGTGCAGGGTGTCCAGCCCGTCCGTCAGCGCGGCCGGGCCGGGCTGCAGGATGAAGGGGGACTTGATTTCGTGCAGCTCGCCGTCGCGCACGGCGGGGATGGCGTCCCAGCCGGGGCGGGCGGCCAGCTGTTCGGGGCGGAACTTCTTGCCGCACCAGGAGCCGATGATGAGGTCCGGCGCGGCGCGGATCACCTCATCGCGGTCGGCCAGGATGCGGTCGCGGCCCAGCGGGGCGCGGGCGCGCTCGGGGAAGATGTCGTCGCCGCCGGCGATGCCGATGAGCTCGCTGACCCAGCGGATGGCCGAGATCGAGGGCTCGTCCCATTCCTCGAAATAGACCTTGGGCCGGCGCGGCAGCCGGGCCGCGGCGGCGGCCACCGTGTCCAGCCGGGCCTGCAGCGTGGCGGCATAGGCCTCGGCTTTCTCGGCCGCGCCCACCATGGCGCCCAGGCGGCGGATGTAGGCCAGGATCTGCGGCACCGAGCGGTGGTTGCTGATCCAGACCTCGATGCCGGCCTTGATGAGCGCCTGCGCGATATCGGCCTGCATGTCGGAAAAGCCGATGGCCAGGTCCGGCTGCAGGGCCAGGATGGCGTCGAGCTTGGCGCTGGTGAAGGCCGAGATGCGCGGCTTTTCCTGCCGCGCGCGGGGCGGACGCACCGTGAAGCCGGAGATGCCCACGATGCGTCCTTCCTCGCCGAGGGCGTAGAGCACCTCGGTCGGCTCCTCGGTCAGGCAGACGATGCGCTGCGGGAAGCCGTCGTTCGTCACAGGAGGCCTGCTCAGAACGCCTCGTCGGCCATCTCCAGCGCGGCGTCCGCACCGTGCAGCACGGTGTGGGCCAGGCCGGGGGCGGCGCTCAGCACATGGTCGGCGTAGAAGCGGGCGGTCAGCAGCTTGGCCTTCAGGAAGGCGCCGTCACCCTCGCCGGCCTTCAGCTGACGCCGGGCCACCAGGGCCGCGCGGCCCATCTGCCAGCCGCCGGCGACGATGCCGAACAGCTCCATCAGCGGCACCGCGCCGGCCGCGGCCTGGCGAATGGCCTCGCCCTGGTGGGCCAGGATGAAGGCCACGCCCGACTTCAGCGCGGCGATGCCGGCCTCCAGCGAGGCGCCGATGGCGGCCAGCTGCGCGTCGTCCGCCGCGGCCAGCTCGGCGCGCACGGCTTCCATCTGGGCGATGACCGCGCCGATGGTGGCGCCGCCGTCACGGGCGATCTTGCGGCCGATCAGGTCGGCGGCCTGGATTCCGGTGGTGCCTTCGTAGATGGCGGTGATGCGGGCATCGCGCATGTGCTGGGCGGCGCCGGTCTCTTCGATGAAGCCCATGCCGCCGTGCACCTGCACGCCCAGCGAGGTCACCAGCAGCGCGGTCTCGGTGCTCCAGCCCTTGACGATGGGGATCATCAGGTCCACGAAGGCCTGCTGGGCCTTGCGCACATCGGTGTCCGGGTGGCCATGGGCCAGGTCCATGGCGGCGGCGGTCACGCCGGCCACGGCACGCAGGGCCTCGGTGCGCGACTTCATCTGCATCAGCATGCGGCGCACGTCCGGGTGGCGGACGATGGCCACCTTGTCGCGGCTCTTGCCGCCCTGTTCCACGCCCTGCACACGGGTGCGGGCGTACTCGGCGGCACGCTGGGTGGCGCGGTCGCACAGGCCGATGCCTTGCAGGCCCACGCCGTAGCGGGCGGCGTTCATCATGATGAACATGTACTCGAGGCCGCGGTTTTCCTCGCCCACCAGCCAGCCGGTGGCGCCGGCGTTGTCGCCGAAGGCCAGCACGCAGGTCGGGCTGGCGTGGATGCCCAGCTTGTGCTCGATGGAGACGCAGCGCACGTCGTTGCGCTCGCCCAGGCTGCCGTCAGCGTTCACGATGAACTTGGGCACCACGAACAGCGAGATGCCCTTGACGCCTTCCGGCGCGTTGGGCGTGCGGGCCAGCACCAGGTGGATGATGTTGTCGGTGAGGTCGTGCTCGCCGTAGGTGATGAAGATCTTCTGGCCGTGGATGCGGAAGCTGCCGTCGGCCTGCGGGATGGCCTTGGTGCGCACGGCCGCCAGGTCGGAGCCGGCCTGCGGCTCGGTCAGGTTCATCGAGCCGGTCCACTCGCCGGTCACCATCTTGGGCAGGTACATGGCCTTCTGCTCGTCGCTGCCGCACAACTGCAGCGCCTCGATGGCGCCGCGGGTCAGCATGGGGCAGAGCATGAAGGAGGTGTTCGAGGCGTTCCACATCTCCTCGACCATGGCCGAGATGATGTGGGGCAGGCCCTGGCCACCGAACTCGGTGGGGCAGGACAGGGCGTTCCAGCCGCCGTCCACGAACTGGCTGTAGGCCTGCTTCCAGCCCGGCGCGGTGGTGACTTCGCCGTCTTTCCACTTGGCGCCTTCGCGGTCACCGGTCCAGTTCAGCGGAGAGAGCACGCCGTTGGCGAACTTGCCGGCCTCTTCCAGGATGGCGTCGGCCAGCTCGGCGTTCACCTCCTCGTGGCCGGGCAGGGCCGAGACGGCGTCCATGTCAGCCAGCTCGCGCAGCACGAACTGCATGTCCTTCAGGGGGGCGATGTATTCACTCATGGTGGGTCACAGGTCAGTCAGAAAACAGGAAAGAAAACGGGGACGGCCGGAACGGCGAAGGGTTCACTCGTAGCTGTAGAAGCCGCGCCCGGTCTTGCGGCCCAGGCGGCCGGCGGCCACCATTTCCTTGAGCAGCGGGGCCGGGCGGTACTTCGGGTCGTTGAAGCCGTCGTAGAAGACATTCATCACGGCCAGCATGGTGTCCAGGCCGATCATGTCGGCCAGGGCCAGGGGGCCGATGGGGTGGTTGCAGCCCAGCTTCATGCCGGTGTCGATGTCCTCGGCGCTGGCCGCGCCTTCGGCCAGCACGAAGATGGCCTCGTTGATCATCGGGCAGAGGATGCGGTTGACCACGAAGCCCGGCTGGTTCTTCACCGTGATCGGGGTCTTGCCCAGCTTTTCGGCAAAGGCCACGGCCAGGGCGTGGGTGGCATCGTTGGTCTGCAGGCCGCGGATCACCTCCACCAGGGCCATCATCGGCACCGGGTTGAAGAAGTGCAGGCCGATGGCGCGTTCGGGCTTGGCCAGCACGGCGGCCATCTGCGTGATGGAGATGGACGAGGTGTTGGAGGCGATGACGGTGCTGTCACCCACCAGGCCTTCGACCTGGCGCAGGATGCGCAGCTTGAGCTCCAGGTTCTCGGTGGCGGCCTCGATCACCAGGTCGGCGCCCTTGAGGTCGTCGTAGCTGGTGCTGCCCTTGATCAGGGCCAGGGCGGCGTCACGCTGGGCCTCGGTCAGCTTCTCTTTCTTGATCAGCCGGTCCAGGCTCTTGGTGATGGTGGCGATGCCGTGCTGCACGGCCGCGTCCGAGATGTCCACCATCGTGACGGGCACGCCCGCGACCGCGCAGGCCTGCGCGATGCCGTTGCCCATGGTGCCGGCGCCGATCACGCCGATGTGCTGGATGCTCATGTCGAAGTTCCTCCTGGATGTGAAACGGGTGAGGGGCGCCTGAGCGCCCCGATGCGAAAAGCCGTGGTGATGATGCGCCGGGCGCATGCCCGCCGTGTTACATGCTGCGCCGGTACTGTCCTCCGACCTCGAACAGCGCCGAGGTGATCTGGCCCAGGGAGCAGCAGCGCACCGCATCCATCAGCACGCTGAAGACGTTGGTGTTGTCCATCACCGCCTGCTGCAGCCGGGCCAGCATGGCCGGGGCCTCGTCGGCGTGGCGGGCATGGAAGTCGGCCAGACGCTGCAGCTGGGATTGCTTCTCCTCCTCGGTGGAGCGGGCCAGCTCGATGTGCTCGGGCACCGGGTCCCCCTTGGGGTTGCGGAAGGTGTTGACGCCGATGATGGGGTACTCGCCGGTGTGCTTGAGCATCTCGTAGTGCATGCTCTCTTCCTGGATCTTGCTGCGCTGGTAGCCCGTCTCCATGGCGCCCAGCACGCCGCCGCGCTCGGCGATCTTCTCGAACTCGGCCAGCACGGCCTCTTCCACCAGCTCGGTCAGCTCGTCGATGATGAAGGCGCCCTGGCTGGGGTTCTCGTTCTTGGCCAGCCCCCACTCGCGGTTGATGATCAGCTGGATGGCCATGGCGCGGCGCACGCTGTCCTCGGTCGGCGTGGTGATGGCCTCGTCGAAGGCGTTGGTGTGCAGCGAGTTGCAGTTGTCGTAGATGGCGATCAGGGCCTGCAGCGTGGTGCGGATGTCGTTGAACTGGATCTCCTGCGCGTGCAGGCTGCGGCCGCTGGTCTGGATGTGGTACTTGAGCTTCTGGCTGCGCTCGTTGGCGCCGTACTTCTCCTTCATCGCCACCGCCCAGATGCGGCGGGCGACGCGGCCCAGCACGGTGTACTCCGGGTCCATGCCGTTGCTGAAGAAGAAGCTCAGGTTGGGCGCGAAGTCGTCGATGTGCATGCCGCGGGCGAGGTAGGCCTCGACATAGGTGAAGCCGTTGGCCAGCGTGAAGGCCAGCTGGCTGATCGGGTTGGCCCCGGCCTCGGCGATGTGGTAGCCGCTGATCGACACCGAGTAGAAATTGCGCACATCGTGGTGCACGAAGTACTCGGCGATGTCGCCCATCACCTTCAGGCTGAACTCGGTCGAGAAGATGCAGGTGTTCTGGCCCTGGTCTTCCTTCAGGATGTCGGCCTGCACGGTGCCGCGCACATTGGCCAGCACCCATTCGCGGATCTTCTCGGCCTCGGTGGGCGTGGGTTCGCGGCCGTTGTCGGCCTTGAACTTGGCCAGCTGCTGGTCGATGGCGGTGTTCATGAACATCGCCAGGATGGTGGGCGCCGGGCCGTTGATGGTCATCGACACCGAGGTGGTCGGGCAGCACAGGTCGAAGCCGTCGTACAGCACCTTCATGTCCTCCAGCGTGGCGATGCTGACGCCGGAGTTGCCGATCTTGCCGTAGATGTCGGGCCGCAGGTCCGGGTCGTTGCCGTAGAGGGTGACCGAGTCGAAGGCGGTGGACAGGCGGTGCGCGGGCATGCCCTCGCTGACCAGCTTGAAGCGGCGGTTGGTGCGGAAGGCGTCGCCCTCGCCGGCGAACATGCGGGTCGGGTCCTCACCCTCGCGCTTGAAGGCGAAGGTGCCGGCGGTGTAGGGGTAGCTGCCCGGCACGTTCTCCAGCATCAGCCACTTCAGCAGCTCGCCGTGGTCCTCGTAGCTGGGCAGGGCCACCTTGCGGATGGTGTTGCCCGACAGCGTGGTGTGGGTCAGCGCGGTGCGGATCTCCTTGTCGCGGATCTTCACCACGTACTCGGCGCCGGCATAGGCCTTCTGCATGTCCGGCCACTGGGCCAGCAGCTGGCGGGCCTCGGGCTGCAGGCGGGCTTCGCGCGCCTCGGCCAGGGCGGCCAGGCGGTCGGCGTCGGTGGCCTCGGGGGCGCCGGCCAGCAGCATCTGGCGGGCGGCGCGCAGCTGCTGCACCTCGCGGGCCAGGCGGGCCTGCTCGCGGGCGGTCTGCTTGTAGCCGCGCACGCCGTCGGCGATCTCGGCCAGGTAGCGGGTGCGTGCCGGCGGCACGATGGGCACCTGGTGGGTGCTGTGGCGGGTGGCCACGCGGGGCAGGCGGCCCTCGCTCAGCGCCAGGCCCAGGCCGGCCAGTCGGGTCTTGATCGCCTGGTACAGCGCGGTCACGCCGTCGTCGTTGAAGCGGCTGGCCATGGTGCCGAAGACGGGCATGGCGTCGGTCGATTCGGTGAAGGCCTCGCGGTTGCGCTGCACCTGCTTGGCCACGTCGCGCAGCGCGTCCAGCGCGCCCTTGCGGTCGAACTTGTTGATCGCCACGAACTCGGCAAAGTCCAGCATGTCGATCTTCTCGAGCTGGCTGGCGGCGCCGAACTCGGGCGTCATGACGTACATCGGCACGCTCACATGCGGCACGATGGCGGCGTCACCCTGGCCGATGCCGGAGGTTTCGACGATGATCAGGTCAAAACCGGCCAGCTTGGTGGCGGCCAGCACGTCGGGCAGGGCCGCCGAGATCTCGCTGCCGGTGTCGCGGGTGGCCAGGCTACGCATATAGACGCGCGGGCCCTGGGACCAGGGGCCGATCGCGTTCATGCGGATGCGGTCGCCCAGCAGGGCGCCGCCGCTCTTGCGGCGCGAGGGGTCGATGCTGATGACGGCGATGCGCAGCGCATCGTCCTGGTCCAGGCGGAAACGGCGCACCAGCTCGTCGGTCAGGCTGGACTTGCCGGCGCCGCCGGTGCCGGTGATGCCCAGCACGGGCGTCTTCACCTGGGCGGCGCGCTGGTGCAGCTCGGCCACCAGGGCTGGGTCGGCCTGGTGGTTCTCCAGCGCGGTGATGAGCTGGGCCAGGGCGCGCCAGGCGGCCGGGCCGTGGCCGGTGATGGCGTCCAGGGAGCGCGGGGCCAGGGAGGACAGCTCCCGGTCGCAGCGCATCACCATCTCGCCGATCATGCCCTGCAGGCCCATGCGCTGGCCGTCCTCGGGGCTGTAGATGCGGGCCACGCCATAGGCCTGCAGTTCGCGGATCTCGGCCGGCACGATCACGCCGCCGCCGCCGCCGAAGACCTGGATGTGCTCGCCGCCCTGGGCCTTGAGCAGGTCCACCGCGTACTTGAAGTACTCGACGTGGCCGCCCTGGTAGGAGCTGATGGCGATGCCCTGGGCGTCTTCCTGCAGCGCGGCGGTGACGATCTCCTCCACCGAGCGGTTGTGACCCAGGTGGATCACCTCGGCGCCCATGCCCTGCAGGATGCGCCGCATGATGTTGATGGACGCGTCATGGCCATCGAACAGCGACGCCGCGGTGACGAAACGCACCTTGTGCTGCGGGCGGTAGTTGGCCAGGGCCTTGAACTCGGCGGTCAGCTCGGTCATGGTCTTTGTCTCCTTGGAAAGCTGACTGTAGGCAGCCGGCCGCCCCGGCGCCATGACCTCACCCGTCAGGCAGGTGGTGTTTTAGGACATCCCGGATGTCAGACCGGCGTCATGCCGGCCGGGCATTGACGGCATCGATGCCAGGCATCCGGCCAAACGATTTGTCCTCCTGGCGGCCGCTGCCTAGCATCCCGGCATGGATCACATCGTCATCACCGGCGCGCAGGGCTTTGTCGGCCAGGCCCTGGCGCGGCGCCTGCTGGCCCACGGCCTGGACGGCCGCCCCGTGTAACGGCTCACCCTGATGGACGTGGGCTTCGCCGCCCCGCCGGCCGACCCGCGGGTGCGCCAGCTGCCCGGCAGCATCGCCGACGCAGCCCTGCGCTGCCAGGCCTATGAAGGGGGCGTGGACGCCGTCTTCCACCTGGCCAGCATCCCGGGCGGTGCGGCCGAAAGAAACTACGCCCTGGGCCGCAGCATCAACCTGGACGCCACCCTGGGCCTGCTGGAGGATCTGCGTGGCGTGCATGCCGCCGGGGGGGGCTTGCCGCGCTTCGTCTTCGCCAGCACCGTGGCCGTCTATGGCGAACACCTGCCGCCGGTGGTGGACGAGCAGACCCTGCCCAACCCCGGCCTGAGCTACGGCGCCCACAAGCTGGCCGGCGAGTACCTGGTGGCCGATGCCAGCCGCCTGGGCTGGGTGCAGGGCTGCTCGCTGCGCCTGCCCGGCGTGGTGGCCCGGCCGGGCGACGGCGCCGGCCTGATCAGCGCCTTCATGAGCCAGCTCTTCTGGCGCCTGGCCGCCGGCGAACCGATCACCGTGCCGGTGTCGGCCCAGGGCGTGGCCTGGTGGATCTCGGTGGGCGCCTGCGTGGACAACCTGCTGCAGGCGGCCACGGTCGACCCGGGCCGCATGAACCCGCGCCGCAGCTACCAGATGCCGGTGCTGCGCCTGACGATGGACGCCGTGGTGCAGGGCCTGGCCCGCCGCTTCGGCGCCGACCGGGCCGCCCTGGTGCAGTACGCGCCGGACCCGAAGGTCGAACGCCTGTTCGCCGCCTACCCGCCGCTGCGCACGCCCGAGGCCGAGGCCCTGGGTCTGCGCCGCGACGGTGACCTGGACACCCTGATCACCCGGGCGATGGGCGGCTGAGACGCACGATGCCGGCCGGCGGATCCGGGGGACCCGGGCTTCCGGCGGGATAATCCCGCCCCAGGCAAGGCTTGGGGCGGCATGGACGAAGTCAATCACATCGAAAAGGACACGGTCTCGATGTACTTTGTCCGTGCGGCGGTGGCCAAGCTGCCGCCGCCGGCCCAGCTGCAGGCCCTGGCCGCCGCCGGCATCCCGGCCGAGTGGCTGGGCATGGCCCATGCGCGGGTGCCGGCCTCGGCCTTCTCGGCCCTGTGGCTGGCGGTGGGCCGGGCGCTGGACGACGAGTTTTTCGGCCTGGATCGCCGTGGCATGAAGGTGGGCAGCTATGCCCTGATGTGCCAGGCCGTCATCTCCTGCACGACGATGGAGCGCGCCATCAAGCGCATCCTGCGCGGCTTCGCGGTTTTTCTGGACGAGGTGGCGGGCGAGCTGGTGGTGCAGGGCCCGCGGGCCGAGCTGCGCCTGCACAACCGCATCGCCGACGCGGCCGACCGTCGCTTCGCCGACGAGACCTTCCTGGTGCTGACCCATGGCCTGCTGTGCTGGCTGATCGGGCGGCGCTTCGTGCTGGACGAGGTGAGCTTCGCCCATCCCCGGCCCGAGCATGCCGCCGAGTACACCCGCATGTTCTGCGAGCACCTGCGCTTCGAGCAGCCGCTCACCGCCATCCGCTTCGACGCCGAGCTGCTGCGCGCGCCCATCGTGCAGAACGCCGAGACGCTGCAGTCCTTCCTGGCCACCGCGCCGCAGTCGGTCTTCCTGCGCTACAAGAACGACGACAGCTGGACCGCGCGCCTGCGCCGCCGGCTGCGCCAGGCCTCCATCCAGGCCGGCGAAACCCACTGGCCGCTGCTGGAGGAACTGGCCGCCGAGCTGGGCACCAACCCCACCACGCTGCGCCGCCGGCTGGAGGCCGAGGGCACGAGCTACCAGCAACTGAAGGACCGGCTGCGCAGCGACCTGGCCATCGACCGCCTGGTCAGCAGCCAGGCCAGCATCGACGAACTGGCGCTGGAGCTGGGTTTTCACGATGCCAGCGCCTTCCACCGCGCTTTCCGCCGCTGGACCGGCCTGCCCCCCGGGGCCTACCGTCGGCGCGAGCAGGGCGAGCCGGAACGGGAGATGCGGTGAGCCAGGCCCTGATCGAGGTCGATCACCTCTCGGTCACCCAGCCGGCGGCCGGTGGCCGCCCCGCCACCGAGGTGCTGCAGGACATCTGCTGCCAGGTCGAGCCCGGTGGCGTGCTGACCCTGGTCGGCCCCTCGGGCTCGGGCAAGTCCACCCTGCTGCGCTGCTTCAACCGCTTGGCCGAGCCTGGCCGCGGGACCATCCGGCTGGGCGGCGAGGACATCCGCCAGCTGGACCCGCGTGCGCTGCGCCGCCGCGCCGCCATGGTCATGCAGACGCCGGTGCTGTTCGAGGGCACGGTGCGCGACAACCTGTGCCTTCGCCCGCCCGGCCACACCCTGGACCTGGGCGAGCCGCGCCTGGCCGCGGTGCTGCAGGAGGTGGGGCTGGATGCGGCCCTGCTGGACCGCGACGCCGCCCAGCTCTCCGGCGGCGAGAAGCAGCGCGTGACCATCGCCCGCGCCCTGCTGGGCGACCCGCAGGTGCTGCTGCTGGACGAGCCCACCTCGGCGCTGGACCCGCCCAACACCGCCCGCGTGGTGGAGGTGCTGACCCGCCTGTGCCGCGCCCGCGGCATGACGGTGGTGGCCGTGAGCCACCAGCCCGAGTTCGTGCGGGCCCTGGGTGGCTGGGTGCTGTACCTGGTCAAGGGCCGGGTGAAGGCCTATGCGCCGGTCTCGGTGTTGGATGCCTCCGACGCCCAGGCCGACAGCGGGCTGCGTGCCTTCCTGGCCGGCGTGGTCGAACCGACGGAGGGCAGCCCGGCATGAGCGGCGCTGGCGTGATCGAACTCTCGCTCTGGCAGCTGGCCGGGGTGCTGGGCTTCGTGGTCGTGCTGGTGGCCCTGTCCATCCGCCAGGCCCTGGGGCTGGAGCGCGACCTGGTGGTGGGCGCGCTGCGCACCGTGGTGCAGCTCTACGGCGTGGGCTTCATCCTGGCCGGCGTGTTCGCCGCGGCGCACTGGTACTGGGTGGTGCTCATCCTGCTGGCCATGACGGCGGTGGCCACCCGCGCCGCCGTGGGCCGGCTCAAGACCCCGCTGCCGCGGGCCCAGGGCATGGCCGGCGTGGCGCTCACCCTGTCCACCGTGCTGACGCTGGGCTATGTCATCGGCGTGGTGGTGCAGGTCCACCCCTGGTACGAGCCGCAGTACATCATCCCGCTGGCCGGCATGATCCTGGGCAATGTGATGAGCAGCGTGGCCCTGGCCGCCGACCGCCTGCAGAGCGACCTGCGCCTGCGCGCCGGCGAGGTGGAAACCCGCCTGGTGCTGGGCTTCTCGGGCCCGCAGGCGGTGCAGCCCCTGGTGCGCAGCGCGCTGCGCGCGGCCATGACGCCCACCATCAACGGCATGATGACCGTGGGCCTGGTGCAGCTGCCGGGCATGATGACCGGCCAGATCCTGGCGGGCACCTCACCGCTGGTGGCCGTGCGCTACCAGATCATGGTGGTGCTGATGCTGGCCATGGCCACCGGCATCGGGGCCTGGATCTTCCTGCGCCTGGCGGTGGGCCGCTACCTCACGCCCGCCCACCAGCTGCGGCGCGAGCTGCTGTGAGCCGTGTCAGTGGCTAGGGGCTGACCGGGCTTTCCTCGAACTGCCGCATCTCGGCCAGCAGGTCGGCGAATCGGTCGCCCTGCACCACCACATGGTTGCGCAGCTGCAGCGCGGCCTGCTCGGGCTCGGCCGCGCGGATGGATTCCAGCACCGCCGCATGTTCCTGCAGCGAGCGCTGCATGCGGTTGCGCACCCGCAGCTGCAGCCGGCGGTAGGGCCGCAGCTTGCGCTGCAGCGCGCCGGCCTGCTCGGTCAGGTAGTCGTTGTGCGAGGCCGCGTAGATGGCCTGGTGGAAGTCCTCGTTGGCGTAGAAGTAGGCGTCCGGGTCCTGGGCCTGGGCGGCCTGGGCGCAGCGGGTGTGCAGGTCCTGCAGCCGGCCTAGCTCGCTGTCCTTGGCCCGGCGGGCGGCCAGGCGGGCGCACATGGCCTCCAGCTCGGCCATCACCTCGAACATCTCCACCAGGCGCTGGGGCGACAGTGTGGCCACCACCGCGCCGCGCCGCGGGCGGATCTCCACCAGCCCTTCGCCGGCCAGCAGGCTCAGCGTTTCGCGAATGGGCGTGCGCGAGACACCGAAGCGCTCGGCCAGTTCCTGCTCGTCCAGGTGGGTGCCAGGCTTCAGGCGCCCGGTCGCCACTTCCTCTTCGATGGCTTCGCGGAGTTGTTCGGACAGGCGTAGGGGCGCAGACATGGGTGGGGGAAGAGGAAGGTGCCAGGTGCGAAGCATAGTGCACCCGCCAAGGAAAGCCCAGCCATTCGGGTAATCCTTGAATGCGTGAAGCGAGTTTATTTATACATTGAGGCCTCTCGTGCATACATGGAGGCGAGCGCAGTTTGGCGCACCGCCCCCGATCCAACCGGAGACAGCCTCATGAACTTCACACGACGCAGCCTCTTGCAGGCCGCAGGCAGCACGGCACTTTTGGGCGCCACCGGCGCCACGCTGGCCCAGAGCGCCAGCCTGAAGATCTCCCACCAGTTCCCGGGCGGCAGCCTGACCGAGGGCGATTTCCGCGATCGCCTGTGCCGCCAGTTCGCCGTCGAGCTGGAAAAGCGCACCCAGGGCGCGCTCAAGGCCTCGGTCTACCCCGGCTCGTCGCTGATGAAGACCAACGCCCAGTTCTCGGCCCTGCGCAAGGGTGCGCTGGACATGAGCCTGGTGCCGCTGTCCTATGCCGGCGGCGAGGTGCCCGAGACCAACATCGGCCTGATGCCGGCCCTGGTGCCCAGCTACGAGCAGGGCGCCGCCTGGAAGACCGCCGAGGTGGGCAAGCGCCTGGCCAAGGTGCTGGATGACAAGGGCGTGATCATCGTCAGCTGGATCTGGCAGGCCGGCGGCGTGGCCTGCCGCACTCGCCCGCTGGTGACGCCCGAGGACGCCAAGGGCCTGAAGGTGCGCGGCGGCAGCCGCGAGATGGACATGATGCTCAAGCAGGCGGGGGCCTCGGTCATCAGCCTGCCCTCCAACGAGATCTATGCCGCCATGCAGACCGGCGCGATGGAGGCGGCCATGACCTCTTCCACCAGCTTCCTGTCCTTCAAGCTCGAAGAGATCGCCAAGTTCCTCACCACCGGCCGCAACAAGGCCTACTGGTTCATGCTGGAGCCGCTGATGATCTCCAAGGAGGTCTTCGGCCGCCTCACCAAGGCCCAGCAGGACGTGGTGATGGGCCTGGGCGCCGAGCTGGAGGCCTTCGCCCGCCAGGAGGCGCAGGCCGATGACCGCCGCGCTGCCGATGTCTACGCCAAGGCCGGTGCCAAGGTGTTCGACCTGGACGCCGCCACGCTGGGCAAGTGGCAGACCATCGCCCGCGACACCGCCTGGAAGGATTTCGGCGAGCGCAATGAAACCTGCGCCGGCCTGCTGGCCGCCGCCCAGAAGCTGCTGTGACATGAGCGGCGCCCCTTCCTCCGGCGGCCTGACCGCCAGCCTCGACCCCCACCTGCCGGGCTGGCTGCGGCCGGTGGGGCGGGCCATGCTCTGGGTCAACCGCGCCATGCTCGGCCTGGGCATGGTGGCGCTGATCGCCGCCGCGCTGATCCTCACCTCCAGCGTGCTCTCGCGCTACTTCCTGCAGGCCTCCACCGACTGGCAGGACGAGGCCGCGGTGTTCTGCCTGGTGGGCGCCACCTTCCTCTGCGGCGCCTTCCTGCAGTCCCTGCGCGGGCATGTGGGCATCGAGGCCTTCTCCACCTTGCTGCCGCCCTGGGTCAACCGGGTGCGGCAGCTGCTGGTGGACCTGATGTGCCTGGCCTTCTGCACCTTCTTCGCCTGGAAGTCCTGGTCCCTGTGCCACGAGGCCTGGGTGGATGGCCAGACCACGTCTTCGTCCTGGGCGCCGCCGCTGTGGATCCCCTACAGCCTGATGTCCCTGGGCATGTCCCTGCTGGTGCTGCAGCTGCTGCTGCAGGTGGTGGCCAGCGCCAATGCGTGCCGTCCGGCGCGCGACCCTGCGGTGAAGGAGGTGGCAGCATGAGCATGCTCGCCCTCGGTCTGCTGTTCGGGGCGGTCACGCTCCTGATCATGTTCTCCGGCGCGCCCATCGCCTTCGCGCTGGGCAGCGTCGGCGTGATCTTCATGTACGGCTTCATGCCGGAATCGGCCCTGGACACGGTGGCCCAGAACGTCTACGAGGAGATGGCCAGCATCACCCTGCTGTCCATTCCGTTGTTCATCCTCAAGGGGGCGGCCATCGGCAAATCCCGCGCGGGCCAGGATCTGTATGCCGCCCTGCACGTGTGGATGAACAAGCTGCCCGGCGGCCTGGGCATCGCCAATGTGTTCGCCTGCGCGCTGTTCGCCGCCATGGCCGGCTCCAGCCCGGCCACCTGCTCGGCCATCGGCTCCAGCGGCATCCCGGAGATGCGCAAGCGCGGCTACTCGCCCGGCTTCGCGGCCGGCATCATCGCTGCTGGCGGCACGCTGGGCATCCTGCTGCCGCCCTCCATCACGATGATCCTCTACGCGGTGGCAGCGGAGCAGTCGCTGGGCCGGCTCTTCCTGGCCGGCGTGGGCCCGGGCCTGCTGCTGGTGAGCCTGTTCGCCACCTACGCGGTCTTCAACTACCAGCGCGAATACCGCCAGGCCCAGAAGGCATGGGACGCCAACGGCGTGCCCTCGGCCCTGCTCAACCACGACCACTTCACCCTGCGCGAAAAGCTGGAGATGCTGCCCCGCGTGGTGCCCTTCGTGGTGCTGCTCATCGGCGTGATGGTGGCGCTCTACGGCGGCATTGCCACCCCGTCGGAGACGGCCGGCCTGGGCGCCATCCTGGCCCTGGCGCTCATCGCCGCGGTCTACCGCGTCTGGCGCCTGCGCGACATCACTCCCATCTTGTCGGCCACGCTCAAGGAGTCGACCATGCTGATGTTCATCATCGGCATGTCCCTGCTGTTCTCCTATGTGATGAGCTACCTGCACATCAGCCAGGAGACGGCGGCCTGGATCGTCGCGATGAACTTCTCCAAGTGGGTGCTGCTGGCCCTGGTGCTGCTGCTGGTCATCGTGCTGGGCTTCTTCCTGCCGCCGGTCAGCATCATCCTGATGCTCGCGCCCATCGTGCTGCCGCCGCTCAAGGCCGCGGGCTTCGACCTGATCTGGTTCGGCGTGCTGATGACCATCGTGATGGAGACTGGCCTGATCCACCCGCCGGTGGGCCTGAACATCTTCGTCATCAAGAACATCGCCCCGGACATCCCGCTGCGCGACATCATCTGGGGGGTCATGCCCTTCGTCGGCCTGATGCTGCTGTCGGTGCTGCTGATCTGCCTGTTCCCGTCCATCTCCACCGCGCTGCCCGATGCCATCATGGGCGCCGTGCCCGGTGCGCAGTGAGCGGCTCTCCACACGAAAGGTGGCATTGATGAACGCCCCCGTCTCCCCCGGCGCCTGGTCGCAGCGGGCCGCCCGACGGCAGCGCCGGCTCGAACGCGCCAGCGCCCTGGCTCGCGGCAAGCGGGTCGAGGCCGGCCAGCTCGTGGCCCTGCTCGAAGCGGTGCTCGAACCCGAAGACCGCGTCTGCCTGGAAGGCAACAACCAGAAGCAGGCCGACTTCCTGGCCCGTGGCCTGACCCAGGTGGACCCGCAGCGCGTGCACGACCTGCACATGGTGCAGTCGGTGCTGGCCCTGCCCGAGCATCTGGACGTGTTCGAGCGCGGCATTGCCCGCAAGCTGGACTTCTCCTTCTCCGGCCCGCAGGCCCTGCGCCTGGCCGGCCTGCTCGCGCGCGGGCAGCTGCAGATCGGCGCCATCCACACCTACCTGGAGCTGTTCTCCCGCTACTTCATCGACCTCACGCCCCAGGTCTCGCTGATCGCCGCGCACTCGGCCGATGCCCAGGGCAATCTCTTCACCGGCCCCAACACCGAGGACACGCCGGCCATCGTCGAGGCCACGGCCTTCAGCGGCGGCATCGTCATCGCCCAGGTCAACGAATGGGTGGACACGGTGCCGCGTGTCGACGTGCCGGCCGGCTGGGTGGACTTCATCGTCCAGGCGCCCAAGCCCAATGTGATCGAGCCCCTGTTCACCCGCGACCCGGCGCAGATCAGCGAGGTGCAGGTGCTCATGGCCATGATGGCCATCAAGGGCATCTACGCCGAGTACGGCGTGCAGCGCCTGAACCACGGCATCGGCTTCGACACCGCGGCCATCGAGCTGCTGTTGCCCACCTACGCCGAGTCGCTGGGCCTCAAGGGCAAGATCTGCCAGCACTGGGCGCTCAACCCGCACCCGGCGCTCATCCCCGCCATCGAGGCCGGCTGGGTGCAGTCCATCCATTCCTTCGGCTCCGAGCTGGGCATGGAGGACTACATCCGCGCCCGCTCCGACGTGTTCTTCACCGGCCCCGACGGCTCGCTGCGCAGCCACCGCGCCTTCTGCCAGGCCGCCGGCCACTACGCCTGCGACCTCTTCATCGGCTCCACCCTGCAGATGGACCTTGCGGGCAACAGCTCCACCGCCACCGCCGGGCGCATTGCCGGCTTTGGCGGCGCGCCCAACATGGGGGCCGACGCCCGCGGCCGCCGCCACGCCAGCCCGGCCTGGCTCAAGGCCGGCGAACAGGCCCGCCAAGGCCTGCCCGGCGCCCGCGGCACGCCACGCGGCCAGAAGCTGGTGGTGCAGATGGTGGAGACCTTCCGCGAGCACATGCAGCCCGCCTTCGTCGAGCACCTGGACGCCTGGCGCCTGGCCGAGCAGGCCGGCATGGACCTGCCGCCCATCATGATCTACGGCGAGGACGTGACCCATGTGCTGACCGAGGAAGGCCTGGCCAACCTGCTGCTGTGCCGCACCGACGAGGAGCGCGAGCAGGCCATTCGCGGCGTGGCCGGCTACACCCCGGTGGGCCTGGCGCGCGACGCCCGCATGGTGGAGAACCTGCGCGACCGCGGCATCATCCAGCGCCCGGCCGACCTGGGCGTGGACCCGCGCGACGCCACGCGCAACCTGCTGGCCGCGCGCAGCGTGCGCGACCTGGTGCGGGCCTCCGGCGGGCTCTACCGCCCGCCGACCCGCTTCCGCAACTGGTGAGGACCGGCCATGGACATCGGACTCGAATCAATGCAATGGCAGCTGGCCGGCCAGCAGCCCGCGGGCGACTTCGCTCCGGTGCTGGTGGGCGTGGTGGGCTCGGGCAACCTGGAAGTGATGCTGGAGCCCCTGCCCGGCGCCGACTGCGAGGTGCGCGTGGAAACCTCCGCCCGGGGCTTTCGGCCCATCTGGGACGCGGTGGTGGCCGACTTTCACCGCCGCCACGGCCTGGCCGGCGTGCGGGTGAGCGTGAACGACATGGGGGCCACACCGGCCGTGGTCAGCCTGCGCCTGGACCAGGCGGTGGCCGAATGGAGGAGTCGCCAGCCATGAACCTCAGCTACAGCGAATGCAGCGCCCGCGAACGCCTGGCCGCGCTGCTCGATGCCGGCAGCTTCCATGAATGGCTGCCGCCCCAGGCCCGCATCACCAGCCCGCACCTGGCCCAGCTGGGCGTGCCCTCGTCCTTTGACGACGGCGTGGCCATCGGCCGCGGCCGCCTGGCCGGGCAGGCCGTGTTCGTCGCCGCACAGGAAGGCGCCTTCATGGGCGGCGGCGTGGGCGAGGTGCACGGCGCCAAGCTGGTGGGCCTGCTGCGCCGCGCCCAGCGCGAGCGGCCGCGCGCCGTGCTGCTGCTGGCCGAATCGGGCGGCGTGCGCCTGCACGAGGCCAATGCCGGCCTGATCGGTGTCTCTGAAGTGATGCGCGCCGTGTTCGACCTGCGCGCCGCCGGCGTGCCGGTGCTGGTGCTCATCGGCGGGGCCAACGGCTGCTTTGGCGGCATGGGCCTGGTGGCGCGCTGCGCCGACCGCGTCATCATCAGCGACGTGGGCCGCCTGGCCATGTCCGGGCCGGAAGTCATCGAGGCCTCGCACGGCGTGGAGGAATTCGACGCCCGCGACCGCGCCCTGGTGTGGCGCACCACCGGCGGCAAGCACCGCTACCTGCTGGGCGACGCCGACGCGCTGGTGGACGACGACGTGGCCGCCTTCCGCCAGGCCTCGTTGGACTGGCTGCACCGCCCGCGCCCCATGGACCTGGCTGCCCTGGAGGCCGAGCACACCCTGCTGGCCGAACGCCAGCGCCAGGCCCAGGGCTGCGACGACGCCCGCGAGCTGTGGCAACGCCTGGGCGTGCCCGAGCCCGCCAGCGTGCCCGACCTGGAAGTGGCCGCCCTGCGGCCGCTGCGCCCCGCCTTGCCGGAGACCCCGTGATGCACTGGAACGAGCTTGCCACCGCCCTCTTCGGGCCGGACCACGGCCTGCAGGCCGAAGGCGCCCTGATCACCGGCACCGCCATCTTCGACGGCCAGCCCATGGCCGTCATCGGCACCATCGACCACGCGCCCATCGGTGTGGAACTGGCCCTGCGCCAAGCCCGCGCCGTGCTGGACCTGATGGCCCAGCACCCCGGCCGGCCGCTGCTGCTGCTGGTGGACACCCAGGGCCAGCAGCTGCGCCGCCACGACGAGCTGCTGGGCATCAACCGCGCCATGGCCCACCTGGCCGCCTGCGTGGACCAGGCCCGCCGCCGCGGCCACCGCGTCATCGCGCTGGTGTACGACCAGGCCCTGTCCGGCGGCTTTCTGGCCACCGGGCTGATGGCCGACGCCTGCTACGCCCTGCCGGCCGCCGAGATCCGCGTCATGCGCCTGCCCGCCATGGCCCGGGTGACCAAGATTGCCGAGGAGCGGCTGCAGGCCCTGTCGCAAAGCAACCCGGTGTTCGCCCCCGGCGTGGCCAACTACGTGGCCATGGGCGGCATCCAAGGGCTGTGGGACGGTGACCTGGCCGCCGCCCTGCGCCAGGCCCTGCAGACCGCCCCGCGCGAGGACCAGCGTGCCGCGCTGGGCGCCGAGCGGGCCGGGCGGCGCTGCGCCGCCCCGGTCATCCAGCAGGTGCTGGACGCGGCCTGAGCTTCACCGACCATGCGCGCCCTGCAACGCCACCAGCTGCTGCGCCTGCGCGACAGCGCCTGGCTGCGCCTGCTGGCCGACACCGCCAACCTGTCCGCCCACCCGTCTGCCCGCTCCGCCCTGACCCTGTGGGCCCGCCACGGCCACCCGGTGGTCGTCAGCCGCCAGACGCCGGGCCTGCCGGCCGACACCCCGCTGGCCGCGGGCTTGCCGGCGCCGCTGTCGCTGGGCCGCGCCCGCATCGCCCTGGCCCTGCGCGCCGACGAGGTGCTGTTCACCGACGCCTTCCCGCTGGCCGCCGAGGTGCTGCCCACGCTGGCCCCGTCGCAGCGCCCCGGCTGGCAGGCCCTGTGCGCGCAGCTGGACGCGCTGGAGGTGCCGGCCCGCGTCTACGGCAGCCACGGCTGGCAGCAGCTCACTGGCCTGGCCTATGTGCGCCCCGGCTCCGACCTGGACCTGCTGCTGCCCGTGAGCACCCCCGAACAGGCCGACGCCGTGGTGCGTGTGCTGGCCACCGCCCCCGCCGGCCTGCCCCGGCTGGACGGCGAGCTGCTGTGGCCTGACGGCGCCGCCGTGGCCTGGCGCGAATGGGCCGCCTGGCGCGCCGGCCAGGTGGGCGCGCTGCTGGTGCGCCGCATCGACGGCGTGGACCTGGTGGAGGAGTGGCCATGCCACAGCCTGCAATGCGCCTGAGCGCGCCGGGCCTGCACGCGCCGCACGCCGCGGCCGGCCCCGCCCTGGCCGCCATCGGCCGCGCCGCCACGCTGGCCCTGCACGACGAACTGGCCCTGCACCCCAAGCCGGGCCTGGTGTCCTATGTGGACACGGGCAGCCACCAGGACATGGACGCCGGCACCTTTTTGCGCAGCCTGTTCGCGCTGCGCCACGCCTACCCGCGCCTGGCCACTCTGGGTTTTGAGGGCGCCGGTTGGGCGGCGCTGCAGGCCTGCGGCATCCAGGCCGAGCGGCGCATGTTGGCGGCCACCGGCGGCATCAACACCCACCGCGGCGCCATCTTCAACCTGGGCCTGCTGTGCGCCGCCGCCGGCTGGCGCCTGGCCCAGGGCCTGGCACTCACACCCGCCGGCCTGCGCCACACCCTGCAGACCATCTGGGGCCCGGCCCTGGCCGACCGCGCGCGGCTCACCCCGCCATCGCACGGCGGCGCGGCCGTGCGCGCCCACGGCCTGCGTGGCGCCAACGAAGAGGCCGCTGCCGGCATGCCGGTGCTGTTCGACGTGGCCTGGCCGGCCCTGCAGCAGGCCCTGGCCGCCGGCTGGGGCTGGGACGCCGCCCGCGCCCAATGCCTGCTGGCGGTGATGGCCGTGCTGGACGACACCAACCTGGCCCACCGCGGCGGCTTGGCCGGCCTGCGTGAGGCTCAGGCCATGAGCCAAACCTTCCTGGCCGACGGCGGCATGGGGCAGGGCGGCGCCTGGGAGCGGCTGGCCGCGCTGCACCGTCACTTTGTGGCGCGGCGCTGGTCGCCCGGCGGTGCGGCCGATCTGCTGGCCGCAGCCTGCTGGCTGCAGCGCGTGTGCGCCGGGGGGCCGCCCCGGTGAGCCTGGCCCTGCTGTTCCCCGGCCAGGGCACCCAGCATGCCGGCATGCTGCCCTGGCTGGAAGACCACGCCGCCGCCCGCCCCGTGCTGGCCCGCATGGCGGAGCTGCTGGCCGCACCGGACTGGCGCGAGCGCCTGGCCGACGCCTCCTGGGCCCAATCCAACCCCGTGGCCCAGCCCCTGCTGACCGGTGTGAGCCTGGCCGCCTGGGCCGTGCTGGCCCCCGGCCTGCCCGCTCCGGCCGCCGTGCTGGGCTACAGCGTGGGCGAGCTGCCGGCCGGCGCCGTGGCCGGCCTGTACGACGCCGACGCCGCCCTGGCCCTGGCCCAGGCCCGCGCCGCCTGCATGGACGCCGCCGCCCCGGCCGAGCCCACCGGCCTGCTGTCGGTGGGTGGCCTGCCCTGGCAGACCGTGGCCGAACGGGTGGCGGCCGATGGCCTGCACCCCTCCATCGTGCGCGAGGCCGACCAACTGCTGCTGGGCGGCCCCGTCACCGCGCTGCAAGCCTGGGCCCCACGGCTGGAAGCCCAGGGCGCGCGCTGCACCCCCATCGGCGCCCGCATCGCGTCCCACACCCCCTGGCTGGCCGCGGCCGTGCCACCCTGGCGCGCCCACCTGCAAGCCCAATGCTGGCACCCCCCGCAAACGGCCCTGGTGGCCAACGCCACCGCCCGGGTGGAATGGCAGCTGCCCGCGCTGCAGGAGGCCATGGCCGTGCAGCCCGCGCAGCTCCTGCGCTTTGACCTGTGCCTGGGCGCCCTGGCCGAGCGCGGCCCGCGCTGCGTGCTGGAAGTAGGCCCCTGCACCACCCTGTCACGCCTGTGGAACCGTCTGCACCCCGACGTGCCCGCCCGCAGCCTGGAAGACTTCCAGGGGCCGGAGGGGGTGTGGCGGTGGGTGGAGAGGTGTTTGGGGGGGTGAGGTGGAGGCGTCTTTGCAGCGATTGCCGCCTTTGGCGGTCTGCGGTTGTACTCTCGCAATCCAATAGCAACCGGTCATTCAAGCCGAGTGCTGCGCCAGCGGTTGGATTCGGATGGGGAAGTCACCGAGTGCCTTGGCCTCGCCGTCAATTCCTGCCCGACGGCTACCCATCGCACGCATCAACTACAAAGAAGCCCTGCGTTCGCTGATCTGGCATTCGAAGACGCCCAAGCGCGCTCGCCGCAACACGTAAGCGTCACGCGGAATCCCTGCGGCCGCACAAGGGCGTCTAAACGCGGAGCAAAGCCTTGATGGCTCGGCGTTCATCCATTGCCTTGTAGCCCTCGGCAACTTCCGCCAGCGGGATCTCTAGGTCGAACACCTTGCCCGGATTGATCTTGCGATCCAGGATCAAGTCAATCAGCCGGGGAAGGAAGCGTCGGACAGGCGCCGGACCACCGAGCATGCCGGTTTGCGAGAAGAACAAGCGCTGTCCGTCCAACTGCACTCCGTGTGGCACGCCGACGTAGCCGATCATCGAGCCGGGCCGAGCGATGGCGAGCGCCTGGTCCATGGCCTGGGGAGTCCCGACGCACTCCAGAACAGCGTCGGCGCCGATTTGCTCGGTCAACTCTCGCACCTTGGCGACACCCTCGTCGCCCCGCTCGGTGACGATGTGCGTGGCGCCGTATTCCAGAGCCAGCTCCTGACGCGCCTTGTGCCGACTCATAGCGATGATGCGCGCGGCGCCCATCTGCTGTGCCGCCAGCACGCCCATCAGTCCGACTGCGCCGTCTCCAATCACCACGGCGGTGCAGCCTGGCTGCACTTGCGCTGCATGGGCCGCATACCAGCCGGTGCCCAGCACGTCGGAAGCCGCCAGCAGGCTGGGGATGAGATCGTCGGCAGGCGCATTGTCGAGTGCGATCAGCGTGCCATCGGCGAGTGGCACGCGAGCAAACTCAGACTGCGCGCCGGTCATGAACTCGCGCTGCACGCAGGAGGACTGGAAGCCGAATCGGCAGTGCGGACAGGTGTTGTCCGAGAGGCAGAAGGAGCCGACCACGAACTGGCCCGGCTTCACCGAGGTGACTTCACTGCCGACGGCCACGACCGTGCCGCAATACTCGTGCCCCATGTGCAGCGGCGCGTCGACCTTGTTCGCGCCGCGGTACGGCCAGAGATCCGAGCCGCAGACGCAGGTCGCCGCCAGTCGGATGAGGGCGTCAGTGGGCTTGAGGATCGTGGGTTCGGGCATCTCTTCGATGCGCACATCACCCGGTGCATAGAGCTTGGTTCCCAGCATGACGTTATTCCATTCTGATTTCAGTTCTTGGCTTCGCAGTCAGCGCGCGGTGGTGCGGGCGACGCGTCCGGTGACCGGGTACTGCGGGTCAGTGAACCCCGGCGTCGAGGCATGACCGGGAAGCACCAGCGTGTCGAGAAAGGCCTCGTCGTCAGACGTGAAGGTCTCCTGCAATGCAGCGAGATAGTCCTGCCACTGCGCCAACGTGCGCGGGCCGCCAATCACGGCATCCACGAGCGCGTTGTTGAGCACCCAGTTCAGCGCGAAGTGCGCGGTCGAACTGCCGTTGGCTTCGGCATGCGCCTTGATGCGCGCTGCGGCTTGCAGTGATTCGGGGCGCAGTTCGGTCTGCTGCATGCGGCGATCACCGCGCGCGGCGCGGCTGCCTTCCGGCAACTGCTCCAGGCTCGCGTACTTGCCCGTTAGCACGCCACGCGCCAAAGGGCTGTAGGGCACCACACCTACGCCGTAGAACTGGCAGGCCGGAAGCAGCTCGGCCTCCGGCATCCGGTTCATGGCGTTGTACTGCGGCTGGCAGGCCGCCGGGCGGTCGATGCCGGCCTCGTCGCACAGGCGAACGAATTCCGCCAGTCGCCACGCCCGGAAGTTCGAGACGCCGACGTAGCGGATCTTGCCCTGTCGCTGCAGATCGGCAAGTGCACGGACGGTTTCCTCAAGCGGCGTGCTGAGGTCGTCGCGGTGCAGGTAGTAGAGGTCGATGTGGTCGGTGCCCAGGCGCTCGAGGCTGCGTTCGGCCGCGCGCATCAAGTAGCCGCGCGACAGGTCAGCACCCGTGGCGTTGGCGAGGCCCGCGGGATAACCTGCCTTGGTGGCCAGCACCCAGCGATCGCGGTCTGCGCGAATGGCGCGACCCACGATCTCCTCCGAGCGACCGCCCGTGTAGGCGTCGGCGGTATCGATGAAATTGATGCCCGCCTCACGGGCGCTGGCAATGACCTCGATCGCCTCGCCCTCCGAGGTCTGTTCGCCAAACATCATGGCGCCCAGGCACAGGGGCGAGACCTTGAGACCGCTGCGGCCTAGTTTTCGGTAGTTCACGAAAGATGTCCTTCTGCTGAAGTGTTCAGGCGACAGGCAATTCACGCAGCTTGGCGACAGCCGACATGGCGCTGGGCCATCCCGCATAGAAGGCCAGGTGCGTGGTCATGGCGACCAGCTCTTCGCGCGTCACGCCGTTCTGCAGCGCAAACGGAAAGTGAAAGCTCAACTGCTCGGTCTTCCCGGTGGCAATCAGCGCCGCGCAGGTCGCCAGGCTTCGATCGCGCTTGCTCAGGGCCGCGTCCTCCCAAACCTGCCCGAACAACACGCCGTCGGTCAGATCGGCGAGCTGCGGTGCGACGTCGCCAATGGCCTTGCGGGCCGGACCTGTGGGGTTTGCGGTACTCACGTCGACTCCTTGACTGCGTTCAGCTTCGTCATTTTGGAGATCGATCCGACATGCGACTAGCCGGAATAATCGGCATGATCTGATGAATTTGGCTCAACAATCGATGGGATAAAAGCTCAGCCATGCCCTGAACCTGCAGAGGCAGTGGGCACGACGTTACGCAGGGGTGGTGCGCGGCACCATCGAAAGCTTGTGCAGCCTGCTGTGCGCAAATTTGCAGGGGCTGCCCGTCAGGACAGTCTGGCGGTGTTGAAAGACTCATTGATTAACGTACAATCCAAACTTTACGAACTTTCCGAGTGCAGCGATGGCATCCGTCAACAAAGTGATCTTGATTGGGAGCCTCGGGCGCGTCTCCCGGGGCGGGCTCGACACTGTTGGCCAGCAAGCCTTTGACAGGTATGTCGACGCCGTTTGCGGCTACGGGTCGGTCCTGAGGGACGGGATAACAGGCCTCGCTGAGGCTGCGCGCAGGCTTGCAGAGGCATATCGCCAGCTTCACAAACTGGCCAGCCCTTTCGTGATCCCCAAGAAGATAGCGGCGCCTTGGACACCTCTCTTGGGTCGCACGGCTGCGTTCTTCCACGCCGCCAAAGTCGACGCCCGTAACCTCCCCTGAGAAGAGTTCAACGATGAAGTCAGCACATCACCTTGTCTCAACCGACTCCCGCTCTAGCGTGCGGGCCCGCACCAAGTCCAACCCCTCGAATGACTTCGTTTCCCTCGCCGAGACCAAGGCCTTGATGGCTGGGAGCCTGTCCGTGCGTCAGCAACGGCTCGAAGCGGGCGACATGGTCTCGACGGACGAAGCAGCGCAGATGACCGGAACGAGCCGCGTGACAATGAATGCCTGGATCGCAAACGGAAGGGCCATTGGGCTGACTCGCACGAAGCGTGGGTTCCGGCTGCCGAAGTGGCAGTTCGACGCGCCCATGTGGGATGTCCTGCCGAAGCTGACCAAGGCGCTGGGCACAACGGAAGGGTGGGCACTGCTGACCTTCCTTGAAACGCCTCACCCCGGCCTGAACGGCGCGACGCCGCGCGAAGCGATCGAGCGAGGAATGCAGGACCGTGCGGTGGCCCTCGCTGGAGCGGAGAGCAACTGATTCCCTTTCCTCATGAAGCTGGCAGATCTCGAACACCTCTCTCCTTACCGCCTGGCGCAAGGTCAATCGCTTTTCCGCACCCAGCGCGCTGCGGTGGCTGGGGGCACCCTAGCTCGAGGGCCGCTCCACCTGGCTCCGGTCGGCTCGCTTTCGGGTCGATTTGATCTGGCCGATGTGCCGTGCGCCTACTTGGCGGAGGAGCCGGACACGGCGCTCTTCGAGGCCATTTTTCGACGAGAGAGTACTGGCGTGTCTATCGCGGCACTCCAACTGCGCGAGTTGCTCGCCGTTCAAACTCGCGCCGAAGTTGTTCTGGGCGACCTTCGACCGCATGCGGCGGCATGGCCAGTGCTGCAGTCACTCCGCTTCTCCGAAACCCAGGCACTGGCCGAGGAGGCGTACCAGGCAGGGCTGGGGGGTTTCATCTACCGCTCGGCCCAGCACTTCTCACAAGATTGCGTCGTCTTATTCGACCCCGATCGTGCAGCGACGAAGGAGCTCTGGCGGGTGGCGCTGGCCAATCGACAAGGCTTGGTCAACAGGTGGGTCGCGGATGCTACGAAACGCTCACGGGTGCCCCTGGTGCCCTGAGCTGGCACCTGCACAGTGTCTTATCAATGCTGCGCGGGGCACCTGTCGCTCCTTGTACTGGCCTACACCCGGAGTTCCTATGTCCCCACGCACCCTCATCCCCGTGGCGGCGACCTTGGTCGTCTTGTCCAGCCTGCCGGCCCACGCCGCCGCCCCCACCGCCTGCACCCCCGACGAGCAGGTGGTGTTCCAGTGCGACATCGGCGCGCGGCGGGTGGCGGTGTGTGCTTCGCGCGGGCTGGGGCCGCAGGGTGGACGGCTGCAGTACCGCTATGGCCGTCCGGCGGCGGTGGAACTGGCCTATCCCCCGGCCGATACGCCCTGGCGCGACGTGACGCGGGGCGGCACGCTGATGTTTTCCGGCGGGGGGGGCGCCTGGCTGGCCTTCACGCGGGGTGAGCACCGCTACGTGGTCTACACCGCCATCGGCCAGGGCTGGGGTGACAAGGCCGGTGTCGTGGTGGAACGGGGCGGCCGGCGCCTGGCCGTGCTGGCCTGCACCCGGCCGCCGGTGTCTGACATCGGCCCCGACTTGTTCGAGCGGGCGGGCATTCCCACGCTGGAAGAGGGTTTCGAGCTGCCCTGAGTCCCCTTCATGAGGGGCACCCGCCGCCTTGAGGATGGGCGGCGGCGGCAAGGCAGCGTAATGTGCCTGTTGCGCTGCGCCGTGGGGCGCAGGCACATCCCATCGAGGAGCGCCATGATTCCCGTCGATGCAGTGACCATGCGCGAGATCGCGCCCCGCTTCAGTGGCGAACTGGCCGAGCACCAGGACGCCATCCTCAACGCCGTGGGCCCGGTGCTGGCCAGCACCCTGGCCGCTTACGAAATCGACACCCGGCTGCGCATTGCGCACTTCCTGGCGCAAACCTGCCATGAATCGGCCGGCTTTCGGACGACGGAGGAATTCGCCAGCGGCCAGGCCTACGAAGGCCGCAAGGACCTGGGCAACACCCACTCCGGCGACGGCATGCGCTACAAGGGCCGCGGCCTGCTGCAACTGACCGGCCGGGCCAACTACCGCGAGATGGGCCAGCGTCTGGGCCTGCCGCTGGAAGACCAGCCCGAGCTGGCGGCCGAGCCGGTGCTGTCGCTGAAGATCGCCTGCGAGTTCTGGCGCCGCAAGGCCATCAACCCCTTGTGCGATGCCGATGACGTGGTGGGCGTGACGCTCAAGGTCAATGGCGGCAAGAACGGCCTGGCCGAGCGCAGCCAGCTCACCGCCAAGGCCAAGGCGGCCATCGCGCGCATCCAGGGCCTGGTTATGACGGGCGAGGCCCCGCCCACGGCCAACCGGCCGGTGCTGCGTCGCGGCTCCAAGGGCGAAGTGGTGGCCGACCTGCAGCGCAAGCTGCAGCAGCGTGGCTTCAGCCTGGCCATCGACGAGGACTTCGGCGCCGCCACCGAGGCGGTGGTGATGGTGTTCCAGCGTCAGCAGGGGCTGGAGGCCGACGGCATCGTCGGCCGTGACACCTGGAACGCGCTGGACGCCAAGCGCTAACTTCGCACCGGGAGGCCCGCCATGGCCACGACTTCGCTGGAAACCATGATCGGCACCCTGTTCACCGCGCCGGCCGACGCCGCGGTGAAGGCGGAGGCCGGCTACCGACGCATCTGGGCCGACTGGCTGGAGCAGACGCGTGACCTGGTGGGCCAGAACAATGTCGCCGCCCTGCAGCAGATGATGCCGCAGGCCCCGGTGATGAAGTTCAGCGGCGTGCTGGAGCTGACGCTGTCGATGCGGGTGGCCTCCATCAGCCAGGTGGACGGCGGCCTGTCGCTGGGGGCCGGGCCCATCACCGTGTCGGGCGGCTACTTCCGCCAAAGCTCGGAAGAAAGTGCGCTGACCGCCCGCGGCACCTTCACGCTGACCAACAGCGAGGTGGACCTCACCACCTACCTGTCGCGCATGGGCCTGACGCCCACGGACCCGGCCTCGCTCACCAAGGCCATCGACACGCTGCGCGGCAAGGCAACCTGAACATGGCCACCCCGCCCAAACCGCCCACGGCGGAGCCACCCGCCGACGTGATGCTGGAAGACGTGCTGCTGGCCTTGCAGAAGACCTTCAGCCGCCTGAGCGCCACCACCGCTCAGCGCAATGCCGAAGAGTTTCGCGACCAGGCCCGCGCGCTGATCGTGGGTGATGTGGATTTCGAATTCACGGTGCAGGTGGCGCCGGCGCTGTCGGCCAAGCCGGCAGGGGCGGCCGCCCCGGGGCGCCGGCTGAAGGCCGCGGCCGCCCCTGCCGAGCCGGCGCGGCCGGACACCCTGCGCTACTGTGCCGACGGGGGCGGCTTTCCGCTCAAGCTGTCCGGGCGCATTGCCACCGATGTGCGGCATGCCGAGGCGCCGGCCGCACCCCCCGCACCTGAACCGGGAGACAGCCGATGAGCGACACCGTCACCACCGTGGCCGTTCCCGCGGTCGATGCCATCTTTGCCGAAACGGTGGACGCCCTGCGCCGTCAGATCGACCAGATGCAGCTGCTGTCCAAGGCGCAGGCCCAGGCTGGGCTGGCGCAGGCCCATGTGGACGTCATCGACGTCGAGCTGGTGTTCAAGAGTGTGGCGGTGCAGGGCAGCTCGGGCCTGGCCAAGCTGCTGGTGTCCGACAAGCAGACCAGCAGCACCATGGAGCTGCGCCTGTCCACCCGGGTGCGCATCGACTGAGCGCACTGCGCTGGCCGCCATGCGTGGCAGCCGTGTTCAGGCGGCTTTCAGCACCCGGTTGGCGGGCGAGGGCAGGGGGCTGTCGAGCCGTTCCAGCTGCAGGCCGGCGTAAGTCTTGCGGACTTCCTCCTCAGACCACCGGCGCCGGGTGGTGAAGGTGCCCCAGATGGGGTGCCGGTGCACCTTCCAGAACCATTGCTTGTCATCGTGCATGCTGTCGTCTCCTGTGTGCATGGCCTCTGGTGTACCGGCCTGGGGGATCACAGGGTGAGCCTCAGACCAGGGCATCTTCCGGCACGGCGGGGGACATGGCGGAGGCTGGATTGTGCACGCCTTTGGATTCAGCCCAGCTGGCAATGGCCAGGCACAGCAGTTCCCAGGCGGTGCCGCTGCAGGCCCGGTGCGGCGCCACATAGCGCAGCAGGGCGGCAATGCGGGCCGGGTCCGGCTGGGCCTGGCTCATCAGCGCGCGCCAGGCGTGGGCGGCGCGGTGGCCGGCCGCCAGGATGGGGTCGGCGGGCATGGCGCCTGTCTCTGTGGAAAAGTAGCCGACCATCTCGGCACACACCAGTTCGGCGCTGTCGCGCGGGCGGATGCCCAGTTCGGCATCGGTGGCTTCCCTCATGTCCTGCTCCCTGTCGATACTGCTGGACGGATTTGTCCCACATCCCGGGTCCGGTTTCCTCGCCCAAAGGAGGGAAGGCTGACCCCCTTGTGATCTGGGTTGGGGATCAGATCGCTGTCGGCCCCCGGCTCTTGGTATCGAAAGGTTTCCTGTCCATGCTGCTCCACTTCCTGCTGGCCGATTCCGAACTGGCCTGGGTCCGCCAGGACGGCACCACGCTGATCCTGCGCTTCTCGGCCGCCCAGGCCGAACGCCGCGAGTCCTCCCCGACCGAGCGGCCGGTCATCGGCTACGCGCCGGGCGTGCTGATGCAGCTACAGGACGCCACGCCGCTGCCCGCTGGCATCGAAGCCCTGTTCGGCCGGGTGGAGAGCGGGGTGATCCGCAGCGGCTCGGAGCGCTGGACAGGCTGCCCGTTGCCCTTTGCCAGCCCGGCACCCGTGCAGCTGGAACTGGTGCTGGCCCGCCACGGCCCCTGGCAGGTCGCGGCCAGCGCGTTCAGCGTGGGCTTCGAGGGCGAGCCCAACTTCCGGGAGTCATGGGCCTGCTAGGCGCTGACGGGCCAGGCCGCCCAGGGTGCGCAAGGCCTCGTCCACCCGCACATCGTCGGGCCGGCCGATGTTCAGCCGCAGGTGGTGCACAAAGCGCTGGTCGGCCGAGAACAGCAGGCCCGGCGCGGTGCTGATGCCCTGGGCCAGGGCGTCCTGGCTCAGCGCCATGGCGTCCACCCCGGCCGGCAGCTCCAGCCAGAGGAAGTAGCCGCCCTCCGGGTGGGTCACCCGCGTGCCGGCCGGAAAGTGCCGGGCGATCTGCCGGGCCGCCCGCTGCCGCTGCGCCGAGAGCGCCTGGCGCAGCTGCCGCAGGTGGCGGTCGTAGCCGCCATGGGCCAGGTAGTCGGCCACGGCCCGCTGCGCGGGCAGCGAGGTGGCCAGGGTGCTCATCATCTTCAGGCGCTGCACCTGCGCGGTGTAGCGGCCGGCCGCGGCCCAGCCCACCCGGTAGCCCGGGGCCAGGCATTTGGAAAACGAGCTGCAGTGCAGCACCAGGCCGGCCTGGTCGAAGGCCTTGGCCGGCAGCGGGCGGTGGGCGCCGCCGTGCAGCTCGCCGTACACGTCGTCCTCCACCAGCGGAATGCCGTGGCGGGCCAGCAGGGCCACCAGGGCCTTCTTCTTGGCCAGCGGCATCAGCGCGCCCAGCGGGTTCTGGAAATTGGGCATGAACCAGCAGGCCGCCACCCGCCGCTGCTGGAGCAGGGCCTCCAGCGCCGCCAGGTCCACGCCCTCCTGCGGGTCGGTGGCCACCTCCAGCGCGCGCAGGTTCAGCCGCTCGATGGTCTGCAGCGCGGCATAGAAGGTGGGCGACTCCACCACCACCACATCGCCCGGCCGGGTGCAGGCCTGCAGGCAGAGGTTGAGCGCTTCCATGGCGCCGTGGGTGATGACGAGCTCGCCCGGGTCCAGCGCCACGCCCTGCTGGGCATGGCGGCGGTGCAGCAGCTCGCGCAGCGGCTCGTCGCCCCGCACCAGCGCGCCGGTGATCTGTGCCGGTTTGAGCTGGCGCATGGCCCGCGCGCCCGAACGGGCCAGGGCCTCGAAGGGGAAGAGCTCGGGTGGCGGGAAGGCCGAGCCCAGGGGCACGACGGCGGAGTCCTGCACGCTGCCCAGCAGCTCGAAGATCAGCTCGCTGACGCTGACCTTCTGCGCCCCGGGGCGCGGCCGGGCCACGGGCGGCGGCAGCGGCCGCGAAGCCTGGCGCGTGCGCACGTAGTAGCCCGAGCGAGGGCGCACCTCCACCAGACCGCGTGCCTCCAGCGTGGCGTAGGTCTGGAAGGCGGTGGCGGGGCTGATGCCGTGGTCGGCGCAGAGCTGACGGATGGAGGGCAGGCGGGCGCCGTCGGGCAGCCGGCCCGCCGCGATGGCGGCCACCAGCTCCTCGGCCAGGCGCTCGTAGAGGAAGGGGGTGCCGATCATCTGATCCGGTCGAAATGCGGCATGTCTGGATCTTACGGCTCAGATGGCGGCGTCGCACCATGCCGATCATGCACAGCAGCCCTTTCGATCTGGCGCCGCAAGCGCTGGCAACCTCGCGTTCGGCGGCCCACACCCTGCGGCGCCTGGGCCAGGCCGGCCTGTTCCGCCTGAGCCTGCCCAGCGAGCACGGCGGCCTGGATGCGCCCGTGGGCGATCTGGCCGCCGCCCTGGCCGGGCTGCGGGCCACCCACCCTGCCGCGGCCCGCCTGGCCCTGGCGCAGCTGGGCGCCATCCAGGCCCTGCTGCTGGGCGACAACGTGGCCCTGCGGGAATTCCGCCTGCCCGCCCTGGTGGCGGGCGAGCGCGCGGCGGTGCTGGCCGGCGGCCCGCCCGGCCCCGCGCTGGAGGGGCTGCCCAGCGCGCCGGTCTGGCGCATCAGCGGCCTGCTGCCCGGCCTGGCCAACCTCTCGGGCGATGGCTTCAGCCTGATCGCCCGCGCCCGCCTGGGCGACACCCTGGGCTGGGTCTGCCTGGACAGCGAGACCGACGGCCTGGACGTGCTGCCGCCCCATCCGTCGGGCGATGCCGCGCTGGCGCGTCAGGCCGGCCTGGGCGATGTGCGCTGCCGCCGCGTGCTCTTCCGCGTGGACGAGTGGCTGGGCGAGGACAGCCTCACGCCCGCGCTGCAGGCCTTCCAGGCGCAGATCGCCGCCAGCGCATCCACCACTTGTTCTTCACCCGTCTGAACTGGGTCATGTCACACCTTCCCAATCCCTTTGCCCCCGGCCATCTGCTGGAGATGGAGCCCTGGCAGAAGATCCAGGCCCGCAGCGTCAGCGGCCGCTACACCCGGCTGCGCTGGGCCTTCGTCTGGCTCACCCAGCTGGCCTTCTACGGCCTGCCCTGGCTGAACTGGGCCGGGCGGCCCGCGCTGCTGTTCGACCTGGAGCACCGGCGCTTCTTCGTCTTCGGCGCGTTGTTCTTCCCGCAGGACATGATCTGGCTGACGGCGCTGCTGATCGCCAGCGCGCTGCTGCTGTTCTTCGTCACCACGCTGGTGGGCCGGGTGTGGTGCGGTTTTGCCTGCCCGCAGACGGTCTACACCGAGCTCTTCAGCTGGATCGAGCGGCGCTGCGAGGGCGACCGCCTGGCCCGCCAGCGCCTGGACGCCGCGCCCTGGGGCGCGCGCAAGCTGCTGCGGCGCGGCGGCAAGCACCTGGCCTGGGGCCTGCTGGGCCTGTGGACCGGCCTGAGCCTGGTGGGCTATTTCACGCCAGTGCGCGAGCTGCTGGCGGCCCTGCCGGCCGGTGCGCTGGGTGCCTGGGAGGTCTTCTGGATCCTCTTCTACGGCGCGGCCACCTACCTGCACGCCGGCTGGTTGCGCGAGAAGGTCTGCCAGCACGCCTGCCCCTACGGCCGCTTCCAGGGCGCGATGCTGGACAGCCGCACCCTCAACGTGGCCTACGACGCGGGGCGCGGCGAGCCCCGCGGCGGCCGGGCCCGCCAGGCCGATGCCCGCGCCCTGGGCCTGGGCTCTTGCGTCGACTGCACGCTGTGCGTGCAGGTCTGCCCGGTGGGCATCGACATCCGCGCCGGCTTCCAGGCTGCTTGCATCAACTGCGGCGCCTGCATCGACGCCTGCGACACGGTGATGGACAAGACCGGCCAGCGGCGCGGGCTGATCCGCTTCGCCTCGCTGGAGGGGCTGGCGCAGGCGCGTCCGCAGCCGGCCGCCAAGGCGCCCCGCGCTCACGGCCTGTGGCGGCCCCGGGCGCTGGTGTACGGCACGCTGCTGCTGGTCACGGTGGTGGCGCTGGGGGTGGGCCTGCTGCAGCGCCCGACCCTGCGCATGGACGCGATGCGCGATCGCGCCGTGCTCTCGCGCGAGGTGGAGGACGGCGCCATCGAGAACAGCTACCAGGTGCTGCTGCTCAATGCCCGTGACGGCGAGCGCGCTGCCGCGCTGCAGGTGGTGGCTGACCCGGTCCTGCCGGGTCTGGCGGTGGTGTCCGACCCGCGCGTCATGCTGCCGGGGGCCGACAGCCAGACGGTGCTGCTGCGCCTGCGCCTGCCGGCGGAGGCAGCGCAGGGTCTGCGCGGCCGCATCCTGCCGGTGGCGCTGCAGGCCCGCACGCTGGGGCCGGATTACGAAGCCGCCAGCACCCGCACCACCTTCGTGGTGCCGCGCTGAACCTGCCGGGGCCGGTCGTCAGGCCGCAGCGCCCTCGGGGGCCAGCACGGGTTGCAGTGCCTGCACCAGGGCTGTGAGCCGCTGCTGCAGCGCCTGCGCGGTGTCGGCCCACTGCGGCAGGGCGGCCGGCGTGTCGCGGCTCAGGGCCTGCTCGAAGGCCTGGATCTCGCGCGCCAGCGCGTCCGCACCGATGGAGGCGCAGGCCCCGCGCAGCGAGTGTGCGGTCGTGCGCCAGCGCGCCGGGGCATCGGCCGTCGGATCGGGGGAGAAGCCCTTGGCCGGGTCCCCGTAGGTGCGCACGAACACCCGCAGCAGACGCTCCAGCCGGGCCTCATCGTCGCCCATGTTGTGCAGGGCGGAGGACACCGACAGCTCCGCCACATCCGCCAGGCGTTGCGCCAGCGGCCGGGCCGGGGCGGGCGCGGGAATGCTGCCGGGCGCCGGTGCCCGGGACGCGGGTCCCGTTGGTGCTGCCGGTGGCAGCCACTGCAGCAGCTTGGCGTACAGCAGGGTCGGGTCGACGGGCTTGCCGATGTGGTCGTCCATGCCGGCGGCCAGGCAGGCGGCGCGGTCGTCGTCGAAGGCGTTGGCCGTCATGGCGAGGATGGGCAGGGCCGGTCCCAGCCGTGCGCGGATCTCGCGCGTGGCCGTCAGGCCGTCCATCTCGGGCATCTGCATGTCCATCAGCACCAGGGCCGGGGGATGTGCCAGCGCCGACTGCACGGCCTGACGGCCGTCACCCACCACCTCGACCTGCAGGTCCACCGCCCGCAGCAGTTCGCAGGCCACCTCCTGGTTGATGGGGTTGTCCTCGGCCAGCAGGATGCGCCGGCCCCCATGGCGTTGGCGCAGCGCCGCCTCGGCGCTGCCGTCTTCGGCCGGGCGGGCGGCAGCCGGGGCCGGGCGGTGCGGCGCGTGGAGCAGGCTGGCCATGGCGTCCATCAGGTCCGAGGGTGTGACGGGCTTGACCAGCACCCGGTCGAAGCCCGCCGCCTGGGCCTGCTGCAGCAGACCCTCCTCGTTGAAGGCCGTGGCCAGGATGGCCGGGGGTGTCTGGTCGCCCAGCAGCTCGCGCATGGCCCGCAGAGTGGCCGGGCCGTCCAACGGCGCCATCTGCCAGTCCAGCACCAGCAGGTCGAAGCCACGTCCTGCGGCCGCCTCGGCCTGCACCAGTTGCAGGGCGGCCTGCGGGTCGGCCCGGGCCTCGACCTGCAGGCCCAGGACGGACAGGCTGTCCGACAGGGCGCTCAGCGATACCGGCAGGTCATCGACCACCAGGGCCCGCCGCGTCCGGACCTCCGCCAGCAGGGCGTCGGCCGGGGCGTCTGCCACCGGCTGGCTGCGTTCCACCCAGGCGGTGAACCAGAAGCAGCTGCCTTCCCCGGGGCGGCTGCTCATGCCGGCTTCGCCGCCCATCAGGCCGGCGATCTTTCGCGTCAGGGCCAGGCCCAGGCCGGTGCCGCCGTAACGCCGGGTGGTCGAGGCGTCCGCCTGCTCGAAGGCCTGGAACAGGGCATCCTGCCGCTCGGGCGCGATGCCCACGCCGGAGTCGCTGACCTCGAACTTCAACAGCAGGCGGTCGCCGTCCTCGGCCAGCAGGGTGCCGGCCAGGCGCACCCAGCCCCGTTCGGTGAACTTGACGGCATTGGCCAGCAGGTTGATGAGCGCCTGGGCCAGGCGCTGGGGGTCGCTCCGCATGCGGCCGGGGAGGTGGTCGGTGTCCAGCACCAGCTCCAGGCCCTTGGCCCGGGCTTGTTCGCCGACCATGGCCAGCGCGCCGGACATCAGCACATCGCGCGAGAACTCGATGTGCTCGATCTGCATCTTGCCGGCCTCGATCTTGGAGAGGTCCAGGATGTCGTTGATCACCTGCAGCAGATGCTGGGCGGCCTGGTCCACCTTGCGCAGGCGCTCGCGCTGGACGCCATCGGACAGATCGCGCGCCAGCAGGTGGGTGAGACCGAGGATGGCGTTCATGGGGGTGCGGATCTCGTGGCTCATGTTGGCCAGGAAGGCGCTCTTGGCGCGGTTGGCCACCTCGGCCGCTTCCTTGGCCACGGCCAGTGCCGCGGTGCGGTCGGACACCAGCTCTTCCAGCCGGTCCCGGTGCAGGCGCAGTTGCTCGGTGGCCTGGCGGCGCTCCACCTCGGCCCGGGCCACCCGGATGCCCAGCGCCAGATCGCGCGAGGCTTCGACCAGGACGTCGATCACCCCGGGGTCGAAGAAGTCCGCCTCGGCCGCGCCGATGGTCAGCACGCCCAGCGCCTGCCCGTCCAGCAGCACGGGCAGGGTGATGCTGGAGCGGCAGCCACGCGCCAGCGCATCCTCGGCCCACGCGGCATCTTCGTCGCCGGTGTCCCGTTCGGTCCAGACCTGCAGCCGGCCCTGCCGGAGGGTCCGCCCCAACGGGCCCTGGTCCGCGTCGGCGCCGTCGCGGGCGACCTGCAGGCCGTCGAGCAGGCCGGGCTCGGTGCTGCAACTGGCCATCAGGCGGATCGGGCCGTCGGCCTGGGCATAGCCGATCCAGGCCAGGCGGAAGCCCCCGGCCTCGACGATGGCCCGGCACATCTGGTCCAGCAGCGAAGCCTCGTCGTGCCAGCCCAGCAGGGTGCGGTTGCCGGCGGACAGCATGCGCAAGGCCCGGTTGGCGTGCTCCAGACGGGTCTCCCGGTCCGCGATGGCCGCGGCGGACTGGTCCAGCGCGGCCGCCAGGCGGCCGACCTCGTCGGGCCCGTGGGCCAGGCCGCTGCGGGCCTCGCGGTCGCCCGCCCGCAGGCGATCGGCCAGATCCGACAGTGCCCGCAGAGGCGCCAGGAACCAGCGGTCCAGCGCCCCCTGGACGAGCAGCAGGGTGCCGCTGAGCACCGCGACCAGGGTGATCAGGGCCGTCAGGGACTGACGGCGCACGGGGCCTTCGACCTTGTCCGCGGCAACGCTCAGCAGCACCTGGTACTGGTTGCCGGTGTTGGTGAGCAGGAAGGGCACATGGGCGACCAGGCGCGGCTGCCCCAGCCGGTTGGGCACGGCCAGCGTGCCGGCCTCGCGGGCGGTCAGGGCCCGGCGGACCTCGGCGCTCTGCACCTTGCTGCCGGTCCAGTGTTCGGCATCCGGGTAGCGGGCGATGAACACCCCCCGCTCATCGAGCAGGGACACGTTCAGGTCGTTCTGCTGGGTGACAGCCAGGGTGCGCCCCAGCCAATCCAGGTTGAGCCCCAGGTAGTACACCGCCAGGACATCGCCAGCCTGGTTCCGCAGGGCCTTGCTGAGGGTGATGGTGGGCCGGCCCAGGGTGCGGCTGATGGTCATGTCGCCGACGACCAGACCCGGTTTCTCCAGTGCGCCGCGGAACCAGCCGCGGTCGGCGAAGTTGATGGCGCGGTTGGAGACCACGGCTGCGCAGCCCTTGTCGCCGTTGGGCAGGGCCAGGCCGATCTGGTCGTAGTCGCGTTCCTGCTTGAGCAGCTCGGCCATCAGGGTCTGGCAGGCGGCCCGGGGCGCCGCAGGGGCCAGGGTCGGGTTGGCCATCAGGCTGTCCAGCAGGGCGTCCGCCCGGCCCACCAGGGCGTCGCCTCGGGTGGCGATCAGCCGGGCCTGCACCATCAGGTCGGTTTCAGCGAATTGCAGGCGCTGACGCTGGTCCAGCCACAGGTGCCAGCTCAGCAGGGCACCCGCCAGCAGGAAGATGCCCGACAGCAGCAGGAAGACGCGGGCTCGCAGGCGAAGTCGATGCATGGGGGGTGGATTCACACGGTCCGGTCGCGGCATCCTCAAGATTGTGCGAACCGTCCATCCATGGCAAGGGACTGCACAGGGTGCAGCTCCTCCAGGGGAATCATGTGGGGTGTTTCCCGGGGCGCGGCCCTTGTCTTGCGCCAGGTCAAGCCGGCCTCTGCGCCGGGTCGCGGCTCAGGGTTGTCTCGCTCGGGGCAACCCCGTGTCTGCGCCAGGCCGCTGCCGGCTGACACACCCGGTTTGCAGCCGGGCGCCCCAGCCTGTCACACCGGCCCAGGGTTGACCCTGGCGTCCGACCGCTCCAGACGGGCCACCGCAGGGGTGGTCCGCCGCTTGCAAGGTGCGGCGGTGACGGTGGCCAGCCCAGGCAGCCGCCACCCAGCGGTTCGAGATGGGAGAGGAGACACGATGACGCCTCAGGAGCGCCAATGGTTGGAGACTGTGCTGGAGGTGCGTGCGCCCTGGCAGGTGCAGGGCTTCAAATGGAGCGATGGCACGCGCCAGCTCTCGGTCCAGGTGGGCACGGCCGCGGAAAGCGCCGGCCCCTTCTGGGCGCCGCGCAAGCCCTCGGCGGGCGGCCAGCGCCTGCACTGGGCCCATCTGCCGATGGCCGGGCGCCGCTGCGAGGTCGTGCTGACCCTGCGCGAGGGCCAGCCCCTGCCCGAGGCACCCTGGGCCGGCGAGCCCGAGCTGCCGTTCTCGCAGGCGCTCTCGCGCCTGGTGCTGGACCTGATGCTCGACGGCGCCACCATGTCCCAGCTCTGCCGCATGCTGGACCTGCCGCTGTCGGACCTGTGGAAGTACAAGTTCCGGCTGGACCATGGCAGTGCCCGGCCGCCCCAGGCCCGCGATGCACGGGAAGCCCGCGAGGCGGCGCGACCGGCGGCAGCGCCGGCCCAGCCCGCGGCCCAGCGCCCGCCGTTGCCGGTGCCCGTGCCGCCGCCGGTGGCCACCCGTCCCATCGAGCTGGCCCCGGCCGCGCCCCGTGTGGCCGACGACGACGAGGCCATCCCGCCCGAGGACGCCCCGGTCTGGCTGGCCCTGCTCACCGGGCGGCAGACGATCGAGGTGCGGGCCCTGGGGCTCAAGCTGCTGCTGTCCAAGCTCACCCGCGAAGCCGCCACCCACCGCGATGCCGACCTGCACCGCCAGGCCTCGCGGGGCCTGTACCGCTACTTCGTGCGCAACCAGCCGCTGCTGGCCGGCGAGATCGCCCAGCTGCGCACGGCCGATGCCGCGGCCCGGGCCGCGCTGCAGGCCTCGCTCAGCCGGGCGATGGCCGGCGAGGACGAGGAGGTGCCCGATGTCAGCGACCCGCTGTGGCAGGCCCTGCTCAGTGGCGACTGCGACATCGAGGTGCGCACGCTGAGCCTGCGCCTGCTGCTGACCAAGCTGCGTCAGCAGGCCCGCGGCCTGCAGGACGACGAGCTGCGCATGCTCAAGCTGGTCGAGCTGCACCGCTTCTTCGCCCGCCACCGCGCGGTGCTGCGCCACGAACTGGAACAGCTGCGCCGCTGGACCCTGAACTGAAGCCCGTTCCCATGAATGCACTGACCCACCGCCTGGTCTCGCTCGACGAGGCCGCCCGCCTGATCCAGGCCCGCAAGCCCTGCTGCATCGCCGGCGACGAGGCCCTGCTGCGCCAGCTGCCGCGGGGCGACTGGATCGGCGGCACCATTGCCTACTTCATGACCGACAGCGGCGGCACCTGCAGCCGCCAGCAGGTCTTCGTGACCGAGCTGCCCGCCGGCCCGCGGCCACCCGGCGTGCGCCTGTATGCCCGGTCCCAGCTCTCGCGGGTCTGCCTGGACGGGCCGGAACACGGTTTCTCGGTGATGGTGCTGCCGGCCTTCAGCGAGGTGCACGAGGCCTTCGCCCAGGAGGCCCCGGGCTACGAGGACATGTACATGAAGCCCCTGGTGGGCTGGGTGGCCGGCATGCACCTGGACGAGCCCGGCACCCGCCCGCGCGTGGTCGATGGCCAGACCGGCCTGCTGCACGACAACGCGGCGGTCGTCATCCACCTGCCGCTGCCGGAGACCGCGCTGGTGCACGTGGACATCCTCAACCTCTTCACCCCGGGCGACGGGCCGGTGATCGAGTTCGCGCGCAGCGGCTTCACCGGGGGCGACTGCCTGATCGACGGCCAGCCGGCCAACCTTCACGACTGGTGGGTGCGCCAGGGCGCCGACCCCCGCTGGCCCCTGGTGGCCGACTACCACGGCGCGCTGATCAACGTCAGCATCAAGGCCCTGGACGCGGCCCACCGCCGGGTGGAGTTCTACGCCCCGGTCTTTCCGGGCGTGGGCTACCGCCTGGCCCGGCCGCTGCCCGACTACTCGGCCGCCTTCGCACGCGCCGCCGCCGGCCAGACCTTGGCCAGCGACCCGGTGTTCTGCTGCAACTGCATCCTCAACTACCTGCATGGCCAGCTGCAAGGGCGCCGCACCGGGCGCTTCCAGGGCCCGATGACCTTCGGCGAGATCGGCTACCAGCTGCTCAACCAGACCCTGGTGCACCTGAGCGTGGAGGGCCTGTGAGCCCGTGAAAACACGGGTGTCTGCGCAGCAGATCGGACCATGGGGGCCTGCCCGGGCGGCTTAACATCCCCTGGCACCTTCCCACGGACCGGCGAGCCCGCAACAAGCCCCCCATGAGCGCCCGGCGCATCGTCCTCTACTTCCTGGCGTTCGGCATCCTCTGGATCCTGGGCTCGGATCACCTGCTGGCGTTGATCACGTCCGACGTGGCCACCCTGTCCGCCCTGCAGTCGGTCAAGGGCCTGGCCTTCGTGGGCCTGAGCGCGCTGCTGATCCTCGTCCTGGGGCGCCTGGCCGAGCGGCGTCACCAGCGCCTGCAGGACGAGACCAACCGCCAGCGCGAACGCCTGGCCCACATTCTCGAGGTCACCCCGGCGGTGCTCTACACGCTCAAGCCCCATCCCACGGACCCGGGGCAGTGGACGGTGGACTTCGTGAGCCAGAATGTCGAGGACATGACGGGCCATGCACCCGAGGTCTGGGCCGCGCGACACGACTTCTGGCAGCGGCACCTGCACCCCGAGGACCTGCCGCGCGTGCTGGCCGCCCAGGCCCGCCTGGCCGGGTGCGACACCTTGCACCACGAGTACCGCATCCGCCACGCCGACGGCAGCTACCGCTGGGTGGACGACCGGCTGCGCCTGCTGCGCGGCGCGGACGGTCGCCCGTTGTTGCTCACCGGCGCCTGGCTGGACATCACCGACCGCAAGTGCGCCGAGCAGGCCATCCAGGCCTCGGAGAGCCGGTACCACGAGCTGTTCGAGGTCAACCCGCTGCCGATGTGGGTCTTCGACCTCGGTACCCTGCGCTTCATGGCGGTCAACGAGGCCGCCATCGCCAAGTACGGCTACTCGCGCGAGGAGTTCCTCTCGATGTCCATCGAGGACATCCGGCCGGCCGAAGACGTGGAGCACCTGCGGCGCACCGTCAACATCCACCGGCAGGACGGAGGCTACGGCTACTCGGGCGAATGGCAGCATGTGCGCAAGGACGGCACGCGCTTCTGGGTCGAAATCACCGGCCACACCCTGCTGCGCGACGGGCGGCCGGCCCGCCTGGTGCTGGCGCAGGACATCACCGACCGCCGCCAGGCCGAGGAACGTTCCCGTCTGATCAGCCAGGTGTTCGAGGCCACCGAGGAAGGTATCTTCATCACCGATGCGCAGAACCGCTTCGTCTCGATCAACCGCACCTTTTCCCGCATCACTGGCTACAGCCCCGAGGAGGTGCTGGGCCAGACGCCGGCCCTGCTGAAGTCCGGGCGCCAGAATCGCGCCTTCTATGCCGAGCTGTGGAAGCAGCTCAACACCGAAGGCCGCTGGGAAGGCGAGATCTGGAACCGCAACAAGGCGGGCGAGGTGTATCCCGAGTGGCTGGCCATCAATGCCATCAAGGACGAGCGCGGCCAGCTGCAGCAGTTCCTGGGCATCTTCACCGAGACCTCCAGCCGCAAGTCGGCGGAGGAGCGCATCCTGCGTCTGGCCAACCACGACAGCCTGACCGACCTGCCCAACCGCGCCCTGCTGGCGGACCGGGCCCGCGTGGTGCTGGCCACCGCCCGCCACCAGCACCTGCCGGTGGTGCTGATGCACCTGAACCTGGACCATTTCAGTGCCATCAACGAATCGCTGGGTCACGAGGCGGGCGACCAGGTGCTGCGCGAGCTGGCCCTGCGCCTGACCCGCTGTCTGGAGCCCGAGGACACGCTGTGCCGCCTGGGGGGTGACGACTTCATCCTGCTGCTGCCGGGCACCGCGGTGGGGGACGTGGCCCAGATCAGCGTGCGGCTGATGGACGCGGTGGCCCAGCCCTTCGCCGTCGCCGGCCAGGACCTGCGGCTGAGCGCCAGCATCGGCGCGGCCGAGTTCCCCGAGAACGGCAGCGACCTCACCGAGTTGAGCCAGGCCGCGGAGTCGGCGGTGCATCTGGCCAAGCGCGAGGGGCGCAACACGGTGCGGGTGGCCTCGCGGCGCCTGCAGGAGCAGGTGCAGGAGACGCTGGCCCTGGCACGGGATCTGCGCTGGGTGGTCGAGCGCCGGGAGCTGGTGCTGCACTACCAGGCCCAGCTGGACACCCGCAGCGAGCGCGTGGTGGGGTTGGAGGCGCTGGTGCGCTGGCAGCACCCGCAGCGGGGACTGGTGCCGCCGGGGCGCTTCATTCCCATCGCGGAAGAGAGCGGCCTGATCCAGGAGATCGGCCGCTGGGTACTGGACGAGGCCCTGCGCCAGATGGCGGCCTGGCGCGCGGCCGGGCTGCCGGTGGTGCCGGTGGCCATCAACCTGTCGGTCAGCCAGTTCCGCCACCCGCGCCTGCCGGAGGATGTGGCCGAGGCCCTGCGCCGCCACGACCTGCCCGCGCACCTGCTGGAGCTGGAGCTCACCGAGAGCGTGGCGATGGAGGACTCCGACTTCACCATCGCCCGCATCGCCGCGCTCAAGCAGCTGGGGGTGACCCTGTCGATCGACGACTTCGGCACCGGCTACTCCTCGCTCAGCTACCTCAAGCGCTTCACGGTGGACAAGCTCAAGATCGACCAGTCCTTCGTGCGCGGCCTGGCCCAGAGCCCGCAGGACGAGGCCATCGTGGCCACGGTGATCAACCTGGCCCGCAGCCTGGGCCTGCACACCATCGCCGAAGGGGTGGAGACGGCCGAGCAGCTGGACTTCCTGCGCCGCCACGGTTGCGACGAGGTCCAGGGCTTCCACTTCCACCGACCGGCCCCGGCCGAGGCGGTGGCCGGGCTGCTGTCGTCTGAAACCCTCTGAGGCTTTCTGAGGCCACCGTCGGCCGGCGAACCTGTCACAGGCCTGTCAGGCCGGGTCGCAAGCATCGCAACGGTCAGAAACCCACCGGATGCATGCATGATACGACAGATCGCTCCCTGGACCCTCACTGTCCGCACCGCCGCCCTGGCCCTGGCCGCCGCCCTCGCGGGCTGCGGCGGCAGCTCCTCGGACCCGACGTCCATGACCCTGGCCGTCATCGGCGACATGCCCTACGGTGCCTCGCCCACCGACACCGCCGAGTTCGACGCCACCCCGGACTTCATCAACGCCATCAACGCCGACAAGGACGTGTCGATGGTGATGCACGCAGGCGACATCCACTCCGGCAAGCAGTACTGCACGCAGGACTATGACCTGTCCATCGCGCAGCAATGGTCGGCCTTCCGGGTGCCGCTGGTCTACACCCCGGGCGACAACGAATGGGCCGACTGCCACAAGAAGAAGGAGGGCGGCGGCGAATACAGCAGCAGCACCGGCGACATCGTTTACGTGCAGAACAACGGCGCGTTGGCCAGCTACGCCGGCGGTGACCCGGTGGCCAACCTGGGCCTGGTGCGCTCCATCTTCTTCGCCGCGCCGGGCCAGACCCTGGGCAAGGCCATGACCGTGCACAGCCAGGCCACCGAGTACGACCCGGCCCACCCCACCGACAGCGCCTTCGTCGAGAACGTCTGGTTCGAGCAGCAGCACGTGCTGTTCGCCACGGCCAACATGCCCGGCGGCTCGAACAACGGCACGGCCATCTGGTACAAGACCCCGACCATGTCCCCGGCGCAGAGCCTGGAGGTGGCCAACCGCACCGGTGCCACCCTGCGCTGGCTGCAGACCGCCTTCGCCCAGGCCAAGGCCCACAACGATGCCGCGCTGGTGCTGATGATCCAGGCCGACATGTGGGACCTGGACGGCAACACCCTGGCCGACGGCACGCTGACCGAATACAAGCAGTACATCGACCTGATCGCCTCGCTGGCCGCCGACTTCGGCAAGCCGGTGCTGCTGATCAACGGCGACTCGCACTTCTACCGCAGCGACAACCCGTTGGTGAAGGGCGCCGACTGCCATGTCGAGGTGCCTTCCTCGCCGATCGGCGCACGCTCGGTGCAGACCACCACCTGCGCGGACAGCGTGGCCCATGGCGCGCTCAACGGCATCACCGACGTGGCCGATCCCTACCTCATCGTCGAGGACGCGGGCAACGCCGGCTATGTGCCGAGCTATGCGGTGCCCAACTTCCACCGGGTGGTGGTGCATGGCAATGCCACGGCCAGCAACACCGACAAGGAGTATCTGAAGCTGACGATCGACACCAGCGTGGACGCCCCCGCCAGCGAGAACGCCTTCGGCCCCTTCGCCTGGACGCGCGTGCAGCCCTGAGTCAGCACCGCGGCAGCGCCACGACGGCGCTGTCCGCGATCAGCGCCACCTGCGCGCCCAGGGCGGCAAACTCCTCGGGCCGCAGCGTCCAGTGGCCGCTGAGCCGGCCCAGGGCGGGCAGCACCAGTTCGTGGGCGGTCCAGACGAAGCAGGGCCGGCGCAGCCGGTCGCCCGCGCGCGAGCCCAGCTGCACCGCCGGGTGCAGGTGGCCGGCCAGGCGAAAGCCGGCGGGGACCGGCGCCGCGCTGCCGGGCGGGCTGTTCAGCCGCGGCTCGTGCACGGCCTGCAGCGGCCCCAACGTCAGCGGGCCCGTCACCACCGTCAGCGGCAGGCCTTCGGCCAGGGTGGGCGGCAGCGGTCGGTCGTGGTTGCCCAGCACCACGGTGGTGGGCCAGGCCCGGGCGAAGCGGGCCACCGCCGCCTGCAGGGCCGGGCCCAGGCCGCTGCGGTGGTGCCAGAAGTCGCCCAGCACGACCACCCGCTGCGCGCCGCAGGCCCGGGCCGCCGCGTCCAGCCCGTCCAGCGCGGCGGCGCTGCTGCCCGCCGGCAGCGGCAGGCCCCCGGCGCGGAAGGCCGCGCCCTTGCCCAGGTGCAGGTCGGCGGCGAACAGCGTGGCCTGCTCGGGCCACCAGACCGTGCCGTCCGGGCGCAGCCACAGCCGGGTGCCGGCGGCCTCCAGCGGCAGGGCGCCGTGCAGGGCTGACGTCGAGGCCGGGTGCGGGGCAGGGGTGTCGGGGTCGGGCATGGGGATCAAGGGCGGGGACGGGGGCGTGCGCGGGTGCCCGCGCCTGCGCGGCCACGGCGGCCACGGGGGGCGGCAGCCGAGGCCTCGGCGCTGAAGCCCAGGCGTTCGGTCAGGTCGGTCGGCGCTTCGCCGCCAGCGGCGGCCTCCAGTTCAGCCAGCATGCGGGCCAGGCGCTGGCCCAGCTGTTCGGTGGACAGGCGTTCGCGCAGCCGGTCCACCATCAGCGGCAGGGCCAGCGGGCTGGGGCGGGCCAGCACCTGTTGCTGCAGGCGGCGCTGCTGCAGCGTGCGCAGGCTGTGGTCCAGCCGGTCCACCGCCAGTTCCTGGCTCAGCAGCTCGTCCTCGGCCTGCTGCAGCAGGCGGTTGCCCGGGTCGTGCTGGCGAAAGACCTCGTAGTACAGCGAGGCCGAGGCCTGCAGCTGCCGCTGGCTGCGCGCCTCGCCCGGGTGGCTCTGGAAGATCAGGCCGCTGATGCGGGCGATCTCCCGAAAGCGCCGGCGCGCAAGCTCGCCGGCGTTCAGGCTGGCGCGCACCTCCTCGCGCAGCGCGTCCGGCTCGGCCGGGGCCAGGGCGCGCGGCAGCACGGTGGTCCAGTCCATGGGCGTGGCGCTCAGCAGTTCCAGGCCGTAGTCGTTGACGGCCATCGTGAAGGTGGCCGGGGTCTCGCGCGCCAGGCGCCAGGCCAGCAGCGAGGCCAGGCCCAGGTGCACCGTGCGGCCGGCAAAGGGGTAGAGGAAGAGGTGGTGGCCTTCGGGCGAGCGCAGCGTCTCGGCCAGCAGGATGTCGGGCGTGGGCAGGGCCGACCAGGCGGCCTGCAGCTGCAGCAGGGGCTGCACCGCCTGCATCTCCGCGTCGGCCGCCTTGCCGCGCGCGGCGGCGGCCAGGCGCTCCAGCAGGGCCGCGGCCAGGGTGTCCGAGATGGGCAGCTGGCCGCCGGCCCAGCGTGGCAGCAGGGGGCGGCCGCTTTTGGCCAGGCGCACATAGGCGGTCAGGCCCTCGGTGCGCACCAGCTCCAGCGTGCGCCCGCCCAGCAGGAAGACGTCGCCCGCCCGCAACCGGGCGATGAAGCTCTCCTCCACCGTGGCGATGCGCCCGCCGGTCAGAAACTGCACGCTCATCGCCGCGTCCGACACGATCGTGCCGATGTTGCTGCGGTGGCGGCGGGCCAGGCGCGCATCGGGCACCCGCCAGACGCCGTCCGCGTCGGGCACCACGCGTTGGAAGTCGGGGTAGGCGCGCAGGCTCTCGCCGCCGTGGCGAACGAAGGCCAGGGCCCAGGCCCAGGCGGCGTCGCTCAGGCCCCGGTAGGCCGGCGCGCTGCGCACCTCGGCCAGCAGATCTTCGGGCCGGAAGCCGCCGCCCAGCGCCACCGTCACCAGGTGCTGCACCAGCACGTCCAGCGGCGCCTGCGGCGGGCGGCGCGGCTCGATCTGCCCGGCCTGCAGGGCCGCGCGCAGGGCCGAGGCCTCCACCAGCTCCCAGCTGTGGGTGGGCACCAGCGTCACGCGCGAGGCGCGGCCCGGCGCATGGCCGGAGCGGCCGGCGCGCTGCATCAGCCGCGCCACGCCCTTGGCCGAGCCGATCTGCAGCACCTGCTCCACCGGCAGGAAGTCCACGCCCAGGTCCAGGCTGGCGGTGCAGACCACGGCCTTGAGCCGCCCCTCCTTCATCGCCGCCTCGACCCAGCGGCGGGCCTCGGCGTCCAGCGAGCCATGGTGCAGGGCGATCAGGCCGGCCCAGTCGGGCCGGGCCTCCAGCAGGGCCTGGAACCAGCGCTCGGCCTGCGAGCGGGTGTTGGTGAAGACCAGAGTGCTGGCCGCGGCCTCGATGCGCGCCACCACCGCCGGGCGCATCGTCAGCCCCATGTGGCCGGCCCAGGCGAAGCGCTCCACCTTGGGCGGCAGCAGGGTGTCCAGCGTCAGCAGCTTGTCGCGCGCGCCCTGCACCAGCACGGCGTCGGGGGCCAGGGTGTCGCGGGCCTCGTCCAGGTTGGCCAGGGTGGCCGACAGGCCCCAGGTCATCAGGCCGGGGTGCCAGCGGCGCAGCCGGGCCAGGGCCAGCTGCAGCTGCACGCCGCGCTTGCTGCCCAGCAGCTCGTGCCACTCGTCCACCACCACCAGCCGCACCTGCTTGAGCAGCGTGGGCGCATCGGCCCGGGCCAGCAGCAGGCTCAGCGATTCGGGCGTGGTCACCAGGCCGGTGGGCCAGCGCTTCTGCTGGGCGCTGCGCTCGCTGCTGGAGGTGTCGCCGGTGCGGGCGCCCAGGGTCCAGCCGGGGGCCAGTTCGCGGGCGGCGTCCTGCAGAGCCAGCAGGGTGTCGTGGCTGAGCGCCCGCATGGGCGTGACCCACAGCACCGACAGCGGGCCGGCGGCCTTGGCATCGCCGGGCAGGGCCTGTAGCGCGCCCAGCCACACGGCCAGGGTCTTGCCCGCGCCGGTGCTGGCGTGCAGCAGGCCCGAGCGGCCGGCGGCCATCTGCGCCCAGACCTCGCGCTGGAAGCCGAAGGCCTGCCAGCCGCGCGCCTGCAGCCAGGTCTGGACTTGGACTTCAGTCGCCATCGGGGGCTTCCCCGTTCGTGGCAGCCATCAGGGCTTGCAGCGAGGCCAGGGTGTCGGCCTCGTGCAGGGGCTTGTCCTCGCGCCAGCGCAGCATGCGCGGAAAGCGCACCGCCAGCCCGCTCTTGTGGCGGGCGCTGGGCTGGATGCCCTCGAAGCCCAGCTCGAACAGCAGCGTGGGCCGCAGCCGCCGCACCGGGCCGAACTTTTCCAGCGTGGTCTGGCGCACCACCCGGTCCACCCGGCGGATCTCGTCGTCGCTGAGGCCGGAGTAGGCCTTGGCAAAGGGCACCAGCTGCAGGTCGGCCGGCGCGTCGGCGGCACCGTCCAGCACGGCGGCGGCCTCGGCCGCGTCGCGCGGGGCACGGCTCCAGACGGCGAAGCTGTAGTCGGTGTAGAGGTTGGCGCGGCGGCCGTGGCCGGCCTGGGCGTAGATGAGCAGCGCGTCCACCGCCAGCGGGGCCAGCTTCCACTTCCACCAGGCGGCCGGGCCGCTGCCGGTGCGGCCCAGGCCATAGGCGCTGTCGCGGTGCTTGAGCATCAGGCCCTCGACCCGGTGGGCCCGGGCCTGGGCGCGCAGGGTGGCCAGGCCGGCCCAGTCGTGCGCGGCCAGCAGCGGGCTGGCCGGGATGCCCAGGGCCGCCAGCCGCGCGCGGCGCGCGTGCAGGGGCTGGTCCCGCAGGTCCTGGCCGGCGTCCTCCAGCAGGTCGTAGGCCAGCAGGCGCACCGGGGCCTCGGCCAGGATGGCCGGGCCCAGCCGGGTGCGGCCGATGCGCTTTTGCAGCAGGGCGAAGGGCGCGGGGTCGGCTTCGCCCGCGCGCCAGGCCAGCAGTTCGCCGTCGACCACCGTGCCGTCGGGCCAGAGCCGGGCGGCGGCCAGCACCTCGGGGAAGCGCTCGCTCACCAGCTCCTCGCCGCGCGACCAGATCCACACCTGGCTCTCGCGCTTGACCACCTGGGCCCGGATGCCGTCGTACTTCCACTCGGCCCACCAGCCATCGCGCGCGCCCAGGGCGTCGGGCCCATCGGCCAGCGGCTGGGCCAGGAAGAAGGGATAGGGCTGGCCGCCGCGCGGGCCGCTGCCGGCCGGGGCCTCGGGGGCGACGAGGGCCTGGTAGGCCGCGGCGCTGGGCGGGCGCTGGCCGTCGGTGAAGCCCATCATGCGCTGCGCCACCAGGGCGGGTGGCAGGCCGTGCAGCTCGGCCAGCGCGCGCTGCACCAGGCCCCGGCTCACGCCCACCCGGAAGCCCCCGCCCACCAGCTTGACGAAGAGAAAGCGCTCGTCGGCCGCCAGCCCGTCCCAGGCCGCGCGCACCGCCTCGGCCCGTTCGGCCGGCGGCAGCTCGCGCAGCGGGGCGATGCGCTGCTCCATCCAGTCGGCCAGGCTGCCGCCGTGCTGCCGGCCGGGGGCGGGCAGCACGTAGGCGATGGCCTCGGCCAGGTCGCCGGTGGCGGCGTAGCCGGCTTCGAACAGCCAGTCCGGCAGGCCGGCGATCTCGCAGGCCAGGGCGCGCAGCTCGGCGGTGGGCACGGCCCGGCGCGGCCGGCCGCCGGCCAGCAGGTAGACCGCCCAGGCGGCATCGCGGGCCTCGGCCCGGGCCAAGTGGCGTTTCAGGGCGTCGAGCTTGTCGCGCGTGGCGGTGCTGGCGTCCAGGGCCTGGTAGAGCGCGCTGAAGGCCTTCATGGCGCGGCCCCCGGCGGAGAGTCGGTGCTGGCTGCTGCGGGCAGTTCGGTGTCCGCGTCGTGGAATTCGGTGGCCAGGGTCTCGGCCTGCAGGCCGTGCTGCTCGCGCAGCCAGCGGATCAGCGCGTCCTCGTCGCCGTGGGTGACGATCACCCGCTGCGCGCCGGTGGCGGTGATGGCCTGCAGCAGGCCCGGCCAGTCGGCGTGGTCGCTGAAGACGAAGCCGCGGTCCACGCCCTGGCGGCGCCGGGCGCCGCGCAGCCGCATCCAGCCGCTGGCAAAGGCGTCGCGGTGCGGGCCCAGCCGGCGGGCCCAGGCGCTGCCCTGCACCGCGGGCGGGGCGATGACCAGGGCGCCGCGCTGGCGCTTCCAGTCGGTCTCGGCCGTCACCGTGGCCGCCGCCGGCAGGGCCACGCCGCTGGCCTGGTAGGCCGCGTTGAGCCGGGCCACCGCGCCGTGCACCCACACCGGCCCGGGCGCCTGGGCGGTGGCCAGGCCGGCCAGCAAGTGCTGGGCCTTGCCCAGGCTGTAGCCCATCAGCAGGGCGTGGCGGCCCTCGGCCGCGCAGCCGGCCCACCAGGCGCGGATCTCGTCGATCACCGCCGCCTGTGCCGCCCAGCGGTAGATCGGCAGGCCGAAGGTGCATTCGGTGATGAAGGTGTGGCAGCGCACCGGTTCGAAGGGCGCGCAGGTGGGGTTGTGGTCGCCCGCGCCGCTGGCGAAGTAGTCGCCCGACACCACCCACACCTCGCCCCGGTGTTCCACCCGCACCTGGGCCGAGCCCAGCACATGGCCGGCCGGGTGCAGGCTCAGCGTCACGGCGCCCAGACGCAGCGGCTCGCCATAGGCCAGGCCCTGGAAGGCGATGTCCTCGCCCAGCCGGGCCCGCAGCAGGGCCTCGCCGTCGCGCTGGGCCAGGTAGGCGCCGTGGCCGGGGCGGGCGTGGTCCGCGTGGGCGTGGGTGATGACCGCGCGCGCCACCGGCCGCCAGGGGTCGATGTGGAAGTCCCCCGCCGGGCAGTACAGGCCCTCGGGGCGGCGCTGGATCAGGTCCTCGGGCGGTCGGGTCGGTGGCGTCATGGCGGGGCGGATGCGCCAGTGTGCCCAAGCGGCGATGGGCCGTCAGGGTGTGGGTTCTTGCGGCGGTTCCAGCGCCGGCGCGGCCGAGGCCTGCCAGGCCGCGGCCTCGGCCAGCAGCCAGTCGCGGAAGGCCTGGATCATCGGCTGGCCGGCGCATTCGGGCCGGTACACCACGTGGTAGGCCAGGCGCGAGGGCAGGCGGATCTGCGGGCACAGCCGCACCAGCCGTCCGGCCTGCAGGTCGTCGCGGGCCATGACGCTGCGGGCCAGCGCGATGCCCTGGCCCTCGGCCGCGGCCTGCAGCACGGCGGCGGAATTGTTGATCTGGATGGCGCGTCGGCCGGTGGCGTGGTCCAGCCCGGCCTGGCGCATCCAGTCGGCCCAGGACGGGAAGCCGGGATGCCCCTCCATCGACAGGTCGTGGATCAGGGTCTGCTCCAGCAAGTCGGCGGGGCTGTCCAGCGGCCGAGCGCGCGCCAGCAGGGCCGGCGCGCAGACGGGGTAGACCTCCTCGCCCAGCAGGCGCTCGGCCACCAGCCCGGGCCACACGCCGGCGCCGTAGCGCACGCCGATGTCCACCTGCTGGGCCACGAAGTCCACCGGCTTGAGGCTGGTCTCCAGCCGCACGTCGGTCTCCGGCCAGGCGGTCTGGAAGCGGTCCAGACGGGGCAGCAGCCACTGGGCGGCAAAGGCCGGGCTGACCGTGACGGTCAGGGTGCGGCGGGCGGACTGGGCCTGCAGGCGCCGCAGGCCCTGGGCCATCTGCACCAGTCCGGCCCGGATGTCGGGCAGCGCCTGCTCGGCCGCCTCGGTGGGCACCAGCCGGGCGCGGCCGCGGTGGTTGCGCAGGAACAGGGGCATGCCCAGCCAGTCCTCCAGCGTGCGCACCAGCTGGCCCACGGCCGCCGGGGTGACGTGCAGCTCCTGCGCGGCCAGGGCGAAGCTGCGATGGCGCGCGCTGGCCTCGAAGGCCCGCAAGGCATTCAGGTGGACCGGCGTTTTCAAGATGGATTTTCTTTACCAAAGACACACATTATCTGATTTGCGCGCACATGGGCAGCGGCCAAGAATCCGGCCCATTCAGGGCAACAAATGCTTGGGCTGGCCGACCTCGCGCACAGGCCGGGGGCGGCCGTTCCGACTTCACGAGAACCGACATGCAGGTGCGCGCCGATTTTTCCCAGCGGGTGGTGCTCCGTCCGCAGGACATGGACTGGGTCGATTCCCCGCAGCCGGGGGTGCAGCGGGTGCTGCTGGACCGCATCGGCGGTGAGGTGGCCCGGGCCACCAGCCTGGTGCGCTATGCGCCGGGAGCCTTCTTCCCGGTGCACCACCACGGCGGTGGCGAGGAGATCCTGGTGCTCGATGGCGTGTTCCAGGAGGGCGATGCGGCGTGGGCCGCGGGTCTCTACCTGCGCAACCCGCCGGGCTCCTCGCACCAGCCCCGCAGCGATGCGGGCACGCGGCTGTTCGTCAAGCTGGGCCAGATGCCGCAGGACGATGGCGTCACCGTGCGCGTGGACACCCGGGCCGGCGTGGGCTGGCGGCCCGGCGAGGGTGGCCTGGTGCGCCCGCTGCACCGCACCGCCCATGAGCAGGTGGACCTGCTTCGCCTGCCGGCCGGGCAGGCGGTCCTGGCGGATCCCACGGGCGGCAGCGAGTGGCTGGTGCTGGCCGGTCGGCTGCGGCTGGCCGGTGAACTGCTGCCATGCGAGAGCTGGCTGCGCCTGCCCCCGGGCGATGCGCCTGCGCTGCAGGCCGGTCCCGAGGGGGTGACGCTGTACCGCAAGACGGGCCACCTGGCCCGCCCGCTGGGCCTGGAGCCAGCATGCTGAGCGCCCCGCAGCGCATCGCCCACCTCATCGTGGGCGGCGGCCTGGCCGGCCTGTACGCGGCCTACCGGCTGGAGCAGCAGGGCCACCGGGACACGGTGCTGCTGGAAGCCCGGCCCGCGCTGGGCGGGCGCATCCTGTCCGAGCCGGTGGATGGGCTGCCCGAGCGCCTGGACCTGGGCCCCACCTGGTACTGGCCGGATCTGCAGTGGCGGCTGGACCAGTTGGTGCGCGCGCTGGGGCTGGCGCCCTTCGAGCAGCACGAGCGCGGCGACATGTTGCTGGAGCGCACGCCCCATGCCCCGCCGATGCGCACCCCGGCTTACCTCAGTGCGCCCACCGGCCTGCGCCTGCCCGGCGGCATGCGCTCGCTGACCGACGCCCTGCGCGCGCGCCTGGGCTGCACCCGCATCCTCACCGGCCACAGCGTGCAGGGGCTGCGGCGGGAGGACGCTGGCGTGACGGTGGCGGCGCTGGATGCCGAGGGCCGGACACTGCATTGGCGCGCTGAGAAGGTGCTGCTGGCCCTGCCGCCACGCCTGGCCATGGCGCGCCTGGACTTCGCGCCCGCCCTGCCGGATGCGCTGGCCCGGGCCTGGCGGGACACTCCGACCTGGATGGCGCCGCACGCCAAGTACGTGGCGGTCTATGCCCGGCCCTTCTGGCGCGAGGCCGGCCTGTCCGGCGAGGCCCGCAGCGCCTGTGGCCCGCTGGGCGAGATCCACGATGCCAGCGGCCCCGGCGGGGCGGCCGCGCTGTTCGGCTTCGTCGGCCTGCCGGCGGCCACGCGCCAGCGCCTGGGCGAGGACGCCCTGCGCCTGCACTGCCGGGCCCAGCTGGGCCGGATCTTCGGCCCACCCGCGGCCGAGCCGCTCCAGGAGTTCTGGAAGGACTGGGCGCAGGACCCGCTCACCGCGGTGCCGCAGGACCTGCAGGCGCCGGCCGGCCACCATGCGGCCGCGCCACCGCAGCAGCCGGCCGAAGGCCCCTGGCAGGGGCGGCTGGCGGGCATCGGCAGCGAATGGTCGCCGCAGTTCCCCGGCTACCTGGCCGGGGCGGTGGAGGCCGTGGAGCGCGCCTGCGGCTAGCGGGCGTGGGAGGTCATGCGTGCGTAGTCCGGCGCCTCGGCGTTGCCGGCCTTGCCGCCGCGCGCGCCCGGCGCAGGCAGGGCGGGGGTGCCCGCGGGCTGCATGGCGCTGCGCCGCATGGCCACGCCCACGGCCAGCACATCCACCAGGGCCAGGTGCAGGATGCGGCTGATCATCGGCATCTGCGTGGCGACGTCCTCGGTGTGGTCGACGGTGATGGCCAGCGTGGCCCGCTTGGCCAGCGGGGCATGGCTGGGGGCCAGCGCGATGACGCGCGCACCGCGGGCCAGCGCGGTCTCGACCGCGCCCTGCAGTTCCTCGACCTTGCCGCTGCCCGAGATCGCCACCATCACATCGCCTGGCCCCAGCACGGCCGCGGCCAGCTGCTGCACCCGAGGGTCGGTGTAGGCGGCGGTGGGCACGCCGAAGCGCAGGAACTTGTACTGCGCATCGGTGGCGACGATGCTGTACTGACCCACGGCGTAGAAGTCCACGCGGCGTGCAGTCAGCAGCATGTCAATGGCGCGCTGCACCGCATCGGCGTTGATCTCGTCGCGGGCCTTCAGCACGGCGGCGGCCGTGTTGTCCAGCACCTTGGCCCCGAGTTCATGGGTGGAGTCGGTGCGCTTGACCTGGGTGTGCGACACCGGGATGGTGGACGTCAGCCCCGAGGCCAGCTTGAGCTTGAAATCCGACAGGCCGGAGCAGCCCATGGAGCGGCAGAAGCGAACCACCGTGGGCTGGCTCACGCCGGCCTCGCGGGCGATGTCGACGATCGGATCGGACAGCGCGCTGCGCGGGTTGGCCAGCACCCAGTCGGCCACCCGCTGTTCGGCCCCGGACAGGGTCGTGCGGGTCTGGCGCACCCGTTCGAGCAGACTGGAGCCGCCGCTCTGGCGGCGCAGCTGCGCGTCCAGGATGGCCGACGTGCCCGCCATCGTGTCGCTGTCGGAGGTGATGACGAAGGTCGGGATGTGGGCCACCAGGGTGGAAAACCGGCCCTTGGCCTCGAAGCGCGCGCGAAAGCCCGAGCGGTCGAAGTACTCGCCCAGGCGCGGCACGATGCCGCCGCTGATGTAGATGCCGCCATAGGCCCCCAGCGTCACCGCCAGGTTGGCCGCCACGGTGCCGAACATCTCGCAGAACATGTCGATGGTCTCGACCGCCAGCGGGTCTTCGCCGGCCAGCGCGCGGCGGGTGATCTCCGGGGCGGCCAGCGGATCGGGGCCGTGCTGCGAGCGTGAGCCCAGCGCGCGGTAGATCAGCTCGATGCCCGAGGCGGAGATCAGGCGCTCGGCCGAGACGTGCGCGTACTGGCGCCAGGCGTACTCCAGCACGCTGAGTTCGCGCGGGTTCTGGGGCGCGAACGCGACGTGACCGCCTTCGGAGGCCAGGGACACCCAGCCGTCCTCCACCGGAATGAGCCCCGAGACCCCCAGGCCGGTGCCGGCGCCGAGCAGCCCGATGACGCTGCGTTCGCGGCTCTGTCCGCCGCCGATCTGCCGCACCTGGCTGGCCTCCAGATGGGGCAGGCCCATGGCCAGCGCGGTGAAGTCGTTGACCACCAGCAGCGTGTCGAAGCCGACGGCGCGTCGCGCGGCCTCGATGGAAAACCGCCAGGGGTAGTTCGTCATGCGCACCTGATCGCCCTCGACCGGGTTGGCAATGGCGATGGCGCCCAGTCGGATGTCGCGCGCATCGACCTGGGCCAGGTAGGCCTGCAGGGCCGAGAGGAAATCGGGGTAGTCCGCGCACCGCAGGTTGTGGCGGTCGCTGTAGACACCCGGTTCACGTTCGAGCGCGAAGCGGGCGTAGGTGCCGCCGATGTCGGCGAGCAGACGGGGGGCGATGGGAGAGGCCATGTCCGGATGATGCCTGCACCTGGGACCTCCCGGTGTGCAGGTGCACAACGTCGGCGCGATTGCGTCGGGAAATCCTGATGACTACCTGTAGCGTGATTACATGTGAAGCGTCTTCTCTCCAATGGAGCGATTGTTGTCAATAGGGAAGAGTTTCCTCGGTGTTCACCCGTAGTTGGGCGCTATGTAGTTTTGCTACATTTCTCGGACACCGGGCTGATCCTGGCCCGGGTCCGCCCCACTCCATTGACCCGATGCGCGAGCCGCTCTCCATCGATTCCTTTCCCTGGCTGGTCGCAGACATCGGCGGGACGAATGCGCGCTTCGGCCTGGTGCAGGAGCCGGGCGGGCCGGTGGCCCATGTCGAAACGCTGAAGGGCTCGGACCATCCGTCGCCCCAGGCCGCGGCGTTGGCCTACCTGGACACCGTGACCGCGCGCACGGGCGAGCGGCCCCGCCCGCGGCAGGCCGCGCTGGCGCTGGCCTGCGCCATCCAGGGCGACACGGCGCGCATGACCAACAGCGCCTGGGTCGTGTCCCGCGAGACCCTGATCCGCACCCTGGGCGTCGAGCAGGTGCTGCTGCTCAACGACTTCGAGGCCCTGGCCCTGGCGCTGCCGCAGTTGTCCGCCGCGGACGTGACCTTGTTCGGCGGTCCCGCCCGGCCCGATGCCGCCGCGCCGATGGCCGTGGTCGGCCCCGGGACCGGCCTGGGCGTGTCCACCTGCGTGCCGGTGGGGCAGGGCCGCTGGGTCGCGCTGGCCGCCGAAGGCGGTCACGTCACGGTGGCTGCGGCCGATGAGGTGGAGGCCGAGGTGCTGCGTTTGCTGCGCCGTGAATTCGCCCATGTGTCGGCCGAGCGGGTGCTCTCTGGCCTGGGCCTGCCGCTGCTGCACCGGGCCTTGTGCACGGTCCGCGGCACGCCGCCCGAAACACTCAGTCCGGAGCAGATCAGCCATCGCGCCCTGGTGGAGCGCGAGGCCGCCGCCCTGGCCACCCTCGATGTCTTCTGCTCGATGCTGGGCACCTTCGCCGGCAACGTCGCCCTGACCGTGGGCGCACGTGGCGGCGTGTTCATTGCCGGCGGCATCGCCCAGAAGATCGCGGACCACCTGGTCGGCTCGCGCTTTCGCGAGCGCTTCGAAGCCAAGGGCCGCTTCGAAAGCTACCAGGCCGGCATTGCCACCGGCCTGGTCACCGCCCCACACGTCGCTCTGACCGGCGCGGCGCAGGGCATCGCACACGCATTGCGCCAGTCTGATCCGGGAGGCGGCTGAGCGTCGATGGGTTTCGGTCGGACCGGTAGCAGCCCTGGCCGGTCCTTTTTTCAGAAGCAAGAAGGAGACATGATGAAGCGCAAGATGTTGAAGCTGCTGCCCGTGGCCGCAGCGATGACGCTGGTGGGCCTGTCGGCCCAGGCGTTCGAGTTCCACGGTTACCTGCGTTCCGGCGGCGGCAGCACGCTGGGCAAGAACGGTGGCCAGACCTGCTTCCAGCTGCCCGGTGCCTACTCCAAGTACCGCCTGGGCAACGAGTGCGAGACCTATGCCGAGCTGGCCGCCGACCAGGACCTCTTCGAGGGCAAGGACGGCGTGAAGTTCGTCTACCACGGCCGCCTGGCCTACATCTCGGACCAGCAGCAGGACTTCGAGAGCTTCAAGGGCAACGGCCGTGATGCCGCACTGCGCGAGAACTGGATCGAAGCCAAGGAGCTGCCCTTTGCCGGCGGCGGCACGGTGTGGGCCGGCAAGCGCTTCTACGAGCGCAACGACGTGCACATCAACGACTTCTACTACTGGGACACCTCGGGCTACGGCGCCGGCATCCAGGACGTGAAGCTGGGTGACACGCTGAAGTTCTCGTACGCCCTGTTCCGCAACGGCAACAGCAGCGAGAGCGCCACCACCCGCCATGACTTCCGACTGGGCGGTATCGGCCTGGGCGGCTACGGCGACCTGACCGTGGGTCTGCAGCTCAACACCGCCGATGCCACCTCCGCCGCCAAGGCGGCGGGCCAGGACAACGGCGGTCAGGCCATCACGGTGCAGCACTTCATGGGTGGCGTGCTGGGTGGCTTCAACAAGTTCGCGGTGCAGTGGGGCAAGGGCTCGGCACGCAACCTGGTGTTCGCCTACCCCGACAATGGCCAGGACGAAGCCAGCAAGACCTTCCGCGTGGTCGAAATGCTGCAGTGGCAGATCAACCCGTCCTTCAGCGGCATGGCCACCTTCGTCCACCAGGACCAGAAGGACAACTACAAGTGGACCTCGTTCGGCGTGCGCCCCGTGTGGCACGTGAGCGACTACTTCAAGGTGCAGGCCGAGTATGGCTATGACCAAGTCACCCCGACCTCGGGCGACGACATCAACCGCCAGACCCGCCGCCTGAGCAAGTTCACCATCGCGCCCACCATCGTGGCCGGCCGCGGCTTCTGGGCCCGTCCGGAGCTGCGTCTGTTCTACACCTATGCCAAGTGGAACGACGCCGCCCGCGATCTGTGGGGTGGCGTGGCCGGTGGCACCAGCGGCCGCTTCGGCAGCGACACCAACGGTTCGACGATCGGCTTCCAGGTCGAATCCTGGTGGTGATCTCCCCGTTGCCCCTTCGGGGGCAACCCGGCAGTGAGCAGACTGCCGGTTTCATGGCTCTATCTCTTTAGGAATTCGGGCGCTCGCAAGAGCGCCCTTTTTTTTGGCCCTCAGGCCGACGGGCGACGGGCCAGGTTCATCACGCCCAGGCCCCCGACGGCCAGGCAGCCTCCCAGTGCCATCTGCGTGTCGATCCGCTCGCCGAGGAGCAGGGCCGCGAACAGGACACCGAAGATCGGCACCAGCGTGATGTAGGCCGATGCCGCGCCGGCGCCGAGCGCCGACACGCCCTCGAAGTACCAAGCGTAGGCCAGCACGGTGGCGCCGGCGGCGAGAAAGGCCATCGCCACCCACACGGACGCCATGGCGTGCATCGGCGCGGCCAGGGCCTGCGGCCCTTCGAAAAGCAGGGCCGAGCTCAGAAGCAGGACCAGGCCGATGCCGGCGGTCACCGCGGTCGTGGTCAGCGGGTCGATGCCCGTCAGCAGGCGCTTGCCGATCAGGGTGTAGCCGACCCAGGTGGCCACGCAGCCCAGCAGCAGCAACTCGCCCAGCCCGATGCCGCCGGCCAGCAGCGTCCAGGGGCGGCCGTGGGCGATGACCACCAGGGCGCCGGCCGTGGCGATGGCCATGCCGGCGGCGATCCGGCGGTTCAGCCGCTCGCCGAACCACCAGGCGGCCAGCAGCGTGGTGACCACCGGGTTGGTCGTCACCACCAACGCCGCGCGCCCCGCAGGCACATGGGCCAGGCCCAGCATGAAGAAGAGGGCGTAGCCGAACACGCCGAAGGTGCCGGCCACCGCCAGGCCGAGCCATTGGCGGGCCGACAACGCCCCCAGCCGCCCGAGGCCGCCGCGCCAGTGCAGCCAAGCGGCCAGCATCACCAGGGCCATGCCGAAGCGCCAGCTGGCGGCGGTCATCGGCGGCAGCGCCTGCGCCAGAACGCGGCCGGCCGGCCAGGAGGCACCCCACAGCGCAGCCATGCCCAGCAGCTTCAGGTGAACCCGCCAGGCGGAGGAGGTGCCCGTGAGGGCGACGGCGGCAGAAGACTTCATGCGGATGCGCAGCTGGGATCCGCGGCCTGACGGCCGCAGGTCGGCTTTCGGGTCAGGGGGGGCGACGCGAGAGTCGTGCGCGGGGCGCTGGCGCGGCGCGCGCAGAGCGGTACCGCGAAAGAGGCCGATCGACGCTGCGGGCGCACGCCCCGACCCGGGACGGGTTTGTGGCGGCGCGCAGCATAACGCGTCTTTCGTGGGCCTGGAGGCCCGGGACCACGGGACCCGGCGGCGCGGCATGGCGTGGCCTGGGCGCGGCCCGTTGAGGGGACACGGAGGGCCCCCGCGGACGGGGGCCTGAGAAAGAGGCTTACTTGCGGGCCTTGATCGCGTCCTCGGCCGACAGGTAGGCGGTGCAGTCGCCCTGGTTGATGAAGATCTGCGGGCCCTGGGTGCTGAACCACTGAGAGTCCTTGGTGCAGTCCTTCGAGTCGCCCTTGTGGATGATGTAGTTGTACTTGCCGTTGCGGAACTCGTCGGCCTTGACCTGCCAGTACGCACCGAAGCCGTCCTGGCCGGTGGGCTTGAGCGGGTTCATCCAGGTGATGCCCATGATCGGCTGGTCGCTCTTGCTCTTGCCGCCCACCACCTTCCCGTTCTCGACCTTCTCGTAGCTCTCCCACAGGTGCACGCCCCAGCCGTCGTAGTTGCCGTCGGGGCGGTGGTAGTGGATGGCCACCATGCCATCGGGCAGGGGGGCGATGCTGGGGGCGTCCTGCGCCTGGGCGGCAGGCAGCGACAGCAGGCTCAGGGCGGTGCCGCAGAGGGCGGCGATCACGCTACGGCGGAGGATGGGGCTCATGGCAGTCTCCTGATCGTTCGGGTTGGGATGGGAAGAATCACAGGCGCGCATCGACGTGCAGCACCACCGAGCCCTGGGCCGGCAGCGTGAGCTGGGCGTTGCCGCCGCTCACGCTCACCGGGGTGCCCGAGCAGCTGGCCGCCGCGCCGCCGCTGGCCGGCGTGTAGCGGTCGGCCGCGACGTTGCAGTATTGGCCATCGGGCAGGGTGGTGGTCGCGCTGTAGCTCAGGGCGTTGCTGCTGCGGCTCAGGGCCACGTAGCCCTTGCCCTGGCGGGCAAAGGCGATGCGCTGGTTGTCGCCGCCCAGGGTGGTGAAGCCCACCAGCGGCGCGCCGGCGGTGGCGTGGCGGAAGGCCGGCATGGCGGCGATGGCCGGCACGCGGTGCTCGCAGATCCAGCTGCCCACCTGGGCTGCGCCGAGGGTGGCGGTGCAGCGGCTCGTGCCGGGGGCGCTGTAGGTCGACTGGGTCACGCCGCCCGATCCCGGCGGGCCGGCGTCGCGCCCGGCCTGGCTGCTGCGGTCGAAGCCGTAGCTGGACATCACGCTGACCACGCCTTGCGGTTGGGCCATCGCGAAGATCTCGGCCTGGGCATAGCCGCTTTGCGCGTAGTAAAGGTTGTCGCCGCGCTGGTTGTCGTGGTTGTCGACGAACAGCACCGACTTGTCGGCCGGCACGCTGCCCGCGGCGTTGGCCAGCGAGGCCAGGGTGGCGCCGTTGCGGCCCAGGAAGGCGTCCGTCACGCGGTAGCCGAACTGGAAGTCGGTGACGTCCGACGCCCCGCCGGAGGTATAGCCCACGCCGTAGTACTGAGGCGCGGTGACGGCCTCGCCGCTGTTGTTGATGACCTCCAGGAACACATAGGGCTTGGTCCGGCCGGCCGCATCGGCCGCGGCATTGACCTGGGCCAGGATGGCGTCGATGTCGCGCGGCTGCATGTGCTTGGCCGCATCGATGCGAAAGCCCATCACGCCTTCGCTGTGCAGCGCGATCAGGTACTGCGCCAGGCGGCTGCGCACCGCGTCGTCCTCGGTGCGCAGGTCGGCCAGGCCAGCCAGCTCGCACAGCTGCACCTGGGCGGCGTCGCTGTAGCTGTTGATGCTGCAGGCGGCGTGGAAATCCGAGGCACTCCAGGGCACGGCCGGGTAGCTGGTCTTGCTGTAGCTGCTGCCGGCGCTGCCGGTGCCCGAGCCGGCGGTCATGTGGTTGATCACCGCGTCGGCGATGATGCCCACGCCCGCGGCACGGCAGCGCGAGACCATGTCGCGGAACTCGGCCAGTGTGCCCGAGCGGGAGTTGTCCAGCTTGTAGCTGACCGTCTGGTAGCGCTGCCACCAGGGGTAGTTGACGCCGCTGCCCGAGGCGTTGAGCACCAGCGCGTGCTCGCTGGGTGGGGAGATCTGCACCGCGGTGAAGCCGGCCGGGCCCAGGGTGGTCTCGCATTCCTGGGCGATGTCGCTCCAGCGCCATTCGAACAGGTGGACGATGGTCGCCCCCTGGGCGGCCAGGCCGGTGCTGCGGTAGGTCGGGTCCAGCGGCGGCAGCAGGCTCTGGCCGGTGCTGGTGCCCGTGCCGCCGCCCCCGCCGCCGCAGGCGGCCAACAGCAGGGCCGACAGGGCGGCGAGCAGGGGAGCGCGGGGCAGGCGAGGTGTCATGGTGTCAGGGGGCGGCTTCGAGGAGGACCACACCGTTGGTCTGCGGCGTGAGGGCGACGGCACCGCCCGTGACCCGGGCGGTCGCGCCGGTGTAGGCGTCGCGCACGGTGCTGCCTTCGGGGAACACGTTGCCGACGACGATCTTGCGGGCCGCGGCCGCGCCCAGAGCGACCACCACCCGGTCGTCGGCGGTGATGCGGCTGAAGGTGTAGGGCGCGTCGGCCAGCTTGGCGTGCACGCCGCGCGCCAGCGCCACATGGCGGGCGCGGAAGCGGCCCAGCGTGCGCCAGTGCGACAGCACCGTGCTGTCCACCGCGTCCCAGTTCATGTCGGAACGGGTGGCCTGCTGCTTGTCGCCGCTGGGGGCGTAGCCGGGCGGGCGGGCGGTCTCGTCGCCATAGAAGATCTGAACGCCGCCGGGGGCCAGCAGCAGCACGCTGCCGGCATCGACCAGGCGGCTGCGGTCGAACAGGGCGGTGTCGTGCGAGGAGAGGTAGGACAGCACGTTGTGCCGGGCCGGCGCGGCCAGCACCTTGGCGTAGTCGCTGTAGAGCCGGTCCACCTTGGCGGTGTCCAGCGACGTCCCGACCGCCTCGCGGGCGCGGTCCTGGAAGTCGAAGTTGATCATGTTGTCGAAGCCGGCGTCGTAGATCGCGTTGCGCTCGATGCCCTGGCCCCAGTACTCGCCGGTCATCCAGAAGGGAGCGTTGTCGATCGCCTCCTTCGGGTGGGCGGCCTTCCAGTCGGCCAGGGCCTGCACGCCCGCGGCCTTGAGCGCCGCCCAGGAGGCAGGCTCCACATGCTTGACGGTGTCGGCGCGGAAGCCGTCGATGCCGTAGTCGCGCACCCACTGGGTCAGCCAGCTGACCAGGTAATCGCGCACGGTGGCGTTGGGCAGGGCCTTGGCGTGGGTGTCGGGCTTGTGCTGCAGCAGCGGCGGCAGGTCCACCGGTTTCGGGCTCTCGGTCTTGAAGTCCGGCAGGTAGGCCAGCTGCATCGTCAGGTCGTCACGCCCGCCCTCGGTGTAGCCGCGCAGACCGGAGCGGATCCAGTCCGGTCCCCACCACAGCAGCCAGGCCGGGTCGTTGTAGTCGATGTAGCTGTGGTAGTCGCGCAGCGTGGCCTGCTCCCAGCCCGCCCACAGCACCCCGGCCTTCTTGTCGGTCTTGGACTGGTTCACGTACTCGGACAGACTGCGCAGGTCGCCGTAGCCCGGGTGGTTCATCACCACGTCGAACAGCACGCGGATGCCCTGGGCGTGGGCGGCCGCGACGAAGGCGCGCAACTCGTCCTCGGTGCCCATGTTCTGGTCCAGCCGGGTGTAGTCCAGCGCGAAGTAGCCGTGGTAGGCGTAGTGCTTGAACTCCTTGTTGCCACCCACCACCCAGCCGTGCGCCTGTTCGTAGGGCGCGGTGATCCAGATGGCGTTGACGCCCAGGTCCTTGAACCAGCCGTCCTTGAGCTTGCGGGTCAGGCCGGCCAGATCGCCGCCGTGGAAGGTGCCCACGTCGTCGGCCGGCTTGGCCTCGCGGGTGCGGCCGTAGCTGTGGTCGTTGGCCGGGTTGCCGTCGAGGAAGCGGTCGGTGATGACGAAGTAGACGATGGGGTTGTCGGCGAAGCTGCCGGCGTGGGCGGGCGCGGGCGCGGGCGCGGTGGCCGGGGTCTGGGCCCAGACCGGGCCACCCAGCGCGAGGGCGGCGGCAAGTGCGAGGGTGCGCAGGGTCATGGTGTTGTCAGCCCTTGACGCCGCCGGCGGTCAGGCCGGAGACGATCCAGCGTTGTGCGGCCAGGAAGACCAGCGTGATCGGCAGGCCCGAAAGCACGGCCGCGGCGGCGAAGTCGCCCCACAGGTACTTCTGCTCGTAGAGGAAGTACTTGGAGCCCACCGCCAGGGTGAGGTTGTCTTCCTGGCGCAGCAGGATGGAGGCCACCGGGTACTCGATGATGGCGCCGATGAAGGCCAGCACGAACACCACCATCAGGATGGGTACCGCCATGGGCAGCAGCACATGGCGGAAGGCCTGCCAGTGGGTGGCGCCGTCCACCTTGGCGCATTCCTCGATCTCCACCGGGATGGTGTCGAAGTAGCCGCGGATGGTCCAGATGTGCATGGCCACGCCGCCCAGGTAGGCCAGCACCACGCCCGCGTGGGTCTCGATGCCCAGCCAGGGCAGGTAGTTGCCGATGGTCTCGAAGATGGCGTAGATGGCCACCAGGGCCAGCACGGAGGGGAACATCTGCAGCAGCAGCATGCTGTTGAGGATGGCGCTCTTGAAGCGGAACTGCAGGCGGGCGAAGGCGTAGGCCGCGGTGGTGGAGATGGCCACGATCAGGAAGGCCGAGATGCCGGCGATCTTGATCGAGTTCCACAGCCAGCGCAGCACGGGGAAGGGCGGCTCCACCAGGCTGCCGTCGGCGGCCTGGTAGGGGATGCCCAGGGCCAGCTTCCAGTGCTCCAGGCTGATCTGCGTGGGGATCAGCGAGCCCGAGGCGAAGTTGCCCGGGCGCAGCGAGATGGAGATGATCGCCAGCAGCGGGAAGACCGTGATGGCGATGAGCGCCCACAGGAACACATGCGCCGCGATGACGCGCCAGCGATGTCGGTGACCGGAGACGATGGCCATGGCGGCTTACCTCTTGTCCTCGTTGACCTTGGCCAGCTTCAGGTTGGCCATCGACAGCAGCGCCACGAGGAAGAAGATCACCGTGGAGATGGCGGCGGCCAGGCCGAAGTTCTGTCCCGAGTCCTGGAATGCGATGCGGTAGGTGTAGGACACCAGGATGTCGGTGGTGCCCGCGGGCACCTTCGTGTTGAGGAAGTCCGGCCGCCCGTTGGTCAGCAGCGCGATCAGCACGAAGTTGTTGAAGTTGAAGGCGAAGGAGGCGATCAGCAGCGGGGTGAGCGGCTTGACGATCAGCGGCGCGGTGATCTTGAAGAAGTTGGTCAGCGGCCCGGCCCCGGCGATGGCGCTGGCCTCGTAGAGGTCGCTGGGGATGGCCTTGATCAGGCCGGTGCACAGCACCATGACGTACGGGTAGCCCAGCCAGGTGTTGACCAGCAGGATCATCACCTTGGCCAGCGTCGGATCGGCGAACCAGGCCGGCTTGATGCCGAACAGGGCATGCAGGATCACGTTGATCTCGCCGAAGTTCTGGTTGAACAGGCCCTTGAACACCAGGATGGAAATGAAGCCGGGCACCGCGTAGGGCAGGAACAGCAGCGTGCGGTAGACGGTGCGAAAGCGCAGGGCCTCCCAGTTCAGCAGCACGGCCAGGGTGCAGCCCACGATCAGGGTGAACAGCACCGTCAGCCCGGCGAAGGCCACCGTCCACAGGAAGATGGCGACGAAGGGGCCGCGGAAATCCGGGTCGTTGACCATGCGGGCGTAGTTGCCCAGGCCGATGCCGACCTTGAAGCCCGGCCGGATGTGCTGGCCCTTGTCGGGGCCATCGACGAACTCGTAGAAGCCGGTGTCGTGGTTGGCGCGCGCCAGGTGGCCGGTCTGCACCTGCGTCAGCGTGCCGTCGTCGTTGCGCTTCCAGGCCGGCTGCAGCGGCGAGAACTCGCGCACGCCGGCGTAGGACAGCAGCGTGCCGTCGGGCAGCCTGACCCGCAGCTGCGACAGGGCCTGGCGCTGCTTGAGCACGGCCGACAGCGGCAGGGCCTCGCCCGGCTCGAAGCTGGCCTGCTTCAGCGGCAGGGCGGTCACCTCGATCGGCGGACGCGACTTGATCAGGGCCAGCGGCGGCGTGACGTAGGTGTGCGCGCGCCGCTCGGCCCGCTGGGCCGCGTCGAGCGACTCGTCGTCCTCCTGCCCCGGCGCCAGCACCAGCCGGTACTCCGGCCCCACCGCGTAGAGCGAGAAGGCATAGGCCTGACCCTCGCCCGGCACCGTCTGCTCCAGCAGGTAGGCGGTGGCGCGCTCAAAGCTCAGCAGGTTGCTCGACGAGTAGTTCGTGAAGCCGATCTGCACCGTGTAGAGCAGCGGGAAGGCGACGAAGATCGCCATGCCCGCCAGTCCCGGGAACAGGTAGCGGTACGCGAACGAGATGTTCGAGAGGTAGATGAAGAAGCCCAGCGCGGCCAGCGCCAGGGCACCCACGGCCCACACGGGCTGGCCGTTGGCGTAGATGCGGAACACGACCCAGAGGGTGCCGAATGCCGCCAGCAGCACCAGCAGCCATCGCAGCGGCCGGCCCCAGTCGATCGAGCTCATGCCAGGCCCTTCATCCGCCACATCACTTGCCCTGCATCCGCGCGGCGGCGGCGTCCAGGGCTTCCTTCGGCGACTGGCGGCCGTTGGTGATGTTCTCCAGCGCCGAGCCCATCGAGGACCAGAACTTGCCCATCTCGGGGATGTTGGGCATCGGCTCGCCGCGGCGGGCGTTCTCCATCGTGGCCTTGATGTCCTCGTTGGACGACAGTTCCTTGAAGAAGGCCTTGTTGGCGGGCGTGCCCAGCGGCACGTCGGCGTTGATCATCTTCAAGCCGTCGAGCTTGAGCACCGAGCCTTCCAGGAACTCCTTGGCGACGTCCTTGTTCTTGCTCGGGGCGGCGATCATGCAGCCCAGCACGCCGACGAAGGGCTTGGCGGGCTTGCCGGCCACGTCGGGGATGGGGGCCACGCCGAAGTCGATGTGGCTCTTGCGGATGTTGTCCCAGGCCCAGGGGCCGGAGATCATCATCGCCACGTCACCCTTGTTGAAGGCGGCTTCCATCTCGGCGTAGCCGGAGCCCTTGGGCATCTGGCCGTTCTTGATCAGGTTGGCCAGCACCTGGGCGCCCTTGACCGCACCCGGCGAGTTCACGCCGACCTTGCTCGGGTCGTACTCGCCCTTGGCGTCACGGCCGAAGACGTAGCCGCCCGGGCCGGCCAGCAGCGGCCAGGTGAAGTAGGTGTTGTTGTAGTCCCAGAGGATGGCCTTCTTGCCCTTGGCCGAGAGCTCCTTGTCGAGCTTGACCACGTCGTCGAAGGTCTTGGGCGGGGTCTTGACCAGGGCCTTGTTGTAGATCAGGCCGATGGCCTCCACCGACAGCGGGTAGCCCCAGGTCTTGCCCTGGTAGCTGAAGGCCTTCCAGGCGGTGTCTTCGATCTCGTCGTGGACCTTCTTGCTCGGGTTGACCGGCACGATCAGGCCGGACTGGGCCCACTCGCCCATGCGGTCGTGCGGCCAGCAGAACACGTCCGGGCCCTTGCCCGCGGCCGCGGCCTGGGCGAACTTGCCCGGGGCGTCCTCGGGATGCTCGACGGTGACCTGGATGCCCGACTTCTTGGCGAAGGCGTCACCGACCTTCTGCAGGCCGTTGTAGCCCTTGTCGCCGTTGATCCAGACCAGCAGCTTGCCGGATTCCTGGGCCTGCACGGCGCCGGCAAAGGCGAAGGCGGCGACGAAGGCCGCGGCGGCGGCGACGGGCTTGAGCAAGGGTTGGTGCATGACGTCTCCTGTTGGGTTCTTGGGGTCAGAGGGGGACAAAGGGCGCACGACGCGCCGGGAAGCGACCGGGCTCAGGCAGCGCGTGCTGCCTGTCCGGCCGGCGCGCGCCGGTGGCGGGCGAAGGCCCGTCCCTGCGCGTCGAACAGATGGGATCGATCGGCCGGGATCACGAGGTGCAGCAACTCGCCCGCGCGCACCGAGGACATGCCCCCCAGCTCGCAGGTCAGCGCGTCCTCGACGCCCGGGTAGCTGAAGTAGGCGTGCGTGCTGCTGCCCAGCGATTCCACGAAGCTCACGGTGGCCTCGATCACGTTGGTCTGGCCTTCACGCTCGAAGTGCTCGGGCCGCACCCCCAGCGTGACCTTGTCGCCGGGGTGGGCGTTGGCGGCATCGACCTCCACCCGCACCAGCGCGCCGCTCTTGAGGCGCACCACCGCGGCGGCGGCCGAGGCCTCGACCATCTCGGCCTCGATGAAGTTCATCTTGGGCGAGCCGATGAAGCCGGCCACGAACTGATTGATGGGGTGCTCGTAGAGCTCCAGGGGCTCGCCAACCTGCTCGACGCGGCCGGAGGACAGCACGACGATGCGGTCGGCCAGCGTCATCGCCTCGACCTGGTCGTGCGTGACGTAGATCATCGTGGTCTTGAGCTGCTCGTGCAGCTTGGCGAACTCGTAGCGCATGCGCACGCGCAGCGCCGCGTCCAGGTTCGACAGCGGCTCGTCGAACAGGAAGACCTGGGGCTTGCGCACGATGGCCCGGCCGATGGCCACCCGCTGGCGCTGGCCGCCCGACAGGGCCTTGGGCTTGCGATCGAGCAGATGCTCGATGTGCAGGATCCTGGCGGCATGCTGCACCGCCGTGTCGATCTCGGCCTTGGGCACCTTGGCCAGCTTCAGGCCGAAGGCCATGTTGTCGTACAGGCTCATGTGCGGATAGAGCGCGTACGACTGGAAGACCATGGCGATGCCGCGCTCGGAGGGCGGCACATCGTTCATGCGCTCGCCGCCGATGGTCAGTTCGCCGGCGGTGATTTCCTCCAGGCCCGCGATCATGCGCAGCAGGGTCGACTTGCCGCAGCCCGAAGGACCCACGAAGACGATGAATTCGCCGTCCCGGATCTCCAGATCGATGTCGCGCAGGACGGCAACGTCGCCATACGACTTTGCGACGGACCGCAGCTGGACACCTGCCATGCCTTGTCTCCTGTGATGGGTGCCGCCCGGGGCCCGATGGCGCCCGAGGTCGGCTTGGTTGTTTGTAGTAAATATACAAGATCCACACCCCCGTCACAATCCAGCATCACCCCGGTTTCATTGGTGTTTACCCTGGAAAACAGAGCTTCTCTCTGGCCTCTGAAAGCTGTTCTTGTAATATTCCTACTTCGATCAAGACCGGAGACGCCATGAAGACGTTGATCCCGCGAATCTCTCGCAAGCGCACCACGAGCCTGCCGACCCCCGAGATCGAGGGGCTGCTGGCGCGGGTTCAGCGCGAGGCTCGCGCCACCTCGACCGATGCCGCCCCGGCCGCCTGGATGCGCACTGCCGCCCGGGCCTGCCACGCCGAACTGGCCGACCGCCTGCACGAGTCGCAGCAGGCCGATCGCATCAGCGGTGCCAAGCGGGTGCATTACCTGTCGATGGAATTCCTGATGGGCCGCGCGCTGGCCAATGCGCTGTCGGCCCTGGAGCTGGAGGACGCTTTCGCCCAGGCCGCCGAGCAGGCCGGCCTGCGGGCCGCCGACGTGCTGGAACGCGAGCCCGACGCCGCCTTGGGCAACGGCGGCCTGGGCCGTCTGGCGGCCTGCTTCCTGGATTCGATGGCCACCCTGGGCGTGCCGGCCTTCGGCTACGGCCTGCGCTACCGCTACGGCATGTTCGCCCAGCGCATCCAGGATGGCCGTCAGGTGGAGGCGCCCGACGACTGGCTGCGCCTGGGCGATGCCTGGGAATTGCCGCGCCCCGAGCTGCGCTTTGCCGTGGGCTTCGGCGGCCATGTGGTCGGCGACGGGGGGCTGGCGCGTCGCTGGGTGCCGGCCCAGACCGTGCAGGCCCAGGCGGTGGACTTCATCGTCCCCGGCCACGGCACCCGCCGCGTGGCGGTGCTGCGCCAGTGGCAGGCCGCGGCGCAGCAGCCCATCGACTACCTGGCCTTCTCGCGCGGCGAGCATGTGGCGGCCGCACGCGAGAAGCTCGAGGCCGAGTCGCTCAACTGGGTGCTCTATCCCGACGACTCGACCCCGGCCGGCCGCGAACTGCGACTGAAGCAGGAGTTCTTCCTGGTCAGCGCCTCGCTGCAGGACATGCTGGCCCGCCACCTGGAGGAGCACCGCACCCTGGACAACCTGGGGGCCCACGCCTGCGTGCATCTGAACGACACCCATCCGGCCCTGGCGGTGCCCGAGCTGATGCGCCTGCTGGTGGATGAGCACGGCCTGGGCTGGGAGCAGGCCTGGGCGCAGACCCAGCAGGTGGTGTCCTACACCAACCACACGCTGATGCCCGAGGCGCTGGAGACCTGGCCGGTGCGCATGCTCGAGCAGCTGCTGCCGCGCCACCTCGAGATCGTCTACGAGATCAACAGCCGCTTCCTGGCGCAGGTGCGTGCGCGCTTTCCGGGCGACGAGGCCCTGGTGCGCCGGGTCTCGCTGGTGGACGAACAGGGCGAGCAGCGCGTGCGCATGGCCGCGCTTTCCATCGTCGCCTCGCACCACGTCAACGGCGTTTCGGCCCTGCACTCGGACCTGATGGTGCAGACCATCTTCGCCGACTACGCCCGCATCTGGCCGGAACGCTTTTGCAACGTCACCAACGGGGTGACGCCGCGCCGCTGGCTGGCACAGGCCAACCCGTCGCTGGCCGCGGTGCTCGATGAGCGCCTTGGCGGCCCCGGCTGGCGCACCGACCTGGGCCGCCTGGCCCAGCTCGCCCCCCTGGCGGGCGACGCAGACCTGCAGGCCGCGGTGCGTGCCGCCAAGCGCGCCAACAAGCAGCGCCTGGCCACGCTGGTGAGGCGCGAGCTGGGCCTCGTGATCGACCCCGACAGCCTGTTCGACGTCCAGGTCAAGCGCATCCACGAGTACAAGCGCCAGCTGCTGAACCTGCTGCATGTGGTGGCCCGCTACCAGGCCATCCTTGCCCAGCCGCAGGCCGACTGGGTGCCCCGCACCGTGGTCATGGCGGGCAAGGCGGCCTCGGCCTATGTGGCGGCCAAGGACATCATCCGCCTGGCGCACGACATCGCCCGGGTGGTCAACAGCGACCCGCGCGTGGGCGAGCGGCTCAAGCTGGTCTTCCTGCCCAACTATGGCGTCTCGCTGGCCGAGACCATCATCCCCGCGGCCGATCTCTCCGAGCAGATCTCCACCGCCGGCACCGAGGCGTCCGGCACCGGCAACATGAAGTTCGCCCTCAACGGCGCACTCACCATCGGCACCTGGGACGGCGCCAACATCGAGATGGCCCAGGCCGTCGGCCGCGAGGACTTCTTCATCTTCGGCCTGCAGGCCGAGCAGGTCACCCAGCTGCGCGAGCTGGGCTATGACCCGCGCCTGCATTACGAGGAAAGCCGGGTGCTGCGGCGGGTCATCGACGCCATCGCCCAGGGCGACTTCTCGCCCGGCGAGCCTGGCCGCTACCGCGCCCTGGTGGATGCGCTGCTGCAGCGCGACAGCTACCTGCTGCTGGCGGACTTCCACAGCTACCTGGAGGCCCAGGCGGCGGTGGACGAGGCCTTCCGCGACCGCGCCGGCTGGGACGCCAAGGCCATCCGCAACATCGCCGGCATGGGCTGGTTCTCGTCGGACCGCACGATCTGCGAGTACGCCCGGACCATCTGGCAGCTGCCGACTTGAGCCGGCGTGCCCGGGCCCGTGCGAAGCCGCCGATGCTGACCCCCGACGATCTCCAGGCGCTGGCCCTGGGCCGCCATCCGGACCCGTTCGCGGTGCTGGGGGCGCGCCGTGGCGGCGACGGCCGCTGGTGGCTGCGCGCGGTGCTGCCCGATGCGGAGGCGGTGGAGGCCGTGACGCTGTCCGGCCGGGTGCTGGCCACGCTGGCACGGCGCCACCCCGAGGGGGTGTACGAGGCGGCCCTGCCCGCCGAGCTGCCCTCCGAGGTGCCGCCCACCTACCGCCTGCATGTGCGCTGGGCCCATGGCGGGGCCGACACCCTGGCCGACGCCTACGGTTTCGGCCCGCTGCTGGAGGAGGCCGCGCTGGCGGCCTTCGCCGACGGCAGCCTGCTGCGCCCGGACCGGCTGCTGGGGGCGCATCCGATGTCGGTGGACGGCATCGCCGGCACGCGCTTTGCCGTCTGGGCGCCCAACGCCCGCCGCGTCAGCGTGGTGGGCAGCTTCAACCACTGGGATGGCCGCCGCCACCCCATGCGGCTGCGCCATGCCGCCGGGGTGTGGGAGCTGTTCATCCCCCACGCCGGGGTGGGGGATCTCTACAAGTACGAGCTGCTCGACGCCCAGGGCGTGCTGCTGCCGCTCAAGGCCGACCCCTTCGCCTATGCCGCCGAATTGCGCCCCGGCACGGCCAGCCGCATCGCCGCCCCGCTGGCGCGCGCCTTGCCGGCCGAGCGCATGGCGCGCAACCACCGCCGCGCCCCGGTCGCCATCTACGAGGTCCACCTCGGCTCCTGGCGGCGCGACGCGCAGGGCCGCTTCTACGACTGGGACCGGTTGGCCGCCGAGCTGCCCGGCTACGCCAGCGACCTGGGCTTCACCCACCTGGAGCTGCTGCCGGTGGCCGAGCACCCTTTCGACGGCTCCTGGGGCTACCAGGTCACCGGGCAGTACGCCCCGACCGCCCGCTTCGGCGATGCGGCCGGCTTCGCGCGCTTCGTCGCCGCCTGCCAGGACCGCGGCCTGGGCGTCATCGTGGACTGGGTGCCGGCCCACTTTCCTGGCGACGGCCATGCGCTGGCCCGTTTCGACGGCACGGCGCTGTACGAGTACGCCGATCCGCGCGAGGGCGTCCACAAGGACTGGAACACCCTGATCTACAACTTCGCCCGTCACGAGGTGAGGAGCTTCCTGACCGGCAGCGCCCTGCGCTGGCTGGAGGACTTCGGCGTGGACGGCCTGCGGGTGGACGCGGTGGCCTCGATGCTCTACCGCGACTACAGCCGCGCCGAAGGGCAGTGGGTGCCCAATGTGCATGGCGGGCGGGAGAACCTCGAGGCGGTGGCCCTGCTGCAGCACCTCAACAGCGCGGTGGGGGCGCAGGCCCCGGGCCGCATCACGGTGGCCGAGGAATCGACCATCTGGCCGGGCGTCTCCCGGCCGGTGGCCGACGGCGGCCTGGGCTTCCACTACAAGTGGAACATGGGCTGGATGCACGACACCCTCAAGGTGTTCCAGAAGGACCCGGTCCATCGCCGCCACCACCACCAGGGGCTGACCTTCAGCCTGGTCTATGCCTTCGACGAGAACTTCGTGCTGCCGCTCTCCCACGACGAGGTGGTGCACGGCAAGGGTTCGCTGCTGGGCAAGATGCCCGGCGACGAGTGGCAGCGCTTTGCCAACCTGCGTGCCCTGCTGGGCTGCATGTGGACCCACCCCGGCAAGAAGCTGCTGTTCATGGGCGGCGAGTTCGCCCAGCAGCGCGAGTGGAACCACGACCAGGCCCTGGACTGGCACCTGCTGACGCCCGAACAGGACCCGCAGGGCCGCCACCGCGGCGTGCAGCAGCTGGTGCGCGACCTCAACCGCCTCTACCGCAGCCTGCCGGCGCTGCATGCGCGCGACTGCGAGCGCGAGGGCTTCGAGTGGATCGAGCCCGACGACGCCGAGCGCTCGGTGCTGGCCTGGCTGCGCCACGACGGCGAGGGCGCCTGCGTGCTGGTGGCGGCCAACCTCACGCCGGTGCCGCGACCGGCCTACCGCCTGGGGGTGCCGCGCGCCGGCCGTTGGCAGGAGTGTCTGAACACGGACGCTGCCCTGTACGGCGGCAGCAACCTGGGCAACGGCCTGGGCCCGCTGCAGACCCTGCCGGTGCCCGCCCACGGCCAGGCCCAGTCCATCGAACTGCTGCTGCCGCCACTGGCGGTGGTGGTGCTGGCGCCGCCGACGGTGGCGCCATGACCGCTCCATCGCCGCAACGACCGGCCGCTCTCAGCCCGAACTTTCCATGACCCAAGTTCCTCCTCTCCGTCAGGCCGGCGTGCTGCTGCACCCGACCTCGCTGCCCGGCCCGCACGGCTGTGGTGACCTCGGCCCGGCCGCCTTCCACTTCATCGACTGGCTGGCCACCGCGGGCCAGAGTCTGTGGCAGGTGCTGCCGCTGACCCCGGTGGGCCCCGGCCACTCGCCCTATGCCAGTGTCTCGGCCTTCGCCGGCTCGCCGCTGATGGTGGCCTTCGAGCCGCTGATCGAGCGTGGCTGGATGCAGGCCCCCGACCCGCAACTGCTCGCCAGCTTCGACCCGGCGCGGGTGGATTTCGAGCGTGTCGCGCCCTGGCGCATGGCCCGCCTGCGCGAAGCCGAGGCGGGCTTCCGGGCCCGCGCCGGCGCCACCGACCGGGCCGCCTTCGCCGCCTACTGCGCTGCCCAGGCCCATTGGCTGGACGACTATGCGCTGTTCATGGCGCTCGACGACGGCTACCGCGCCCGCGAGGTCTGGTGCTGGACCGGCTGGGACCCGGCCCTGGCACGGAGAGAGCCCCAGGCCCTGGCCGCAGCCCGCCGCGACCACGCCGCCGAGATCGCCTTCTGGCAGTTCGTGCAGTGGCAGTTCGCCCAGCAGTGGCAGGCGGTGATGGCGCGTGCCCATGCCCGCGGCGTGCAGATCGTGGGCGACCTGCCCATCTTCGTGGCCCACCACTCGGCCGACTGCTGGGCCCATGCCCGGCTGTTCCGCCTGGACGCGCAGGGCGAGCCGCAGGTGGTGGCCGGCGTGCCGCCGGACTTCTTCTCGGCCACCGGCCAGCGCTGGGGCAACCCGCTGTACGACTGGGCGGCCATGGCCCGCGACGGCTTCGCCTGGTGGGTGGCGCGGGTGCGCCACGAACTGAACCGTGCCGACCTGGTGCGCATCGACCACTTCCGCGGTTTCGCGGCTTGCTGGGAGATTCCGGCCGACTGTCCCACCGCCATCGACGGCCACTGGGTGGAGGCGCCCGGACAGGCGCTGTTCGAGGCGCTGCAGAATGCCTTGCACGGCGCGTTGCCGGTGATCGCCGAGGACCTGGGGGTCATCACCCCCGATGTGGAGGCCCTGCGCGACCACTTCGGTCTGCCGGGCATGAAGATCCTGCAGTTCGCCTTCACCGGCGACGCCACCCACACCTTCCTGCCGCACAACTACCCGGCCAACTGCTGCGTCTACACCGGCACCCATGACAACGACACCCTGCTGGGCTGGTGGCACACCGCCACCGAGCGCGAGCGCGGCTATGCCAGTGCCTACCTGCAGGGCGTGGGCGCGCTGGTGGCGGAGCCGGGGCTGCACTGGTCGATGATCCGGACGGCCTGGGCATCGGTGGCGCGCATCGCCATCTGCCAGATGCAGGACGTGCTGGGGCTGGACGGCACGGCCCGCATGAACGTGCCCGGCCAGCTGGGCCACTGGACCTGGCGCTTCCAGTGGTCGCAGGTCGGGCCCGAGCCCGCCGAGCGGCTGGCCCGCCTGTCGGCCACCTACGGGCGTGCGAGCATGGACCGCCTGCCGCTGGCAGCGTACCCTGCAGGTCAGGCCGTTCCCTGAGCCGTGCCCACGTCACGTCGCCCCGAACCCCCCACAGGAGACCCTTGCATGACCCCGATGCTTCGACCGCTGGCCCTGGCCGCGATCGCCCTTGCCAGCGCCGCGCCGGCCCTGGCCCAGAGCAACCCCGGCATGACCTCGCGCGGTCAACCCGTCCACATCATGAAGGACTCGGCGGCCGACCGCGTGGTGCGCGTGGTCTACCAGCGCGAGCTGAGCTTCGTGCGCATCGAGCTGCGCGAGCCCGGCGCGGCGCTCAACCAGCACCCCTTCCCGGTCAGCGCCGACGCGCTGCGCGCCCTGCTGGCCCGGGTGCAGTTGCCCGGCGAGAAGGAAGCGCTGTGGAACGCCCAGGAACTCGACGAGATCGCCCCGCCGCTGGCCAGCGCCCTGGCCCAGGCCAGCGCCGAGCAGGACGTCAGCTTCGCCACTGCCGGCCAGCACGGCCTGCTCGGGCCGCTGGCCCCCAAACTCACCACCACGGCCCGGATCTTCCGCAGTGACGGCCAGCTGCAGCTGATCGTCGGCCTGGTGCGCCAGGACATCGGCAGCGCCTTCCGCGGCAGCGGCGTGCTGGGGCCCATCGAAGTGGGCAAGCGGGCGGCGCCGGTCGATTCTGGCACGCAGCTGGGTATCGCCCCCGAGTTCGGCCGCCTGCAGCGGGGTGACTGGGTGGTGCTGCGGTTGGATGCCGCCGCCCCCGCTGCCGTGCCGCCGCTGCCGGCCGCCCCGGCGGTGCCCGCCGCACCGGCCGCCGGCTGGGGCGCGCCGCCAGCAGGTGTGTCGGCCGCCGCCCCGGTGCCGCCGGCCCCCCCGGCCGACGCCGATGCCATCGCCCGCAGCGTGGGCGAGCGGCTGAAGGCGCTGCAGAAGCTGCGCGACGCCGGCCTCGTCACAGAGCAGGAGTACCAGGAGAAGCGGCGCGAGATCCTCAAGACGCTGTGAGCCTGCGGGTGGTGGGGTGCAAAATTTGCCTGGCCGGCTCATAATCTTTCACAGGAAACAAGTTTTCTGTTCAAAGCCCCATGAGCCCCGCCACCGCCGCCCTGGCCATCTCTGCGCCCGACGCCGCCACCGTGCTGGCCAAGGCCACCGTTCGGGCCAGCGAACTGCTGGGCCTCAAGGGCGTGACCCTGGCCCGCACCCTGGGCCTGAGCGAGCCCACCGTCTCGCGCCTGCTCAAGGGGCAGAAGGGTCTGGCGCCGGACACCAAGGAAGGCGAGCTGGCCCTGCTGCTGGTGCGGGTGTACCGCTCGCTGGACGCCCTGGTGGGCACCGACGACCAGAAGCGCCGGGCCTGGATGAACTCCTACAACCAGGCCCTGGGCGGCGAGCCGCTGCAGCTCATCCAGAAGGCCGAAGGCCTGGTGGCCACGCTGAACTACCTGGACGCCATGCGCGCGCCGGCCTGAGCCGCGGCCGTGCCGGCCACGCCATGGATTGGCAGCCCGACTGGTTCGAGGGGACCATCCGTCCCCAGGCCACGCTGGCCTGGCGCGGAGTGGAGGCACAGCACGTCGTCTCCACCATGCGCCTGGTGGACAGCGCCGCCGAACAGGATCTGCTGGAGCAGCTGCTCGAAGGCAGCAAGCCCGCCCTGCCGCCGGCCGCCCGGCCGCTGCACTACCTGCTGGCCACGCCCTTTCGATACCGGCCGCCGCACGCCAGCCGCTTTCGCGCGCCGCACAGCCCGGGTCAGTGGTACGGCGCGCAGACGCTGTACGCCGCCTGCGCCGAGGTGGCTTACTGGCGGCACCGCTTCATCCTGGACAGCGCCGGCCTGGCCGGGCGCGAGCTGCTGACCGAGCACACCTTCTTCCAGGGCGCCATCCAGGGTCTGGCCATCGACCTGACCCAGCCGCCCTGGGACCAGGCCCAGGCCCTGTGGACCCACGACAGCGACTACCGTGCGCCCCAGGCGGTGGCCCGCTCGGCCCAGATCCGCGGCGTGCAGTGGCTGGCCTATGCCTCGGTGCGGGCACCGGGCCACCACTGCGCCGTGGTCTTCGACCCGGCCAGTCTGGCCGAGCCGCCCGGCGGCCTGGACGCCACCCAGCAGACCTGGCACTGCAAGGCCACCGCACAGCGGGTCATGTTCGCGCGGGGCGCGGAGCGGTTCGAGTGGGCGTGGACGGGCTGAGGGGGCGGACTTGGCACGTCGTCAAGGTCTCCAGCACCGCCTCATCGATCTGACGGTGGGACGGTCCGCTGGGTGTTGTCACGGCGGCTTCCAGCACATGGCCGTCTTCGTCGATGACCAAATGGAAGGTCGTCTTGCCGGTGGGTTCGACGCGGCACGCGGCGGTGGGCAGGCGCGGGGGGGCAGGACTCAGCGGCGGTTTCCGACCAGGCCAGACGGCCACTGGTCAGCATGACCGTGAGTACGGCGCCATGCCCCGTGATTTGCAAGACGCGCATCTCAGCTCCCTCCCCAGGGCGTGTTTGCGCACAGACTAGCCCGCAGCGGAGCCGGGCACAAGGCACTGCGCCCTGTCCCGTCGGACTTTCCACGCTGTTTGGGGGCTCAGAGCGAGGTGTCGGGCTCGAGCGCGGGCTGGACCGCAGTATCCTTGCGGTCCTTACCTCCAACTCCAAAGGATCGTCATGGCTCTGGCCAAGAAGAAGCGCATCGGCAAGCGGACCGTTTCCGCCAAGCAAGTCCGCAAGGTGGCCAGCGGTCGCAAGCGCCGCAAGTCGGACGGCACCCAGCCCTCCAAGGTGGTGTTCCCCACCCCGGCGGCCTGACGTTTCAGGCCCGCAGATCGCACCCAGGCGGCTTTGCCGGGCGCGATCTGCGTTTTTTTGCGGGCCGTGACGGCCCGCCCCCGCGTCAGCCTGTCACGGCCTGGCGGGTCTTCCACAGCGACACCAGCACGCCGCCGGCGATCAGCCCGAAAGTCACGCTCAGCGAGAGCGTTGCCGGGATCTTGCCGATCAGGCCGACCAGGAAGATCTTGCCGCCGATGAACACCAGCACCAGGGCCAGCGCGTACTTGAGGTACTTGAAGCGGTGGATCATGGCCGCCAGCGCGAAGTACAGCGCCCGCAGGCCCAGGATGGCGAAGATGTTGCTGGTGTAGACGATGAAGGGGTCGGTGGTGATGGCGAAGATGGCCGGCACCGAATCGACCGCGAACACCAGGTCCACGCACTCCACCAGCACCAGGGCCAGCAGCAGCGGCGTGGCAAAGCGCTCGACCCGACCGGTGGCCGCGTCGCGTTCGCGCACCCAGAAGGCGTTGCCGCGCAGGCCGTCGGTCACCCGCATGTGCCGCTTCAGGAACTTCAGCACCGGGTTGTTGGCGATGTCGGGCGTGTGGTCGGCGATGAACCACATCTTCACGCCGGTGATGAGCAGGAAGGCGCCGAACAGGTAGAGCACCCAGCTGAACTGGCTGACCAGCGTGGCACCCAGGCCGATCATCAGGGCCCGCAGCACGATCACCCCCAGGATGCCCCAGAACAGCACGCGGTGCTGGTACTGCCGCGGGATGGCGAAGAAGGTGAAGATCAGCGCGATGACGAAGACGTTGTCCATGGACAGCGACTTCTCGATCATGAAGCCGGTGTAGTAGTCCATGCCACTCTGCGCACCCAGGTACCACCAGACCCAGGCGCCGAACAGCAGCGCCACGCTGATGTAACCGGCCGACAGCAAAAGGCTCTCGCGCACGCCGATCTCGCGGTCGTCCTGGTGCAGCACGCCCAGGTCGAAGGCCAGCAGGGCGATGACGATGGCGATGAAGAGCAGCCAGATCCAGGCCGGCTTGCCCATGAAGTCTGTGGTGAGGAGGGGGAGCAGGAGGTCCATGTGGGGCTCTCGGGAATGGCTGTGGTGGTGGAACCGACGTGGCTCAGTGTGCGCAGAGACGGGGTGCGGACAAATCAGCGTTTTGCGCAACTAAGATTCGGATTTCCCGCACTGAACTTCCGCCAGCGAGGACCGCATGCTGAACTACCGCCATCTGCACTACTTCTGGGTGGTCACCAAGGAGGGCGGCTTTGCCCGGGCCGCCGATCGCCTGGGCATGGCGGTGCAGACCATCAGCGCCCAGGTGCGTGAGCTGGAGAAGGCGCTGGGCCACCAGCTGCTCAAGCCCGCCGGGCGCGGCGTGGCGCTCACCGAGGCGGGCCAGGCCGCCTTCGCCCGGGCCGAGGAGATCTTCCAGATCGGCCAGATCATTCCCGACGAGGTGCGGCAGGCCGCCAGCGGCCCCGTGGTGCGCCTGGCGGTGGGCTTTTCGGACGGCATCTCCAAGCTGGCCGCCCATGCCCTGCTGGCGCCGGTGCTGGCCACCCCGAACCTGCGCCTGGTCTGCCACGACGGCGAGTTCGAGCAGTTGCTGGGCGAGCTGGCGCTGCACCACCTGGATCTGGTGCTGGCGGGCCAGGCGGCGCCGCGCAACCCCAACCTGCGCCTGGCGAGCGAACGCCTGGTGAATGCACCGGTGGACTGGTACGGCCCGGCCCCTCTGGTCGGCAAGGCCCGACGCGACCGCTTCCCCGACTGCCTGAACGAGTTGCCCGTGCTGTTGCCCACCGGCCATTCGGCCCTGCGGGTGACGCTGGACCATTGGTTCGAGGCGCAGGGCCTGCGGCCGCACATCGTCGGCGAGTTCGAGGACAGCGCGCTGCTGGCGGTGTTCGCCGCGCGCGGGTTGGGGGTGTTCCCGGTCAGCCGGCTGGGCGCGGACGACATGGGCCTGCTGCGCGGCCTGCGCCTGCTGGGCAGCAGCGAGGGCGTGCAGGAGGAGATCCACGCCATCGTGTCCCGCCGCGGGCGCCACCATCCGCTGGTGCAGCAGGTGATGGACGCCGCGCAGGCCCGCGCGGGCGGGTCAGGCGGCTGATCCGCTGCCCGCGCCGGTGCGGCTCAGGCCGACTGCCAGGGCGTCGCCGCGCCGGGGCTGGCCAGGGCCGTCCCCGGAATGCGCCACAGCCGGTGCGCGGCCGACAGCACCTGGGCCTCGGCCTCGGCCAGGTGGCGGTCGGCCTGGGCCAGATCGCGGGCCAGCTGCATCACCTTGGTCTGCAGCAGGGGGTCGTCCACCTCGGACAGCAGCGAGGCCAGCGTGGCGTCGTCCACGTGGCACATCAGCGCGCCGCTGCCATAGGCGCTGGCCAGCAGGTCGTCGCACAGGGTGTGCATCACCTGCGCGAAGCGGCCGGGGGCCAGCCCGAGGGCCTCCTCCACCTGCAGGCGCTGCAGGGTCTCGATCTCCGAGCGGCAGACGTGGCCGTCGGAGATCAGCACCAGCGCGAGGAGGCGCGCGCCGGCTTCGGGGCTGTTGCAGGGATAGCTGCGCATGAGCGGGGTCCTTTCTGGTCCATTCCGATGGGTGGGGCGTCGACCATGGGCGACGAGCCGCACTGTGCCCCAGAAGGTCCCGGAGATGTTCCTGTTTTTCCGAAGTAAATGTTCTCAAAACACTGCTTTTTCCGGATCCCGAAAGCGCCGACAGTGTGGCCACCCGTCACTCACTGGAGACCCCGATGCAAGTGCTCTTCAAACCCCGCCATCCGGGCGCGGCCGAACTGCGCGAACTGACCGAGCGGCGCGTGCGCTTCGTGCTGCGTCGCCTGGGCGCGCGCGTGCCCCGCGCCGAGGTGCAGATGTGGGACGAGAACGGCCCCCGCGGTGGCGTCGACAAGCGCTGCCAGGTGGCCTTGCATGCCGAGGGTGCCGGCGCCGTGGTCGTCACGTCCGTGGCGAGCGACTGGCGCGCGGCCCTCAACGATGCGCTGGCGCGCGCCGCGCGCTTCCTGCTGCGCCAGTGGCGCCGCGGCACCGACACCCGTCGCATGCGCCAGCGCCTGCCCGAACCGGCTTGAAACCCGACTGAAACCCCACCGAGGATCCCATCATGAACCCCCTGTCTTCCAACGCTTCGACCGCCCGTTCCGCACCGGCCGTGGCGGTGCCCCTGCGCGGCGTGCGCAGTGCCAGCGCCGACCGCGTGCTGCGCAACACCTACGCCCTGCTGGCCATGACCCTGCTGTTCAGCGCCGCCGTGGCCGCGGCCGGCGTCGTCTGGCAGCTGCCGGCGCCTGGGCTTCTGCTGACGCTGGTCGGCTACCTCGGCCTGCTGTTCGGCATCCACCGGCTGCAGAACAGCGGCTGGGCGCTGCCCATGGTCTTCGCCCTGACCGGCTTCATGGGCTACACGCTGGGCCCCGTGCTGGCCCGCACGCTGTCCCTGCCGGGCGGTGCGCAGGTGGTGACGCTGGCCCTGGCGGCCACGGGCGTCACCTTCCTGGCCCTGTCCGCCTGGGTGCTCACGACCCGGCGCGACTTCAGCTTCATGGGCGGCTTCCTGTTCGCCGGCATGGTCATCGCACTGCTCGCCGGCCTGGGCGCGGTCTTCCTGCAGATGCCGGCCCTGGGCCTGGCGGTGTCGGCCATGGTGGCGCTGCTGTCGGCCGGCATGATCCTGTTCGAGACCAGCCGCATCGTGAACGGCGGCGAGACCAACTATGTGCTGGCCACCGTCAGCCTCTATGTCTCGCTCTTCAATCTGTTCACCAGCCTGCTGAGCCTGTTCGGCCTCGGCGGCAGCGACGAGTGAGGGCCTGAGCCCGGCGAGACACGCCCGCCCCGCGCCGACCGCGTGGGCGGGCTTCTCTTTTGCGGGTCAGGCGCCGAAGCGCGCGGCGCGCCGGGCGATGTTCTCGCGGGCCTCGCGGTACTCGGCCTTGAGCTGGTCCACCAGCTCGGCCACGCTGGGCACGCTGTCGATGGAGCCCACGCCTTGGCCGGCGCCCCAGATGTCGCGCCAGGCCTTGGCCGCGCTGTTGCCGCCCGAGCCGAAATCCATCTTGCTCTTGTCGGCGCTGGGCAGGTTGTCCGGGTCCATGCCGGCGGCGGCGATGCTGGGCTTGAGGTAGTTGCCCGGCACCCCGGTGAAGAGGGACGAATAGACGATGTCCTCGGCGCGGGTGTCCACCAGCATCTGCTTGTAGGCGTCGACCGCATTGGCCTCCTGCGTCGCGATGAAGCGGGTGCCCATGTAGGCGAAGTCGGCACCCAGGGCCTGGGCCGCCAGGATGGACTGGCCGTTGGCGATGGCGCCGGCCAGGGCGATGGGGCCCTTGAAGATGCGGCGGATCTCGGGCAGCAGGGCGAAGGGGCTCAGCGTGCCGGCATGGCCGCCCGCGCCCGCGCAGACCAGGATCAGACCGTCCACACCGGCCTCGATGGCCTTCTCGGCATGGCGGATGGTGGTCACGTCGTGGAAGACCACGCCGCCGTAGCTGTGCGCCGCGGCCACCAGCTCGGCCGACACCTGCAGGCTGGTGATGATGATGGGCACCTGGTGCTTGACGCAGGTCTCCATGTCGCGCATCAGACGGTCGTTGCTGCGGTGGCAGATCTGGTTGACGGCAAAGGGTGCGGCCGGGCGCTCGGGGTGGGCCGCGTCATGGGTGGCCAGCTCGGCCTTGAGCTGGGTCAGCCACTCGTCCAACAGCTCGGCCGGGCGGGCGTTGAGCGCCGGGAAGGAGCCGACGATGCCGGCCTTGCACTCGGCCGCCACCAGGCGCGGGTTCGAGACGATGAACATCGGCGAGGCGATGACGGGCAGGCTGAGCCGGGATTGCACGCTGTCGAGCCAGGACATGGACGGTCTCCTTCGGATGCCACGCTTGCGTGGTTAACACTGTTATTGATGCGATGAGTTTACAGCGTTAAGTAAGATGGCGCCATGCCCCCGTCCTTGTCATCCGAACAGGTCCTGGAAGCCCGCGCGCGCATCCGCGCCGTGGCCGAGCAGCAGTTTGCCGAGCGCGGCATCGAACAGACCTCGATGCGCAGCATCGCCCAGGCCCTGGGCTGGACGGCCACCGCGCTGTACCGCTACTACGACAGCAAGGAGGCCCTGCTGGCCGCCACCCGTGCCGCCGCGCTGGACCGCTTGTCCGCCGCGCTGGAAGCGGCCCAGCAGGGCCCGGGCGATGTGTGGGACCGCTCGCGCGCGGTGGGTCAGGCCTATGTGGACTTCGCCTTCGCCGAGCCGGCCGCCTACGGCCTGATCTTTGCCTACACCCAGCCGCAGGAGGACGCCTACCCCGATCTGGCTGCGGCCAATGCGCGCTCGCGCCGCACCATGGTGGCCTATGTGGAGGACCTGGTGCGGGCCGGTCAGCTGGAGGGCGACCCCGACCTGCTGGGCCATGTGTACTGGGCCGCCATGCACGGCGCGGTGGTGCTGCAGATGTCGGGCAAGCTGGCGGCCGACGGGCCGGGCTTCGACGCCATCCGGCGCGAGGGGGCCCGGCTGATCACCAAAGGGGCCCAGCCGGCCAGCACGCGGGGGCGCCGCTGCTGAAGATGGGCCCCGCCGGATCGGTCACTGGCCGATCTGGTGGCTGATCTTGTTTTCCTGCTGGTTCAGGGTCTTCTTTTCCTGCTTCGTGATGTGGCCGTGGTCCTGGCTGGCCATGTCACGTTCCTCCTGCCGCACCTGCCGGTCCTCCTTGTGCAGCTTGGCGGCCTGGGCATGGGTGAGCTTGCCATCGGCCACTTCTTCGTGGATGCGCTTGTCCTGATGGTTCAGGCGCTGGTTCACCTCGGCGCGGTAGGGGTGGCCCTTCTTCCAGGTGCCGGCCTTGGATGCTCCGGAGGCCGCCGGGGCGGGGGCGGCCGGTTGCGCGAAGGTGGACAAGGTGCAGACACCCATCAGGCTGGCCGCGACGAGGGGGAGCAGAGAACGGTTCATGGTGGACTCGCTGAATGGATCAAGGGTATTGACGCTGTGGGCGTCAGGTCATCGGTGGCCAACCTTGATCATTCAACGGGACCCGATGGCGGCCGTTGACGCTTTTGCCGCCCTTGCCTTGCGCCAAGCTGAGCATCGCACCAGGCCGAACGCGGTCCTGGTTTAGCATGCCAGCCCACATGACATGGGAGATCGGCATGCGTACAGCAATGGCATGGGCGGTGACGGGCGCGCTGGCTTTGAGCGGCTGCGGGGCCGACGTGTCCGGCGCGGCGGCCACCACCGCAGCCATGGAGGCCCAGGCGGCCAGCCAGGCCCAGGCGCAGCAGGTTCAGATCCAGAAGGACCTGAACGCGGCGATGCAAGCCGGGCAGCAGGCCACGGCCTCGGCCGCCGAGCAGTGAGTCAGGCCGGCGTCACTTGGCCGCCATGCGGATCGCGCCGTCCAGGCGGATCACCTCGCCGTTGAGGTAGGTGTTGTCGATGATGTGGGCCACCAGGCGGGCGTACTCGTCGGGCTCGCCCATGCGCGGGGGGAAGGGCACCATCTTGCCCAGCGCGTCCTGCACCTCGGTGGGCATGCCCTTCATCATTGGCGTGCCCATGATGCCCGGGGCGATGGTCATCACGCGGATGCCGTAGCGCGCCAGTTCGCGGGCCACCGGCAGCGTCAGCGCCACCACGCCGCCCTTGGACGCGGCATAGCCCGCCTGTCCGATCTGACCATCGAAGGCCGCCACCGAGGCGGTGTTGACGATCACGCCGCGCTCGCCGTTCGCGTCGGGCTGGCCCTTGGCCATGGCATCGGCCGCCAGGCGCAGCATGTTGAAGGTGCCGATCAGGTTGATCTGCACCGTGCGGGCAAAACTCTCCAGCTTGTGCGGCCCCTCGCGGCCGACCACCTTCTCGGCCGGCGCCACGCCGGCGCAGTTGATCAGGCCGTTGAGCTGGCCGAAGGCCGAGAGCGCCGTGTCCACCGCCGCCTGGGCGCTGGCGGCGTCGGACACATCGGCCTGCACGAAGCGGGTGTTGGCGCCCAGGGCCTCGGCCTGGGCCTGGCCGGCGGCGGCGTTCATGTCCACCAGCACCACGCGGGCGCCCTGGTCCACCAGGCGCTGTGCGGTGGCCACGCCCAGGCCGGAGCCGGCGCCGGTGACGATGAAAACATGGTTGGCGATCTGCATGTCTGTCTCCTTCTTGTGGATGGGCGCGGCCACCGGTGCGGGTGGCCGGTCGCCGCGTACAACGCGGCAGGCTATCACGCGCCGGCGTCGACGGCCGTCGGGTCCCGGGCGTAGCGCCCCGGGGGCAGGCCCACATGGCGGGTGAAAGCCACGCCGAAGGCACTGACCGAGCGGTAGCCCACCTGTTCGGCAACCTCGGCCATCGGCAGCGTCTGCTGCCGCAGCAGCTGCTTGGCCCGGGCCATGCGCCAGCTCTGCAGATAGGCCATGGGCGGCTGGCCCACGGCCCGGCTGAAGCGCTCGAAGAAGGCCGAGCGCGACAGGGCGGCCTCCCGCGCCAGCCGGGCCACCGTCCAGGGGGCCTGCGGTGCCTCGTGCAGACGGCGCAGGGCCCGCGCCAGTGGCGGGTCGGCCAGGGCGCGCACCAGCCCGGGCGCACTGGCCTCGCGCTGGCCTGCGGCGCGCAAGGCCTCGATCAGCAGCACCTCCAGCAACCGGGCCAGCACGATCTCGCGGGCCGGGCGCTCGGCGCGCGACTCCTCGCCCACCAGCTGCATCAGCGTGGCCAGGCGGGGCTCGCCCCGCACATGGATCCACCGCGGCAGCAACGACACCAGCAGGGCCGCGTCGGGTGAGGCGAACACGCAATGCCCGACCAACAGACAGGTGTCCACCGGACGGGACGGGTCGCCCACCCGGGCGCCGCCCGCCATGGCCTGGATCGGGGTGTCGACGGGCTCGTCCCCGCGCGGGGGTGGGCGGTCCAGGCTGGCGGTGGCAAAGCTGTGCGCCGCGGGGATCAGCACGAAGTCCCCGGCCCGCAGGACCAGGGTGTCCCCTCCGGACGGGCTGTCGATGTGCAGCTGGCAGCCCCCCTCCAGCACGGCGAGATAGAAGGGCTGGCCGAGCTCGGTCCGGCGCACCGCCCAGGGGGTGGAGGCCAGGACCCTCTTGGCAAACGGCGCCTGTGGCTGGAGCAGGGCCACGACTTCGGCCAGGGGATCGGTCATTCCGGACGATGGCGACAGAAAAATGGACTTTCAAGTCTAGTCCGTCCGGCGTGGCCTGCCTATCGTCAGGTCCCTCACCTTCACCGGAACTGACCATGACCGTCTCCATGAACCCCGCCACGACAACCCCTTCCACCGTGCTCATCACCGGCTGCTCCTCCGGCTTCGGCCTGGAGACGGCACGCCTCTTCCTGGCCCGCGGCTGGCAGGTGGTCGCCACCCTGCGCCAGCCGCGCGAGGGGCTGTTGCCGGCGTCCGAGCGCCTGCGCCTGCTGCCCCTGGATGTGACCGATCCCGACAGCATCCGGGCCTGTCTGGCCGAGGCCGGCCCGATCGATGCCCTGGTCAACAACGCCGGCATCGGCCTGCTGGCACCCCTGGAGGGCATGACGATGGCCCAGGCCCGCGAGCTTTTCGAGACCAACACCCTGGGCATGCTGGCGATGACGCAGGCGGTGCTGCCGCAGTTCCGGAAGCAGGGCCGGGGCGTGGTGGTGAACGTGAGCTCGAGCGTCACGCTCAAGCCCTTGCCCCTGCTCTCGGTCTACACCGCCAGCAAGGCCGCGGTGAACGCGTTCACCGAGTCGGTGGCGCTGGAACTGGCCCCGTTTGGCGTGCGCATGCACCTGGTGCTGCCGGGCCGTGCACCGGCCACGGCCTTCGGCGACAACGCGCGAGGGCGCATGCCGTCCGAACCGCACCCGGCCTACGCCGCCTTCCAGGCCGAGGTCTTCGCCGGCCTGCGCGACACCCAGACACCCGTGACGGAGGTGGCCGATGTGACCGAGGCCGTGTGGCGCGCCGTGACCGACCCCCGCGCGCCCATGCGGATGCCGGCGGGGGCCGATGCCTTGGCGCTGGCCGGGGCGCCCTTCGCCTGAGCCGGTCCCACCGGCCACGGGCCTGCAGGGAGGCGCGGAAGGGTCTATCCTGCGATGCCTCTGCAACCTCCTGAACGATCTGCCATGAAGCTCTACTACAAGCCCGGTGCCTGCTCGCTCGCCTCCCACATCGCCCTGGAAGAGGCGGGTCTGCCCTATCAGACCGAGGCCGTGGACCTGAAGACCAAGGTGACCGCCAGCGGCCAGGACTACTGGCAGATCAATCCCAAGGGCTATGTGCCGGCCCTGCGGCTGGACAGCGGCGAACTGTTGACCGAAGGCCCGGCCATCCTGCAGTACGTGGCCGACCAGGCGCCCGCCGCGGCCCTGGCGCCTGCCGCCGGCACGGTGGCGCGCTATCAGTTGCAAGCCTGGCTGACCTTCATCGGCACCGAGCTGCACCGCTCCTGCACGGCCTTCTTCCATCCGCAGGCCGGGGACGACTGGAAGGCCATCGCCCGCGCCACCCTGGAGCGCCGCCTGTCCTACGTGGACGGAGAGCTGCAGGGGCGCGCCTACCTGACCGGGGACGGCTTCACCGTGGCCGATGCCTATCTGTTCACCGTGCTGAGCTGGATGAAGCCGATCGGCATGGACCTCTCCGGCTGGCCGCGGATCGTGGCCTTCCAGGCCCGGGTGGCGGCCCGCCCGGCCGTGCAGGCGGCGTTGAAGGCCGAGGGCCTCGCCTGAGCCGGGGCCGCCGAGCCAGCGGGAGGTGATTTCGCGGGGTGATGACTTGGATGGGGCTCAAGGCCCGATGCCGGATGCCGAAGTCATTCGACGTGATCACTCCAAGAAGTACCCACCATGACACTGTCGCACCACCTGTTTGTTGTCGCCGGCCTGCTGCTGGCCCAGGTCGCCTGGGCCGCCGAGGCCGATGAACGCTGGGTCGAGATCGCCAGCACGGACAAGGCCCAATGGCTGGGCAAGAAGGGCAGCGGCGATGTTGCCAATCTCGGCAAGCAGAAGGGCAATGCCTACAGCTACGTCTACCAGGTCTTGAACAAGAAGGACAAGACCTACGAGTACAAGCAACTGTTCGTCGAGCTCTCGTCCTGCAGAAGGGGCTACGGCTACGTCTACTACAACAGCATGGAAGGCGAGTTCCTCGGCAAGGACGGATTCGTGAGGTTCGGCACGACGGTGGCCGACGCGCTGGGGTCCATGGCCTGCACCTCCTGGGATCAGAAAACCGGCAAGGCCTCCCGGGCGGACCAGGGTGACACCTGGGAGGTCGTGGCCAGTGCCGTCGAGACCGGCAACAAGTACGCGCTCAAGACCGACACGGTGCGCACGACGGTCTACAACAAGAAGCCGTCCGTCGCGGTGCTCTACAGCTACGAGGACGTGAAGAACAACACCGTGTCCTACGGCGAGTACGTGTTCCCGCTGGCGGATTGCAAGCGGGGCTTCGGCGTGGCCTACAGCCTGAACTTCGACGGCGAACAGCTCTACAAGACCGACCTGGCGCTGGATGGAGACTCTGTGCTGTCGGCCACCATCAGCGCACTGTGTGCCAAGGTCTGACCAGGTTCATGGCCGGGTCGGCGGCCTTCAGCGCCGCGTGATCAGCTGCGACACCGGGTAGCCGCCCATGCTGCCCACGCTGCCGTAGGCCGCCACCGTGGTGCCGGTCATGCAGATGGCCCCCATCATGCCCAGTGCGGTGCAGTCGGCGTAGGCCGTCTGCTGCAGCTGGGCGGCGCTGAGTGCGGCGGTGGGGTCGTCCGGGTTCACGAAGATCAGCGCGTAGGCGTTGCCCGTGCCGCCCGAAGCCGGGTTGGCGGCGCTCGGGTAGCCCGCATAGAGCGCATCGCTGGCCGGGCCGGGCTTCCAGCCGGCGTTGCCATGGGCCACCACGAAGGTATCGGTCGTGGCCAGCGCGAAGCTGCCCACCAGCAGGCCGGTGCCGGTGCTGTCGCTCAGCGCAGCGAGCTGGTGACTGAGGCCGACCGTGCGCATCGGGTTGTCGGTCATCGACTCGCTCAGGCTGCCGCTCAGACCGGACACGCTGCGGGTGGTCGAATCCAGCGTGAAGCGGCCGGTGAAGATGCTGTTGTTGGGCTGGGTCTGCGGCTCGTACACGGTCAGCACGACGTTGTAGTCGCCCAGGATGTGCGCGGCGCCGGAGACCGCGCCCTGGCCCTGGGCGTTGTCGGCGCGGACGGTGAAGGCATGGCCTGCGCAGCTGCCGCCACAAGCCACCGTGGCCGGCAGGCTGGCGACCGTGACCGTGATGCCGCTGGGCACCGAGGCGATGGTGTAGCCGGTGATGGGGCTGCCACCATCGTCCACGCTACCTGCCGAGACCAGCACGCTCTGCGCCGTGCTGCCCAGGGTGACGCTGACGCCGGTGGGCTGGCCGGGCACCGTCAGCGCGTCCGCCGACACCACCGCCACCGGCCAGGTGACGGCTGCGGCCGCGGCGTAACGGTCGTCGCCGGCCTGGTCGGCGGCCAGCACGCAGTCGCCCACCGCCAGGCCTTGCACCAGGCCATCGCCGGCCCCCACGCTGCAGACCGCGGGCGTGAGGCTGCGGTAGGCCACCGCCAGGCCCGAGCTGGCCGAGGCCGCCACCCTGGCGCTGCGCCCCACCCGCAAGCTGCTGGCCGAGCTGCTGGGGTCGAAGCTCAGCGTCTGGGCCAGTGGCGAGCTCACCTGCACGCTCAGGGTCTGGGTGACCTGCGGAGCGGAGCGGTGGCTGGCATCACCGGCCTGATCGGCCGCCACCACACAGTCACCGAGGGCCAGGGCCGTCACCAGCCCGTCTGTGCTGACGCTGCAAACCGTGCTGCTGAGGCTGCTGAAGCTCACCACCAGACCTGAGCTGGCCGTGGCGCCGACCTGGGCCGTGCCGCCCAGGGTGAGGGTGGGCGCGGGGTTGAAGGTGATGGCCTGGCTCTGGGCCAGATCGGCGCCGGACAGGCCGCCGCCGCAGGCGGTCAGGCCCGCGGCCAGCAGCGTGGCCAAAAAGAGGCGGGGGATGCGGAACATGGTGTGTCCTTGTGCGAAGGGGCGTCGTTCAGAAGGCCACGCGGGCGCCGACCAGCCAGGAACGGGCCTTGCCCGGCACGGCCACGCACCAGGGGATGCCGGTGATGGCCATGGACGAGCCCTGGCCCAGGTAGGCGCCGCCGGTGGGCTGGCTGTAGCGGCGGTCGAGCAGGTTGTCCACGCCCAGGTCCAGCCGCGCGCTGTCGTCCAGCTGCCAGCTGGCGCGCCAGTTCAGCAGGGCATAGGCGGGGGTGCGGATCTCGTTGCGCACGGCCGAGACATCGGTCTTGGCCCGCACCACCTGCCACTCCAGCGTCTGCTGCCAGCCGCCCAGGGCGTGGCTCAGGCCCAGGCGCAGGTTCAGCGGCATCTGGTTGTAGAGCCCGTCGTGCGTCTGCAGGTTGCGGCCGTGCACCCAGTTCAGCACGCCGTTCAGGCCCCAGCGGCCCCCGGCGCCGTCGTCCCACAGCCGTGCCTGGCCGGACAGGTCCAGGCCCTGCAGTTGCGCACGCTGGTTGGCGTACTGCAGCAGCACGAAGCCGTCGGTGGCGCTCAGGTTGTCGCTGCCGCACTGGCCGAAGCCGCAGCGCTGGGCGTCAATGTAGTGCTCGATGCGGGTGAGGTAGGCGTTGGCGCGCAGCGACCAGGCGGGGTCGGCCGGCACGCTGTCGGTGGCGTTGGCCGCCTGCCACTGGCCGCTCAGGCTCAGGGTGTGGGCCACCTCGGGCTTCAGGTCGGGCTGGCCGATGTAGCCGTTGCCGTCGCCCACGAAGTTGTTCATCAGCGCGGCCATGCCCTGGGTGGACCAGGCGTAGCGCTGGTACAGATTGGGCGCGCGCGACTTGCGCGCGTAGCCGAACTCATAGAGCGTCTGGACATCGGGCCGGTAGCGGGCCAGGGCGGTGAGGTCGGCGTTCAGGTCGCTGCGGTCGCGGTCGGCGGCGTTGAAGGCGGCGGCGTCCGCGCCCCACAGTGAGGACAGCGCGTCGTTGTAGCCCTGCACCGCACCGGCAGCGGTGTGCACCCGGCTCAGGCGCAGGCCGATCTGGTGGCTCCACTGTGGGCTCCAGCGCTGCTCCTGCTCGGCGTAGACGTCCACCTTGTCGCGCTGGCCCAGGTTCAGGTTCCAGAAGGTGTTGGGGCCCATGGTGCCGCCCACCGGCGGCCACCAGTCGTTCAGGCGGTAGCGCTGGTACTCCGCGCCCAGGCGAATGAGTTCGTCCGGCGTCGTCATCAGGCTGGCCTGCACTGAGGCGCCCAGCGTGCGGCCGGCCGTGTCCATGGGCATGCCGGTGCCGTAGTGGTCGCGGTCGGGGCCCATGTCCATGCGGTGGTCGGTGCGCTGGCTGTAGGCCTGGGCCTGCAGCTCGCCCCAGTCGTACTGGCCGCGGTAGCGGGCGTTGATCTGGATGCTGCGGTTGGACGTCATGTCCATGCGCTGGTTGGGGTAGCCCTCGAAGGGGATGTCCTGGTAGGCCGCGCTCAGCTGCAGCAGATGGTTGTCCTGCCGCAGCGCCAGGCTCAGCGCCTGGTTGTGCGCCCGGTAGGCCGAGGAGCCCACCTCGTCGGCCGGCAGGGTGCTGCCGGCGCCGGTGTTGCTGGCCGGGTCTTTGAAGGCCCATGCGGCCCGGACGTTGTCCGAGCGCGTGCTGGCGCCGCTGTAGCGCAGGCTCAGCGCGTCGGTGGCCAGGGTGAGGTTGGTGTCGGCGCTCCAGGCCTGGCCATTGCTGCGGTAGGCGCCGCCCAGCTCGCCCTTGTGCACCCAAGTGCCGGGCTGGGCCGCGAACAGCGGCGCCGCCGATTCCACCTGCACCGTGCCGCCCAGGCTGTCGCCGCCCACGCTGACCGGCGTGATGCCGGCGTAGACCTTCACCTGCCCCACCGCCGAGGCGTCGATGTAGGACAGCGGCGAGTTCATGTGGTTGGGGCAGGCGGCCATCAGGTCCATGCCGTCCACCTGCACCCGCAGGCGGTCGTCGGCCAGGCCGTGCACCGCCGGCAGGGCCGAGACCCCGCCTGCGCCGTTCAGGCTCACGCCGGGTTGGCCGTCCAGCAGGGCGGCGGCGTCGCTGCTGCCCAGCTTGCGCCGGGCCAGGGTGGCGGCGTCCACCGCCTGGGCCTGGGGCAGATCGTCCTTCTCGCCCAGCGGAGCCGGGGCGGTGATGGTGACCGTCTGCACCGGGGGCCGCGGTGCCTCCGGCGCGGTCTGCGCCCTCAATGGGCCGTGGGCCAGGGCGCAGGCGGTGGCCAGGGCCAGGGGGTGGGGGCGCAGGGTCATGACTTCTTGGGCGCGGCGGGGAAGGGGGCGCTGTAGCGGGGGTCGCGGATGAACTGGTGGTCCGTCAGCGTCTTCAGGAAGGCGATCAGGTCGGCGCGGTCCTGGGCGCTGAAGTGGCGCGGGCGCAGCAGCGGGCTCTTGAGCGGGCTGTCCTTGCCGGCGCCCCGGCCGCCAGCGGCGTACAGGTCGATCACCTCGCCCAGCGTGGCCACCGAGCCGTCGTGCATGTAGGGCGCGGTCAGTTCGATGTTGCGCAAGGTGGGCGCCCGGTACATGCCCATGTCGCTGGCCTTGCCGGTGATCTCGATCACGCCGGGGCTCTCGGCCGGGTAGGCGCCCTGGCCGTCCAGGTTGTAGAGCCCCTTGTTGTGGAAGGAGACATCGGGTTTGACCGTGGCCACGCTCAGGAACTGCCCGCCGAAGTTGGGCTCCTGGTGGCACTTGATGCAATCGGCCGACTTGAACAGCGCGTAGCCGCGGGCTTCCGAGGCCGTGTAGCGGGCCCGGCCCTGGCGCACCTGGTCGTACTTGCTGTTCGTCGTGATCAACGCACGCTCGAAGGAGGACACCGCCTTGACGATGTGGTCCCAGGTCGGCCGGCCAGCCGGGTCCTGCGGGAAGGCGGCGGCAAAGCGCGGTGCATAGGCCGGGTCGTCGGCCAGGCGCTGCAGTATCTGCTTGACGTTGCGGTCGTTGACACCCATCTCCACCGGCGTCTCGCCGAAGATGGGGTTGGTCATCTGCCGCTCCAGCGTGATCAGCGCCGGGTTGGCCCAGGTGTAGGTGGCGTTCCAGCCCACATTGCCCAGGGCCATGGGGCTGCGCGGGTGCAGCTGCCCGGTGGAGCCCAGGCCATGGGCGCGGCCATCGGTGAAGGCCAGCTTCTGCAGGTGGCAGGTGGTGCAGGCCTGCGTGCCGTTGCCCGACAGGCGCGTGTCGTAGAACAGGTAGCGGCCCAGGGCCACCTTGGCCTGGGTCATGGGGTTGTCGGCCGGCACGCGCGGCGGCGGCAGGTAGTCGGGCAGGTCCCAGGTCCAATCGCTGGCGGCTTGCACCGCGGAGGCGGACGGGGAGGGCAAAGAAGGCGAGGCGGGGGCGGCCGGGGCCGAGGCGGTGGCGGTGGCGGTGGCGGTGGCGGTGGCGGCGGTGGAGGTGGCGGGTGCCACCTCCGACGTGGCAGCGGGCTGCCGCTGGCAGCCCGTCACCACGCCCGCCACGACCGCCAGGACCAGCAGCCACACTGGCCGCAGGCAGGACAGAGCGGTCATGTCGGCCTCACCGGCTCATGGCCTTGAAGACCGTCTGGGTCTGGCCCGCGACGGCGGTGCCCGTGCCGGTGCCGTCCGGGTTGAAGTTCAGGGCCAGGGCGGCGAAGTCGCTCACGCAGCCAGCGTCCGTCGGGCTGGACATGCAGCTGTTGGTCACGCTGAAGTTCTGCTGGGCGAACAGGCTTTGCACGTCCAGAGCGATCTGCTGCCGGGCCGGGTCGAAGTCGGCGAAGCTCAGCGTCAGGCGGTTGGGCGCGGTGCAGCCGGTGATGGGCACGCCGTTGGCGGGGTCGCCCACGCAGCCGGTGGAGCCCAGGTGCAGCAGCGTGACCGGGTTGCCGGCCTCGGTGCTCTGCAGCTCGATCTTGGTGAACTTGCGGCCGCCGCGCCAGTTCCAGGACATGCTGGGGTTGACGTCCGAGCGCAGCACGGCCGGGGTGGCGGCATCGGTGGAGCTCAGATGGTTCAGGCCCATCGGCACGCCCAGCGTCATCGTCACGCCCACATAGCGGCCGGCGGGCACCGTGCCCTGTATGGCCGTGTTGAGCGTGCCGGTGGTGCAGGCGCCGGTGCCGGCCTGGGACAGGGTGATCAGGCTGACGCTGCCGTTGGCGTCGGCGTAGTTGTTGTCGTCCGTGGTCGCCAGCGTCAGCGGCACGGTGCTGCCGTCGGCCTTGATCAGCTGGACATCCGAGACATAGAAGCGCAGGTCCTGGATCTGGGCGCTCTTGCTCGTGCTGCCCAGGCCAGTGATGGTGCTGCCGCAGCTCACCGGGGTGGTTCCGGCCACGGCCTCGAACTGCAGCGTCACGCTGCCAGCGCTGTCGGTGGCCCAGCCGGTCGCATCGTCGCCGCCGCCGCAGGCACTCAGCAGGGCGGCCAGCGCCAGACCGGCGCTCAGGGTGGACAGTACCAGGGGACGAACTTGGAATGCCATGGATGCTCCTCGTGTGGTGATGGCATGGGTGTGGGTGGGCCGGCGCTGTGGGCGCGCAGGCCGGTGCCGCGCCGTGGGTCAGGGGGTGACGCAGGCGCAGGCACGCCGGCCGGAGCCGGCGGGTGTCTCAGTGCAAGAAAGAAGGAAGGCCGGGGCCGAACAGCCGTGCCCAGGGGCAGGCTGCCGGGCGCGGGCCCTCAGGCGAGGGCGGGTGGCCCGCGGGCGGGCAGGGGGCCCGTCGGGGTGCTGGGGACCGGATGCTGTGCAGGGGGCAGCAGCAGCCGGGTGCTCGGTGCCTCTTCATCCACCCCCAGCCAGGCCAGCACGGGCGGGGCCATCATCGGCAGGCACAGGGGGCAGTCGATGGCGTGGCGGTGGACCGCCGCGGCGTCGGGCTCGTCGGCCGGGTCGGCGGCGACCCAGCGCGGCGAGCCGCTGGCGCTGCAGACCAGCGTCAGGTCCACCGGCTTGAACAGCGGCGAGAGCGTGCCCACGCCGACGAACGCGACGTACCACGCCAGCAGGAGGCGCGCGAAACGTTGCAGGGTCAGCCGGTGAGCCATGGGGCGCTGATTATGGAGAAATGTGAAGCGCCGAACGGCGATCCCCAAGCGCCCGACACGGACTTGCGAACGATCAAGCGCAGGGCGCCAAGGCATTGGCGACGCGCGCCAATTGTTTGCGACGGGCGGACGCTGGTGGTTGCGACTGGCCTATTTGTGCGCCACATAGGTAGCGCTTGATGGGTCAGCCCTTGCCGCCAGCGTCAGGCATGAATTCAAGAGCCATCAATCACGGACTGAAGCGCAGGGTTAGACGACGGCTGTGCAGCGGATGCGGTCGACCGATCCCTCAGAGGTAGCGACCGCTGTCGACCCAGGAGCGGAATGTGGCGAGTGTCGGCTTGCCGACCGCCTGAATGTGTACGCGGAACCCGCGACGACACAAACTATTTGGCCACCGCGAAATCCGGGGCGGTTCAGCCCTGTCGGTGAACTCCCGACCGTTGTCCGTCAACAGCGTTTTGATCTTGAAAGGCGCGGCCTTGTTCAGTGCGTTGAGGAACGAGCGTGCGGCTGCCGCAGTCTTCTTGCTCTTGAAGGCGATGAACACCCATCGCGTGGCCCGGTCGATGGCCACGAAGACATAGCGGCGCTCCGTCTCATCCTCCATCTGCGGAAGGTACTTCACGTCCATGTGGACGTAGCCCGGCTCATAGGCTCTGAAGGACCTGACTTGGGTCTTCTCGACCTCGGGTGCAGGCAGACGATTGACGCCACGCCGACCCAGAAGCCGGTCCAGCGCCGATCGGCTCACGCCGGGTTCGATGAACTCCCGAACCACCGCCAGCAGGTCGTCCAGCGACAAGCGCAGATGCGTGCGCAGGTAGACGACGATCTCTTCTTGGCCAGCGTTGAGCGTGGTCTGCGGTCGATGCGGGGTGTGGCTGCCGTCTTCGACCGTCGTGCGCTTGCGCCACTTGCGGATGGTGAACTTGCCCCCGCCGAAGCGCTGTGCCAACTCGGCCTCGGTGCCCTGGGCCTGCTGGATCACCAAGCGCGTGGCCGGCGTGGTCATCGCGTTCTTGTGCAAGCGGATCAGCATCGCGGCCTCCGCTGGTTCAAATCTGCCAGCAGGCCCTTCAGAACCTCCCGGCCCACAAGGATCGCATACCGCCCGCCGAGGAGCCATTCATCCGGGACACGACAGCTACAGGCGTCAGTCATCTGGAAGGCGGCGATTGACCGCACCCAGTCTGATGCTGAATTCCGCCGGGACTCGCCCGCTCACACCTTGGCGAGGAAGGCCGCCGCATCACCCGCGTCACACTTCCAGTCTGCGAAGACCCCGACCAGATTGCACTCCACGCAGTGGCAAGCGATGTAGTACCAGCGCACGTCATGTGTACCCTTGTGGACGGAGACGCCAGACATCAGCTCGAACACTTCGTTTTCGCACACGCACTCGTGCGCCTCGGGAACGGCGTTTTCAAGGTGGTCCGCGCTGTTGCCCATGAGGTGATCCTGCCCACAGTCGGTGCAGGTGCGGATTGCCACGCCGGCTTCTTCATCGGTCTGCAGCGCGAAGGTACGGCACCCGCAATCGCATTTGGATGCGGCAAACCGGACGGCCTCATCGCGATTCGCGATGCTGTAGCTGCGAAGCTCGGCTTGGGTGTCGCCGGACGTCGTTCCGTACCAGAACTCGCCCTTCTTCGTCAGTGCCATTGATGCTGCTCCATTCTTCAAGGGGGGCATGCCGGCTGGCCAGATGCCCGGCGCGCACGGTTCATTTGGATTTTGCCTGGAGGCCTGACCCGTTCCCCAGGCCGTGCCCATGTGAAGCAGCAAGGGGGCACGGAGGCATCGAGGCTCCAGTGGCCCGCCAGGCAGGGCCGACCTGCAGGCTCGGCAACAACTCTGGCGCCCTGCGTCAAGCGGGCAGGCGCCGCGCTCCCAGCCACCGGGCCAGGCCGTAGCCCAACAGCAGGGTGAGCACCACGGCCGCGCCCAGCGCCAGCTCCTGCCCATCGGTCCAGGCGTCGATGGCCGGCGACAGCAGCTTGGCCAGGCCCAACAGGCCGATCAGCAGGCTCACGCAGCCCACCGCCGCGCCCATGATGCGCGAGGCCAGCGCCGCCACCTTGTCGGCCCGTGCGATCAGGCGCGAGATCCACCAGCCGTTCAGACCATCGGTGATCAGCATGCCCAAGATGAACAGCGCGCCCAGCGTCAGCGCCCGGCCCAGGCCGCCGAACTGGGTGGCGGTGGCGGCGAACAGGGCGGACTGGCTGACCGTGTCGAAAGAGATGGCGAACAGCACGCCCACGCCGGCCACGCTGGCGGGGTGGCGCGCCTGGGTCCAGCGGCCCAGCCAGCGCGTCTTCCAGCCCACCGGGGCCACCACCTCGCCTGGGGCGGCGTGCAGCACGGCCCGCAGGTTCACCAGCCCCAGGCCGATCAGGAAGGCGATGGACACCCAGGCGCCGAACAGGTCCAGCCAGACCGGCGGGCGCCAGTGCGTGCTGGCCACGCCGACGAAGGCGGCGATCAGCATCACCACCACGCCATGGCCCAGCGAGAACAGGGCACCGCAGTAGCGCGCCCAGCCCAGCTGCCGGCGCTGGTTCAGCCGGGTCAGGCCATCGATGGTGGCCAGGTGGTCGGCATCAAAGCCGTGGCGCATGCCCAGCAGCAGCACGATGGCGCACAGGGCGCCCCAGTCGGTGGGAAGGTCGCTCACGTCGGCGGTCTGGGTGAAGAGGTCCGAAATCTTCACACAAGAAGCGTGCCGCGCTGGCGGGGGTCAGGTCGGGGGACCGTCGAAGCGCCAGCGCAGGCCCAGCCACACCGCACGCGGGGCGCCCGGGGCGGCGAACTGCGCGTTGTGCCACTGGTCCGGCGGCAGCAGCTGGCCGTGGCTGTCAAAGGGGTTCTGGGCCAGCGAGCCGCCGGTGGCGTAGCGGCGGTCGAACACATTGGCCACCTTGGCGAAGACCTCGACCCCGTGGCCGAGCGCGACATTGGTGGTCAGATCCAGCAGCGCATAGCCGCCCACATGGCCGGAGCCGAAGAAGTCCACACCGTCGGGTTGTTGCTGGCCGTTTTCATTGCCCTGCACCCGCTGGCTGGAGTAGGCCGAGAACTGCGCGCCCACCGTCCAGCCCGGGCGCAGGTGGACGTTGGCGGTCAGCTTTAGGCTGTGGCGGGGCAGGCCGGCCATGCGGTCGCCCGGGCGCACCGCGATCTCGCCCTCGCCGGGGCAGGCATCGCTGCTGCCGGCGCTGCTGTTGGCGTCCGACAGCAGACAGGCACCGTGGCGGAAGGTGGCGTCCAGCAGGCTGTAGGCCAGGCGCCAGTCGAAGGCGTCAGCATCCTGCGACAGCGAGAGCTCCAGGCCCTGGCGGCGGGTGGTGCCCACATTGGTGAAGTAGCCCGCGGCGTGGCCGTTGCTGATGAACAGCAGGTCGTCGTGGTTGTCGGTGCGGTAGGCCGAGGCGCTCCACTGCAGGTCCTGGTCGAGCCAACCGCGCAAACCCGCTTCCAGCGTGCGGGCCACCACCTGTTTGAGTGGCGGGTCGCTCTGCAGCGCATTGGGCAGCACGCAGGGGTTGGCCGGGTCGGAGCAGCCCAGCTCGATGGGGCTGGGTGCGCGGTTGCCTTGGCTGAAGCCGCCGAAGGCCGTCAGCGCGGGGCTGATCTGCCAGGTCAGGCCGGCGGCCGGGTTGAACTTTGCATAGGTGCCCTGGCCATCCAGGTTCGTGTCCAGGCCCAGATCGGCACGGCCCACGTCGGTGGTGCGCACCCGCGTGTGGTTGTAGCGGCCCGACAGGGTCAGGTGAAGTGCGGGGCTGAGCGTGATCAGGTCTGAGGCATAGACGCTGGCGGTGCGCTGGCTGCCGCGGATCTGGGCATCGACCTTTGCGTCCTCCGTGGGCACCACGCCCCGCGTGGCATCCAGCAGGCCTTCGGCGCTGGTCTGCGCGAAGGTGTTGTGGGCCTGGTCCCAGGCTGCGCCCAGGCTCAGCTGGTGGGCGCCGCGGGTCTGGCTCAGCTGCAGGGTCAGGCCCTGGCTGCGGTCGGTGGTGCGGGTGCGGTTCTCCACGCCGGTGTTCAGGTTGTCCACCCCGTCGTAGTCGTCGTTCAGGTCGCCATTGAGGGTGTGGGCGTTCAGGCGCCGCAGATAGGCCGTGCCCGAGAGCGTGAGGCCACCGCCCAGCAAGCGCGAGGCGTTGAGCGTGAGCAGGGTGGCCTGGTGGCGGGTCTCGTCCGGGCGGGTGAAGATCTGGCGCCGGTCCACCGCCAGCATCGATTCCGGCGTCAGCCCGTTGCCCACCAGGCTGCTGTCGCCGTGCGCCAGGCTCAGGTCCCAGCGCTGGTCGGCCTGGCGCTCGCCACCCTTGAGGAAGATCTGGCGCACCCGCGAGGGCGAGAAGTCGCGCCAGCCGTCCTCGTCGAAGCCGCTGAAGGCGCCGAAGAGGTGGCCGTGTTCGCCCAGCTTGCGGCCGTAGCTCAGGTCCACGCTGCGGCGGCCGAAGGAGCCGCCTTGCACCTCGACCTCGCCGCCTGGGTCGGTGTCGCCGCTCTTGCTGCGCAGCACCAGGGCACCGCCCAGGGTGTTCAGGCCGAACAGCGGGTTGGAGCCCGGCAGCAGGGTCATGTCGCTCAGGGCCTGCTGGGGGATCAGGTCCCAGTTCACCACGTCGCCGAAAGGCTCGTTCATCCGCACCCCGTCCAGGTAGACGGACAGACCCTGCGGCAGGCCCAGCAGCGGGCTGGCGCTGAAGCCGCGGTAGTTCAGCGTCATCTGGTAGGGGTTGCCCTGGGTCTGGTTGATGGTGACGCTGGGCAGCTGGGCGCCCATGAAGTCCGGCAGGTTCAGGCTCTGCAGGGCGCGCATCTGCGCGGCATCGGCCGCCTGCAGGTTGGCGGGCACCTGGTCCAGGGGCACGATCTTGTCGCCCAGCGGGGTGGTGCCCACCACGGTGACGGTCTGCACCGCCGCCACCTGCTGGGGCTGAGCCTGGGCATGCAGGGTGGGGTGGCAAGCCAGCAGGGCGGCGCAGGCCAGGGGGGGCAGGCGAGGCGACGAGAGGGTGCCGGGCCGGCGGCGCAGGCAGGGGGCGCGCATGGCTGTCTCCGAATCGAGTTCTGTGGGTTGGGCGGCACGCTAACAAGCCGCTGTGCCCCGAGACAGGGAAAACTTCCCGCACGCCCACCGGCTCAGGGTATCCCTGCCGGATGGGCGGGCGCTGTCTCGTTCTGGAGCAGTTGTTGCCCTCAGAGTTGTGTCAAAGCGGGGCGTTGGAACGGGCCGGTGATGGCATGTGGATTGCACTGTCACGGGAGCATTTCCCGTCCATCTCCCACTGAGATTCCGCCATGCGCCACCCCGCTTCTCCCTCAGACCCCTTGGGTGCCACCGGCCGCTCACCACTGGCCCGCAACGACCTGCGCTGGGTGGGTGTGGCCACGCTGCTGAGCTGGTGCCTGGCCTCGGCCTTCGACCTGCAGGAGCGCATTGCGGGCCTGAGCCAGAGCCTGCGCCTGGAGCTGTGGCAGGTGGACGAGCTGCCGCTGGTGCTGACCGTGCTGGGCGGGGGCGTGGCCTGGTATGCCTGGCGCCGCTGGCAGGAAACCATGGCCTTGCTGGCCCGCAACCGCGAGCTGGCCTTGCAACTGATTGAGGTGCAGGAGCGCGAGCGCCTGGTGCTGGCCCGCGAACTGCACGACGAACTGGCCCAGCACTGCACCGCCATCCGGGTGGAGGCCGCCTACCTTCAGCATGCCGACAACGCCACCGCGCTGAAGGCCTCGGCCAGCAGCATCTCGGCGTCGTCCCGCCAGCTGCTGGACAGCCTGCGCGGCATCCTGCGCCGCCTGCGGCCGGTGGAATTGGACGAGCTGGGCCTGGAGGGCGCGGTGCGCTCGCTGGCCTTGCGCTGCGCAGCCCGCACCGGTCTGCAGTGCGCGGTGGACATCAGCGGCCGGCTCGACGGCCTGGGCGCCTCCATCGACATGGCGGTGTACCGGGTGGCGCAGGAGGCCCTTTCCAATGTGGAACGCCATGCCCAGGCCCGACAGGCCCGCCTGCAGCTGCGGCGGCAGGGCGACGCACTGGAGCTGCGCATCGAGGACGATGGCTGTGGCTTTGCCGCCGGCCGGCCCCAGCGTGGCCTGGGTTTGCTGGGGGCCTCGGAGCGGGCGGCCCAGCTGGGTGGCGAACTATCCACTGGCGCGTCGCCCCTGGGTGGTGCCGCCCTGTGCCTGCGGGTGCCGGTATGGCCGGTGGCGGAGGGCGCGCGATGATCCGCATCCTGCTGGTCGATGACCACCCGGTGGTGCGCGCAGGCTACCAGCGCCTGCTGGAACAGTCGGGCCAGGCCACGGTGGTGGCCCAGGCCGCCAACGTGGACGAGGCGTGGGCCGCCTGGCGCGCCCACGCGCCCGACCTCACCATCACCGACCTGTCCCTGCCCGGCAGCGGCGGCCTGGAGCTGCTGCGCCGCCTGCGCGAGGCCCAGCCCGACGCACGGGTCATCGTCTTCAGCATGCACGACAGCGAAACGCTGGTGGGCCGCGCGATGGACCTGGGCGCCTGCGGCTACGTCACCAAGAGCAGCCCGCCCGAGGACCTGCTGGCGGCCGTGCAGCAGGCCCTGCGTGGCCAGCGCTACCTCAGCCCCGGCCTGGCCCCCGCGGTGGCGGTGGGGCCGGGCCCGGCCTCGCTGCTGGAATCGCTCACCCAGCGCGAGTTCGAGATCTTCCAGCTCATCGCCCGGGGCGAATCCCCGCAGCGCTGTGCCCAGGCCCTGCACCTCAGCCCCAAGACCGTGGCCAACCACCAGAGCGTCATCAAGGACAAGCTGGGCGTGAGCACCCTGGCCGGCTGGGCCCACCTGGCCCTGCGCTGCGGCCTGCTGGGCGGCGAGGGCGCGCAGCCCTAGCGCCACCCCGGGCCTTGACGCGCCCAGGCCCTGCCCCTGGCGCACCGGCACCGTTGTCCGGGCGCATCGCACGCCCCCTAGCTTGTTGCTCGGACATTGCCTTCACTCGCGATCGGTAAATAGAATGCGAACCATTCTTATTAATACCCACACCACCAGTGAACATCACCGCGCTTGTGACGTCCGGCCTGGCCCTGTGCCTGGCCCTGGCGGGTTGCGGAGGGGGCTCGGCCAGCACCGCCACCTCCGGCAGCTCCAGCACCACGCTGTCCGCCCAGGCCGAACTGGGCCGGAAGATCTTTGCCGACACCTCGCTGTCGGCTTCGGGCCAGCAGGCCTGCGCCAGCTGCCACGACCCTGAGAACGGCCACGCGCCGTCCAATGCGCTGGCGGCCCAGATGGGCGGCGCCGACATGACGCTGCAGGGCGGGCGCAACTCGCCCTCCATCCGCTACCTGCAGACCAACACGGTCTTCTACTTCGCGGCCGATGGCACGCCCACCGGCGGCTTCTTCTGGGATGGCCGCGCCGCCTCGCTGAAGGACCAGGCCAAGGGCCCCTTCCTGAACCCGGTGGAGATGGCCAACACCAGCGTGGCCGATGTGGTGGCCAAGCTGGCCGCCACCGCCTACGCGTCGGAGTTCAAGACCGTCTTCGGCGCGGACATCCTCAGCCGCCCGGCCGACGCCTTCGACCGCATGGCCCAGGCCCTGCAGCAGTACCAGCTGGAGGACAGCGAGTTCCACGCCTACACCAGCAAGTACGACGCCTTCCTGCGCGGACAGACCACGCTGACCGAGCAAGAGACCCGCGGCCTGGCCCTGTTCAACAGCGCCACCAAGGGCAACTGCGCGGGCTGCCACCCGTCCTCGCAGTCGCCCAACGGCGCCATGCCGCTGTTCACCGACTTCACCTACGACGTGCTGGGCGTGCCCCGCAACACCGAGCTGAGCCAGAACGCCGACGCCAGCTACTTCGACCTGGGCCTGTGCGCCCGCTCGACCGGCGACCTGACGGCCCGCACCGACCTGTGCGGCGCCTTCAAGGTGCCCAGCCTGCGCAACGTGGCGCTGCGCAAGGCCTTCTTCCACAACGGCTACTTCAAGACGCTCAAGGACGCGATCACCTTCTACGTCCAGCGCGACACCAACCCCGAGAAGTTCTACCCCGTGGGCAGCGACGGCACGGTGCAGAAGTTCAACGACCTGCCCGCGGCCTACCACGCCAACGTCAACACCACCGAGGTGCCCTACAACCGCAAGCTTGGCGACGCCCCGGCCCTGAGCGACAGCGAGATCGAGGACGTCATCGCCTTCCTCAACACGCTGACGGACGGCTGGAGCAGCACGTCCTCCACGGCCAGCGCTTCCGCTTCCCGCTGAGCGGCCTGTTTCCCCTTCCAAGACAGCAGACACCCAACCCAAGGACACCCACCATGCACCCGCTCACCCGCTCTGCCCTGGCCCTGGCGGCCGCCCTGGCCGTGGCCGGCCCCGCCGCCGCCCAGGCCGCCACCCCGCAGGAAGAGGCCCTGGCCCGCAAGGTTGACCAGCTGGCCGCCGAACTGGCCACGCTGAAGGCCCAGCTCGCCGAACTGGCCCAGGCCCGTGCCGGCACCGCCGCGGCGCCTGCCGCACCGGCCACTGCGGCAGCCCCGGCCGCGGCACCCGCGGTGGCGGCCACCTCCGAAGCCGCACCGGGCGAGCCCGCCACCGTGCTGGGCGGCTATGCCGAGCTGACCTACAACCGGCCCCAGCACGCGGGCCAGGACAGCACCGCCGACGTCGCGCGCTTCGTGCTGGCCTACCAGCACCGCTTCGACGAGAAGACCAAGGTGGTGACCGAGCTGGAGGTGGAACACGCCGTCAGCTCGGCCGACGACCCGGGCGAGGTGGAGGTGGAGCAGGCCTTCGTCGAGCACCAGTTCCTGCCCAACTGGGCCGCCCGCGGCGGCCTGTTCCTGATGCCCGTGGGCCTGCTCAACGAGAACCACGAGCCCAACGCCTACTACGGCGTCATGCGCAACTTCGTCGAGACCGCCATCATCCCCACCACCTGGCGTGAAGGTGGCCTGCAACTGGCCGGCACGCTGGACGACGGCTGGACCGTGCAGGCCGGCGTCACCACCGGCTTCGACCTGAGCAAGTGGGACGCCACCGCCGAATCCGAAGGGCAGGAATCTCCGCTGGGCTCCATCCACCAGGAGCTGGCGCTGGCCAAGGCGCGCGACCTGTCCGTCTTCGGCGCCGTCAACTGGCGCGGCATCCCCGGCCTGCAGCTGGGCGGCTCGGTCTTCACCGGCAACGCCAGCCAGGGCCAGACCACGCAGAACGTCAGCGGCCGCGTCACCCTGTGGGACCTGCACGCCCGCTGGACGCCCGGCGCCTGGGACCTGTCGGCCCTGTACAGCCGCGGCACCATCAGCAACACCGCGCGCCTGAACAGCACCCTGCTGGGCAGCGCCGTGCTCATCCCCGAGCGCTTTGACGGCTGGTACACCCAGGCCGCCTACCACCTGTGGCAATCGGGCAGCTACGCGCTGGCGCCCTTCGCGCGCTACGAGCAGTACAACACCGGCCGCAGCTACGCCGACCTGGGCGCGGGCGTGACGCCGACCGGTCTCAAGACCGAAAAGGTCTGGACCGTGGGTGCCAACTTCCAGCTCACGCCGGGCGTGGTCGTCAAGGCCGACCTGCAGCGCTTCGACGAGAACAGCAACGCCAACCGGCTGGACCTGGGCCTGGGCTGGAGCTTCTGATGCGCTTCTGGGTCACAGCCGCCGCCATGGCCAGCGCATCTCCCGCCGCCTTCGCGGTGGATTACCTCAGCGCGGACCAGGCCGCGCAGCTCATCTTCCCCGAGGCCGACCACTGGGACAGCAGCACGCTGGCGCTGGACGCGGCCCAGCTGCAGGCCCTGGACGCCGCCGGTGCCAAGGGCCGCTCCGCCCGCTGGGAGCTGCGCACGGCCCGCAAGGCCGGCGCGCTGCTGGGCTGGGTGCTGCTGGACAACGTGGTCGGCAAGTACGAGCTCATCAGCTACGCCGTGGGCCTGGACCGCGAAGGCGCCATCCGCGGGGTGGAGATCCTGTCCTACCGCGAAAGCCATGGCAGCGAGATCCGCCTGCCGGCCTGGCGCAAGCAGTTCGTCGGCAAGAACGCCAGCGCCCCGTTGCGCGTGGGCAGCGACATCGCCAACATCAGCGGCGCCACCCTCAGCTGCAGCCACGTGACCGATGGCATCCGCCGCATCGTGCAGGCGGTGGACGTGGCCCGGCGCGCGCAACCCGCATGGGCGCGCTGAACGCCTCAGCGGCCGGCGGCTGGGCCCGCCGCGCCCGGCCGCTGCTGGGCACGCTGGTGGAGGTGGGCCTGCCCCTGGCTGCGCCCGCAGGGGGCGCCACGCACGAGGCCGCTTTCGCGGCGGTCTGGGCCTTGCTGCAGGACCTCCAGGCCCAGCTCTCCCTCTTCGACCCCGGCAGCGATCTGTCGCGCCTGCACGCCGCGCCGCCGGGCACCCGCCTGAGCGTGCGCCCCCACACCGCGCGCGTGCTGACGGCCGCCTGCCACTGGGCCACCCTGAGCGACGGCGCCTTCGACCTGGCCCAGGGCAGCGGCCCCTGGCACTGGGACGGCACCTGGCTGTGGCGCGAGCACGCCCGCACCCGCCTGGACGCCGGCGGCCTGGCCAAGGGCGACGCCATCGACCAGGCCGTGGCCCGGTTGCAGGCCCAGGGCTGGCCCGCCGGCTGGGTGAACGCGGGCGGAGACCTGCGCGTCTTCGGCCCGCTGCGCTTGCCGCTGGTGCTGCGGGACGAGGCCCAGGGCGGCACCCGCGCCTGGGGCTGGCTGGAAGACGGTGCCGCCGCCACCAGCCACTTCGGCCCCGGCGCACGCAGCCGACTGCACAGCCCCGCTGGCGCTGCGCCCATTCACACCCACCTGAGTGTGCTGGCCCCCACCGCCCTGGCGGCCGATGCGCTGACCAAGGTGCTGGCCCAGCAGCCTGAATTGCCGGCCGCCTGGCTGGCTGGCCTGGGCGCGCACGCCGTCTTCCATGACGCCACCGCCGCACAACCCCTGGCGGAGGCCGCGCCATGAGCCCCGGCCACCGCCATGCCGGCATGGGCCGGGGCCTCAAGCGCATGGTCTGGCTGAGCACTGCGCTGCTGTGGGCCAGCGGCCTGGGCTGGTGCGCGCTGCACTACACCGTGGGCGCGGGCGGGGCTGAAGGCTTGCCGCACCCGGCCGAGCCCTGGCTGATGAAGCTGCACGGCCTGGCCCTGTTTCTCAACCTGATGGCCCTGGGCGCGGTGGTGGCCCAGCACCTGCCGCCGGGCTGGCGCATGGGCCAGCGCCCGGCCTGGCGCGGCCAGCGGCGCACCGGCCTGTGGCTGGGCAGCCTGTTCATCGCCCTGGTGGCCAGCGGCTACCTGCTTTACTACTTCGGTGGGGAGGACTGGCGGCCCACGCTGGACGGCGTGCACATTGCCGCCGGCGTGCTGCTGGCCGTGCCGCTGCTGTGGCACACCGGCCGCCGCCGCGCGGCCCGCGCCCAGGCCTGAGCGAGAAGCTTTTTCCTCGCGCCCGGCTCCGAAAATCATATTTTCCCTGCGGGGCGCTTCTCAACAGAATGACTCTCACAGCAACCCCGGCGGCCAGCGCGGGGCATGGGTGAGAGTGACGGCAGACCGCCAGGGCCTGCCGAGGGCCATGCCATGTCCAACGGCGCGCGAGCCGCCCCAAAGGAACGACATGTCCCTCGATTTGACGGAAACAGACACGCTGGTGGTCGGCGCCGGCCAGGCTGGCGTGGCCATGAGCGAGCACCTGGGCAAGCTCGGCATTCCCCACCTGGTGTTGGAACGCCACCGCATTGCCGAGCGCTGGCGTTCCGAGCGCTGGGATTCCCTGGTGGCCAACGGCCCGGCCTGGCACGACCGCTTCCCCGGCATGGAATTCCCCGGCTACGGGCCGGACGACTTCGTCACCAAGGAAGACGTGGCCGACTACTTCGTGGCCTACGCCAAGATGATCAACGCCCCCATCCGCACCGGGGTGGAAGTCAAGCGCGTGGTGCGTCAGCAGGGGCAACCGGGCTTTCTGGTGGAAACCTCCGAAGGCAGCATCCGCGCCCAGCGCGTGGTGGCGGCCACCGGCCCCTTCCAGCGTCCGCTGATCCCCGTCATCGCCCCGCAGGACGCGGGCCTGACCCAGATCCACTCGGCCCAGTACCACAACCCCGAGCAACTGCCCGAAGGCGCGGTGCTGGTGGTGGGCAGCGGCTCCTCCGGCGTGCAGATTGCCGACGAGCTGCAGCGCGCCGGCCGCCAGGTGTACCTTTCGGTGGGCGCGCACGACCGGCCGCCGCGTTCCTACCGCGGGCGGGATTTCGTCTGGTGGCTGGGCGTGCTGGGCGCCTGGGACGCCGCGGCCACCGAGCCGGGCAAGGAACACGTCACCATCGCGGTCAGCGGCGCGCGCGGCGGCCACACGGTGGACTTCCGGGCGCTGGGCCACCAGGGCATCACCCTGGTGGGCGTGACCCAGGGCTTTGAGAACGGCGTGGCCCGCTTTGCGCCCGACCTGGCCGACAACATCGCCCGCGGCGACGACAACCTGCGCCAGATGCTGGACGCGGCCGACGCCTACATCGCCCGCCACGGCCTGGACCTGCCCGAAGAGCCCGAGGCCCGCCGCCGCCTGGCCGACCCGGCCTGCGTGACGCACCCGCTGCTGAGCCTGGACCTGGCCCAGGCCGGCGTGCGCACCATCCTCTGGGCCACCGGCTTCACCGTGGACTACGGCTGGCTGCAGGTGGATGCGCTGGATGCGAACGGCAAGCCCCGCCACCAGCGCGGCGTGTCCAGCGAGCCCGGCGTGTACTTCCTGGGCCTGCCCTGGCTGTCGCGCCGCGGCTCCACCTTCATCTGGGGCGTGTGGCACGACGCCAAGTACATCGCCGACCACATCGCCATCCAGCGCAAGTACAGCGCCTACCGCGCCGCTTCTGAACAGGGGTCGGCCGTGAAAGCAACCGCCAAGGAGATCACCGCATGAGCCAGCCGACCCACACCCACACCCGCATCCGGATGTTCAACACCAAGGACACCTACCCCAACCAGTCGCTGGACAACGACCTGTGCCAGGCCGTGCGCGCCGGCAACACCGTCTATGTGCGCGGCCAGGTTGGCACCGACTTTGAGGGTAACCTGGTGGGCCTGGGTGACCCGCGGGCCCAGGCCGAGCAGGCCATGAAGAACCTGCAGCAGCTGCTGAAGGAAGCCGGCAGCGACCTGAGCCACATCGTCAAGACCACCACCTACCTGACCGATCCGCGCTTCCGGGAGCCGGTCTACCGCGAGGTGGGCAAGTGGTTGAAGGGCGTGTTCCCCATCTCCACCGGCCTGGTGGTGGCGGCCCTGGGCCAGCCCGAATGGCTGATGGAGATCGACGTCATCGCCGTCATCCCGGACGGCTGGGTGCCGCCCCAAGCCTGATCCATCGCCAAGACCAGAGGACATCGCCATGACCTTCTCCATCGTCGGGCGCTGTGCCCGCACCGGCCAGCTGGGCGTGGCCATCAGCTCTTCCAGCATCGCCGTGGGCGCGCGCTGCCCCTGGCTGGAGGCCGGGGTGGGGGCCGTCTCCACCCAGAACATCACCCTGCCGGCCCTGGGCCCGCAGGTGCTGGGCCGCCTGGCCGAGCAGACGCCGGCCGAAGCCGCCCTGGCCCAGGTAATGGCCGCCGAGCCCTGGCGCGAGCACCGGCAGGTGACCGTGGTGGATGCGCAGGGCCGCACCGCCCACTTCAGCGGCCGCGAGGCCCTGGGCCTGCACCACGCCGTGGCCGGCGCGCAATGCGTGGCCGCCGGCAACCTGCTGGCCAGCCCCGCCGTCATCGAGGCCATGGTGCCCGCGTTTGAAAGCACTCCCGGCCCGCTGGCCGACCGCCTGCTGGCCGCCATGCAGGCCGCCCTGGCCGCCGGGGGCGAGGCCGGCCCCGTGCATTCCGCCGCGCTGAAGGTGGTGGGCGAGGTGCCCTGGCCCATCATCGACCTGCGGGTGGACTGGGCCGAGGCCGACCCCATCGGCCAGCTGGCCGGCCTGTGGCAGGCCTATCGCCCGCAGATGCAGGACTACCTCACCCGCGCCCTGGACCCCACCGCCGCCCCCAGCTACGGGGTGCCGGGCGATGAATGAGCCCCGCAGCATTGACCTGCTGGCGCAGCTGCTGAGCCAGCCCACCGTCAGCCGCAACCCCAACCTGGGGCTCATCCACTTCATCCGGGACTATCTGGCCGACTGGGGCGTGGCCAGCGAGCTGTTCCTCAACGCCGAAGGCAGCAAGGCCAGCCTGTACGCCACCCTGGGCCCCACCGACCGCGGCGGCGTGGCCCTGTCCGGCCACACCGACGTGGTGCCGGTGGACGGCCAGGCCTGGACGGTGGACCCCTTTGCCCTGACCGTGCAGGACGACCGCCTCTACGGCCGCGGCGCCGCCGACATGAAGGGCTTCATCGCCTGCGTGCTGGCGGCGGTGCCGCGCTTTCTGGCGCGGCCGCTGCACTGGCCGGTGCACCTGGCGTTCTCGTATGACGAAGAGGTGGGCTGCCTGGGCGTGCGCCCCATGCTGGCCGAGCTGGCCCAGCGCCCGCACAAGCCCCGCCTGTGCCTGATTGGCGAGCCCACCGAGATGAAGCCCGTGCTGGGCCACAAGGGCAAGCTGGCCATGCGCTGCCGCGTGCGCGGCGCGGCCTGCCACTCGGCCTATGCACCGCAGGGCGTGAACGCCATTGAATACGCCGCGCGGCTCATCCACCGCCTGGGCGACATCGGCCAGCAACTGGCCCGCCCCGAACACCACGACCCTCGCTTCGACCCGCCGCACTCCACCGTGCAGACCGGGCTGATCCAGGGCGGCCGGGCGCTGAACATCGTGCCGGCCGACTGCAGCTTCGACTTTGAAGTGCGGGCCCTGCCGGGCTTTGACGCCCAGCAGGTGGTGGACGAATTGCTGCAGCACGCGCTGCTGGACCTGCTGCCCCGCATGCAGGCCGTGCACCCCCAGGCCGACATCCAGTTCGAACCCCTGAGCGCCTACCCCGGCCTGGCCACCCCGGCCGACGGCGAAGCCGCCTACCTGCTCTCACGCATCAGCGGCAGCTCGGCCTTTGGCACCGTGGCCTACGGCACCGAAGGCGGCCTGTTCCACCAGGCCGGCATCCCCACCGTGGTCTGCGGCCCCGGCAGCATGGACCAGGGCCACAAGCCCGACGAGTATGTGACCGTGGCGCAGCTGCAGGCGTGTGATGCGATGTTGGGGAGGTTGGGGGAGGTGTTGGAGGGGGAGGGTGGGCTGGCGCCGGCTCGGGCATAGATCGCATTGAGCCATCGCTTGCAGAACGCTCTGCCAACGTGATGCGTTGAGCTGGTGAGCCGCTCGTCAGCCTCCTGGGGCCAAGAAGCGAATGGACCGCAGCGGCAACCGACGCCGTGCCCTGTCAGTCAGCTTGTCGTAGTGCTCGTCCCACAGGTCGAACAGCTTCTCCAGGCTGATCAAGGTGATGCGCCGCTTCTCCTGCGTGCGCGCCTCGGCTTCGGCGTCCTTGGTGAAGCCACCGGTGCAGACGAACAGGCCCACGTCGTCATCTCCCAGCACGGCCATGAAAGACCGCAGGCCCTCGACACTCACGGCCTGCTGCTGGCGCTTTACTTGCACCTTGATGCGCGGCGGGCGCGTGCCCAGCGCATCGGGCCAGGCCAGAATGTCCACGCCACCATCCTTGCCAGGCGGCGACACCCAGGTGACGTGGTACGACATGGCGCGCAACAAGTCGGCCACGAGGTCCTGAAAGTCGTAGGGGTTCATCGCACGCAGGTACTGCGATACCTCCGCCCAGGCCTGCTCTTCGGCCTCTTCGAAGGTGACACTCGCCGCCTTGGCGTTGTTGTCCACGTCGTCCACTGCGCTCGCAGCGGCGGCCACCTCCGCTGCACTGCCTTCGGCGTCAGGCTGTGCGGCCTTCCATTCGGCGTACAGCTTGCAGGCACGCTTGTAGAAGGCCTCGGGGTCGGGTAGCTCGGCATGGGCTGCCTGGCCCGCCTCGGTGATGGTCCAAATGCCCTTGTCCTTCACCAACCAGCCGGCCTTGACGCAATCGACCGTGGCGAAGCGGACGATCTTCTCGAAGCGGCGGGAGCCGGATTCGTAGTTATCCGCCTCGTAGGGCGTCAAAGTGAAGCGGCTGGCCAGCACTTGCAGGGCGTCGCTGGCGCGCATGCCGTCGGGTGCCGCCATCAGGATGCGGAACAGCTCGCGTAGGAATTCGCCGGTGCGGCGACGGGTGATTTCGGCCATGTCAACACCCTCTCAGCGGTTGCAGGTTACCGATTCCAGAACTCGTCAAAGGATTCGGAGTTGAGCCAGCCACTTCGCGAAGTGCGGGCATTCAGACTCGATTCTTGCCAGCCCAATGCGTTCAGCGGCAATTGGGCCATGACGCAACTTGCGGTATGAAGGGTTGCGAAGAAGGGTCTCAAGCCGGGCAGAGGGTTTGGTCTCGTGGCCATTGTTGATTTCTTCCGGTGTAGGAGCAGCCATCCGGGCCTGTACCAAAGCCGGCGCTGCGGCAGCCCAACCTGCCTCCAAGCCGGCGAGAACAGAGACATCGCTGAACAAGAGCGCCTCGAATTCATGAGGCTGGACATGCGGTATGAACCGCGCCGGGTTGCACCCACAGTGCGCAACCACGTCTGCATGAAGTTGACTCTCCAGCGCCCGCAGTCTCTCGGCCAGGGTGGGCAGCGGCAAGGCCGCACCATAGCCCGGAAAATCAGGGGCCAGCTTGTAGAGATCGATCAAGGTCGTCACGGCCGCAACGCGGCCATTGGCCAATGCGTTGCGCAGTGCCGGGCGCAGGCGGTCATAGCGCATCGCGCCGCCCTTGTGCCCTGGTGAGGTCTCGACGGTAATGCCCTGCAGCAGAATGCCTGTCTCCACAAAGGCCGGAACCATCACGCGGGAAATGAACGCTTCTTCGGTCTGCCCTTCGCAGACGATGACGACCCGGCGCATCACAGGCTGGGCCTTCCGCCGAGCACATTTCGCTTCCACAACTCGCCCAGGCTTTGGTAGTCGTCCAGCCAACCTTGAAGCTCGGCCGCGTTGAGTCGCTCCAGCGTGGTAGCGCCATTGGAACGCTGGGCGACAACAATATGCTCAGGCTCCAAGGCGTTCAGCAGCTCGACGGACTGGGTCGAGACGATCAGCTGTTTGGTCTGAGCCAGCTCCTTCATCATGTCCGCCAGCAGGTTGATGGCGAATGGGTGAAGGCCCAACTCCGGTTCGTCGATCAGCAGCGTGTCGGGCAGCAGGTATGACGGTTGAAGCAATAGCGTCGTCAAGCAGATGAACCGAAGCGTGCCGTCTGAGAGCGTGTGCGCGCGGTAGGGCGTTTCAGGATCGCTTTGTTCGAACCATTCCAGTTCCACGGTCTCCGGCATCGGATCACGCTCTACAAAGCCGCCAAAAAAAGGCGCTGCCAGCTTGATCGTGTCGACGATGCGCTCATAGGCCGACTTATGCGACGGAAGTCCACGCAGGCGGTAAAGGTAGGCAGCGAGGTTGTCCGCCTGGGCCTTCAGTCGAAGGTTGTCGTTGCTCGGATGCGGGCGCTTGACCGCTGCGCTGTCGCTGGTGTCATGGAAGTGGAACTGCTGCCAGCTTTTCATCCACCGCGAAACGTACTGGCTGACCTGGCGTGTGTCGGTCAGCAGTCTGGCTTCCTCGTGTGCTGTCCCGAGCTGGTACCTTGTGAGCCCGAAGTCACCGTCAATCCACGGCACCTCTCGGACAAACTGAACGCGGTTGTCGGCAGTGGGCGCCAGTGTGATTTCATAGCCATTGACGACCGTGCCATTGGGCCTGAACTTCAGAGCGATGCTGAGCTGAGGCGTACGTTTGCGACCGCCGTGCAGCAACACGTCAGGGCCACCCTGAGACTTGACATAGGTTTGCAGGTTGCCCTGCGATACCGCCGTCAACAGTTTGAAGAGTGACAGGAAGTTGCTCTTGCCGGCGCCGTTCGCGCCAATCAGCACGTTCAGGTTGCCCAGAGCGAACTGATCGACCTTGGCGAAGGACTTGTAGCCCTCAATGCTGATGGTGTCGATCTTCATGTGATGCCTCTTGGGTGCATTGTCGTTCGTGCCTCAAACGGTCAGATTCACGACAAGCTCCTCACCCAGCATGTCGATGATCTTGACGGCCACCGTCGACCCAGCCGGCGGTGCCGGCAGCTCGTAGCGCCCATTCACCAGGTCTTGCTTGCGCTCCGGCACGTCGGCCAGTGCAACATTGAAGACTTGGCCGTCGTACTGCGTGTCGATCAAGATGCAATCGACGACCGCGCGCCAGTCGGTGATCTGGGCGCGGAACACGCCTTGCTCCAGGTTCAGGCGCTGCATGATGGTGGGCGACACCACGTCTTGCACCTCGACAACCAGTTGGGCGTTCGCCCCCTTGCCGGTGCGCTTGGCGCTGACCTGAGCGGTCAGCGGCTCATGCTTGATGATGCCGCCGAGCTTGCGGTCGGTGCGCAGTTCCACCACGTGCAGCTTGTTCACCGGGCGGTTCCGGTTGTAGGTCTCTACCCAGGCCCGGGCGTCGTGCTGCCAGCCCAGGCACACCACCATCACGTCGCGTTCTTCGGTCGGGCGCGCCTTCAGCTCGTTGCGCACGGCCTCCAGGTCCAGCGGCGTCAGCGGATGGTTGAAGGGCACGATCTTGACCAGGCGGCCGCCTTGCGTTCCTTCAAAGAACGAATCGGTGCGCGTGCGGGTGACGCCCAGGTGCTGGCAGGCCAGCTCGACGGCTTCGTTATGCTGGATCTGCAGGTCGTAGTCGTTGACGCGGTAGGTGGCGAAGGAGAGTTGGCTTGGCTTTGGCGAAGGATCAGCCGTCCCGATCAGGTCTCCCTGCGGAGAGGGCGCAGCATCTACGGCCTGGGATTGCATCAACTCCTGAATGCGCTTGGCCGTCGTTTGAATCGCACCTTTGTTGATGTCACAGCCGATCCAGCGGCGGCCCAATTGCTGAGCTACCACAGCAGTTGTGCCAGAGCCGACAAAGCAGTCCAACACCAAATCACCCGGTGCAGACGCGCAGCCAACAACCCAGCGAAGTAGCGCCTCCGGCTTCTGCGTCGGATAGTCCGTGCGCTCCAGTGCCATCGGATTTATCACAGGCACTTCCCAAACGTCGCCCAGGTCCTTTGTTGAGCTTTCTTGATAGAGGTAGTTGCCCGACTCGTCGCGGAGCCACTCGTTCTTGTTCAGCTCCTTGTTCCATTGGCGCACAGGTTGCAGCCGCTTCTCTTTGACCGGTACTCGAACGGGATTGAACTGAACCTTGCTCGACTTGCCATACCAGTAGATGGAATTGTGAAAGACATCGAAGGTTTGTGAGTTGGCCCCGTACTTGTTCGAGTAGTACCAAACCACTTCGTTCTTGAAGTGCTCTGCTCCAAACACCTCATCCAAGATGCAACGAATTCGATGCCCCTGCCGTTCGTCACAGTGCAGAAAGACGCTGCCGTCCTCGGCCAGCAACTCCTTCAGGATCAGCAAGCGCTCGTACATGAACTGCAGATAGTTGTCGTTGGCCCAGATGTCGCTGTACTGCACCTGCTCGCCCAGCGTGTAGTCCTCGCCGTCGATCTTGACCGTGCCCTTGACGCCGCGTAGTTGCACCTTGCGCACGTAGTCCGCGCCGCTGTCGAACGGCGGGTCGATGTAGATCAGCTTGACCTTGCCCCGAAAGCCGTTGGCCAGCAGGTGGGCCAGCACATCCTTGTTGTCGCCGTGGTAGAGCAGGCCGCCCTTGGGCAAGTCCTTGGGCCAATCGCTCCAGCCTGCTTCCTGCAAGGGCAACGCCTGGCCCGCCGTGGCGTCAAAGCGCTCGATGGCCTGAGCGGGGTAGGCCCGCACGCGGGCGAGCGGCTTCTTGCCCACCCAGGTGAGCATGGGTCGGCCCTTCGCCTTGCTCACCTTGACGTCTTTAGGGGTCACGTCCTTGGGCTTCTTGATGTTGTCGGTCATGGTCTGTCTGTGTTCTGGTCGTTGTCGCTGGCTGGTCAGGCGCCGCGGATGAAATCGCGGACCTGGGCATAGCCTTCTGACTTGAGGTCGGTGTCGGCAAACATCACGTGGTAGGCGAGCTTGTCGGGGTTCAAGCCCTCCCATTGCTTCAGCGCCACGGCCTTCTTGCCTTCCAAGGTCTGCGCGGCTTCACCTCGGCCCAGCCGAGCCAGGTCGCCCTTGATGTCGGGGCTGTAGCTGTCGCGCTTGATCTCCACCACCAGATGCTTGCCATCGGCGCGGCGCAGCACGAAGTCAGGGGTGTATCGGTGCCATCGGCCGTCGTCGCCCAGGTATTCGGCATAGAGGTCGGTCTTCGCCGGGTCGGTGATGCCGCCCGTGAACCAAACCCCTTCGATCTGATGCGTCTCGGTCTGCAACTGGGTCAGTGCCCACCGCAAAAACTCGGCCTCGGGGCCGGAGTCGAAGTTGTAGCCCTCGTAGTGGAAGCTGCTGGCCAGTGCGTGCGCGGCGTCCGGCGTGTCGCGTGCCGTCAGGTACAGCGGTTCGCGCTCCTTGGCAAAGCTGATGCGGGCCGTGTAGACCGGCTGCCCACCTCGCTCGGACTTCTCGAACCCATCGGCCTTGACCAGGGCGATGGCCACGTCGATTTCTTCGAAGTGCTCTTCGTAGTCCGAGCGCTGGTCTTCGATCTGCTGGCCCAAGGAGGCGAGATGGTAGTCGGGGATGTCGGCGCCCACGCCATAGGCGCCGCGCAGGGCGGCCAGCACGTCTGCCGTGGCCAGGTGGTAGTTGGCAGCCAGCTCGGTGGCAGCGGCATAGCTGTCCAGCTCGGGCGGCGGCGCCGGCAACACGTCGTCGCCGCCATCTACCTTCTGCAGGGTGGTAGTGCCCGATGCGGTTTGCACTGGCGTCAAGGTGGCCACCGTCACGCCGGCCGGTGCAGCCACGGTTGGCACCGTCAGGTGCAGCGGTTTCGCACCATCCGTGTCGGCCTTGCGTCGGTATCGCAGCACGCGCTTCTTGATGAGCAGGGGCGGCAGGTGGGGGCGGTGCAGCACGATTTCGCGCTCCACGCGTTCGGCCTGCTGGGCGTCCAAGTCCTTGAGCGAGGTGCCGTAGGTCTCGGCCAGCTGGGACTCCAGCGTCTTGCGGTTGCTGTCCGTCAGGTACACCCGGGCCGGGTGCTTGTTGCCAGGCACCTGGCGCAGGCACCGGGTGGCCGCTTGAAGCACGAAGTTGTTGCTGTTGGCCAGCTTACGGACCAGCGCTGTTGCAAACAAGCTGGGGCAGTTCCAGCCCTCGGTGCCCATGTTCACCAGCAGCAGCACCCTTTCAGGCGCTTCGGGGTTGCGGGCCACGGCCTCGAACTGGCGTCGCGTGGCTTCGTTGCTCTTGCCATCCACTGCCAGGATGGTGTCGGTGCCGATGCCGCGTTGGGCGAGGGCCGACTCGACAGCGCTGCGCAGTTCATCGCGGGTTTCGATGTTGGGGAAGTACAGGGCCAAGCGCGCAGGCGCACCGTTGGGCAGGCTCACGGCCCAGTAGTCGCGTACGAAATCTTCGATCACGCTCGACACCAGCGTGTCGGCCTCTCCGTCTCCCAGGTCGAACACCTTGATGTTCTTGGCCAGTTCCTTCAGCACGCCATCCCGGATGCCTTCGCCCAGGCCGTACCAAACCACCACGTCTCGCAAGGGCTGACGCTCGAAGTAGGGCGTGCCGGTCGCGTTGATCACGACGATCAGGTTGGTTTCCTCTGCCAGGTAGTCGATGGTTCGGCGGACCTTCTTGATGCCGTCATCCTTGAAGACCAGTTCGCCGGTCTCCTTGTCCTTCTCCCACTTGCCCAGCAGCTTCTGCCCGTAGGTGTGGTGGGCTTCGTCAGAGAACACGGCCAGGTGCGGCAGCGATGCCACGGCTTGCAAGCGCAGGTTGGCCAGCTCGGTCTGTTCCTCTGCCTTCGTGCCGGCGAACAGCGGAACCTGCTGGCCGTTGCTACGCACGTTGGGCTTCTGGATGCGGATCTTCTCGGTGTTCGTGACGATGACGTTGAAGTTGCTTCCCCACACGATGGGGATTTGCTTGTCGCCGTCGCGCGTGAAGGTCAGCTTCAGGCTGGCAGCGAATGGTTTGTGCATGCGCGGCGGCAGCAGCTTGTCATAGGGCACATCGGACAGTTCGCGCAGCGCGCTGAGGATGGTCTTGCCTGGCGCAAAGATCAGCGCGTTCTGCACGAAGGGGCCATCAGGGTATTCCATGGCCATGGCGAATTCGGTGGCCACGATGGAGCCCATCAAGATCGTCTTGCCTGCGCCCATGGCCAGGGCCAGGATGTAGCTGGCGTAGTCTAGGGTCAGGGATTCGCGCAGGCTCTCTAACGCGTACTGGCGCACGAACGCGTTGTCGGACTTGACCCGTTCCAGGCAGCTTTCAAGCCCCTCGTCCGCGATGAAGCTGACGATGTCGGGGTGGGTGAGGCCCATGGCCTCGCGGCGGTCCTTCGGCTTCGGAAACAGCTTGGCGTAGAGGTCTGGAATTTTGGGCGTGTCCAGCACCAGCCGGAGGTACCAGTAGGTTTCCAACGCACGGAACTGGGCACGCCGAAGGTAGCGTAGCTGGCCGGTCTCGCCGTCCTCGGTGGCGAACTCCAGAATCTCGCGGATCGCCGGGAACGCATCGCACGGGTAGTTGGCAGCGCGCCATGCGTCTACGCGCTGTGTCAGGACTTGATAGAGGTAGGACATGAAGGCTCAGCGCTGATCTGGCTTGGTAGCGCTCGGCCACAGCCGAGCGAAGTCAAACGAAAGTTGGCGGTGGTGCCGGATGGACAGCAGGTAGACCGTGGTCTTCGCATCTACAGCGGTGTAGAGCATCAGGTAGTCGCCATGCAGATACTCCCGCAAAGCGCCCGCTGCGCCGGCCGGTAGCGCGGCCAGTTGGGCCAGCGCCTCCGCCGATTGCGGTGGATTGTCCAAGTACCGCCGGCCGATGCGGGTGAACCGGGCCAGGTTGGGGATGACCGTGGCACGCAACTCGGCCAGCAACTGGTCGAAGGCGAAGGTCGCATCGGCTTCGGTCAAGAACGCTTCAATGGCGTCCAGCCGCTCCAGGAAGCGCGCGGTCAGTTCGACCTGGTACAGATCCTCAGCCACGCTTCTTGGCGGTCTTGCCCGTGGCGGCTGACTTTGAAACTTCAGCGCGGCGCTGCTGAAGCTGGGCGATGGCGGCATCGGCCCCCACGGTGCGGCCGGCCTCGATATCGGCCAGGCCGCGCTTGGCATCCTCGATCAGCAGCAGGTGGATGCGCTCGCGCTCCAGCTGGTGGTAATAGTCCAGGCGGGCTGCGTCGATCAGCGCGACGTAGCTTTCGCCGTTCTTGGTGATGATCTTCTCGGCGCCGGCCTTGGCCTGGTCGGCCAGATCGGACAGGTTGGCGCGCGCCTGGGTGAAGGGCACCACATCACTGGCTGAAAAGCCCATGGCCGGCTCCTTGGCTGGGTGGGTGACAGAATTCTGTGCAGTCTACTCCAGCGTCGGGCGCGTGCTTCTGCTTCTCCGCGCGTGGCGGGTGTGTGGCTTCCGCCAATGCTCATCTGTGCACATAGATGTTCACCAAATGGGGTGTTCCGAGAACATCTATGTGTACGCCGAGAGCACCTCGGGCACTCCAGCCCAGCCTCCCCCAAAGGAAGACAAGGGCGCCTTGGAGCTGGACGTGGGCGAAGCCGTGGCGCTGGGCCGGGGACGCGCGAACGCGGCGGCCGGCGCCCGATTGAAGGCCGCAGCCAACAGGGCCAGTCGCCTCAAGCCGCCTTTGCCCCCGGACTCACCGCCAAATAACTCTTCCTCACCCCCTCCGACCGGATGTCCCAGACGATGGTGCTGCCGGCGGCGATGATCCAGCTGTCGCCGGGGCCGTAGACGACGGTGCGGCCGTTGTCCTCGTCGGTCAGGGCCAGTTGGCCGTCCAGCAGGGTGGCGTGTTCGTCGAAGGGGTAGGTGACGCGGTAGCGGCCGCGGGTGGCGGCGTACAGGCCGCCGGAGACGGGCGAGTCGAGCGTGCCGAAGAGGATCTTGCCGGCCACGCGCGGGGCCGGGCCCAGGCTCTGGGCGCCGATGTCCTCGGGCGTGCCCCAGTCGTCCAGGGGCACGCGGTCCATGTCGAGCTTGAAGGGGATCATGGGCTGAAACTTTCTCTGTGTGGAGGTCAGGCGTGGGTCACGCCGGTGGGGCGGCGGTCCACGGCACCAGCTGGGCCACTTCGCGCAGGAAGGGCACGCTGTCGCCGGTGTCTTCGGGGCCGTCCAGCCCGCGGGCGTATTTGTGGCCGGCGTACACGGCCGCGGCGATGGGTGCGGGGGCGTTGGCGTCGCCAATCAGCGTGACGCTGCGCAGGCCGGCCTCGGCCCAGTGGGCCTGCTGGGCCAGCAGGCCGTGGTACAGGGCGTCGTGGGGCAGCTTGGCGGTCACCAGCACGGTGGCGGTGCAGGGCAGCCGCTCTTCGTCACCCGTGAACACGCAGGCCAGCTGCGCGCCTTCGGGGTCGATGCCCAGCAGGCCGCGGTGCGGGCGCAGGCGCACGCCCAGCTGCAGCAGGCGCTTCTGGATGCGGGCCTGTTCCAGCGTGGCGTGGGTCCAGTTGGAGACATCGGCCGCCGGGGTGGCCAGGGTGACCTCGTAGCCTTCCTTGGCCAGCAGCTCGGCCAGCACGCCGCCCATGTAGTAGTGGTCGTCGTCGTACAGCAGCACCTGGCGGCCTTGGGGGCGCCCGCCCTGCATCAGGTCGTCGGGCGTCAGCACCTCGGCGCCGGCCGCCACGGGCACCGGCAGGGTGGCCCAGCGGGCCACGCCGTCGCGCCGCCAGTGGGCGCCGGTGGCCACGGCCACGTGTTCAAAGCCGAAGCCCATCACGTCGTCGGCGCTCAGCGGGCTGTCCAGGCAGATCTGCACATTGGCCATCTGCTTGAGCCGGAAGACGCGGTAGTCGCGCACGCGGTTCCAGGCCGACAGGCCGGGCAGGCGCGATTCCAGACTGACCCGGCCGCCCAGCTCGCGCCCGGCCTCGGCCAGCATCACCTCGTAGCCGCGCTGGCCCAGGGCCAGGGTGGCCTCCAGGCCGGCGGGGCCGGCGCCAATCACCAGCACCTTGTCGTCCGAGCCCTTGGGGGCGATCTTCTCGGGGTGCCAGCCGCGCCGCCATTCTTCGCCCATGGTGGGGTTCTGGGTGCAGCGGATGGGCGACATGGTGAAGTCGCCCGAGACGCAGATGTTGCAGCCGATGCACTCGCGGATGTCCTCGATGCGGCCTTCTTCCACTTTGCGGGGCAGGAAGGGGTCGGCGATGGAGGGGCGGGCGGCGCCGATCATGTCCAGCACGCCCTGGCGCACCAGGCGCACCATCAGGTCGGGCGAGGTGAAGCGGCCCACGCCCACCACCGGCTTGGCCGTGAGCTTCTTGATGCCGGTGACGAAGGGCTCCTGGTAGCCCTCTTGTTCAAAGCGCGAGGTGGTGGAGTCGTTCTCCCAGCCGGCCAGGGTCACGTCCCACAGGTCGGGCAGGTCGCCGATCAGGCCGATCAGGTCGTGGGCCTCGTCGCGGTGCAGGCCCACCGGGCCCATCAGCTCGTCCAGGCTCATGCGGAAGACGACGCCGCACTGGTCGCCCACCACCTCGCGGGTGTCCTCGATCAGTTCGCGGATCAGGCGGGTGCGGTTTTCCAGGGAGCCGCCGTATTCGTCGCTGCGCTGGTTGAAGCGGCGCGACAGGAAGTGGTGCAGCGTGCCCAGGCCGTGGGCGGCGTAGACGTAGACGATGTCGAAGCCCGCGCGCTTGGCCCGCAGGGCGGCGGCCTTGTGCCAGCGCCGCAAGTTGGCGATGTCGCGCTTGTCCATGGCGCGGGCCTGGTAGGGGTCGTGGGTGAAGGTGGCCACCGGCAGGTGGCTCGGGCCCATCGGCACCTCGCGGGTGTAGAGGTTGGAGCCGTTCATGCCGTTGTAGGCCAGCTCGATGCCGGCCAGCGCGCCGTGGGCGTGGATGGCGTCCACCGTGCGCCGCAGCGCGGGGATGTCCTGGTCGTCCCAGATGCGCTGTTCGATGAAGGGCGTGATCTCCGAGGTGTGGTGGATCTCGGCCTGCTCGGTGCACACCACGCCCCAGCCGCCTTCGGCCTTGATGCCGCGCATGGTGGCGTGGGCGGTGGGGTCGCGGTAGCCCATGCCGTTGCACTGGGGCACCTGGTAGAAGCGGTTCTTGGCCGTCACCGGGCCGATGCGCACCGGCTCGAAGAGGATGTCGTAGCGGGGGTCTCTCATGGCTCAGCGGAACTGCATCCAGGTGGTCTTGAGTTCGGTGTACTTGTCGAAGGAATGCAGGGACAGGTCGCGGCCGAAGCCGGACTGGCGGCCGCCGCCGAAGGGCACGGTCACGTCCAGCGCGTCCACGGTGTTGACCGACACGGTGCCGGCCCGCAGGGCGCCGGCCACGCGGTGGGCGCGGTGCAGGTTGTCCGTCCACAGCGAGGCGGCCAAGCCGTAGATGGAGTCGTTGGCCAGGGCGATGGCCTGGTCTTCGGTGTCGAAGGGCATCACCGCCAGCACCGGGCCGAAGATCTCCTCCTGCCACAGCGGCTGCTGCGGGTCCACGCCGGCCAGCACGGTGGGGGTGACGAAGTTGTGGCTGCCGTTGATCTGCAGCTGCTGCCCGCCGGTGATGAGGGCCGCGCCCTGCGCCTGGGCGTGGGTGATGTGCTGCATCACGCGGGTGGTCTGGCGCTCGTCCACCAGGGCGCCCATGCGGGTGTCGGCCAGCAGCGGGTCGCCCGGCTGCCACAGGCGGCTCTGGGCCACCAGGCGCTCCAGGAAGTCGTCGTAGATGGCGCGTTCCACCAGCAGGCGCGAGTTGGCCGAGCACACCTCGCCCTGGTTGAAGAAGATGCCGAAGGCGGCCTTCTGCACCGCCAGGTCCAGGTCCGTGCAGTCGGCAAACACCAGGTTGGCGCTCTTGCCGCCGCACTCCAGCCACACCTGCTTCAGGTTGGACTGGGCGGAATAGGCCATGAAGTGCTTGCCCACCTCGGTGGAGCCGGTGAAGACCAGGCAGTCCACGCCGGGGTGCAGGCCCAGGGCGCGGCCGGTCACCTCGCCCAGGCCGGGCAGCACGTTCAGCACGCCGGGTGGCAGGCCGGCTTCCAGGGCCAGCTCGGCCAGGCGCAGCGCGGTGCCGGGGGATTGTTCGGCCGGTTTCAGGATGACCGAGTTGCCCGCCGCCAGCGCGGGGGCCAGCTTCCAGGCCGCCAGGTCCAGCGGGAAGTTCCAGGGCACCACCGCGGCCACCACGCCCAGGGCTTCGCGGGTGATGGTGGCCAGCACGCCCGGCGGCTGCGGGGCCACCTGGCCGTAGAGCTTGTCCACGCTCTCGGCGTACCAGCGGAACACGTGGGCGGCGCCGGGGATGTCCACCGCCAGGGCGTCCGCCACCGGCTTGCCCACGTCCAGTGATTCGAGCAGGGCCAACTCTTCCACATGCTCGAGCATGAGCTGCGACAGGCGCAGCAGCACCTGCTTGCGCTGGGCCGGCGCGCAGCGCGACCACACGCCCGAATCGAAGCTGCGCCGCGCGGTGCGCACGGCCTGTTCCACATCGGCCTCGCCGCAGGCGGCCACCTGGCCCAGCAGGCGGCCGGTGGCCGGGTCGTGCGAGGCATAGGTCTGGCCCGACAGGGCCGGGGCGAAGCGGCCGTCGATGCAGGCCTCGGTCAGGTAGCGCTGCCGCAGGGCGCGGGCATGCCAGTCCAGTGGGGTGTCCAAAGCAGGGTCTCCTTGCACCAGGGTTCACGGGGGATCGTGCCCCAAGGGCGTGGCGCCGCCAAGCAGCAAGAAACTGCCTGTGCCATAGAAAAAAGCTGGGCGGGGGCCCAGCTTTGTTCAGGCCGCCTGGCGCACCTGGCTCAGGTCCGTCACCTTGGGCGGCAGGGCGTGGGCGGCGTCCAGCTGGCCCAGCATCTCCTTGCAGTGCTCCACGAAGAGGCGGGCCGGCTTGGTCAGCGGCGAGCGGGCCAGCCAGGTGGCGGCCAGTTGCGAGCCGCTGACCTGCTCGCGCAGCGGGCGGCACACCAGGCGGCGGCCGTCGTAGCTGGCGTCCTCACGCGGGCGGGTCACCAGCAGCGAGAAGCCGAAGCCCTGGCCCACCATGCCGCGCACCATCTCCAGCGAGGGCGAGCTGAACACCACGTTGGGCGAGAGCCCGTGCTCCTCGAAGACCTTGATGAAGTAGGTGCGGCTGGGCTGCACGTCCAGGTGGATCATGGGTTCGTGCACCAGCTGGTGCAGCGAGACATCGGCCTGCTCGGCCAGCGGGTGGCCTTCGGGCAGCAGCACATAGGGGCTGCTGGGGCGCATCAGGGGCTCCACCTCCAGCGTGCTGTCCAGGTCATGGCGGAACAGGATGGCCAGGTCGAAGCGGCCGTTGGTCAGGCCGTGCACCAGTTCGTGCTGCTCGCCGTCGCGCAGGCGGATGCTGACGCCGGGAAAGCGCTCCTGGAAGGTCTTGAGCAGGGTGGGCATGTACAGCGGCGCCACCGTCTCGAAGCAGCCGATGTTGATCTGGCCGCCGGTCAGTTCGTTGTCGGCCATGGCGTTCTGCTCGAAGGCGTGGGCCGATTGCAGCAGGGCCTGGGCTTTTTCATAGAAGCGCTGGCCGGCCTGGGTGAGGTACATGCCCTGGGCGTGCTGGCGGATGAAGAGCTGCACGTTGAAGGATTCCTCCAGCCCCTTGATGGCCGCCGAGATGGAGGGCTGGGCGATGAAGAGCTGGCGCGAAGCCTCGGCCACGGTGCCGCACTTGACCGTGGTCACGAAGTACTTGAGCTGCCGCAGGGTGTAGTTGGCCATCGCAAATTCCTTGAAAACGTCGGGGCTCAAGCAGCAATATCCATGCACGGATTTGAGCCCCGTCAGCCCCGGCAGGGGAAGCGGGGTCTCTCCCGACCCAGGACTTTTTGAGGGTCAAACGATATTTCTCCGAATCAGGCCCCCAAGCCTGGTGCGCGCGGCCTGCGCCAGGGCCGTGAGCGAGGGGACGGCGCGGGTCTGTCCCGCCTGCGGCGCCGGGCCTGCACCACGGTTTGCCAGTCGCCGCACTGAGATGGGGCGCACTCGCCAAAGCGAGTTTTTTGCTCGCATCGGCTCACAAATTTCGTGCTTTCGCGACCCGGGGCCGCACGCAACCATCACGGCCAGTCAACCAAGCTGAACTGGAGAAGTCGATGAAGCAAGTGGGTGCTGGCCGCAAGTTGCGCGGTGCGGGTGTGGTGGTGTTGTCGCTGGCCGCGGCGGCGGGTTGGAGCGGTGCTGCCCAGGCGGGTGATCTGACGGGCCACATCGATCTGGTGTCGCGCTACTACCTGCGCGGCCAGACGAGCACCTACGGCAACAGCACGCCCCTGGGCAACGCCGGGGCCGATGCGCCCGAATCCGACCATGTCACCCCGCAATGGGGGGCCGACTACAGCCACGAGAGCGGCTTCTACGCCGGCTACTGGGGCTCGACCATCAACTACTCCTACCGCCAACTGGGCGATTCGTACCGCAACCGGACGATCACCGACTTCCAGAAGAACAAGTCGATCGAGAACGACCTGTACGCCGGCTACAACGGCACGCTGGGCGACTGGGGCTACTCGGCCGGCCTGACCTACTACGTCTATGTCAATGGCACCGATTCCGATGCCGCCGAGAGCAAGCTGGCCCTGAGCTACGGCCCGGTCACGCTGAGCGCCCAGACCCTGCTGCAGGACGTGGTGTGGGGCAACAAGGGCGACACCTACTGGACCGCGGTCTACACCCGCGCGCTGCCCTACCAGCTCTCGTTCACCGCCACGCTGGGCTTCTACACCTACCGCAAGCAAGGCAAGTACAACGGCACCGAGGACACGCTCAGCGGCACCGCCTGCGGCGCGGGCGAGGCCTTCATCGTCAACGGCTGCTACGCCGGCAAGACCCCGGTGGGCAGCGCGTTTCGGCACCTCACCCTGGGCCTGACCCAGCCCATCGCCGACACCGGCCTGACCTGGGGCGCCCAGTTCATCGTGGGCGGGCGCAACCGTTTCGATGTGAAGCAGGACAACCGCGCGGTCGTCTCGCTCAGCTACGGCTTCTGAGCCCCGGCCCCTCCCGACTTCTTCTTCCGATCCCTTCCTTCTCATTGCAGGAGTGCATCACCATGACCCGTTTCCTCCGTCACGCCCTGTCCCGTCTGGCCCTGGCCGTGGGCGCCAGCGCCGCGCTGCTGGGCGCCGCCCAGGCCGGCACGCTGTCCATCGGCCACACCACCTGGGTGGGCTACGGCCCGCTGTTCGTCGCCCGTGACCTGGGCTACTTCAAGCAGGCCGGCCTGGACGTGCAGCTGACCACCATCGAGGAGTCCTCGCTCTACATGGCGGCCATGGCCTCGGGCAAGCTCACCGGCACGGCCTCCACCATCGACGAGATCCTGAAGTACCGCAGCCCGCAGTTCTGCTTCCGCTCGGTGCTGGCGCTGGACGAGAGCGCGGGCGGCGACGGCGTGGTCACCGCCAACGGCATCAACAGCATCAAGGACCTCAAGGGCAAGGCCGTGGCGGTGAACGAGGGCTCGGTGTCCATGTTCTGGCTGTCCTACCTGCTCAAGCAGGCCGGCCTGGGCGTCAAGGACATCGAGGTCAAGAACATGACCGCCGACGACGCGGCCTCGGCCTTCATGGCCGGGCGCGTGCCCGCCGCCGTGACCTGGGAGCCCAACCTCACCATGGTCAAGCAGAAGAAGGCCGGCCAGGTGCTGGTGGACAGCCGCAAGACGCCGGGCGTGATCGTGGACGTGGTGGCCCTGCGCTGCGACGTGATCGACAAGCAGCCCGCCGACGTGAAGGCGCTGGTGGAGGGCGTGAACAAGGCCGTGGCCTACATGAAGGCCCACCCGGCCGAATCGGCCAAGATCATCGCCAAGGGCGTGGGCGGCTACCTGTCCAAGCCGGAGGACGTGAGCGAGGCGCTCAAGGGCGTGCGCTTCTACGACACCGCTGGCAGCGTGGGCCTGATGGGCCAGCCCGGCAAGCCCGGTCCGCTCAAGGACGTGGTCTCGCTGGCCAACGAGACCTGGAGCGTCATCCAGGGCAAGAAGTTCAGCGTGGGCTATGACGACCTGGTCGATACCCGCTTCCTGAAGCCGGCGCACTGAGGAGGACGGCGATGTCGAGTGAAAGCCGATGGCTGCAGCGCTGCCTGACGCCCAAGGCTGCGCTGCCCCGGCAGCTGGTGCTGGGCGCGGCCGCCCTGAGCTGGCTGCTGATGCTGGGGGCCTGGTGCGCGTTGTCCTACGGCGGACTGGTGCCGGCCATGTTCCTGCCCACGCCGGTGGACGTGGTGGCGGCGGGCTGGCGCCTGGCCGAGGACGGCACCCTGCTGGAACACATCGGCGCCAGTGTGGAGGTGGTGCTGGTCGGCTTCGCGGTCTCGTCCGCGCTGGCCATCCCGCTGGGGCTGTTCATGGGCTCCTTCCGCCTCGTGCAGGCCCTGCTGGATCCGCCGGTCAACTTCATCCGCTACCTGCCGGTCACCTCCTTCGTGCCGCTGTTCATCCTGTGGATCGGCATCGGCCTGGAGCAGCGGGTGGCGGTGATCATCTTCGGCGTGTTCTTCCAGCAGCTGGTGATGGTCTCGGACGTGTGCCGAGGGGTCAGCAAGGACCTGGTCAACGCCAGCTACACCCTGGGCTGCAAGCGCCGCGACGTGCTGCTGCATGTGTTGGGCCCGGCCTCGCTGCCGGGCGTGCTGGACACCCTGCGGGTGACCATCGGCTGGGCCTGGACCTACCTGGTGGTGGCCGAGCTGGTGGCCGCCTCCAGCGGCCTGGGCTATATCAGCCTGAAGGCCATGCGCGGCCTGCAGGTGGACGTGATCTTTCTGGCCATTGCGGTGATCGGCCTCTTGGGCCTGCTCACCGACCAGGTCTTCCGAATTCTCAGAATGAAGGTGTGCGCATGGGCGCAGTGAATCTCGAAACGGCGCCAGCGCGCCTGCAGGTGCGCAACGTCAGCCTGCGCTACCCCACGCCCACCGGCGGCACCTTCGTGGCGCTGGACAAGGTCTCGCTGGAGGTGCCGGACCAGCAGTTCGCCGTCATCGTCGGCCCCTCGGGCTGCGGCAAGTCCAGCCTGCTGTACCTGACCGCCGGCCTGAACGAGCCGACCGAGGGTGAGATCGTCGTCAGCGGCCAGCGCGTCACCGAGCCCGGGCCGGACCGCGGCATGGTCTTCCAGGGCTACACCCTGTTCCCCTGGCTGACGGTGCGGCAGAACATCGAGTTCGGCCTGAAGCGCCGCGGCATGCCGCCGGCCCAGCGCCAGGAAGTGGTGGACCACTACCTGGACGAGGTGCGGCTGCGGCCCTTTGCCGACAACTTCCCCAAGCAGCTCTCGGGCGGGATGATGCAGCGCGTGGCCATTGCCCGCGCCCTGGCCAACGACCCGCAGATCCTGCTGATGGACGAGCCCTTTGGCGCACTGGACAGCCAGACCCGCCACCAGATGCAGCGCCTGCTGCTGCGGGTGTGGGAGCACGCCAAGAAGACGGTGGTCTTCGTGACCCACGACATCGACGAGGCCATCCTGCTGGGCGACCGCGTCTATGTGATGGGCGCGCGGCCCGGCCGCATCCGCCAGATCATCGACGTGCCGCTGGCCCGCCCGCGGCCCGAGGACGTGGAGCTGGCGCCGGAGTTCATCGCGCTCAAGCGGCAGATCGTGGACCTGCTGCACGACGACCTGCACCGCATCGACCCCTGAGGTGAGCCCCGCCATGAACGAGAGCTACGACTACATCGTGGTGGGCGCGGGCTCGGCCGGCAGCGTGCTGGCCCGCCGCCTGAGCGACGACCCCGCTGTGCGCGTCTGCCTGATCGAGGCCGGTGGCAGCGACGCCAGCCCGCGGGTGCAGGTGCCCGCCGGCACCATCACCCTCTACAAGAGCCGGCGCTTCAGCTGGAACTACGAGTCGGCCCCGCAGACGCGGCTGAACGGCCGCCGCCTGCATTGCCCGCGCGGCAAGGCGCTGGGCGGCTCCGCGTCGATGAACAGCATGATCTACATCCGGGGCTTCGCTTCGGATTACGAGCGCTGGGCCGCGGCCGGCTGCGCCGGCTGGGGCTGGCAGGACGTGCTGCCCTACTTCCGCCGCTCCGAAGGCAACCGCCTGGGCCAGGACCCGGCCCTGCATGGCCAGGACGGCCCGCTGTGGGTGGACCGCCCGCGCGACCCCAACCCGGTCTCGCGCTGGTTCGTGGAGGCCGGCCGCCGCCTGGGTCTGCCGGTCAACACCGACTTCAACGGCCCCTCGGCCCTGGGCGTGGGTGTCTACGACCTGACCCAGCGCGACGGCCAGCGCCTGTCCAGCTACCGCGCCTTTGTGGCGCCGGTGCGCGACCGGGCCAACCTGACCGTGCTGACCGATGTCGAGGTGGACCAGCTGTGGATGGACGGCACCACCGTGAAGGGCGTGCAGCTGCAGGCCCCCGAGGGTGGCGCGGCCCGCCGCCTGCAGGCCCAGCGGGAGGTCATCCTCTGCGCGGGCGCCATCGGCTCGCCACACCTGCTGCTGCGCTCGGGCATCGGCCCGCGCGCCCAGCTGGAGGCCGCGGGCGTGCCGGTGCGGGTGGACCTGCCCGGCGTGGGCCAGAACCTGCAGGACCACCTGGATGGGCTGGTGACCGTGCGCTCGCGCTCGCCGCTGACGCTGGGCTTCTCGCTGGGCTCGGCCTGGCAGGTGCTGAGCGCGCCGCTGCGCTATCTGTTCAACCGCAAGGGCTGGCTGAGCACCAACTACGTGGAGGCCGGCGGCTTTGCCCGCACGCCGCTGAGCGACGGCGAGCCCGATGTGCAGTTCCACTTCGTGCCGGGCTACCGCAGCCACCGCGGCCGCCTGTTCGAGTGGGGCCACGGCTACGCCATCCACACCTGCGTGCTGCGCCCGCGCAGCCGGGGCGAACTGCGGCTGGACGCCCAGGGCCGGCTGGCGCTGGACTACAACTTCCTGTCCGACCCGCAGGACGCGCGGGTGCTGATCGAAGGCATGCGGCTGGCCCGCAAGATCCTGGCCGACCCGGTGTTCGACGGCATCCGCGGCCCGGAGATGCTGCCCGGCCCCCAGGTGCAGAGCGACGAGGACTTTCTGGCCAATGTGCGGGCCCACGCGGCCACGGTGTTCCACCCCGCGGGCACCTGCAAGATGGGCGTGGACCCGATGGCCGTGGTGGCGCCCGACCTGCGGGTGCATGGCGTGCGCGGCCTGCGCGTGGCGGATGCCTCCATCATGCCGGTGCTGGTCAGCGGCAACACCAACGCGCCCTGCATCATGATCGGCGAGAAGGCGGCGGACCTGATCCACGCGGCCTGGGGACGTGCGGCCACGGCGTGAGCGATCCGGGCCTGGCGTGGCCAGAACGGGGACAATGCCGGATTCCCGTTCTGCCGAAGCCACCCGCCCATGTTCCGAACCCTGCTCAAGTCCAAGATCCACCGCGCCATCGTCACCCACTGCGAGCTGCACTACGAGGGCTCCTGCGGCATCCCCGAAGACCTGCTGGAGGCGGCCAACCTCTGCGAAAACGAGCAGATCCACATCTGGAACGTCAACAACGGAGAGCGTTTCGTCACCTACGCGATCAAGGCGCCTCGCGGCAGCGGCATCATCTCGCTCAATGGCTCGGCGGCCCGCCGCGCCTCGGTGGGCGATGTGGTCATCATCGCGGCCTTCGCCCAGGTGCACGAAGACCAGATCGGCCAGCACCAGCCGCGGCTGGTCTTCATGGACGAGCAGAACCGCATGAAGGAGCTGCGCGCCGAGGCCCAGAACCCGCCCCAGGTCTCGCCCTGGCCGGACCGCGCCTGACCGTCAGCTGAAAGCTAGCGGGGATTCAGGCCCCCCACGGTGGCCTTGAATGGCCCGCTGCTTGGGTAGCATCGCGGGGCGGCGGCCACCCGGGGAGGGTGGCGCCGATCCAAAAAGGGGTTGCTGCTGTGTCCTGCACTGTCTGTCGGGCCGACGCGCCACCGGCGCCATCAGCGTCGGAGCCTGCCCGTGGGGCGGCCCGCGGGTGGCTGCTGGGCGTCTTGGCTGCGATGGGCCTGTTGGTGCTGGCGGGCTGCAGCCATGCCCCCGCCGAGCAGCTGGAGCTGGCCGAGGCCATCGCCCAGCAGAGCGTGGACGAGGCCGATGTGGACCTCGACCCCGCGCATTCGCAGATCCTCGACCGCGAGGATGCGATGTTCGAGTACCACGTCTGTGCGCTGGGCAGCTTCACGCCTTCCGGTCCCGGCGCGCCCTGGAAGCAGCGGCTCATCGTCACGGTCGACTGGGTCACCGAGACCGGCAGCACCCGCTTCGACGACGGCCGCACGCCGCAGGAGCGCCAGGCCTTCGAACGCGAGTGGCGCGCGCGCTGCGGCGCCGGCTGAGCCCTTCGCCGCACAAGGGCGGCCCGATCTTCGTAAGCTGCGCGCACGGGGCATCCGCACGGTGCGGGCCCGATGCGCGGAGAGGTGAACATGGACCTGGGTTTGACGGGCAAACGGGCGCTGGTGCTGAGCGCCGGCAGCGGGCTGGGGCGGGCCATCGCCCTGGCGCTGGCACGCGAGGGCGCCACGGTCTGCGTGGCCAACCGCAGCGCCGCGCCGGTGGAAGAGACGGTCGCGATGATCCGGGCCGCGGGCGGCCAGGCCCATGCCTTCCACTGGGACCTGGCCGAGGAGGCGCAGTGGCGCGCGGGCGTGCAGGCCGTGCTGGACCGCGTGGGCGGCATCGACATCCTGGTCAACAACACCGGCGGCCCGGCGCCTGGGCCGGCCGATGGCCAGGCCCCGGAGGTCTGGCGCCGGGCCTTCGAGGCCATGGTGCTGTCGGTCTTCGGCATCACCGACCTGCTGTTACCGGGCATGCGTGAACGCGGCTGGGGCCGCATCATCACCAGCACCTCCTCGGGCGTCATCACGCCCATCCCCAACCTGGGGCTGTCCAACAGCCTGCGGGCCGCGCTGCACGGCTGGTCCAAGACGCTGGCGCGCGACGTGGCCGCCCAGGGCATCACCGTCAACGTGGTGGTGCCCGGGCGCATCGCCACCGCCCGCACTGCCTTCCTGGATGGAGCGAAGGCCCATCGCGAGGGGCGCGATGCCGCCAGCGTGGAGGCGGAGGCCGCCGCCGCCATCCCGATGGGCCGCTACGGCCGGCCGGAGGAATACGGCGATGCGGTGGCCTTTCTGGCCAGCGAGCGGGCGGCCTACATCACCGGCACCACGCTGCGGGTGGACGGCGGGCTGATCCCCAGCGTCTGACAGGCGCCCCCCCGACCCGGGAAACCCTGCCGGGGCCGGGGACACGGGAATGGCTAGCATCGGACCGGCACAGCCAAGGAGCCGCCGCATGCACGCCATCACCACCAACCCGGGGCCGATGTCGCCCTTCCACCTGGCCTTTCCCGTGCGGGACCTGGCCGAGGCCCGCGCCTTCTACGGCGAGCTGCTGGGCTGCCCCGAGGGGCGCAGCTCGCCCGAGTGGGTGGACTTCAACTTCTACGGCCACCAGATCGTGGCCCACCTGGCCCCGGGCGAGACCGGCGACGTCTCGCGCAACGCGGTGGACGGCCACGGCGTGCCGGTGCGCCACTTTGGCATCGTGCTGCCCATGGCCGACTGGCAGGCCCTGGCCGATCGCCTGACCGCCCGCGGCACGGCCTTCGTGATCGAGCCCTACATCCGCTTCAAGGGCGAGCCCGGCGAACAGGCCACGATGTTCTTCCTGGACCCGAGCGGCAACGCCCTGGAGTTCAAGGCCTTCTCGGACATCACCCGCTTGTTCGCCAAGTGACACCCCCAGGCGCCCGCCGGGAGGCGGCTGCCTGGCCAGCACTTCATTTGCTAATTTAGACCAATCGGTCTATATAATGGGCGCATGTCTTCGAACACCGTGCCCCCACCGCCGCGCCGACGGGGGCGGCCGCCCAAGGGCCGCGACGAAAGCCAGCCCGACACCCGGACGCTGCTGATCCGCACCGGCGTCGCCGTGCTGACGGAGAAGGGCTATTCCGCCGTGGGGCTGGACGAAGTCCTGCGCCTGGCGCAGGTGCCCAAAGGGTCCTTCTATCACTGCTTCGACAGCAAGGAGGCCTTCGGCCAGGCGCTGATCGAGGCCTATGCCGCCTACTTCGCGGCCAAGCTGAACCGCTGCTTCGACGATGCGACGCGGCCTCCTCTGCAGCGTCTGCAGCATTTCGTGGCCGAGGCCCAGGCCGGCATGGCACGGCATGGCTTTCGCCGGGGTTGTCTGGTGGGCAACCTGGGGCAGGAGATGGGCGCCCTGCCCGAGTCCTTCCGGCAGCAGCTGGGCGAGGTGTTCCAGGATTGGCAGGCCCGCACCGCCGCCTGTCTGGCCGCGGCGCAGCAGGCGGGCGAGGTGTCCTCGCGCTGGGACAGTGCCTGGCTGGCCGAATTCTTCTGGATCGGCTGGGAGGGCGCGGTGCTGCGGGCCAAGCTGGAGCGTTCGGCCCAGCCGCTGCAGGCCTTTGCCGAAGGCTTCTTCGCCTTGCTGCGCAGCACGCCCTGAAGCCCGCCAGGCGCTTTCTTCTTCCCCAACCACTCCATGAGGTGTTCCATGTTCCGAGGCGTGTTGATCGACAAGCACGAGGGCCAGCAGACGGCGGCCGTGCAGATGCTGGACGAAGCGTCCCTGCCCGAGGGGGAGGTGACCGTCCGCGTGGCCTATTCGACGCTGAACTACAAGGACGCCCTGGCCCTGACCGGCGCGTCGCCGGTGGTGCGTCGCTTTCCGATGGTGCCGGGCATCGACTTCGCCGGCACGGTGGTGAGCTCCAGCAACCCCGCCTTCCAGCCGGGGGATGCGGTGGTGTTGAACGGTTGGGGTGTGGGCGAGGTGCATTGGGGTGGCCTGGCCGAGCTGGCCCGGGTGCCGGCCAAGTGGCTGATCCCGTTGCCCCCGGCCTTCACGCCGCGGCAGGCCATGGGCATCGGCACCGCGGGCTACACCGCTGCCTTGTGCGTGCTGGCCCTGGCCCGCCAGGGCGTCCAGCCCGGCCAGGGGCCCATCGTGGTGACGGGCGCCAACGGGGGCGTGGGCAGCGTGGCCGTGGCCCTGCTGGCCCGGCGGGGCTATGAGGTCGCGGCGGTCACCGGCCGGCCCCAGGAGGCCGAGTTCCTGCGGGCGCTGGGCGCCAAGGAGATCATCGACCGCGCCGAGCTGTCCCAACCCGGCAAGCCCCTGGACAAGGAGCGCTGGGCTGGGGCCGTCGATGTGGCGGGCGGCCAGCTGCTGGCCAATGTGTGTGCCGCCATGCGCTACCGTGGCGTGGTCACCGCCTGCGGCCTGGCCGCGGGCATGGCCTGGCCGGCCACGGTGGCGCCTTTCATCCTGCGCGGCGTGAGCCTGTTGGGCATCGACAGCGTGATGGCGCCGCTGCCGGACCGCCTGGCGGCCTGGCAGTGCCTGGCCGAGGACCTGGACCCCGCGCTGCTGGAAAGCCTGCTGCGCGAGGTGACGCTGGACGAGGTCATCGCCCTGGCGCCGGAGCTGCTGGCCGGCCAGGTCCGCGGACGGCTGGTGGTGAGGGTGGGCGCGCCGGCCTGAGGTCCCGGCCCGGCCCGCTCAGCGCGCCGGCATGCCCGGCACGCGAAAGCCGCCCTGGCCGTCCTCCACCCAGCCGCGGAACAGGCATTCCTGGGTGGCGGTGGCCAGCAGGGTGCCGTCGCGCTGGTAGAAGTGGCCGGTGGTCAGTCCGCGGGCATTGCCGCTGAAGGGGCTTTGCGCATCCACCAGCAGCCAGTCGTCCACCCGCGGCGCGCGGTGCAGCCACAGCGTGTGGTTCAGGCTGGCCAGGTACAGGCCGGTGCCGATCTTGGCCTCCAGATGGGCCATCAGCGGGGTCAGCGGCATCCAGTAGTCCGACAGGTAGCCGATGGCCGCGCGCTGCAGCACCGGGTCGTCCGGCAGGTCGCGCTGCAGCTTCACCCAGAAGCGCAGCCGGGCCTCGGGTTCGCGCCGGAACAGGAAGGCCTCCGGGTCCACCAGGCGCAGTTCGGCCGCGCGCGACTGGCCCAGGCGCCGCGCCGCGGCGGCGGGGATGCGGTCGGCGTAGGCCGCGCCCACCTCCTGCAGCGTGCGCAGGCTTTCGGGCGGCGGCGCGTCGGGCATGGCCCGCTGGTGGTCCGGGCTGGGCTCCTCCGTCTGGAAGGAGATGGTGGCGCTGATGACCGTGCGCGAGCCTTGCGTGCCCAGCACCTGCTGCACCTGGAAGCTGCGGCCCTGCATCAGCGTGCGCACCTGGTAGTGCATCTCCTCGCCGGGGTGGCCCGGTGCCAGGAAGCTGACCTGCACGCTGTGGGCCCAGCGGTCGCTGATGCCATGGCTGGCCGCGGCGATGGCCTGGCCGATGAGCTGGCCGCCGAACAGCGCGCCGTTGATGTTGACGTCGGCATGCGGGCTGTAGAGCGCGCCGCTGTCGCTGAAGCGCAGGCGCATCAACTCGGCCAGACCCAGCTTGTCCCAGCCCTCGCCGCTGCCCAGGTCCGGCGCGACGGTGTTGAATTTCTCGGTGCCGGCGGCGCCGGAATGGGGGGTGCTGGGGGTGGACATCGGGAGAACAGCAAAAGAGGACGGTCGTTCGCCCGATCATAGCGACGCGGACTTGACCGGCGCTGGCTGCTCAGGAATACTGTATCTCCATACAGTACCTACACCCTGAGCCACACCTGTTGGGAGACACCATGAAGTACCAGTACTGCGATTTCTATTCCGTCAAGCCCCACCGCACCGTGGAGTGGCTGCGCCGCCTGATGCTCTGGTTCTGAGCGGCCCCGATCAGCCCCCGTTGCCCTCCGGCCCCTGGCGCCGGCTGGCATAGACGGCCGCCTGCACCCGCGAGCTCAGCCCCAGCTTGCGCAGGATGTGTTGCACATGGATCTTCACCGTCGGCTCGGCAATCGACAGGGTGCGGGCAATTTCCTTGTTGCTGGCGCCTTGGGCGATGCACTCCAGGATCTCCCGCTCGCCCGGTGAGAGCGTGTCGATCGGGTCGGCCGGGGCCGGCGGCTGGGGCGGTGGCTCGGCGGCGGTTGCGGCGGTGGGCAGGGCCTGGAAGGCCGACACCAGCTTGGCCGTCATCTCCGGGCTGATGGTGGCCTGGCCCGCCTGGGCCCGCAGGATGGCCTGGGCCAGCACCTCGATGTCGGCCGTCTTGAGCAAGTAGCCGGCCGCGCCGCCGCGCAGGGCCTGGGCCAGGTCGGCCTCGTCCTCGCTCACGGTCAGCATCAGCACCCGTGCCTGCGGCGCCACCTCGCGCAGGCCGGCGATGGCGTCCACGCCCTTCACACCGGGCAGGTGGTTGTCCAGCAGGATCACGTCGGGCCGGTGCTGGGCGGCCAGGCGCTGGGCCTCGCCGGCGTCGCCGGCCTCGGCCACCACGGTGAAGCGGGCATCGGCCTGCAGCAGGGCGATCAGGCCGCGGCGGAACAGGGTGTGGTCGTCCACCACCAGCAGGCGCAGCGGGGTCATGGGGGTCGAAGGGGTCATGGGCTCGTGACCGCAGCGGCGGTCTTCTCGGGCAGGCTCAACACGATGGCCGTGCCCGAGCCGGGCACGGACACCACCTCCACCTGGGCGCCGATGCGGGCCGCGCGCTCGCGCATGATGCGCAGGCCCACGTGGGTGTCGTCGGCCGGATTGTCCTCGGCATCGAAGCCCTGGCCATCGTCGCGGATCTCGAAGCGCCACTGCGGCGCGCGTTCCACCTCCACCCACACCTCGCGCGCCTGGGCGTGCTTGCGCACGTTCGAGAGCGCCTCCTGCACGATGTGCAGCACCTGGATCTGCACGTCCGAGCCCAAGGGCAGGCCCTGGCCTTCCAGGCTCAGGTGGGTGGTCAGCCCGGTCTGCAGCTCGAACTTGTGCAGGGTGGCGCGCAGCGCCTGGGCGATGTCCTCGTTGTTGGTGCGGGTGCGGAAGTGCAGCAGCAGCTCGCGTACGTCGGCCAGGCTCTCCTGCACGCCGGCTTCCACTTCGGCCAGCGTGGCCTCCAGCTGAGGCCGGTCACCCCGCTGCAGGGCGCCGTGCAACCGCCCCACCTGCAGTTTCAGGAAGGACAGGCTCTGGGCGATGGAGTCGTGCAGCTCGCTGGCCAGCAGGCTGCGTTCCTGCGCCACCGCCGATTCGCGTTCCAGCGCGGCCAGCCGGAAGGCCTCGATGGCGCCGGCCAGGTGGGCGGCCAGGGTCTCCAGCAGGGCGCGCTCGTCGGGGGCCAGCCCGGCGTCCTGGCGGTAGAAGAGGTTGATCTCGCCCACCAGCCGGTCCTGCAGCTGCACCGGCACGCCCACCACCGTGCGAAAGCCCGCGCGGCCGCAGTGGCCCAGCATCGGGTTGGGGTTGACTGCGTGGATGGGGATCACCCGGGTCGAGGCCCCCGCCGAAGCCTGGCCGCACAGGCACTCGTGGGTGCGCAGGCAGGCCTCCTCCTGCACGATCTCGGCCGGCAGGCCGTCGGAGGCCAGCATCAGGTAGTGCTGGTTGCCCTCGTCGGACCAGCGGATGGCCACCGCGTCCGCATGGGCCACCGTGCGCAGCTGGCGGGCGAAGCCGTTGCCCAGCTCCTCCAGGCTGCGGGCCCGGGCGACGAAGGCGGCGGCCTCGTAGAGCGCGGCCAGGCGCTGGTGCTGCTCCTCCAGTCGCTCGGTCTTCTCGCGGACCTTGGCTTCCAGGTTCTGGTAGAGGCCTTGCAGCGTCTGCGCCATCTGGTTGAAGCCGGCCGAGAGGTCGCCGAACTCGTCGGTGGAGCTCACCTCCACCCGGGCCGCGAAATCGCCCCCGCCGATGCGGGTGAGCCCGGCCTGCAGCTGGGCCAGCGGGTTGAAGACGAACAGGTAGGCCGAGTAGAGCAGGGCCACCGCGCTGGCGATGGTCAGCGCCACCATGGCCAGCTGCACCGCGTTGAGCACCGAGGTCAGCCGCGCCATCTGGGTTTCGATGGCCGAGACCAGGCCATCCACGCGCTGCACGAAGGCGTCCGCATCGCGCGCGGCCTCGGCGGCGCTGGGCTGGCGCTCGGCACGCCAGGTTTGCCGCAGGGCCAGCCAGTCGCGCTGCACTTCGGCAAAGCGGGCCTGCGAGCGCGGATCCTGCGGCATGAACAGCGGCCGCGCCGGGTCGCCGCGGCGCAGCAGCTCCAGGCTCTGCTCGAAGCCGGCCATCAGCGCGTCGCGCCGCTGCAGGTCCGGCGCGCCCATGGCCTGGGCCAGGCGCCAGGTCTGCATGCGCATGCGGCCAGCCTCGTTGACGGCGGCGGCGCCGCCTTCGAGCTGCCAGGTCATCCACAGCGTCAGGCCGATCGAGGCCAGGCCCAGCAGCAGCAGGGCGGTGCCGATCAGGCCCAGCTTGGCGGCCAGGGTCAGGGGTTTGCGCATGGGGGCACTCTAACGGCAGACGGTACGACCGGTGACGCGGGCAGGCGGCCCAGCCAGCGCAGCAGCCAGGCACTCCAGCCGGCGGTGGTCAGGGTCCACAGGGCCGCCACCGGCACCAGTGGCCCACCCACCACCAGCACCGCCAGCCGCGCGACCAGGGTGAGGGCCAGCAGTCCGGCAAGGGCCAGCAGCGGGCCGTCCACCGCCTGGGCCTGGCCGGCCTGGGTGGCGCTGACGCGGCTGACCATGGCCAGTGCCGTGCCGCCCAGGTAACCCAGGGCCAGCAGATGGGTGGCCGCCAACTGCCAGGCCCGACCCGCCGCCGCCATCCCCGCGGCCTGGCAGGCCCAACCCACGGACAGCGCAGCCCCCGCGCCCGCACCGGCCCAGCCGGCCGCGGCCAGCAGGCGCACGAAGCGGTTGGGCAGACCGTGGCGGCGCTGCCAGCGCCACAGGGCGATGCCCTGCCACCCGCCCCAGGCCAGCGCGGTGAGCGCGCCCATCAGCGGCAGCGGAACCGGCAGGGCCGGGAGGGCGGCGGCCAGCACCAGCAGACCGGCCTGCCCGGCGATCAGCCCCTGCAACCAGCGGGCCGGCCCGTCCTCGACAGCCCAGGGCACCAGGCGGCGCGCCGCAGCGGCAAAGGCCGGCAGCAGGCTGCCCCACAGCAAGCCCAGCAGGGCCATGCGCACCCACCGCGGCTGGCCGCTGCCCAGGCCGGCCGCCGCCACCGCCAGGGCCAGCAGCCCCAGGGCCAGCATGCGCACCACCGCGTCCAGCGGCGGCTGCAGGGACGGCTCCGCTGCCCGCACCAGGCGCCATAGCCGGCGCAGCAGGTCACAGCCGCCCAGCACGGCGGTGCCCAGCGCGAGCGCACCGAGCCGGCCTGGTCCGGCCAGCGACAGGCCCAGCCAGCCCAGGCACCAGGCGGCCACGGCGGGGGCCAGCGGCGCGGTGGCGGGCACCGGCTGGCGCAGCCAGCGCGCGCCGGCGCTCAGGCCGAAGCCGGCGATGAACAGGGGAAAGCCGCTGGTGGCGGCCAGGGCATGCAGCCAGGGCGGGGTGGGCGGCAGCGCGGCGGCGGCCACGCCGGCCAGGGCCAGGGTCCAGAGACCGGCCTGGGCCGTCATCAGCAGGGCGCCGGCGGCAAAGCACAGGCGGTGCGGTGCTGCCAGCAGATGGCGCAGGCGCCAGGGTCCGCGGCGCGCCGCCATGGCTCAGGCGGCCGAGGGCGGCCGGTCGGCCTCCACATAGGGCGCGTAGGGGCCGGTGCCGGCGTGCGGCGCGTGCGCGGCGGGCACGAAGCAGCCCTGGGCCAGGTCGAAGACATGCACCTCGCCGTCCTCGATCACTACATGCCAGCCATGCAGGGTCAGGCGGCCGGCCTCGACGGCCTCGCGCACCATCGGGTAGGCCATCAACCGTTCCAGCTGCAGCACCACGGCGCGCTGCTCGGTGCGGCGCAGGGCCTCGGGGGTGGGTTCGGCCACCGGCAGCGTGGCCTCGCGGCCCAGGTCCAGCCAGCGCGAGAGGTTCAGCGCGCCGCCGGGCGCGCCGGCGTAGAGCGCGCGGATGCCGCCGCAGTGGCTGTGGCCGCAGACGACGATGCGCTGCACCTGCAGGGCCAGCACCGCGTACTCGATGGCCGCGGCCGTGCCGTGAAAGCCCGCCGAGCCGTCCCAGGGCGGCACGAAGGCGCCCACATTGCGCACCAGGAACAGTTCGCCCGGCTCGGCCCCGGTCAGCAGGTAGGGCACCAGGCGCGAATCCGAGCAGCCGATGAACAGCGTGGTCGGGTGCTGGCCTTCGTCCACCAGTGTGCGGAAGGTGTCCGCGTAGGCCGGAAAGGCGTCGTCGTGGAAGCGGCGCAACCGGGTCAGCAGGTCGTCGGGCATGGGCGCTTCAAGGGGGCGTCAAGGGGCGTCCGCGGCGCGGAAGTCCGCCGCTCACTGCACCAGCGGCGTGTCGGCGGCGTCCAGGGCGATGCCCTCGACCCGGGACTGGCCGGCCAGCAGGCTCAGGTACTGGCGCAGCGCGGTGGCATAGCTCTGCTGGCGCAGGGACTGGGCCACGGCCGGGCGCACCACCTCGAAGTCGGGCTGGGCGCCGGGCTCGCGGGCCAGCACCTCCACCACGTGCAGGCCAAAGCGGCTGTGCACCAGGCGGGGCAGCACGCCCACCTCGGCCTGGCCGAAGAGCTCGCGGGCGAACTCGGGGGCGCAGTCCTCCTTGCGCAGCCAGCCCAGCGCGCCGCCTTGCGCGCCGCTGGGGCAGTTGGAGGTGCTGGCGGCCACTTCGGCGAAGCGGTCGGCCTCGCCCTCCTGCCGGCAGCGCAGGTCCAGCAGGCAGGCCTCGGCGCGCTGGCGCAGGGCATTCACGTCCACGCCCGGCGTGACGGCAAACAGCACATGGCGGGCCTGCACCTTCTCGCCCACCGCGTAGCGCCCCGCATGGGCGGCGAAGTGGCGGCGGCAGGCTTCCTCGGTGGGTTCGGGGCAGACCAGGGCCTGGTCCAGCAGTGCCTCGATGGCGTCGGCGGCGGCCGGGCTGATGGCGCCCTGTTCGGGCACCGGGTCGTCGGCCGCCAGCAGGCCGGCCGCCTGGGCGGCCTGACGCAGCAGCTCGGTGCAGGCGCGCTGGCGCAGCGTGGGCTCGTCCAGCGCCACGGCCTCGTCGGCGTTGACCAGGGGCACGCCGTTGACGCGGGGCAGGATCATGGGGGCTTCGGTCATGGTCAGGCTCCAGGCAAACAGATCAGGCGCCGCGGCGCGGCACGTTCAGGCGGCGCGAGCGCACCAGCTGGTAGGGGCGGAAGGCATAGCCCACGGTGGCCAGACCGCTCCACACATGCACCAGGCGGCTGAAGGGGAAGAGCAGGAAGATCGTCATGCCCAGCACCATGTGCACCTTGAAGGGCCAGTCGATGCCGGTCATCAGCGCAGCGTCCGGGCGGAAGGTGGCGATGTTCTGGGCCCACTCGGCCAGGACCATCATCGTGCCGCCATCGCGGTGGTGCCAGGAGAAGGGCAGGGTCACCAGGCCCAGGCACAGCTGCACCCACAGGATGACCAGAATGGCCAGGTCGGTGCGGTGGCTGGTCAGGCGGATGCGTGGGTCGAAGATGCGCCGGTGCAGCAGCAGCGACAGGCCGATGAAGCAGATCAGGCCGGCGGTGCCGCCCGAGAACACGGCCACCAGCTGCTTCTGGCCGGCGCTGATGAAGGGCGAGTAGAGCCAGTGCGGCGTCAGCAGGCCCACGGTGTGGCCGAACAGCAGGAACAGGATGCCGATGTGGAACAGGTTGCTGCCCCAGCGCAGCTGGCCGGCGCGCAGCAGCTGGGAGCTGTCGCTCTTCCAGGTGTACTGGTCGCGGTCGAAGCGGGCCAGGCTGCCCATGAAGAACACGGCCAGGCAGATGTAGGGGTAAACGGCGAAGAAGAACTGGTTCAGGGAGGCAGACATGGTCAGGCTCCTGCGGCAGGGGTGGAAGGACCGCGCGAAGGGCGGACGACCTGGATGGGTTGGGGCTGACCCGGCGCCTGCTGGCCGGCGCTGGAGCAGCCGCCGAAGACCTCGGGCTCGGCCCAGCTCTCGTCCGCGAGGGCTCAGGCGCGGCCGGCTTGGCGCTGGCCAGCGTGGCCGGATCGACCTGGGCCAGGTCCAGCAGCGCGCCCAGCAACTCGGCGTAGTCGCTGCGTCGGCGCAGCAGCGATTCGCGGATGGCCTGCAGCAGGTGGGCGAACTCGCCCAGAAAGGCGCGGGCCGATTCGGGCGGCTGGGTGGAGGCGAACTCCAGCACCACGCTGAGGTGGTCGGGCAGCTCGTCCGGGCCCAGCAGCAGGCCGGCCTGCTCGTAGGTCTGGATCAGGTCGATCATGGCCGGGCCGCGGTCGCGCGAGTCGCCATGCACATGCTCGAACAGGTGCAGCGCGGTGCCGCGCCCGCGGTCGAACAGGTCCACGTACTGGGCTTCCACGTCCAGGCCGTCCTCGCGGGCCAGGCGGCCCATCAGGGCGTCCAGCGCAGCCAGGCGGGCCGGGCTCAGCGCGGCCTCGTCGGCCAGGGCCTGGGAGATCTCGCCCAGGTGGGCGCGCAGCTCGGCATGGGGGTAGCCCAGCAGGGCGGCCACGGCGCGCAGGGTGCGGGCCATCGGGCGGTGGGAGGGGGTCATGGGCAGGCTCATGCTCAGAACTCCGCCTTGATGGGGATGGTGCGCTTCTTCTCGCTGCCGAACAGGCTGGTCTCGGTCACCCCTTCGGAGCAGCCGTTGCCGAAGCTGAAGCCGCAGCCGCCGCGCACGTTGAAGGCGTTCTCGGCGTACTCGCGGTGCGTGGTCGGGATGACGAAGCGGTCCTCGTAGTTGGCAATCGCCATGGTGCGGTACATGTCCTCGACCTCGGCCTCGCTCAGGCCGACCTGGTCCAGCGCCGCGGTGTTGTGCACGCCGTCCACATGCTTGCCGCGCTGGAAGGCGCGCATGGCCAGCATGCGCTCCAGGGCCCGCACCACCGGGGTGGTGTCGCCGGCGGTCAGCAGGTTGGCCAGGTACTTCACCGGGATGCGCAGCTGCTGCACGTCGGGCAGTTCGCCCTTCTGGGCCACGTGGCCGGCCTGCACCGCGCCGGTGATGGGCGAGAGCGGCGGCACGTACCAGACCATGGGCAGGGTGCGGTACTCGGGGTGCAGCGGCAGCGCGATCTTCCAGTCCATCGCCATCTTGTAGACCGGGCTGTTGCGCGCGGCGGTCAGCCAGGCTTCGGGGATACCGTCGCGGCGGGCCTGCTCGATGACGGCCGGGTCGTGCGGATTCAGGAAGACGTCGAGCTGGGCCTGGTAGAGGTCCTTGTCGTGCTCCACGCTGGCGGCCGCCTCGATGCGGTCGGCGTCATAGAGCAGCACGCCCAGGTAGCGGATGCGGCCCACGCAGGTCTCGCTGCAGACGGTGGGCTGGCCGGCCTCGATGCGGGGATAGCAGAAGATGCACTTCTCGGCCTTGCCGCTCTTCCAGTTGTAGTAGATCTTCTTGTACGGGCAGCCCGAGACGCACATGCGCCAGCCGCGGCATTTGTCCTGGTCGATCAGGACGATGCCGTCCTCCTCGCGCTTGTAGATGGAGCCCGAGGGGCAGCTCGCGACGCATGCCGGGTTCAGGCAGTGCTCGCACAGCCGCGGCAGGTACATCATGAAGGTGTTCTCGAACTGGCCGTAGATGTCCTTCTGGATGTCCTCGAAGTTCTGGTCGGCGCTGCGCTTGCTGAACTCGCCGCCCAGGATCTCCTCCCAGTTCGGGCCCCAGGTGATCTTCTCCATGCGCTGGCCGGTGATCAGGCTGCGCGGCCGTGCGGTGGGCGCGGCCTTCATCTCGGGCGCGCTCTGCAGGTGGTCGTAGTCGAAGGTGAAGGGCTCGTAGTAGTCGTCGATCTGCGGCAGGTTGGGGTTGGCGAAGATCTTCATCAGCAGCTTCCACTTGCCGCCCTGGCGGGGCTGGATGCTGCCGTCGGCGTTGCGGGTCCAGCCGCCGTTCCAGCGGTCCTGGTTCTCCCACTCCTTGGGGTAGCCGATGCCCGGCTTGGTCTCGACGTTGTTGAACCAGGCGTACTCGACGCCGGGCCGGCTGGTCCAGACGTTCTTGCAGGTGACGCTGCAGGTGTGGCAGCCGATGCACTTGTCCAGGTTCAGCACCATGCCGATCTGTGCACGTACTTTCATCTCAATGCTCCTTGGGATCGATCAGCGATGGGTGACTCAGGGGTTCTCGCCCTGGGCCTGGTAGGCGACGGCCAGGTGGTCGTCACGCGGCGTGTCCAGCCAGTCCACCTTGGCCATCTTGCGCACCACGACGAACTCGTCGCGGTTGGTGCCGATGGTTCCGTAGTAGTTGAAGCCGTAGCTGTACTGGGCGTAGCCGCCGATCATGTGGGTGGGCTTGAGCACGACCCGGGTGACCGAGTTGTGGATGCCCCCGCGCACGCCGGTGATCTCCGACCCGGGCGTGTTGATGATCTTTTCCTGCGCGTGGTACATCAGCACCATGCCGGGCTTGACGCGTTGGCTGACCACCGCCCGCGCCGCGATGGCGCCGTTGGTGTTGAACAGCTCGATCCAGTCGTTGTCCACGATGCCGGCCGACTTGGCGTCGTCCTCCGACAGCCACACCACCGGCCCGCCGCGGTTGAGCGTGAGCATCAGCAGGTTGTCCGAGTAGGTGCTGTGGATGCCCCACTTCTGGTGCGGGGTGATGAAGTTCAGCACGATCTCGGCATGGCCGTTGGGCTTGATGCCTTCCATGCCCGAGGTGGCCTTCATGTCCACCGGCGGCCGGTAGCTGGAAAAACCCTCGCCGAAGGCGATCATCCAGGGGTGGTCCTGGTAGAACTGCTGACGGCCGGTCAGGGTGCGCCAGGGGATCAGCTCGTGCACGTTGGTGTAGCCGGCGTTGTAGCTGACGGTCTCGCTCTCGATGCCGCTCCAGGTCGGGCTGGAGATGATCTTGCGCGGCTGGGCCTGCACGTCGCGGTAGCGGATCTTCTCGTCCTCGCGGTAGAGCGCGAGGTGGGCGTGCTCGCGGCCGGTGGCCTTGCTCAGTGCCTCCCAGGCCTTGACGGCGACGTGGCCGTTGGTCTCGGGCGCCAGCTGCAGGATCACCTCGCAGGCGTCGATGTCGCTGACGATGCGCGGACGGCCCTGGCTGACACCGGGCTCGGCCACGCGGCCGTTGAGCTGGCCGAGCTGCTCGACCTCGGTCTCGGTCTTCCAGCCGATGCCCTTGCCACCGTTGCCCAGCTTGTCCATCAAGGGGCCCAGGGCGGTGAAGCGCTTGAAGGTGTTGGGGTAGTCGCGTTCGACCACCGTGACCTGCGGCGCGGTCTTGCCGGGGATCAGCTCGCACTCGCCCTTCTTCCACTCGGCCACGCCGTAGGGCTGGGCCAGCTCGGCCGGGGTGTCGTGCATCAGCGGGGTCATCACCACGTCCTGCTCGACACCCAGGTGACCCACGCAGACCTCGCTGAAGGCCTTGGCGAAGCCCTTGTAGATCTCCCAGTCACTGCGCGATTCCCATACCGGGTCCACCGCCGCGGACAGCGGGTGGATGAAGGGGTGCATGTCGCTGGTGTTGAGGTCGTTCTTCTCGTACCAGCTGGCCGTGGGCAGCACGATGTCGCTGTACAGGCAGGTGGTGCTCATGCGGAAGTCCAGCGTCACCAGCAGGTCCAGCTTGCCCTCGGGCGCCTTGGCGTGCCAGGCCACCTCGGAGGGCTTGGCATCGTCCGGGCCGAGATCCTTGCCCTGCACGCCGTTCTCGGTGCCCAGCAGGTGCTTGCAGAAGTACTCATGGCCCTTGCCGGAGGAGCCCAGCAGGTTGGAACGCCAGACGAACATGTTGCGCGGCCAGTTGACCGGCGCATCCGGGTCCTCGCAGCTCATGCGCAGCTGGCCGCTCTTGAGGCCCTGGGCCACGTAGTCGCGCGGGGCCAGGCCGGCGGCGGCGGCGTCGCGGGCCAGCTGCAGCGGGTTGGTCTCCAGCTGCGGGGCGCTGGGCAGCCAGCCCATGCGTTCGGCGCGCACGTTGAAGTCGATCATGCTGCCTGCGTACTGCGCGCGGTCGGCCAGCGGCGAGAGCACCTCCTGCATGTCCACCTTCTCGTAGCGCCACTGGTCGGTGTGGGCGTAGAAGAAGCTGGTGGAGTTCTGCTGGCGCGGCGGGCGCACCCAGTCCAGCGCGAAGGCCAGTGCCGTCCAGCCGGTCTGCGGACGCAGCTTCTCCTGGCCGACATAGTGGGCCCAGCCGCCGCCGCTCTTGCCGATGCAGCCGCACATCATCAGCAGGTTGATGACCCCCCGGTAGTTCATGTCCGAGTGGTACCAGTGGTTCATGCCGGCGCCGATGATGATCATCGACTTGCCCTGCGTCTTGTCGGCGTTGGCGGCGAACTCGCGCGCCACGGTGACGATCTGCGCGCGCGGCACGCCGGTGATCTGCTCGGCCCAGGCCGGGGTGTAAGGGGCGTTGTCGTCGTAGCTGGCGGCACCGCTGCCCAGCCCGCGGTCGATGCCGTATTGCGCGGCCTGCAGGTCGAACACCGTGGCCACCAGGGCCTGCACCTCCTCGCCGTTCTCCTTCAGGCGCAGGCGCACCGCCGGCACGCGGGCCAGGCTGATCTCGCCCACCGCGTCGTTGGCGGTGAAGTGCGGGTTCTGCACGCCACCGAAGTAGGGGAAGGCGACGTCCACCACCTCGTGGGCCTGCTCACCATCCTCCAGCACCGAGAGCTTGAGCTTGACCTGTTCGCCGTGGCGGGCTTCCTTGTCCTCCAGGTTCCATTGGCCGGCGTCGTCGCGGCCTTCGGCGCCCCAGCGGAAGCCGATCGAGCCGTGGGGCAGCACGGCGCGGCCGGTGCTGTCGAAGGCCAGGGTCTTCCACTCGGGGTTGTTGGACTGGCCGAGCTTGCCGTTGAAGTCGCTGGCGCGCAGGTAGCGCTCGGGCACCAGCACCTGGCGGCCATCGGCCAGGGTCTGCACCTTCAGGCGCACCAGCATCGGCAGGTCGGTGTAGCGGCGGGCGTAGTCGTCGAAGTACGCCGAGCGCTGCTTGAAGTAGAACTCGTTGAGGGCCACGTGGCCCATGGCCATGGCCAGGGCCGCGTCGGTGCCCTGCTTGGGGTGCAGCCACAGGTCGGCCAGCTTGGCCACTTCGCTGTAGTCGGGCGAGACGGCCACCGCCTTGGCGCCCTTGTAGCGCACCTCGGTGAAGAAGTGGGCGTCGGGCGTGCGCGTCTGCGGCACGTTGGAGCCCCAGGCGATCAGGTAGGTGCTGTTGTACCAGTCGGCCGATTCGGGCACGTCGGTCTGCTCGCCCCAGACCTGCGGGCTCGAGGGCGGCAGGTCGCAGTACCAGTCGTAGAAGCTCATGCAGACGCCGCCGATCAGGCTCAGGTAGCGGCTGCCCGCGGCGTAGCTGACCATGCTCATCGCCGGGATGGGCGAGAAGCCGATGATGCGGTCCGGCCCGTGCTGCTTGATGGTGTAGACGTTGGCCGCGGCGATCAGCTGGTTCACTTCCTCCCAGCTGCTGCGCACGAAGCCGCCCATGCCGCGCACCTGCTGGTAGTCGCGCCGGGCATCGGCATCCTCGACGATGCTGGCCCAGGCCGACACCGGGTCCTTGGCCACGGCCAGCGCGGCGCGCCAGCGGCGCAGCAGGCGGCTGCGCACCATCGGGTGCTTCACGCGGTTGGCGCTGTAGAGGTACCAGCTGTAGCTGGCGCCGCGGGCGCAGCCGCGCGGCTCGTGGTTGGGCATGTCCCAGCGGGTGCGCGGGTAGTCCGTCTGCTGGGTTTCCCAGGTGACGATGCCGCCCTTGACGTAGATCTTCCACGAGCAGGAGCCCGTGCAGTTCACGCCGTGGGTGCTGCGCACGATCTTGTCGTGCGACCAGCGGTTGCGGTAGGCGTCTTCCCAGGTGCGGTCCTCGCCGGTGGTGCGGCCGTGGCCGTTGGCGAAGGACTCCTTGGGGAGCGCAAAGTGGGTGAGTCGGTCCAGGAAGTGGCTCATGGGGAGGCTTTCTTCGGGCGGCGTGAGGTCAGCAGGGCATCGGCGCGTTGCGGCGGGCGTAGTGCCACCAGGTCACGGCGATGCAGATCAGGTAGAAGGCGATGAAGGTGTAGAGCGCGGCTTCCGGGCCGCCGGTCAGCGCGATGGAGCTGCCGTAGCTCTTGGGAATGAAGAAGCCGCCGTAGGCCGCCATCGCGGCGGTGAAGCCCAGGGTGGCGGCGGCCTCGGTGTTGGCCTCCTTGGTGGCCTGGGCCACGGCGGCGCCATCGTTGCGGTTCACGCCGCGCATGCGCTCGGTCAGGAAGATCACCGGGATCATCCGGAAGGTCGAGCCGTTGCCGATGCCGGTGGTGAGGAACAGCACCAGGAAGCACAGGAAGAAGCCGGCGAACTGGCCGCCCGTGGGGCCGCTGGGCAGGAAGACCAGCACGCCGCACACGGCCAGGGCCATCACCACGAAGTTCCACAGCGTCACGCGGGCGCCGCCCAGCTTGTCGGCCAGCCAGCCGCCGAAGGGGCGCACCACGGCGCCGGTCAGCGGGCCCAGCCAGGCATAGGCCAGCGGGTTCACGCCCGGGAACTGGCTCTTGATCAGCAGCGGGAATCCCGCGGCATAGCCCAGGAAGGAGCCGAAGGTGCCCAGGTAGAGCACGCACATCAGCCAGTTGTGCTTGCGGCGGAAGATGACGGCCTGGTCGGCGAAGGAGGCCTTGGCCTCGGCCAAGTCGTTCATGCCGAACCAGGCGGCCAGCGAGCACAGCACGATCCAGGGCACCCAGATGAAGGCGGCGTTCTGGGTCCAGACCTGCAGGGTCTGGCCGTTCTTCACGATGGTCTGGGCGTCACCGCCGAAGATGCCGAAGATGCCGGCCGTCACCACCAGGGGGCTGAGGAACTGCACCACCGACACGCCCAGGTTGCCCAGGCCGGCGTTCACGCCCAGGGCCGAGCCCTTGCGCTCCTTCGGGAAGAAGAAGCTGATGTTGGCCATGCTGGAGCTGAAGTTGCCGCCGCCCAGGCCGCACAGCAGGGCCAGCATCAGCATGGTGGGGTAGGGCGTCTGGTTGTCCTGCACCGCGAAGCCGATGCCGATGGCCGGGATCAGCAGCGTGGCGGTGGAGATGGCCGTCCAGCGGCGGCCGCCCACCAGCGGCACCATGAAGGAATAGAAGATGCGCAGCGTGGCTCCCGAGAGCGCCGGCGCCGCGGCCAGCCAGAACAGCTGGTTGGTCGAGTAGTGGAAGCCCAGGCCGGGCAGGCCCACGGCCACCACGCTCCAGACCTGCCAGATGGCGAAGGCCAGGAACAGCGAGGGGACCGAGATCCACAGGTTCAGCTTGGCGATGGCCTCGCCTTCGCGTTCCCAGAAGGCTTTGTCTTCGGGGTTCCAGTGCGTGAGCGTGCGGCCTTGCCGTGCGCCCAGGGAAGTCGTGCTCATGGAGGTCTCCAGGAGGGGAGAAGAAGGGGCGCCGCGGCTCAGCGCGCAGTGAGGATGGGGGCGCTGGGCGTGTCGATCACGTCCGTGTGGCGCACCTCGGTCCAGTACATCCAGATCAGCGAGATCCAGACCACGCCGTACAGCAGCATGAAGGCGCTCGAGCGCACGCCGGTCAGGTCCAGCAGGTAGCCGAAGAGGATGGGCAGCAGGAAGCCGCCCATGCCGCCGGCCAGGCCGACGATGCCGCTGACCGTGCCGATGTTGTCGGGGTAGTGGTCACCGATGTACTTGAAGACGCTGGCCTTGCCGAAGGCCATCGCGATGCCGAGCAGGAACAGCAGGCTGGTGAAGCCGACCACGTTCAGGCCGATGTGGAAGGTCTGCGGGCCGTTGACGGTGTTGATCGTGAAGTCGGTCTGCGGGTAGCTCAGCAGGAACAGGCAGATCCAGCAGGCCCACATCACCCACCAGGTGACGCGGTGGGCGCCGTACTTGTCCGACAGCACGCCGCCGATGGCGCGCAGCACGCCGCCGGGCAGCGAGAAGCAGGCGGCCAGCAAGGCGGCCACCCGGATGTCCAGGCCGTATTCGCCCACGTAGTACTGCACCATCCACAGGCTCAGACCGACGTAGCCACCGAACACGATGCTGTAGTACTGGCAGTACTTCAGCACCCGCGGGTCCTTGAGCATCTTCAGCTGGTCCGACAGCTTGGTGTCGGTGGACACCAGGTGGGCCGGGTTGCTGGCGCTGCCCAGCCAGAACACCACCAGGGTGGCCAGCAGGATCACGGCGTAAACCTTGGGCACCATGGTCCAGCCGAAGGCCACCACGATGGCCGGGGCGACGAACTTGTTGACCGCTGCGCCCGAGTTGCCGGCGCCGAACACGCCCATGGCCATGCCCTTGCGCTCCTTGGGGAACCAGCGCGCCACATAGGGCGTGCCGACCGAGAAGGAGCCGCCAGCCAGGCCCAGCAGCAGGCCGATGACCAGGAACTGCCAGTAGGCGGTGGCGTAGGACATCATCCACACCGCCGGGATGCAGACCGCCAGCAGGATGGCCAGCACGATGCGGCCGCCGAAGCGGTCGGTCCAGATGCCCAGCGGCACGCGGATCAGCGAGCCCGAGAGCACCGGCATGGAGGCCAGCAAACCGAACTCGGTGGCCGACAGGCCCAGGGTCTTGCGCAGCGGGATGCCGATGACGGCGAACATCATCCAGACCATGAAGCACACCGTGAAAGCCAGTGTGCTGACGGCCAGGACGGACCAGGCTTGTCGGGGAAGGGGAGCAGTGGGCGTCGCCATGATGCGGCCTCGTTCAATGGGTGATTGAACTGTCCCGCAAGGGCTCCCGGGCGAACATCCGCCCGAAGACCATCGAGGGGTACGCGAAAGAACGATGCTCCGCACCAGGGCATCGTTCCAAAGAACTACTGCTGGAGCGATCTTGACCACGATCAAATCGCGTGTCAACCGCGCTGACCCTCTGGCGGCGCAGGGTGGATCCCCCCGGCGGACTAGTCCTTCAGATCGACTCGACACCGCCCCGCCGCGCGCCGAAGAACAAGGCTGATGCCGAGCAAGGAGAGCGAGATGAGAGAGCAGCGACAGCATGGGCTGGGCCGATCGGTCGGCGTCCGTCTGGGATGGGGGTTTGCAGGAGTGCTGGGTCTGATGGTCCTGGTGGTGGGGGCCGCGGTGCTGCGTTTTGCCCAGGTGGGCGAGGGCGTGGCCCAGCTGACCCAGCACGACTGGCGCAGCGCCGAGGCGGCCGCCCTGCTGGACGCCACCACCCGGTCGAACACCCGCCGCACGATGGAGCTGTTCTTCGTGACGAACCCGCAGGACGAGGCCGTGCTGCACCAGAAGATCCGCGAGAACCGGGCCCTGGTGGACCAGGCGCTGGCCGAGCTTGACACCCTGTTGACCGACCCCGCGCAGCGCCGCAGCCTGGCCGAGATCCAGGCGGCCCGGGCCGCCTATGTGCGCAGCTTCACCCAGGTCAGCACGCTGCTGAAGGACGGGCAGCGCAGCCAGGCCGAGGCCCTGCTGCGCCAGGAGACGCTGCCAGCCATCGACGCCCTGCAGGTGCCGGTGCGGGCCCTGGCGGCGCAGGTGCGCGAACAGGTGGCCCGCGAAGGCCAGGCCCTGCGCGACGCGCTGGCGGCCGAACGCCTGCGGGTGCTGGCCGGTGGCGTGGCCGCCCTGTGCGTGGGCCTGGGCATGGCGATCTGGCTGGCCCGTGGCATCACCCGCCCGCTGGGCCGCGCCGTCGCGGTGGCCGAGGCGGTGGCCCAGGGCGACCTGTCGGTGCGTGTGGGAGATCGTCCGGCTGACGAGACCGGCCGTGTGCTGGGCGCGCTGGAGGGCATGACCCAGGACCTGGCCCAGGTGGTTCGCAGCGTGCGCGAGAGCTGCGACCAGGTGGCCCGCGGGGCCGACGAGATGGCCGGCGGCACGACCGACCTGTCGCAGCGCACCGAGGAACAGGCCGCCAGCCTGCAGCAGACGGCTGCCTCGCTGGAGGAGCTGTCGGGCTCGGTGCACCAGAATGCCGATGTGACGCGCCATGCCGCGGAACAGGCCCAGGCCGCCCGCGAGGCGGTGGAGTCCGGCGCGGTCGCGGTGGAGGAGGTGGTGGGCACCATGCAGGAGGTCTCGGCCGCCAACCGGCAGATCGGCGAGATCGTGGCCCTGGTCGACGGCATCGCCTTCCAGACCAATCTGCTGGCGCTCAATGCCGCGGTGGAGGCGGCGCGGGCCGGCGAATCGGGCCGCGGCTTTGCCGTGGTGGCCGGCGAGGTGCGGGCCCTGGCCCACCGCTCGGCCGATGCCGCCCGCCAGGTCCAGGCCGTGGTGGCCGGCAGCCTGGCCCAGGTCGAGCGCGGCGCCCGTCAGGCCGGCGAAGCCGGGCAGGCCATGCAGACCATGGTCGCCCGGGTCCAGCGGGTGACCGAGCTGCTGGGCGAGATCAGCCAGGCCGCCAGCCAGCAGTCCGATGGTGTCGGCCAGATCAACCAGGCCGTCGCCCAGCTCGACATGGTGACGCAGCAGAACGCCGCGCTGGTCGAGCAGAGCGCGGCCGCCTCCGAGCAGCTGCGCCTGCAGGCCGACCGGCTGCGCGAGGCCGTGCAGGTGTTCCGTCTCTCGCCCGCGGCGGCCTGAGCCTGCGGCTCGGGAGGGGCTACTTCAGCCCCAGCCGACGGGCCAGCTTGTGCAGGTTGCTCGGGTCCACGCCCAGCGCCCGGGCCGCCTGGGCCCAGTTGCCCTGGGCCGCGTCCAGCGCCGCGCGGATGCTCTGCGCCTGGGCCTGGCGGGCCGCCTGCCGTGGCGGCAGGGCCGGCCGGGCCGGATCGACCGGCAGGCCCTCGGACGGCGTGGCCGCCGGCAGGCCTGCGGTGCCCGCCGCGGCCGGCGCTTCGATGCCCAGCAGCGCCGCCCCGACCGAGGCGATGCGGTCGCGGTCCTGGGCCTGCACGCCGGCGCGCAGGGCCGCGCGGCCGATCACGTGCTCCAGTTCGCGCACATTGCCCGGCCAGTCGTAGGCCAGCAGCGCCTGCTCGGCCGGTGGGTCCAGGCGCAGGCCGCGCAGGCCCAGGCGGGCGCGGTTGATCTCCAGGAAGCGCCCGGCCAGCGGCAGGATGTCGTCGCGCCGCTCGCGCAGCGGCGGGATGGGCAGCGGATAGACCGACAGCCGGTGGTACAGGTCGGCCCGGAAGCGGCCGTCGCGCACGGCGGCCCGCAGGTCGCGGTTGGTGGCGGCGATGAAGCGGACGTCCACCTTGCGCGGCCGGTCCGAGCCCAGGCGCTGGATCTCGCCGTTCTGCAGCGTGCGCAGCAGCTTGGCCTGCAGCACCAGCGGCAGCTCGCCCACCTCGTCCAGGAACAGGGTGCCGCCCTGCGCTGCCTCCACCCGCCCGGGGCGGTCGCTGGTGGCGCCCGAGAAGGCGCCCTTCACATGGCCGAACAGCTCGCTCTCGGCCAGGGTTTCGGGCAGGGCCGCGCAGTTGACCAGCACCAGCGGCTGATCGCTGCGGGCCGAGAGCCGGTGCAGGCGCCGGGCGAACAGCTCCTTGCCCACCCCCGTCTCGCCCAGCAGCAGCACCGGCAGCTCACTGCGGGCCACCACCTGCGTCTCCTCCAGCAGGCGGTGCATCACCTCGCTGTGGGCCACGATCTCCAGATCGTCGCCGCCCGTGCCGGCCAGGGCGGGCTCGTCTTCGCGCGCCCGCGCGGCCCAGGCGCGGGCCTGGCGCAGGTCCTGGTTCTCGCGCTCCAGGCGGCTCACGCGCACGGCGGTCTCCACCAGGGGCAGCAGGCGGTTGAGCCGCTCGCGGTCCGTCGGGCTGAAGCGGCCCGGGCGCAGGCCGTCCAGGGTCAGCACGCCCCAGGTCCGGCCTTCCTGCAGCAGGCGCATGCCCATGCAGTCGTGCACCGGCAGCGGTTGGCCGGGGTGGCCTTCCACCAGGCCGTCATAGGGGTCGGGCAGGCGGCTGTCGGCTTCGAAGGCCACCACCTCGCGCGAGGCCACGATGGCCGCCAGGCGCGGCTGCTCCGACAGCAGGAAGCGCCGGCCCATGGCGTCGCGCGTCAGGCCCACCGCCACCACCGGGCGCAGACAGGGGGCCTCCCCCGGCTCCAGGGCCAGGATCACCACGGCGTCGCACTGGAAGTCCGCCCGCACCGCGGCGGCCAGGCGCTGCAAGCGCATGCCCGCCGGCAGTTGCACGGTCAGGTCACTGAGCAGAAGGGCGAGGTCCATGGTGCATTAAACCATTTCGGGTTGTTTTTACCCTGAATCCGCCAGGGTCAAAACAACCCTGAATGCGCCAAGTGCTTGATTCATCGGGGCTCAAGCCCTGGCCCGGGCCTTGCCATGGAGAAGGCATCTTCACCCGTCGAGAAAGCACACGATGAGCTCCTCCGCCTTCCTGGACCGTTCCCTGGGCGACCTGGCCCGCAGCATCCCCGGCGCCACCGCCATCTTCCATCGCCACCAGCTGGACTTCTGCTGCGGCGGCAAGCAGAGCCTGCGCGACGCCCTGGCCCCGCTGGGCCTGGATCCGGAGCCGATCACCGACGCCCTGCTGGCCTTGCAGGATCAGCCCGGGTCCGAGGCCATCGACTGGCGTGGCGCCACCGCTTCCGAGCTGATCGACCACATCCTGGCGCGCTACCACGAGCGCCACCGCGAGCAGCTGCCGGAGCTGGTGCGCCTGTCGCGCCGGGTCGAGACGGTGCATGCCGACCGCCCCGAATGTCCGCACGGCCTGGCCGACCACCTGGAGGAGATGCTGCAGGAGCTCGAGAGCCACATGCAGAAGGAGGAGCAGATCCTCTTTCCGCTGATCGCCCAGGGCATGTCGCCCACCGGGCTGCCGCCGGTGGAGGTGATGCGCTTCGAGCACGACCAGCACGGCCAGTCGCTGGCGCAGATGGTGAGCCTGGCCCACGGCCTGGCCATGCCGCGCGGCGCCTGCAACACCTGGCGTGCCCTGCTGGCCGGCCTGCAGACCCTGCGCGAGGACCTGATGCAGCACATCCACCTGGAGAACAACGTGCTGTTCGAGGGCCTGAACGCCCCCGAGGCGGCCACCGAGGGCGGCTGCGGCGGGGCCTGCGCCTGCGCCGGCGCAGCCGCCTGATCGCCATCCACCATCCCGCAAGGAGCCCTCGCCATGGTCTGTTCCGAACCGGATTGCCAGCTGATCGCCCGGGCGCTGGCCCCCAGTGTCATCCCGTCCGAAGCCTGTGACCGCCTGCTGCAGGCCGCCTGCGTGATCGACGTGCCGATCGGCCTGATCCAGCACCCGACGCCGGCCAAGCCGCTGCCCTCGCTGTGGCTGCTGCGGCGCGGGCAGCTGGCGGCCGGCGGGCTGGACCGCCGGGGCCGCTTCACCGAGCTGTTCCGGGTGCAGGCCGGCGAGTGGGTGGATGTGTTCGGCGCCCTGGCTCTCCAGCCCGCCTGGTTCCGCTCGCTGATGGCCACCGAGCCCAGCGAACTGCTGGCGCTGCCCATCGACGCGGTGCTGCGCATCGCCCAGCAGCATCCGGCCGTGGGCCTGGCCTTCGGACAGGTGCTGGCCGGGCAGGCCCAGGCGCTGCGCGACGGGCTGACCGACGCCCGCACCCGCGGCCTGGCTGCCCGCCTGGCGCGACGCATCCTGGACGAGACGGCCGGCCGGGACGGTGCGCCCCAGCCGGTGTGGCAGATGGCGGTGCGCAAGCAGCAGCTGGCCCAGCAGCTCGGCGTGACCTCCGAGGCCCTGTCCCGCTCGCTGCGCCAGCTCAGCGAACAGCAGCTGATCGCGGTGCGGCGTTACGAGATCCAGGTGCTCAACCGGGTCATGCTGCAGTACCTCAGCGAGTCCCGCGGCCCCATGCCGACGGTGACCGCCGCGCGCGGCAGCACGCGCCGGGCTCCGCTGCGCGAGGTGCGCGCACACGCCGCCGGCCTGGCCCTCGCGGCCTGAGTTCAGCCCCGCGCCGAGGACGGCGCGGTGGGCCGGACCGGCCACACCGGCCCCAGTGCATCCAGCGAGTTCTTCAGCAGCAGACCCAGCTCGGTGTCGCCCTCCATCACCAGCACGCGATCGAAGAACAGGCGGTCCGGGTCGTCCAGCCCGCGGGCCAGGCGCCACCAGCCGGCGGCCCGCGCGGCGATTCGCAACGCGGTCTCGCGTTCGTCGCCTGCGGCGTCGAAGCCACCGGCGCGCCCGCGCAGCCGCAGCCGCCAGCCCAGGTCGCTCACCTCCAGGGCGATCACGCGCCCCTGCAGACCCTGCCGCAGCTCCTCGGGCAGCCGAGGCCACAGACCCTGGTTGAGCAGCACCGCCAGGCCCTGCGATGGCGGCCTGCTGGGCAGGTGGCGCAGCCAGCCCGCCACCCGCGTCTGCGGGCCGGCCCAGGCGGCTGGCAGCGGGGGCAGGGCGTCGATGCGGCGGGCCAGGGCATCGAGCGGGGCCCGCAGGCGGGCAGGGAAGAACAGCGGATTCATGCAGGCATCTCCGAAGGCAGGCTCACGTGGCTCACCATGCCGGCCTGGCCGAAGGCGTAGCCCGACACCAGGGGCTGGGGCACACCCAGGTCGGCCCAGGCCGCCATGCGCGGTGCCGCCGCGGCCCCCTGGTTGAACACGGCCTCGAAATCGGTCAGCACCTGGCCGAAGCCCCTGGCCTGGGGCGAGAGCCGCAGGCGCCGTGCCCCGGTGGCGGCCAGCGCCGTGCCGTGGGGCAGCAGGCAATGCACGCCGGCCGATTGGGTCTGGGTGCCGTTGAGCACCAGGAAGTCCTCGCCCTCGCCGCTGCGCACCAGGCGGCCGTCCGGGTCGTCCCCGCAGGGGAAGCCGCACTGGTCCTTGGGCACGCCGTGCTGGCGCGCGGTGAAGCAGCGCGCCGAGAAGGACAGCGGCAGGCGGCCGAAGGCCCAGACCTCGGTCTCGATGGGCTGCTGCGCCCAGCCGGTCACCGGATGCTCGGGCGGCTGGATGCAGGCCAGCGCCTCCAGCGACAGCTCCACCGGCGGCACCCAACGCACCACGCCCAGGTCGGCATGCTCCTGCAGCGCGCGGTGGTTGTAGATGTTGATGTGCGGCCCCAGCACCAGCGGCACGCGGCCCTGCAGCAGGGCCAGGGCCGAGGCATCGCCGGCCTCCACCCAGTGGCCGGTCTCGGCACCCAGGCGCTCGATCTGTCGCAGGTCGGCCTCGGTCTCGACCAGGGTCTGGGTGGCCTGCACCACCTGCTTGCCGGCCTGGGCCAGCTCGCGGCCGAGGGCCAGCCAGTCCTCCAGACGCATCTGGCGCCGGCGGGCGCACACCACCTCGCCCAGCACGATGCAGTCCGCCGGCGAATCGGCCAGCTCGGCATAGAAGGCCAGCAGCCGCTCGCGCGGCCAGAGGTACTGCACCGGCCCGACGGTCAGGCCCCAGCGGCGCCCGCCGGGGGTGGAAAGAGAAGAGCGGTCGTTCATGGCAATCAGCGCCAGGGGCGCTCGAAGGCGCCCAGGGTGGTCTGCGCCCCCTCGGCATGGCGGGACAGGGCCTGTTGCCAGGCCGGATCGGGGGTGAAGGGGCGGCCGTCTTCCACGGCGGCGCAGGCGCGGTCCAGCGCGGCGCGCCAGGCCCGGGTCACCTCGCCCACATAGGCGGCGCTGCGCTGCCGGCCTTCGATCTTGAAGGCGCGCACACCCATCTGGACCAGCCTGGGCAGCAACTCCAGCGTGTTCAGGCTGGTGGGTTCTTCCAGCACGTGCGAGCGCTGCCCTGCCACGTCGAAGCGCCCCTTGCACAGCGTGGGATAGCCCCGCGGTTCCTCGGGCCCGTAATGGTCGATCAGCACACCGTTGAGCCGGGCGCTGACACCACCGCCGCGCTCCTGCCAGCGCACCGCCGAGGCCGGCGAGCAGACGCCGGCATTGTTGGGCGACTGGCCAGTGGCGTAGGACGACAGGGCGCAGCGCCCCTCCACCATCACGCACAGGCTGCCGAAGGCGAAGACCTCGATCTCCACCGAGGTGCCGGCGATGATGCGCGCGATCTGCTCGGCCGCCACCACCCGGGGCAGCACGGCCCGCTGCACGCCGTAGCGCTGGCGGTAGTGCTCGATGGCGGCGTGGCTGGTGGCCGAGGCCTGCACCGACAGGTGCAGCCGCAGGCCCGGCAGGCGGTCGCGGCAGTGGCCCATCACCGCGGTGTCGGCCACGATCAGGGCATCGGCCCCGAGTTCGGCGGCCTTGTCGGCGGCGGCGAACCACGGACCGGGCCGGCGCGCATCGGCAAAGGTGTTCAGGGCCATCAGCACCTGCACCCCGTGGCGGTGCGCCAGGGCCACGCCCTCGCGGATCTGCGTGTCGGTGAAGTTCAGGCCGGCGAAGTTGCGGGCGTTGGTCGCGTCCTTCAGGCCCAGGTAGACGGCGTCGGCGCCGGCATCCACGGCGGCCTCCAGGGCGCGCAGGCTGCCGGCGGGGCACACCAGATGGGGGCGTGCGCGCTCGGTGGGAGTGGGGTGTTGCATCGGGGAGCCGCGCGAAGGCGGGTCACTGCGGAAGACGGCAGTCTCCCGATGTGCTGCCAGCGTGGTTTTGCGTCAGCGCAAGCCGGCCGCCCCCGCGAGGCTCAATCCCCGGTCGGCGGACCGGATGGCAATTCGTCCAGCAGCGCGTGGCACTGGCTCATCAGATGAGCTGCCTGGGACGGGTCGAAGTCCTCGTGCTGGCGTTTGTGCACGCCGGCTTCCCACAGGGCCAGGTGGTGGCTGGGGGCCACGCCGTGGCGGGCCAGGGCCTGGCGGGCGCAACTCAGCGGGCAGCCGTCGATGACCAGCACCGGGCGCTGTCGGGTCGCGGCATCCACCGCCACCCTCACCAGCGCGGGCACGTCACCGCCCACCCCTGCAATGCAGGACATCTCGGCCCGCCCTTCGCGGTCCAGGCGCACCGCCAGGTGGTTGGCCAACTGGGCGGCGCTGGAGCAGCCGGAGCAGGCATAGACCAGGGGCAGGGCGGCGCGCCGCACGGGTCTGGCCGGCATTCAGACGGCCTCGCCGCGCCGCCGCCGCATGGCCAGCCCGATCTCGGCCAGCACGGCAGGGTCGATCAGCCGCTCGGCCATGGGCAGAAGCTCCGTTTCCTCGCGGGCGATGTGGCGCTCATAGAGGGCGCAGAAGGCCTCCACCGCGGTCGCGTCCAGCGCGGCCGGCCGCCCTGCGGCGATCTCGGTCAGCGCAGCCCGCAGCGTGGTCCATTGCTGCTCGAAGCGGCGGTGGTCGGCCTTCAGGCCGTCGGTCAGTTCGCGCAGGCACACCGCGTCGGAGCCAGCCATCGATTCCAGCAGCGCGGGGAAGAGGTCGGCCTCCTCGTCGGCATGGTGCTTTGGGCCGGCCAGATCGAAGTAGCGCAGTACCGCGGTGGCGGCCTCGGCCGCGGCGCGGTCCGGGCCGTGGGCCGCCAGGTGGGGCGGCAGGCGCTGCAGGGTGGCGCACTGGTCCTCCACCCTGCGGTGGCATTCGGCCAGCATGGCCAGCGGGGTGTCGAAGCCCACCGCGGCCGCCTCGGCGCCCGGCAGGGAGATGCTCATCAAACGGGCCATCGTGGCTCCTGGTTGCGGGGCGGGTTCAGCCGGGTTGGCCATCCAGCCGCGGGCGGCTGAGGATGCCGACGTAGCGGGCCAGGTAGGCGAGGAAGGCCAGCACCCACAGCGTGGCCGACAGATGCACCGCCGCCAGCAGGCCGGACGGCCACAGCAGGGGCACGGCCACCCGCACCAGCGCGGCACCCAGCATGGCGACGAAGGCCGTGGTCTCGAAGGGGCCGGCCTGCAGCGGCCGACCGGTGTGGCCCAGCGCGGTGCGGGTGATCATGCCGATCGTCATGCCGCCGATGGTGCCCAGCGTGAGCGCGTGGGTGGCCGGGCCGAGGGGCCAAGCCTCCAGCGTGGCGCCGGCGCGCAGCAGCAGGTGCAGCGGCAGCCACAGATAGGCCGCATGCAGCACCCACACCAGCGGGTGGCGCAGCGTGCGCCAGGGCTGCCACAGGGCCCAGCGGGCGGCGTGCAGCAGGGCCAGGCCCGACAGCAGCACGGCCAGGGGCAGGCCGTGCAGGCCCAGCGCGTCGGCGGCCATCAGCACCAGCACGCCGCCCAGCGCGGCCTTCTCCAGGCGCTCGTGGCGCCGGGCCTGCATGCCGGGCACGCCGTTGTTGCTGAACATGGGCACCACGCGCCCGGCCATCACCGCGATCATGAACAGCACCACGTCCAGCGCGATGGGCAGGCCCAGGCCTTCGGGCCAGGCCAGCCAGCCCAGCGCCTGCAGGTGCAGGCCCAGGCTGGCCAGCCCCAGGCCAACCAGCAGCAGGGGGAAGAAGTCGTTGCGGCGGTTGGGGCCAGCCCGCAGCGCCCGCCACAGGGCCCAGGCCGAGGCCCAGGCAAAGACCGCGTTGGCCAGGCCCGCGGCCAGCAGCCAGGGCGTGAAGCCCAGCACCCGGGCCAGCAGCCACAGCGCCGCCAGGGCCTGCAGGTGGCGCCCGGTGGGTGTGGGCTGGCCGGACCAGTTGCGCCCCGCGGTGAACAGAAAGCCCACCACGATGGCCAGGGTGTAGCCAAACACCATCTCGTGGGCATGCCAGGGCATGCCGCGGGTCCAACTGCCGAGGTGGCCGCTCATCTGCGCCGCCCACAACGGAATGGATAACACGGCCCACAGCGCGGCCAGCAGGTAGAAGGGCCGGAAACCCAGGGCCCACAGGGCCCAGCCGCCTCGCGGCGGCACGGGCGATTTGTGCTGGAGCAGGACAGTGGTCATGGCGTTAAAACATATATTTAATATGAATGTTAAAGCCGAAGCCCTTCACCGGCAAGCCGGCCCCCTCATCGCGGCGCGGAAATGGCGTACAAGGGCGGACCGCACACGACCTCTTTCCCGGAAGATCCGACCATGAGCCGCCGACAGTTTCTTGCGCAATCCGGTGCCATGGGGGGCGCCCTGGCCAGCCTGGCCGCCCCGGCGCTGGCCCAGACGGCCCACCCCGAGATCCGCTGGCGCGTGGCCTCCAGCTACCCGCGCAGCCTGACCGGCATCTTCAGCGCGATGGAGATGGTGGCCAAGCGGGTGGGCGAGCTCACCGGCGGCAAGTTCAACATCACCGTCCACCCGGCCGGCGAGCTGGTGCCGCCGCTGGGCGTGCTGGACGCGGTGCAGAAGGGCACGGTGGAGGCCGGCCACAGCGCCAGCTACTTCTACATCGGCAAGGACCCGGCCTTCGGCTTCCACACTGCCATGCCCTTCGGTCTGGGCCTGCGGGCCCAGAACGCCTGGCTCTACGAGGGCGGCGGCCAGGCCCTGATCGACGAGTTCCTGGCGCCCTATGGCGTTACCGTAATGGCGGTGGGCAACACCGGCGCCCAGATGGCCGGCTGGTACCGCAAGGAGATCAAGTCGGTGGCCGACCTCCAGGGCCTGAAGTTCCGCATCGGCGGCCTGGGTGGCATGGTGCTGGCCAAGCTGGGCGTGGTGCCGCAGCAGCTGGCCGCGGGCGACCTCTACCCCGCATTGGAGAAGGGCGTGATCGACGCGGCCGAGTTCGTCGGCCCGCTGGATGACGAGAAGCTGGGCCTGCAAAAGGTGGCCAGGTACTACTACTACCCGGGCTGGTGGGAGGGCTCGGCCACGCTGGGTCTGTTCGTCAACCTCAAGGCGCTCAACGCCCTGCCGGCGCTCTACCAGACGGCGCTGCGCACCGCCACGGCCGAGGCCAACCAGTGGCTGACGATGAAGTACGACCACGAGAACCCGCAGGCCCTGCGCCGCCTGGTGGCCGGCGGCGCCCAGCTGCGCGCCTTCCCCAAGGAGGTGACGCAGGCCGCCTTCGGCGCGGCCAACGAGCTCTACGCCGAGATGGCGGAGAAGAGCGCGCCCTTCAAGAAGATCCACGCCCACTGGGCCAGGTTCCGGTCCGAGCAGGTGATGTGGCAGCAGCTGTGCGACCTGCCCTTCGACAACCTGATGAGCGCGCTGCTGCGCGGCAAGGGCTGAGCCGGCCTTGTGTCTTTGAGCCTCAGCCCGTCAGGCCCACCAGCCGGTAGCCCACGCCGGTCTCGGTCAGCAGGTGCTGCGGCCGGGACGGGTCGGCCTCGATCTTCTTGCGCAGATTGGCCATGTGGACCCGCACGTAGTGGGTGTCCTCGCGGTGGCCGGGGCCCCACACCGCCTGCAGCAGCTGGGCGTGGGTGACGACCCGGTCGGGCTGAGACAGCAGGTGGGTCAGCAGCCGGTACTCGATGGGGGTGAGGTGCAGGGCCTCGCCCGCGCGCTGCACGCTGCGGTGCACCCGGTCCACCGTGATGTCGCCGAAGCGCTGCACCGGCTCGCCCTGGGCGCCCTGCTGGCTGTGGCGGCGCAGCTGGGCGCGCACCCGGGCCAGCAGCTCGCCGCTGCCGAAGGGCTTGACCAGATAGTCGTCGGCGCCGGCGTCCAGCGCGGCGATCTTGTCGGCCTCGCGGCTGCGGGCCGACAGCACGATCACCGGCACCGCCGACCACTGCCGCAGGTCGCGGATCAGGTCCACCCCGTCGCCGTCGGGCAGGCCCAGGTCCAGCACGATCAGCTCGGGCCGCCGGGTGCCGGCCTCGATCAGGCCGCGCTGCAGGCCGTCGGCGGTGTGCACCTCCAGCCCCTGGCTTTCCAGGGCCAGGCGGATGAAGCGCAGGATGTCGGCCTCGTCTTCGACGACCAGCACGCGGGGCAGGGGCTCGCTCATGGTCCGGATGCTAACCAGCCAGTGCGCTGCCGTCGTCGGTGGGCGGCTGGCCCACCGGCAGGCGCAGGGTGAAGCGGGCGCCGACGACCTGCTCGCCCTGCCGTCGGTTCTGCCCCTGGATGCGCCCGCCATGGGCCTGCACGATGGCGCGGCAGATGGCCAGGCCCAGGCCCACGCCCGGCGTGGCGCTTTCGCGCTGGCCGCGCTCGAACTTCTCGAACACCGCCTCCTCGCGCCCCGGGGGCAGGCCGGGGCCGTGGTCGTCCACCTGCACGATCACCTCCGCGCCCTCGCGCCGGGCACGGATCTCGATGGCGCTGCCGGCCGGCGTGTACTTGGCCGCGTTCTCCAGCAGGTTGACGAAGACGCGTTCGAACAGCGTGGCGTCCAGGGCCAGCAGCGGCAGGTCCTCGGCCAGCTGCACCGTGACCGGCCGCGTGCCCAGCAGCGCCTGGCACTCGGCCAGCGCGCTGCCCACCAGCTCCTCCAGCGGCAGCCAGTCGCGGCGCAGCTGCACCGCGCCGGCCTCCAGCCGGGCCATGTCCAGCAGGTTGCTGACCAGCGCACTCATGCGCCGGGCCGACTGCTGGATGGCCTGCACCGTCTGCTGCTGGGCCGGGGCCAGCGGCGGCTCGGTCCAGGCCAGGGTTTCCGACAGGCCCTGCAGCGAGGCCAGCGGCGTGCGCAGATCGTGCGACATGGCCGAGAGCAGCGAGTTGCGCAGCCGCTCCGACTCGATCTGCAGCGTGCTGGCCTGGGCCACGTCGATGTAGTGGATGCGTTCCAGCGAGATGGCCAGCAGCGAGGCGGCCGTCTGCAGCAGCTGGCGCTGGCCGGGGCCGGGGGCGGGCTCGCCCGCGGCCGGCTCCACGCACAGCACGCCGCGGCTGCGCATGGGTGCGCGCAGCGGCAGCATCAGGCAGGCACCGGCCGGCAGGGTGTCGGTGCCGCGGCCGGCGGGCTCACCGCGGTCGAAGGCCCACTGGGCCACGGCCATGTCCACCGCGGCCTTCCCGCCCGGCAGCGGGTGCAGGTGGCCCTCGTCGTCGGCGGCCAGCACGGTGACCTGGGCGCGGAACTCCGCGGTCAGGAAGCGGCTGCCGATCTCGGCCACCTGCTCGGGCTGCAGCGCGGCGGAGAGGTCGCGCGCCATCTCGTAGAGCCGGCGCATGCCGTGCTCGCGCCGCTGGGCCTCGTCGGCCTGGAAGCGCAGCCCCGCGGTGAGCTGGCCGATCACCAGCGCCACCACCAGCATCACCGCGAAGGTCAGCACGTACTGCACGTCACTGACCGCGAAGGAGTAGCGCGGCGGCACGAAGAAGAAGTCGAACAGGCCCACGCCGACGAAGGCCGCCAGCACCGCCGGGCTGCGGCCGTAGCGCAGGGCCACGCCCACCACGACCAGCAGGAAGAGCATCACGGTGTTGCTCAGCTCCAGCCAGGGCCGCAGCGGCGTGCACAACAGGGCGGTGAGGGCGCAGGCCGCCAGCGCGGCGCCATGGCCGCGCCAGTCGGGCGAGGCGGCGGCGGGCCGGCCGCCCCGGGGGGACGGGCCGCCGGTGTCGCGTGGCGCCGGCAGGGCCACCTGCAGCAGGTCCAGGTCCTCGGCCAGGGCGGCGACCTGCTCGGCCAGCGGGCGGCCCCAGGGCCGCCAGGCCCGCCAGCCGTGCCGGGGCCGGCGGCCGATCACCAGGCGCGAGAGGTTGTGCTCGCGGGCGTAGCGCACCAGGGCCGGGGCCAGCTCGGCCGCGGGCAGGGTGGCCACCTCGGCCCCCAGGTCCTGGGCCAGCTTGAGGCTGCGCTCCAGCCGGCGGCGCTGCGCCTCCGGCCGGCGGGCCGAGGCAGGGGTCTCCACATGCAGGGCGTGCCAGGGCAGGTCGAGCTGGGTGGCCAGGCGGGCGCAGCGGCGCAGCAGCTTCTCGGCCTCGGGGCTGTCGTCCACGCAGGCCAGCAGAGCCTCGCGGTTGGGCCACACCACCGGCACCGCGCTGCGCCGGCGCCAGTCCTGCATCTGCTCGTCCACCCGGTCCGCGGTGCGGCGCAGGGCCAGTTCGCGCAGGGCCAGCAGGTTGCCCTTGCGGAAGAAATGGGCGGCGGCGTGCTCGGCCTGGTGCGGCACATAGACCTTGCCGGCCTTCAGCCGGGCCAGCAGTTCGTCGGGCGGCAGGTCCACCACCACCACCTCGTCGGCGGCGTCGAACAGGCTGTCGGGCACGGTTTCCCAGACCCGCACGCCGGTGATGCCCGAGACGATGTCGTTCAGGCTCTCCAGGTGCTGGACGTTGACCGTCGTCCACACGTCCAGGCCGGCCTCCAGCAGTTCCTCCACGTCCTGCCAGCGCTTGGGGTGGCGCGAGCCGGGCGCGTTGCTGTGCGCCAGCTCGTCCAGCAGCAGCAGGGCGCCGGGGTGCTCGCGGCCGAAGGCCAGCGCGCCGTCCAGATCGAACTCGGCCAGCATCCGCCCGCGGTGGGGCACCTGGCGCAGCGGCAGGCGCGGCAGGCCCTGGGCCAAGGCCTCGGTCTCGGCGCGGCCATGGGCTTCGACCACGCCGACGGCCAGCGGCGTGCCGCCGGCCCGGGCCGCCTGGGCGGCCACCAGCATGGCGCAGGTCTTGCCCACGCCCGCGCTGGCGCCGAAGAAGATCTTCAGCCGGCCGCGCCGGGCCTGGGCTTCGTCGGCCTGAACCTGGCGCAGCAGGGCGTCGGGGTCGGGCCGGGTGTCGTCCGTCATCACAGGGTCAGGTCAGGGGGCGGGCTGGCGCAGCGGAGGCAGGGGAGGTGGTGGGGTAGCGCGCGTCCAGATCCAGGTTGAGCAGCAGCACGTTCACCCGCGGCTCGCCCAGGAACCCCAGCAGTATCCCCTCGGTGTGGCGGGCCACCAAGTCCTGCAGGGCGGCCACGGGCACGCCGCGCAGGCGGGCGATGCGGGGCAGCTGGTACTGGGCCGCGGCCAGGCTGATGTGCGGGTCCAGCCCGCTGGCGGAGGTGGTCACCAGGTCGATGGGCACCGGGGCGGTCTGGCCGGGGTCGGCCGCGTGCAGGGCCTGGATGCGGTCCTTCACCGCGGCCACCAGGGCCGGGTTGCTGGGGCCCAGGTTGGAGCCGCCCGAGTTGGCCGCGTTGTCGGGCATGGGGGTGGTGGCCGAGGGCCGGCCCCAGAAGTGCGCCGGGTCGCTGAAGGGCTGGCCGATCAGGCTGGAGCCGACGGCCCGGCCATCGCGCCAGACCAGGCTGCCGTTGGCGGGCTCGGCCAGGGTGGCCTGGGCCACGCCGGTGACGGCCAGCGGGTAGGCCAGGCCGGTGATGAGCGAGAGGGCGGCGAACAGCACCAGAGCCGGGCGCCACAGGCCTTCGGCGGGGGCGGTGGTGGCGGCGGCGCGGGGGGACGAAGCGAGGGTGTCCATGGAAGACTCCTTGGAAAGTGTGTTCAGGCCAGGCCCAGGCCGGCGATCAGCAGGTCGATGGCCTTGATGCCGATGAAGGGCACGATGACGCCGCCCAGGCCGTAGATCAGCAGGTTGCGGCGCAGCAGCAGGGCCGCGCCCACCGCACGGTAGGGCACGCCCTTCAAGGCCAGCGGGATCAGCGCGACGATGATCAGCGCGTTGAAGATCACCGCCGAGAGGATGGCCGAGGCCGGGCTGGCCAGGTGCATCACGTTGAGCGCGCCCAGCGCCGGGTAGGTGCTGACGAAGGCCGCCGGGATGATGGCGAAGTACTTGGCCACGTCGTTGGCGATGCTGAAGGTGGTCAGCGAGCCGCGGGTCATCAGCATCTGCTTGCCGGTCTCCACGATCTCGATCAGCTTGGTGGGGTTGCTGTCCAGGTCCACCATGTTGCCGGCCTCCTTGGCGGCCTGCGTGCCGGTGTTCATGGCCACCGCCACGTCGGCCTGGGCCAGCGCGGGGGCGTCGTTGGTGCCGTCGCCGGTCATGGCCACGAGGCGGCCGGCGGCCTGGTGTTCACGGATCAGGGCCAGCTTGGCCTCGGGCGTGGCCTCGGCCAGGAAGTCGTCCACCCCGGCCTCGGCGGCGATGGCGGCGGCGGTGAGCCGGTTGTCGCCGGTCACCATCACCGTCTGGATGCCCATGCGGCGCAGCTCGGCAAAGCGCTCGCGGATGCCGCCCTTGACGATGTCCTTGAGCTCCACCACGCCCAGGGCGCGGCGGCCATCGGCCACCACCAGCGGCGTGCTGCCACGGCGGGCGATGTCCTCCACGCTGGCCTGCAGCGCCGCGGGCCAGTCGCCGTCCAGCGTCTCCACATGGCGGCGCACCGCGTCGGCCGCGCCCTTGCGTAGTTGCCGCAGGCCGCCACCGGGCTGCGGCAAATCGGCCCCGCTCATGCGGCTCTGGGCGGTGAAGGGCACGAACGCGGCCTGCAGGCTGCCCAGCTCACGCTCGCGCAGATGGAAGCGCTGCTTGGCCAGCACCACGATGCTGCGGCCCTCAGGCGTCTCGTCGGCCAGCGAGGCCAGTTGGGCCGCGTCGGCCAGCGTCTGCTCGCTCACGCCCGGGGCCGGCACGAAGGCCGTGGCCTGGCGGTTGCCCAGGGTGATGGTGCCGGTCTTGTCCAGCAGCAGCACGTCCACGTCGCCGGCGGCTTCCACTGCCCGGCCTGAGGTGGCGATGACGTTGGCCTGCATCATGCGGCTCATGCCCGCCACGCCGATGGCCGAGAGCAGGCCGGCGATGGTGGTGGGGATCAGGCAGACCAGCAGGGCCACCAGCACCACCAGGCCCACCGGCTGGCCGGCGCCCGAGGCCTGCACGCTGAAGACGGAGTAGGGCAGCAGCGTGGCCACCACGCCCAGGAAGACGATGGTCAGCGCCACCAGCAGGATGGTCAGCGCGATCTCATTGGGCGTCTTCTGCCGCTTGGCGTTCTCCACCATCGCGATCATGCGGTCGACGAAGGTCTCGCCCGGGTTGACCGTGACGCGCACCACGATCCAGTCCGACAGCACGCGGGTGCCGCCGGTGACGGAGCTGAAGTCGCCGCCCGATTCGCGGATGACCGGGGCCGATTCGCCGGTGATGGCGCTCTCGTCCACCGAGGCCACACCGTCCACCACCTCGCCATCGGCCGGCACCACGTCGCCGGCCTCGATCAGCACATGCTCCTCCTTGCGCAGCGCGTCGGCCTCCAGCGGGTGCCATTGCAGCTGTTCACGCGGCAGGCCGCGCTGGTAGTGGGTCAGGCGCTTGGCCCAGGTCTGCCGCTTGAGGCCGCGCAGGCTGGCCGCCTGGGCCTTGCTGCGGCCCTCGGCCAGGGCCTCGGCGAAGTTGGCGAACAGCACGGTGAACCACAGCCACAGCGCCACGCCGAGGGTGAACAGGCTGGGCTGGGCGATGGCCAGGGCCGTGGTGAAGGCGCTGCCCACGTAGACGACGAACATCACCGGGTTGCGCCACTGCACCCGCGGGCTGAGCTTGCGCAGCGCGTCCAGCAGGGCCGGGCGCAGCAGCACGGGGTCGAAGAGTTTCAGGGTTTGGCGTGTCATGGGGGCCTCCTTCAATGCGCCCACAGGCTCAGGTGTTCCGCCACCGGGCCCAGGGCCAGGGCGGGCACGTAGTTCAGCAGGCCCACCAGCAGCACCGCGCCGATCAGCAGCACGATGAACAGCGGACCATGGGTGGGCAGGGTGCCCTCGGTCGCGGCCAGGCGCTTCTTGGCGGCCAGCGAACCGGCGATGGCCAGCACCGGCACGATGACGCCGAAGCGGCCCAGCGCCATGGCCACGGCCAGGCTCAGGTTGTAGAAGAGCGAGTTGGCCGACAGACCGGCAAAGGCGCTGCCGTTGTTGTTGGCCGCCGAGCTGAAGGCGTAGAGCACCTCCGAGAAGCCGTGCGCGCCCGGGTTGGCCAGGCCGGCGCTGCCGGCCTCGGTCAGCACCGCCAGGGCCGTGCCGCCCAGCACCAGCAGCGGGGTGACGAGGATGGCGATGGCCACCATCTTCATTTCGAAGGTCTCGATCTTCTTGCCCAGGTACTCGGGCGTGCGGCCGATCATCAGCCCGGCGATGAACACCGCCAGGATGGCGAAGACCAGCATGCCGTACAGGCCCGAGCCCACGCCGCCGAACACCACCTCGCCCAGCTGCATCAGCACCAGGGGCACGGCGCCCCCCAGCGGGGTGAAGGAATCGTGCATGGCGTTGACCGCGCCGCAGGACGCCGCGGTGGTGATGGTGGCGAACAGCGCGGAGGCGTTGATGCCGAAGCGCACCTCCTTGCCTTCCATGTTGCCGCCGCTCTGCAGCGCGCTGGCGGCCGGGTCGGTGCCCAGCGCGCTCAGCAGCGGGTTGCCCTGCTGCTCGGCCACCGTGGCCAGCACGGCCATGACCACGAAGATCGCCGTCATCGCGCCCAGCAGCGCCCAGCCCTGGCGGGCGTCGCCCACCATGCGGCCGAAGACGAAGCACAGCGCCGCCGGGATCAGGAAGATGCTGAGCATCTGCAGGAAGTTGGACAGCGGCGTCGGGTTCTCATACGGGTGGGCCGAGTTGGCGTTGAAGAAACCGCCGCCGTTGGTGCCCAGCATCTTGATGGCCAGCTGCGAGGCCACCGGGCCCATGGCCAGGGTCTGGTGCGCGTCCTGCTTGTCGTCCAGCACCGGCTGGCCCTGGGCGTCCTTCAGCGGCTGGCCATCGGTGCCCAGGCGGGGCTCCTGCCAGTGCACGGTCTCCACGGTCTGCACGGTGTTGTAGGGGCTGAAGTTCTGGATCACCCCCTGGCCCACCAGCACCAGCGCAAACACGAAGGACAGCGGCAGCAGCACCCACAGCGTGGCGCGGCTCAGGTCGGCCCAGACATTGCCGATCGCCTGGGCCGAGTGGCGCGCGAAGCCGCGCACCAGCGCCACCACCACCGCGATGCCGGTGGCCGCCGAGAGGAAGTTCTGCACCGTCAGCGCCAGCATCTGGGTCAGGTAGCTCAGGGTGGCCTCGCCGCCGTAGGCCTGCCAGTTGGTGTTGGTGACGAAGCTGATGGCGGTGTTGAAGGCCAGGTCCGGCGCCACCGCCGGCATCTGCTGCGGGTTGAAGGGCAGGGCGGCCTGCCAGCGCTGCAGCAGGTACACCGCCACGACACCCAGGCCATTGAACAGGAGCAGGCCGAGGGTGTAGCGCTTCCAGCCGGCTTCTTGTTGCGGCCGCACGCCGGCCAGGCGGAACAGCGGCGCCTCCAGCCGGTTCAGCCAGCCCAGGCGGCCGGCCATCGCCGCGTCGATCCAGCGCGCCAGCGGCCAGGCCAGCACGCCCAGCGCCGCCAGAAAGGCGGCGAGTTGCATCCAGGCCGCGGTGTTCATGAGAAGTCCTCCGGCCGCAGCAGGGCGGCGATGAGGTAGATCAGCAGACCGACCGCCAGTGCGGCGGCGGTCCATTCGAAGACGGGCATGACAACCTCCATGTCGATGAAGGTCATGCTAGGAAGCGGGCCATCAAGCCGTGGACAAGAATCGGCCCTCCCGCATCAAGAATGCATCAAGACCGCCCTGCGTGTCACAAACCACCGGGCTGGTTCGTCTGACCTGCCATGGACCCCCACACCGCCCTGTTCGACCGCCTGCGGCCCCGGCTGCAGGGCATCGCCTACCGCATGCTGGGCAGCGTGGCCGACGCCGAGGAACTGGTGCAGGACGTCTGGCTGCGCTGGCATGCGGCCGACCGCGCCACACTGGACCAGCCCGAGGCCTGGCTGGTGACCGTGACCACCCGCCTGGCCATCGACCGGCTGCGCAGCGCCCAGGCCCAGCGCGCGCATTACGTCGGCTTCTGGCTGCCCGAGCCCTGGCTGGACGAGGAAGAGCCCCGGCCCGCCGCCCATGTGGACCTGCCCGCCACGCCCGAGGCCCTGCTGGAGCGGGCCGACGACATCTCCATGGCCTTTCTGGCCCTGCTGGAGCGCCTGGGCCCCGAGGCGCGGGCGGCCTTTCTGCTGCGCGAGGTCTTCGACGCCGACTACGCCGAGGTGGCCCAGGCCCTGGGCAAGAGCGAGGCGGCCTGCCGCCAGATCGTCTCGCGCGCCAAGGCCCAGCTGAAGGCCGAACGGCCTCGCCAGAGCGTGAGCCCCGAACAGCACCACCGCCTGCTGGCCGGCTTTGCCGAGGCGGCCCGCCGGGGCGACTTTGCCCGCCTGCAGGCCCTGCTGGCCGAGGACGCCGAGCTGATCAGCGATGGCGGCGGCGTGGTGGCCAGCTTCGGCAAGGTGCTGGCCGGCGGGCGGCGCATCGCCCAGCTCTACCACGCGGTGTGGCGCCGCAGCGAACGCGACCACACGGAGCAGCGCATCGAGCTGGTGCGCCTGAACGGCCAATGGGGCCTGCTGCGCTTCATCGGCGGCCAGCTGGAATCGGCCCAGGGCCTGGAGACGGACGGCCAGCGCATCACCCGCATCCACACCCAGCGCAACCCCGAGAAGCTGCGCCACATCGCCCGGGCCTGGGCCGAGGCGGCTCAGCGGCGCGGCGGCCGGTAGTCGCCCGGCGTCATGGCGTGGTGGGCCTTGAAGCTGCGCTGCAGATGGGCCTGGTCGGCAAAGCCCATGGCCTGGGCGGTGTCGGCCAGCGCGCTGCCCTGGGCCAGCAGACGCCGCGCGCCGTTGAGGCGCTGGTTCTGCAGGTAGCTGCCCGGCGTCATGCCGAACACCGCCTGAAAGCGGCGGATGAAGCGCGGGGCGCTCATGCCGCAGGCCTGGGCCAGGGCCTGCACCGTCAAGCGGGGGCCGGCCTCGTCCTGCATGGCGGCAATGGCGGGCCGCAGCTCTTCCGGCACAGGCGCGGTGTCCTGCGGCGGGCCGGCCACCAGGCAGCCGGCCAGCACGCGCGGCAGCGCCTCGGCCAGGGCCTGCGCAGTGGCGGCGTCACGGATGGGCTGACACAGCCGGTCCACCACAGCGTGCATGACCGGGTCGTTCACAGCGCGGGATGCGAAGTGCAGCCCTTCCTGTCTCTGCGGCACCTCAGCCAGCCCCCACACCCGGGCCACCGCAGCGTGCAGCCAGGCGGCATCCACGAACAGCATGCGGTAGGACCAGGGCTGGCCGGCGGCCGGGTTGCAGGCGTGCACCACCTGCGGCTCGATCAGCACCACCGAGCCGGCCTGCACCGGCTGCGGGCCGCTGGGGTGGTGGAAGGTGGCGCCGCCCTCGTCCACGATGCCCACCGAATATTCCGGGTGCGAATGCGGGCGGTAGCAGTCCCGCGTGCCCAGGCTGACGCGCAGGGCCGCCCAGGGCGCGGCCGGGTGGCGGTGGATGCGGTGCGGGCTGGAGGCAGAGCTGGACATGGCGGGTGGGAGCCGGTCAGCCAAGCATACTGGCCACGCTCAGGGCCAGCAGCGCACCCATCGCCCGGTTGAACCACCGCTGGCGCGCCGGCTGGGCCAGGGCACGCGCCAGCAGCCGGCCGGCCAGGGCCCAGCAGCCCACGCCCAGGCCGCAGGCCAGCAGCGACACCGCACAGAACAGCCCCAGCGCTGCCCGCGCATCCGCCTGCGGCAGCACGAACAGGCCGATGCCCGACAGCGCCACCAGCCAGGCCTTGGGGTTGAGCGACTGTGTCAGGCCCCCGTCCCGCAGCGCGGCCAGGGCCGCCCAGGCCGCATGCCGCGGCGCGCCCGCCGGGCCGGCCAAGGCCATGGGCGGTGCGGTGGCCACCCGCCAGGCCAGGTGCAGCAGGTAGGCCGCGCCCAGCCAGCGCGCGCCCTGCACGGCCCAGGCCTCATGCAACAGCCAGGCGCCGCCCTGGCCCATCAGCCACACCACCAGCGCGTAGCTCAGGCTGGCGCCCAGTACATAGGCCAGCGCCGTCAGCCGGCCGGCCGCCGCGCCATGGCGGATGGCCAGCACATTCACCGGCCCCGGCGTGATGGCCCCCATCAACGCAAACGTTCCCATTGCCAGCACCAGCGCCGTCACCTCAGACCTCCACACACGTCTTCATCGGAGGGGCGAGTGTGGCGGGGTGGGGTGGGGGTGTATTGAATGGAATTTCGGGTGGGGGTGGCGGGGGAGAAGTGGATCAGACGGGGCCTCAAACCGGCGCGTAGGCCCCCGTGCCCTCAGGCCAGGGCGTCAACACTTCATACCCTGAAGGCGTGACCGCCACCATGTGCTCGAACTGGGCGGACAGGGATCTGTCCTGGGTCACCACGGTCCACCCATCGGGCAGCTGCCGGGTTTCGCGCCGGCCGGCGTTGAGCATCGGCTCGATGGTGAAGACCATCCCCGGTTCCAGCCGCAGGCCTTCGCCCCGCCGCCCGTAGTGCAGCACCTGAAGGTCCTCGTGGTAGATCTGCCCGATGCCATGGCCGCAGTATTCGCGCACCACGCTGAAGTGTTCCCGGTGCGCGACGGACTGGATGGCGTGGCCCACGTCGCCCAGCGTGGCACCGGGCTTCACCGCCCGGATGCCGGCCAGCATGGCTTCGTAGGTGGTGTCCACCAGGCGCCGGGCCAGGATGCTGGGCGTGCCCACAAAGAACGTGCGGCTGGTGTCGCCAAACCAGCCATCCTTGAGGACGGCGACGTCGATGTTGACGATGTCGCCCTTCTTCAGAATCTTGTCGGGCGAGGGGATGCCGTGGCAGACCACCTGGTTCACCGAGGTGAGGATGGTCTTGGGGTAGCCCTGGTACCCCAGGTTGGCCGGAATGGCGCCCTGCACGTTCACGATGTGGTCGTGGCAGATGCGGTCCAGGGCCTCGGTGCTGACGCCGGGCACGACGTGGGGCTCGATGATGCTGAGCACCTCAGCGGCAAGCTGGCCGGCCCGCCGCGCCATCGCCACCTCGTCCGCCGACTTGATCACCACCTGGCGTGCCATCAGTGCTTCCCGGTGGCGGATGCCTTGGGTTTCTCAAGCTGGCCTGTGGCGGCCAAGGCGATGTCCAGCCCTCCGGCCAGCTCCGCACGGATCAGCAGCTGGCAGATCTCGCGGTAGTCCAGGTCCGGGTGCATTTCTGTCAGCATGCCCACGCGCATCCAGTGTTCGGCCTGCGCATTGATGGAGCGGCTCAGGGCGTTCCCCGCCACGCGCAGGTTCTCGTGCATCTGCTCGGAGATCTTGACGATGCCCATGGGTGTCTCATATATAAAACGTATACGAAGTGTATGCGTTTTATCGTGTGCGACACAAGGCCACCCTTGCGGCCACCCTGACCCTGTATCGTCCCGTCCCATGCCCCGCGACATCGAAATCAACATCCGCGTCGACGACCTGGACGACCTCATGCCCTGTTCCGGTGGCCAGCGGCCAGCCCACCTGGGCCGAACGGCAGCGGCTGCACAACGCGCTGGTGCTGTTCAACCCGGCGCCGGTGACCTGAGTCAGGGCAGCACGTCCACCACCACCTTGCCCTGAGCCTGTCCGCTGGCCACCCGTGCATGGGCCTGCGCGGCACTCTCCAGCGTGAACCGCAGGGGGTCCATCCGGGGCTTCAGCAGGCCGGCGTTCGCCAGGGCGGTGGCCTCGCGCAGGATCTCACCGTGGTGAGCGCGATGCTCCCCCGTCAGCAAGGGCAGCAGCGTGAACACGCCGGAGTAGCTGGCGCCCCGGAAGGACAGGGGCGCCAGGGCGTGGGTGCCCCAACCCAGCGAGCTGACCACATGCCCGGTGTAGCGGCGCACGGCCCGGAAGGACGCATCCAGCGCCGCGCCTCCCACGGTGTCACAGACCACGTCGAAGCCCTGGCCCGCGGTGTGCTCTGCCAGATAGGTGTCGACATCCGTGGCCTCGTGGTCGATGGGCGTCGCGCCCAAGGCGCGGATGGTGTCCGCCTGCGCGGCACTGCCCGTGGCCCAGACCGTCGCGCCGCGGGCCCGGGCCAGCTGGATGGCCACATGGCCCACCCCGCCCGCCCCGCCATGCACCAGCACCTTGTGGCCGGGCCGCACCTGGGCCCGGTCCACCAGCCCTTCCCAGGCGGTGATGAACACCAGCGGCAGTGCGGCGGCCTCGCGCATGCTCAGCGCGGCCGGCTTGAGGGCCAGCAGCCGTGCGTCCACGGCGGCATGGTCGGCCAGGCTGCCCTGGTGGCCACCGATGCCGCCGGTGAATCCATAGACGGCGTCGCCCGGCTGAAAGTCGGTGACGCCCGGGCCGACGGCCTGCACGGTTCCGGCCAGATCCATGCCCAGCACGGCCGGCAGGGCGTGCCGGGCGTGGGCGGCCGCACCGGCGCGGATCTTGGTGTCCAGCGGGTTGACCCCGCTGGCATGGATGCGCACCAGCACCTCACCCGGGGCCGGCACCGGCGTGGGCAGGTGGTGCATTGCAAACGGGGCATCGGGAGCCGGCAGCAGCAGGGCTCGCATGGTGGTGGCTGGGATGTTCGACATGGCGTTTCCTCGGTGGGAGTGGATGTGCGGACAGTGTTGGCCATGCATTGCCGAATGAGAACTCACACCGATGAACACAGTTCATGCATTTCTGTATGCTGTGCCGATGAACTGGGACGACGTCCGCGTGTTTCTGGCCATTGCCCGCACCCGCACCCTGGGTGGCGCGGGGCGCATGCTGGGGCAGAGCCAGCCCACCATGGGGCGCCGGCTCAAGGCGCTGGAGGCCGCGCTGGGGCAGACGCTGTTCCAGCGCACGGCCGAGGGCTTCGTGCTGACCGACGAGGGCCGCTCGGTGCTGGCCCATGCCGAGCGCATGGAGGCCGAGGCCCTGGGTCTGGCCCGTCAGCTCGACGGTGCCGGCCTGCAGCTCGAAGGCATGCTGCGGGTCTCCACCTCCGACTGGTTCGGCCTGCATGTGATGGCCCCGGTCTGCGCTGAGCTGGCCTGCCTGCACCCCCGCATCACCATCGAACTCCTGACGGACGCGCGGCTCTACAGCCTGGCCCGCCGCGAGGCCGATCTGGTCGCGCGCATCGTGCCCTTCGACGAGCCCGATGTCGTCCAGCGCCGGCTGATGCACGTGCCCTATGCGCTGTACGCGGCACGGACGGTCGAGGCGGTGCCCGATGGCCCGGTGCCCCTGGTGACCATGGATCTGGGTTTCAGCGAGATGCCCGACGCGGTCTGGCTGCGCCAGGTCCATCCACAGGGCCGCGTCGCCTTTCGCAGCAACAGCCGGCACGTCCAGGCCGTGGCCTGTGCGGCGGGCGTCGGTCTGGCCGTGCTGCCCTGCCCGCTGGGCGATGCCCACCCCGGGCTCCAACGCGTCCCCGGCAGCCCCTCGCCGCCCGGGCGCGACGTCTGGCTGGGCTACCACCGCGATCTGCGTCGGCTGCCCCGGCTGCAGGCCCTGCTGCGCCTGCTGTTCCAGCGCCTGGGTCCTGCGCAGCAGGACCGATCCCATCCCCCTCTGAACACGGAGTTCGAAGCCGCATGACCTCCCGCCGCCTTTTCCTCGCTCAAGTTCCCGCCGGCCTGCTGGGCACGGCCGCTGCCGCCGGTGCCGGGGCACAGACCCCGCCGGCCGTGCCCGCCAGCACTCCGCCTGGCGCGCCGCCCACTTTCGGCAACGCGCCCGCGGTGGGCCCGGAGGTGTCGCCTGGCACCTTTGCCGAGGCGGAGAAGCTGATGCGGGTGAACTTGACCGAGGCCGAGCGCGCCCAGGCCGCGGCCAGCTGGCGCAACACCATGCCGGCCATGCTGGACCGCCGGGCCGGCCCGCGCCGCCTGGCCATTCCCGAGTCGGCCGTGCCGGCCCTGCAGTGGAACCCCGCGCTGGGCCGCGGCGGCCTCGGCCCGGCCAGCAACCGCTTCGTGCGTTCGCCGGCCGCCGCCGTGCCGCTGCCCGCCAGCGAGGCCGACATCGCCTTCGCCCCGGTCACCCAGCTCTCGCGCTGGATCGAATCGCGCGCCCTCACGTCGGAGCGCCTGACCCGCATCTACCTGGCCCGCATCGAGCGGCTGGACCCCAAGATCCGCGCCATCATCACGCTGACCGCGGACCAGGCCCTGGCCCAGGCCCGGCAAGCCGACCAGGAGATCGCCGCCGGCCGTTACCGCGGCCCGCTGCACGGCGTGCCCTTTGGCGTGAAAGACCTGCTGGACACCGCCGGTATTCCCACCACCTACGGTGCCGAACCCTTCCGCCACCGCGTGCCCGGCCGCGATGCGGTGGTGGTGCAGCGCCTGCGGGCGGCCGGTGCGGTGCTGCTGGCCAAGCTCAGCCTGGGCGCGCTGGCCCTCAACGACATCTGGTTCGGCGGCCAGACCATGAACCCCTGGCTGCCGGAGGAGGGGGCGTCCGGGTCCAGCGCCGGGCCGGGTGCGGCCACCGCCGCAGGCCTGGTGGCGTTTTCCATCGGCAGCGAGACGGGCGGCAGCATCGTCAGCCCCGCCATGCGCTGCGGCGTGACCGGCCTGCGCCCCACCTTCGGCCGCGTGCCGCGCACCGGTGCGATGACGCTGTGCTGGTCGCTGGACAAGCTGGGCCCGATGACCCGCAGCGTGGAGGACGCGATGCTGGTGCTGCAGGCCATCAGCGGCCCGGACGCGGGCGATGTCGCCTCGGTGCCCAGCCGGCTGAAGTTCGACGCCCGCGCCCCGGTCAAGGGCCTGAAGATCGGCTACGTGCCGGCCTGGATGAACGAGCCCCCGGCCATCGACGTGGACCGCCAGGCGCTGGAGATGGCCCGCAGCCTGGGCATGGTGCCCACGCCCATCCGGCTGCCCGACTGGCCTTACGACGGTCTCAACCTGATCCTCTTCGCCGAGGCCGCCGCCGCTTTCGAGGAACTGGTGCTCAGCCACGGGGTGGACCAGCTCAAGGTGCAGTGGGCCGATGCCTGGCCCAACATCTTCCGGCAGTCGCGCTTCCTCTCGGCGGTGGACTATGTGCAGGCCGACCGCCTGCGCCGCATGGTGGCGCAGGAGATGGCGCGCGTCTTCGACGAGGTGGACCTGCTGCTGGTGCCCTCGCTGCGCGACGAGATGCTCACCATCTCCAACCAGACCGGCCACCCCAGCCTGACGCTGCGCACCGGCTTCACCCGGGTGGCGCAGGCCCGCAGCGACTGGGCCCCCGACCCGGCCCGCCCGCTGCCGCAGTTCTCGCCGCCGCGGCGCGTGCCCCACGGGGTGACGCTGATCGGCCGGCTGTTCGATGAGGGAACCCTGGCGCAGGCCGGGCTGGCGCTGGAGCGCGCCGCGGGCGTGGCCGGCGAGCGCCCGCCCGGCTTCTGAGGGGGGGGGCGGGCCAGGGGGCGGTCACAGCGCGCGGGGCCCGTTCGTCTTGGGGGATGAGACCGCCGTGGTCTCGCTTCCCAACCGAACCCGGAGCCCCGTGATGAGCCAACGCCTGCACTACGCCGAACTCGCCCCCGCCCTGTTCAAGAAGTACCTGGACTTCAGCCTGGCCCTGCGCCAGAGCGGCCTGGAGACCGCGCTGCGCGACCTGGTGACGCTGCGTGCCTCGCAGCTCAACGGCTGCGCCTTCTGCGTGGACATGCATGTCAAGGAAGCCACGCTGCATGGCGAGCGGCCGCTGCGCCTGCACCATGTGGCGGTGTGGCGCGAATCGACGCTGTTCTCCCCGCGCGAGCGCGCCGCGCTGGCCTGGACGGAGCTGCTGACCCGGCTGCCCCCGCACGGCGTGCCCGAGGCCGACTACCAGGCCGCCCGCGCCGAGTTCAACGAGGCCGAGCTGGCCGCGCTGACCTTTGCCATCGTGGCCATCAATGGCTGGAACCGGCTGTCGGTGGGCTTTGCGGTGGTGCCGGGCTCGCAGGACGCCCTCTACGGCCTGGACCAGGCCGGCCTGGCCTGAGGCCCGTCGTATGCTCGCAGGCTCCGCCACCGTTCTGCTGCCTGCGCCGTGTTCACCCTCGCCAAGCTGACTGCCGATGACGCCCCCGCCTACCGGGCGCTGATGCTCGAGGCCTACGCCCAGCCGGGCGACGCCTTCACCTCCACGGCCGAGGAGCGCGCGGCGCTGCCGCTGTCCTGGTGGGCGCAGCGGGCCGCGGCGGCCGACGGCTCGGGGCTGGCGCTGGGCGCCTGGGTGGGCAACGCCCTGGTGGGCAGCGTGGCGCTGGAGTTCTCCAGCCGGGCCAAGACGCGGCACCGCGCCCACCTGGTGGGCATGTACGTGCAGCCGGCCCACCAGGGCCAGGGCATGGCCCGCGCACTGATGCAGGCGGCGCTGGCCGAGGCGGCGGTCCGCCCCGGCGTGCGCTGGGTGACGCTGACGGTGACCGAAGGCAATGCACGGGCCCAGCGCCTGTACGAGTCCTGCGGCTTCCGCGTCTTTGGGGTGGAGCCCGAGGCCATCTGCACCGACCGGGCCTGCCTGGGCAAGGTCCACATGGGCTGCCCGCTGGACCTGCCGCCGCCCGCGCCGCGCCCGGCACAAGTGGTGCGGCTGCGGCCGGCCGTGGAGTGGGACGCCACGGCGCTTTCGGCCCTGGCGGCGCGCTGCTTTCACGACACCTATGCGGCCGACAACCGGCCCGAGGACCTGTGGGCCTACATCACCGCCCACTTCCACCCGGCGCAGCAGCAGGCCGAGCTGGCGGACCCGGCGCTGCGCACCTGGCTGGCCGAGGAAGGTGACCGCCTGGTGGGTTTTGCCCAGCTGGCCTGGGGTGGCACGCTGCCTGCGGCGGTGACGCAGGCGCGGCCCGTGGCCCTGCACCGCTTCTACGTGACGCGCGAGCAGCAGGGCGCCGGCCTGGCCGGCCGCCTGATGACGGCCATCCGCCAGGAGGCGGCCCAGGCCGGCGCGGGCCACCTGTGGCTCAGCGTCTGGGAGCGCAATGCCCGGGCCATCGCCTTCTACCGCAAGTGCGGCTTCGATGCGGTGGGCCACACCACCTTCGAGGTGGGGGCCGACCGCCAGCGCGACTGGGTGATGGTGGGGCCTACAGGCGGCTGAGGTGGCTGAGGCGGCCGCGCCGCGCGTGGGTTCAGGGCACCGGGTGGCCGTTGGCCAGCTCGTAGAGCTCGAACCAGGTCTGCCGGTCCATGGGTACCTGCAGGGCCTGGGTGAAGCAGGCAATGCGTTCGGGCTGCAGGCTGCCCATCACCGGGATCACCCCGGCCGGATGGTGCATCAGCCAGGCCATGGCCACCGCGGTGGTGTCGGTGCCGCTGGCCCGCGCCAGCTCGGCCAGGCGCGGGGCCAGGCGGTGGGCGGCCGTGCCGGGCTGCTGTGCCTCGGTGTGCAGCCGGCCGCCACCCAGCGGCGACCAGGCCATCACCGGCATGCGGTGCTGCTGGGCATGGGCCAGCTGGCCGTTGGTGAAGGGCGCGGTGTGCAGCAGGCTCAGCTCGATCTGGTTGGTCTGCAGGCGGTGCACCATGCGCGACTGAAGCAGGTCCGCATCCCAGGGCATGAAGTTGGACACGCCCACGCCGCGCACCTTGCCGGCGTCGATCAGCCGGTCCAGGCAGGCGCCCAGGGCTTCGGCGTCGCACAGCGGGTCCGGACGGTGGATCAGCAGCAGGTCGATCACCTCCACGCCAAGATGCTGCAGTGAGCGCTCGACGCTGGCCTGCACATGCGGGGGGCGGGTGTCGTAGTGCTTGATCCGCGTCTCGGGCCACTGCGCCGACAGCAGCATGATGTCGGTTTTGGTCACCACCTCGATCTGCTGTCGCAGGGCGGGGCGGGCCCGCAGGGCGTTACCGAACAGGGCCTCGCAGCGGTAGTCGCCGTAGATGTCGGCGTGGTCGAAGGTGGTGATGCCCTGGGCCAGGCAGGCGTCGATGCGGGCCAGCGTGGCGTCCACGCCGGGGTCGGCCGCTTCGGCCAGGCGCCAGACGCCGCAGGCGATGGGGCTGAGGGTGCGTTGGTTGGGCAGGGTGATCCGGTTCATGGCGGGGGGCAATCGGTCAAGGCGCTGGATGTTGCCAGTTCAGGCCCCGGTCTGCACCGCTGCGGGCGGCCGCCCTCGCATCAGCAGGGCCGCCAGCATGGCCGCCAGCACCACCGCGCCCAGCAGGAAGAAGCCCTGGCCGTAGGCGGTGAAGATCCCGTCGGCATGGTGCTGGTAGGCACCTTCGCGCCACTCGACGAACACCGCCGTCATGGCGATGCCGAACACCCCGCCCAGCTGGCGCGCATAGGTGACGATGACGGAGGACTGGGCCAGCTGGTGCGGCGCCAGGTGGCGCAGCGTGGCCAGGTTCAGGGCCGGCAGGATCATGCCCAGACCAATGCGGCCGACGACGGTGGCCGCGATCAATGTGGCGTAGCCGATGTGCTGGCCCAGCGCGTAGAAGGCAAAGAAGGAGCCGCCGAACAGCAGCAGGCCCGCGATGGCCACCGCCTTGGGCGGGTACTGGTCGGTCAGCCGGCCGGCCAGCGGGGTGGACAGCACCAGGGCGATGCCGCTGGGGATGAGGGCATTGCCCGCCGCGGTGGCTGAGTAGCCCAGCGCGCTCTGCAGGAAGACCGGGATCAGGTAGGTCGAGCCGTAGAGCCCGAAGCCGTAGGTGAAGGACACGATGCTGCCCATCGTGAAGGTGCGGCTGCTGAAGAGGTTCAGGTGAATCAGCGGCGCCGGACTGCGCCGGGCGTGGCGCAGGAAGGCCGCCAGGGTCAGGAGGGTCAGGCCCGCGTGCACGGCCGTTCCGACCGAGAGCGCGCCGTCGCGGTGCAGGCGGGTCACGCCGTCCACCACCGCCAGCGTGGCCAGCGACAGCAGCAGGGCGCCGGTCCAGTCGAAGGGGTGCTGCGGACCGGGGCTGGGCGCCGGCAGCAGCCAGCCGCCCAGGGCCAGGGCGGCCAGGCAGAAGGGCGTGTTGAGCAGGAAGATGGCGGCCCAGCCGAAATGGTCCACCAGCACGCCGCCGAAGGCCGGTGCCACCGCCGGGGTGATGACCAGTCCCAGCGTGAGCAGGCCCGAGGCCCGACCTTGCATGTGCGGCGGGAACAGGCGCAGCACCACCAGGGTGCCCAGGGGCTGCAGGACGCCGGCCGCGGCCCCCTGCAGCACGCGCGCCAGCACCACCTCGGCAAAGCTCTGGGCCAGGCTGCCGGCCACGCTGGCCATGCTCAGCACCACCACGGCGGCCAGGAACAGGCGCCGAAAGCCGATGCGGTCCAGCAGCCAGGAGGTGGGCAGCATCGACAGGGTCATTGCCGCCATGAAGCCGGTCACGGCCCACTGCACCTGATCGTGGCCCAAGCCGAACTGACGGCTCAGCGCGGTGACGGCGACGTTGAAGGCCGAGGTGGCCAGCACGCCGGCGATGGTGCCGATGGCCACGGTGATCAGCAGCAGCCACTTGTAGCGGGAACCGTGGCGCTGGCTCAGCGCGTCGAGGGACAGGGCGCGGGGAAACATCGTGGGAAGGGATTCGCTTCCACTGTACCCCGTGCGCTCACGCCCGGCCCGTACCGCCCGCAATGCCCCGTGGTCGGGCGAGGGGCTTGGCGGCCCCTCAGGCGCAGACTTCGTCGGCGTGCGCGGCAACCGTGGCCGGCGTCCGGAGCGTGAGCCTCCAGCTGCACACGGCCAGGTACAGGAGTTGCCAAGCCATGCCGCTGTGGGCCCGGTGGGGGGCCACGTAGCGCATGAGGGCGTCCACCTTCTCCGGGTCGGGGTCGACCGTGCTCATCAGGGCGCGCCAGGCATGGGCAGCGCGGTGGCCGGCGGCGAGCACCGGGTCGGCCGGCGCCTCGCCGGTGTCCGTCGAAAAGTGGCGGATCATCTTGGCACACACCTCTTCGGTGCTGTCGCCAGGCTGGATGTTCAGGTGGAGATTGGCCATGCTGGTCGTGTGTTCTCACCATCGAGGATGGAAACCGTCCAGGCGCTTCAGATCCATGGGACGGCCACGAGACTGCAGGACCGAGTTTGGGCCTGAATCCCCCGCTGGGGACGTCACCTGAAAAGGGGGTCACACGTACGTCATGGCGCGAACTGGGGATGCCGCCAGCCTGCGCTGGCGCCGTGATCAGCCCATCAGCCAGCGGCGCATCAGGGCGGTGGTGGCCTCGGGCTGCTCCAGCGTGGGCAGGTGGCCGCAGTCGGGCAGGGTGTGCCACTGGGCCTGGGGGATGGGGGCTGCCAGGGCCTGCAGCACCGCCGGGGGCGTCAGGGCATCGTCTGCGCCGCCCAGCACCAGGGTGGGCTGGGTGAGCGTGGGCAGCAGCGGGCGCGAATCGGGCCGGTGCAGGATGGCGGTCTGCTGGCGCCGATAGGCTTCGGGGCCGACACGCTGGGCCATGGCCTGCACCGCCTGGCCCACCGGGCCGTGCACATGGCGGGGGTGGACCAGGGTGGGCAGCAGCTGCTGGGTGACCCCCAGGAAGCGGCCACGCTTCAGGATGGCCAGGCTGCGGCGGCGCTGCAGCGCGCGCTCGGGGCTGTCGGGCGCGGCGGTGGTGTCCAGCAGGGCCAGGCGGCTCACCCGTTCGGGCGCCTGGCGCAGGATCTCGAAGGCCACGTAGCCGCCCATGGACAGGCCGGCCAGCGCGAAGCGCGCGGGCGCCTGGGCCAGCACCCGCGCGGCCATGGCCTCCACCCGGTCGTCCTGGGTCAGGTCGGCCACCTGCACCTCGGCCACATCGGCCAGGGCTTCGCTCTGGTGGACCCAGAGCCCGGCGTCGCACAGCAGGCCGGGCAGCAGCAGCAGGGGCGTGCGTTCAGCCATGGCGGGCGTCCTGGTTCGGGCGGCCTTGGACCCAGGCCAGGCCCAGGCCGACGGCGGCCAGGACAGCGGTCAGCGCCACCTCGGCCGGCCAGCCGCCGTGCAGCCAGAACCAGCCGCCTACCGCACCGATGCTGCTGGAGCCCAGGTAGTAGAACAGCAGGTACAGCGAGGCCGCGTGGCCCTTGTGCACACCGGCCAACTGGCCCACCCAGGCGCTGGCCACCGCGTGGGCGATGAAGAAGCCGATGGTGACCAGGCCGACCCCGGTGGCGATGGCCGCCAGCGAGCTGCCCAGCGTGACCAGCACGCCCAGGCCCATCAGCCCCAGGCCGGTGGCCAGGGCGCCGCGCCGGCCCAGGCGCTGGCTGAGCGCGCCGGAGGAGCCGGAGGAGAAGATGCCGAGGGTGTAGCTGAGGAACACGAGGCTGATCTGCGTGGGGCTGAAATGGTAAGGCGCGGCGGCCAGCCGGAAGCCCAGGTAGTTGAACAGGGCGACGAAGACGCTGGTGAGCACGAAGCCGATGCCGAACAGGCGCTGCAGGGCGGGCTGGGCCAGCTGGCGGCGCCAGGCCTGGGCGTGGTGGCGCCAGTCGAAGCCGCGCTGCGGCACGAAGCGCCGCGAAGCCGGCAGCAGCCAGAAGAAGCCGATGGCCGCGACCAGGTCGATCAGCGCCAGCGTGGCCAGGGCGCCGCGCCAGGAACCCCATTCCACCAGCATGCCCATGCCCACCCGGCCCATCATGCCGCCGAAGGCCGTGCCGCCCACGTACAGGCCCATGGCGCTGCCCAGGCGGCGGGGTTCCATCTCTTCGGCCAGATAGGCCATGGCCACGGCGGGCACCCCGCCCAGCACCAGGCCTTCCAGCAGCCGGCAGGCCAGCAGCAGCGGCCAGCTTGGCGCCAGGGCGGCCGCCAGGTTGAGCAGCGCGGCCAGCACCATGGAGGTGGCCATCAGCCCGCGCCGCGGCAGGGCCTGCGACAGCGCGCCCATCGAGAAGATGGCCAGGGCCAGCGCCCCGGTGGCCAGCGACAGGGCCAGCGAGCTCTGCGCCGGGCTCAGCCCGAAGTCGCGCGCGAATTCGGGCAGCAGCGGCTGCACACAGTACAGCAGCGAGAAGGTGGAGAAGCCGGCCAGGAACAGCGCGAAGCTGATGCGGGCAAAGGGCACGGGGGTGTCGGCGGACACCGGGACGGCCGCATCGGCGCGGCGCGTCAGGAACAGGGACGGCATGGACGAGAGCATGCCCGCGGCAGCGCCATTCGTCCAATCGATGATGGCGGTGGTGTCTATCTGTTTGGCGTATGGAGGGGGATCAACCGGCTTCGCCCATGGACGGGAAGGGGGGCGTGGAGCGTCTTTGTACATTCATCACATGCCGTGATAATTGCTTCATGACCTCCTGGCTGATCCTCACTGCCACCCTGCCGACCTCGCCCAGCGCGCTGCGGGTCAAGGTGTGGCGTGCGTTGAAGGCCACGCACTGCGCCACGCTGCGCGAGGGCGTCTACATCCTGCCGGCCCAGGCCGCCACAGCCGCGGCCTTCCCGGCCTTGGAGGCCACCATCCGCGATGCCGGTGCCAGCGCCCATCTGCTGCAGGCCCCGGCGCGCGACGCGGCGCAGGAGACGACCTTCCTGGCGCTGTTCGACCGCAGCCAGGCCTATGCCGACTTCCTGCAGACCCTGAAAGCCGCCCGCAAGGCCCTGGGTGCGCGGGGCGCTGCTGGGGGTGGGGGGGCAGACGAGGTGGCGGGCCGCAAGACCTTGCGCCAGCTGGCCCAGCAGCTGCAGGCGCTGCAGGCGGCGGATTTCTTTCCCGGTGCGGCGGCCAAGCAGGCCGAAGCCGCCCTGCAGGCCTTGCGGACCGAGCTGGAGCGGCGCTGGTCGCCCGGTGAGCCGGCCCCGGCCGAGGCCCCGCTGGCCCGCCTGTCGGTGGCCGACTTCCAGGGCCGCACCTGGGCCACCCGGGCGCGCCCCTGGGTGGACCGCCTGGCCACGGCCTGGCTGATCACGCGGCATGTGGACCGCCAGCCCCGCTTCGTCTGGCTCAAGCCGCCGCTGCGCACACCCCGCGGCGCGCTGGGCTTCGACTACGACGGCGCGCGCTTCACACACGTGGGCGAGCGCGTGAGCTTCGAGGTGGTGGCCGAGTCCTTCGGCCTGATGGACCGGCCCGGCCTGGCGGCACTGGCGGCGCTGGTGCATGGGCTGGACGTCGGGGGCCTTGTGCAGGACGAGGCCGCCGGCATTGAACTGCTGCTGCGCGGCCTGCAGGCCACCCATCCCGACGACGACGCACTGCTGCAGGCGGCGCTGCCGATCTTTGATGCCCTGCTGGCCGGCCTGGCCGCAGCCTCTGCTTCCGGGAGCCGACCATGAGCACCAGACCTTCCTCCGTGGCCGACGCAACCACGGCGCCGCCCGCGCCCACCCTGGGCCAGGCCTTCGCCTACTGGCTGCGCCTGGGTTTCCTGAGCTTTGGCGGACCGGCCGGGCAGATCGCGCTGATGCACGAGGACCTGGTGGAGCGCCGGCGCTGGATCTCGGAGCAGCGCTTTCTGCATGCGCTGAACTACTGCATGGTGCTGCCGGGGCCCGAGGCCCAGCAACTGGCCACCTACATCGGCTGGCTGATGCACCGCAGCTGGGGCGGGCTGATCGCGGGCGGGCTGTTCGTGCTGCCCTCGCTGCTGATCCTGATCGCGCTGTCCTGGGTCTACATGGCCTGGGGCCAGGTGCCGGCGGTGGCCGGGGTGCTCTACGGCATCAAGCCGGCGGTCACCGCCATCGTGGTGTCGGCCGCGGTGCGCATCGGCTCGCGCACGCTCAAGAACCGCTGGCTCTGGGGCCTGGCGGGGGCGGCCTTTCTGGCCATCTTCGCGCTGGGCCTGCCGTTTCCGCTGATCGTGGGCCTGGCGGGGGTGGTGGGCTACCTGGGCGGCCGGCTGGCGCCGGCCCAGTTCGCGGTGGGCGGCGGCCATGGCGCGCAGCGGGCCTCGCAGGGGCCGGCGGTGATCGACGACGACACGCCCACGCCGGCCCATGCGCGCTTCTCCTGGCCGGGCTTCTGGCGCGTGGTGGCGGCCTGCGGGGGCCTGTGGGCGCTGGCCCTGGGGGCGCTGGCGTGGGCCTGGGGCTGGGACGGCGTGCTGACCCGGATGGCCTGGTTCTTCACCAAGGCCGCGCTGCTGACCTTCGGCGGCGCCTACGCGGTGCTGCCCTATGTCTACCAGGGTGCGGTGGACCATTTCCACTGGCTCACGCCGGGCCAGATGATCGACGGTCTGGCGCTGGGCGAGACCACGCCGGGGCCGCTGATCATGGTGGTGTCCTACGTCGGTTTCGTCGGCGGCTGGGGCCAGGCCCTCTTCGGTCCGCAGGCGCTGCCCTGGGCCGGCGTGGCGGCCGCGGCGGTGGTGACCTTCTTCACCTTCCTGCCGTCCTTCTTCTTCATCTTCCTGGGCGCGCCCTTCATCGAATCCACCCACGGCAAGCTCCAGTTCACCGCGCCGCTGACGGCCATCACCGCCGCGGTGGTGGGGGTCATCGTCAACCTGGCCGTGTTCTTCGCGTACCACGTGCTCTGGCCGCGGGGCTGGGCCGGCGGCTTCGAGTGGGCCGCGGCGGTGATCGGCCTGGCGGCCGCGCTCGCCCTGTTTCGCTTCAAGGTGGGCGTGATTCCGGTGGTGCTGGGCGCGGGCCTGCTGGGCGGGGCCTGGCGGCTGCTGGCTTGAGGAGCTCGGGCCGATTCAGACGTAGCCCAGCGGCAGCGCGGTGGTGAGCTTGAGCTCCTCCATCGCGAAGCTGGAGCTGACGTCGTGCAGCTGCGTGCCATCGGTCAGGCGCTTGTAGACCTTGTCGTAGGCGGCGATGTCGGGCACCACCACGCGCAGCAGGTAGTCCACGTCACCGCTCATGCGGTAGAACTCCATCACCTCGGGAATGGCCTGCACCGTGGCGCGAAAGCGCTCGAACCATTCCTGGGTGTGGGTGCTGGTGCGCACCGACACGAAGACGGTGACGCCCACCTGCACCTTGTGCGGGTCCAGCAGGGCCACCTGCCGGGTGATGACCTTCTCGTCCTTGAGGCGCTGGATGCGCCGCCAGCAGGGGGTGGAGGACAGGCCCACCCGGCTGGCGATCTCGCCCACGCTCAGTTCGGCATCGTTCTGCAGCAGGTCCAGGATCTTGACGTCCAGGGCATCGAGTTTCACGGCGGGCTCGGAAAAGAGGAAAAGATTGCGCGCAGCATAGCGAACCGGAGCCCCGTCTTGCGCTGACGCGCGGGAGCGGCGTCCTCGTTACAATCGGTGGCCCGCGCACCTGCCTCCCGTCATGGCCACCACCTCCACCCGCAACGTCGTCATTCCGCTGGGGCTGGCCCAGACCCTGGCCTGGGCCTCGTCCTACTACCTGCCGGCGTTGCTGGCGGCCCCGATGGCGCGCGAGTTGGGCCTGCCCACGGCCGGGGTGTTTGCCGCCTTCTCGCTGGCGCTGGTGGTGTCGGCCTTGGCCGGCCCGGTGGCCGGGGGGCTGATAGACCGCCACGGCGGGCGGCGGGTGCTGATGGGCACCAGCGGGTTGTTCGCGCTGGGGCTGCTGGGGATGTCCCAGGCCCGAGGCCTGGCTTCGCTGATGCTGGCCTGGGCCGTGGTGGGGGTGGCCATGGGGGCCGGCCTGTACGAGGCGGCCTTCGCCACCGTGGTGCGGCTGTATGGCCAGGGCGCGCGCCACGCCATCACCGGCATCACGTTGATGGGCGGCCTGGCCAGCACGGTGGGCTGGCCGCTGACGGCCTGGCTGGAACACCATGTCGGCTGGCGAGGCGCCTGCGCGGTCTGGGCCTTGCTGCATGGGGTGCTGGGCCTGCCTTTGCATCTCTGCCTGCCCCGCACCATGGCGCGCGATGCCGGCGCCGGGCCCACGCCGCAGGAGCTGGCCACAGCCGCCCCGACCGAGCCACCGCGCCCGGCCCCGGCCCCGTCGATGTCCTCGCCCGCCTGGACCTCCTTCCTGCTGGCCGTGGTCTTCGCCATCACCTGGTTCATCAGCACCGCGATGGCGGCCCACCTGCCGGCCATGCTGCAGGCGGCCGGGGCCTCCGCGGGCGCCTCGGTGGCGGTGGGGGCCCTGGTGGGGCCGGCCCAGGTGGCCGGCCGGCTGCTGGAGTTCAGCCTGCCGCGGCGCGTCCACCCGCTGTGGCCGGCGCGCCTGGCCGCACTGGCCCATCCGCTGGGGGCGGTGGTCATGCTGCTGGTCGGGCCGGTGGCCGCACCGCTGTTCGCGTTGCTGCACGGGGCGGGCAACGGCATCCTCACCATCGCCAAGGGGACCTTGCCCCTGGTTTTGTTCGGGCCGGGCGGCTACGGCGCACGCCAGGGCTGGCTGATGCTGCCGGCCCGGGTGACCCAGGCGCTGGCGCCTTTTGCCTTCGGCCTGGTGCTGGACCATCTGCACGAGCGGGCCCTGTGGTTCACCGCGGGCCTGGGCCTGCTGTGTTGTGCCGCCTTGCTGGCGCTGCGTGCGGGCCGGTTCAACCCGGCGTGACGACCTCGGCGCCCGTGGGCATGGCGCCCGGGCCCACCAGCGTGTTGCGGCCCCGCCGCTTGGCCTCGTACATCGCGGCATCGGCCTGGGCCATCAGCTGCCGGGGGTCCATCGCCGAGCCGGGCGTCCAGACGGCATAGCCGATGCTGACCGTGAGCGCGGCGCAGCCATCGGGCACCGGAATGGCCGCGCGGGCGAGGGACTGGGTCAGGCGCTGCAGCGTGGCGTCGGCGCGGGCGCGGTCCTGGCCCGGCAGCAGGATCACGAATTCTTCGCCGCCCCAGCGTCCGCAGCGGTCGGTGCTGCGCAGGGTGTCCTGCAGCAATCGGCCGAGGCGGCGCAGCACCTGGTCGCCCGCCGCGTGGCCGCCCAGGTCGTTGATGCGCTTGAAGTGGTCGATGTCCAGAAACACGAGGGTGGCGGGCTGGCCCAGCCGGCGCGCCAGTGCGAGCAGGGCTTCGCATTCGGCTTCGAAGGCGCCGCGGCGCAGCACGCCGGTCAGGCTGTCGATGCGCGCCGCGCTGTGGGCCCGCACCACCTGGCGGCCCAGCATCATGCCCAGCCAGCTGATGTGGAACAGGCCGGAACTGATGACGAAGGGGATGAGCGAGGAAGCGCCGTGGTCGCTGCGCGAGGCGAAGCTGCGGGTGGCGTCGGCCGGGTCCAGTGCCAGGTGCACCAGGAAGGCCAGCACCGCCAGGGCCATCAGGCCGAAGGGCAGCAGGGGCAGCGCGCCGTAGCGGCCGAACTCCTGCCGCAGCGGCTGCCGCAGCCACAGCAGCGGCAGGCCCAGCAGCAGCAGGAAGCTGCCCTGGTACACCGCCAGCGGGCCGACCTCGGAGAGCGTCTGCGGCAGCGGCCACCACGCTGCCGCCGTGCCCGCCCCCAGCAAGGCCAGCCAGGCCCGCACATGCCGCACCCGCCCGGCCACGAAGGCCTCGGCGCCGGCGCTGACCAGCGTGGCGCTGAGCAGGCTCAGGCCCATCAGCCAGCTGGCCACCGGGCTGAGGCTGCCCGCCTGGCTGACTTGCAGCCAGGCCGTCAGCGCGTCGCTGCCGATGCTGGCCAGGAAGAGCAGGGCCGGGCGCCGCTCGCCGGGCATCAGCACGGCCACCAGCAGCCAGCACAGGGCAAACAACCCCAGCTGCACCAGGGCCAGGGTGAGGGCGAGATGAACTTCCATGGTGGCCGGATTGTGGGTCCAGGCCCGGCGGCCCGCACGAGGCCGGTGCCGAAGGCGACAATCGACGCGTGACCACCGTCGTTCTGACCATTTTCGTGCTGGTCTACCTGGGCATGATCCTGGGTGGGCTGCCCTTTCTCCAGCTGGACCGCACCGGCGTGGCCCTGCTGGGGGCCATCGCCATGATCGGCACCGAGGCCATCTCGGTGGACGCGGCCGCGCAGGCGGTGCACCTGCCCACGGTGCTGCTGCTGTTCGCCTTCATGGTGGTCTCGGCCCAGATGCAGCTGGGCGGCTTCTACGACTGGGTGACCTTGCGCCTGGCCGGCCTGAAGCTGGGCCCGCCCGGTTTGCTGGCGGCGCTGGTGGTGGTGGCCGGCGGTCTGTCGGCGGTGTTCAGCAACGATGTGGTGTGCCTGGCGGTGGCGCCGGTGCTGGTGGAGGCCTGCCTGCGCCGCCGGCTGGACCCGGTGCCGTTCGCGCTGGCGCTGGCCTGCGCGGCCAACATCGGCTCGGCCGCCACGCTGATCGGCAACCCGCAGAACATGCTGATCGGCCAGACGCTGCAGCTGCACTTCGGCGGCTACATGGCCGAGGCCCTGCTGCCGGTGGCCGTGGGCCTGGGCCTGACCTGGGCGCTGGTGGTGCTGAGCGTGCGCGGGCGCTGGATGCTGGCCGACAACGCCGCCGGCCCCGCCCCGGCGGGGGATGCCGAGGCCGTGCCGCTGGACCGCTGGCAGACCGCCAAGGGCCTGGGCGTGGCGGCCGGGGTGCTGCTGGCCTTTCTGTTCACCGACTGGCCGCGCGAGGTGGTGGCCCTGGTGGGCGCGGGCCTGCTGCTGATGAGCCGGCGCATGCGCTCCAGCCGGGTGCTGGGCCTGGTGGACTGGGAGTTGCTGGTGCTCTTTGTCGGCCTGTTCGTCGTCAACGCGGCCTTGCAGCACACCGGCCTGCCGCAGCGCCTGGTGGCCGACATCGCCGCGCACGGCGTGCACCTGGACCAGCCCGGGCCGATGGCGCTGGCCACCTTCGTGCTGTCCAACATCGTCTCCAACGTGCCGGCCGTGATGCTGCTGCTGCCGGTGGCCACCCACCCGCTGGACGGTCCGCTGCTGGCCCTGGTCAGCACCTTTGCCGGCAACCTGTTCATCGTGGGCAGCATCGCCAACATCATCGTGGTCGATGCGGCCCGCCGCCGGGGCGTGGTGATCGACTGGCGCCGCCACGCTGCGTTGGGCGTGCCGGTGACGCTGGTCACGCTGGGTGTGGTGGCGGCTTACCTGGCCTGGCGTCTGGGCTGACGTTTTGGCTGACGTTTGGGCTGAAACATGACACGTCCCCGCATCCCCGCCGCCATCTGGGCCCTGGGCCTGGTCAGCATGTTCATGGACATCTCCTCGGAGATGATCCACAGCCTGCTGCCGATGTTCCTGGCCACCTCGCTGGGGGTGTCGGCCACCGCCATCGGCCTGATCGAGGGCCTGGCGGAATCGACCGCGCTGATCGTCAAGGTGTTCTCCGGCGTGCTCAGCGACTGGCTGGGCAAGCGCAAGGGCCTGGCCCTGCTGGGCTATGCACTGGGGGCGGTCACCAAGCCCTTCTTCGCCCTGGCCACCGGGGCCGGGCTGGTGGTGGCGGCCCGTCTGGTGGACCGGGTGGGCAAGGGCATCCGCGGGGCCCCGCGCGACGCCCTGGTGGCCGACCTGACGCCACCCGAGGTGCGCGGCGCGGCCTTCGGCCTGCGCCAGTCGCTGGACACCGTGGGGGCCTTCCTGGGCCCGCTGCTGGCCACCGCCTTCATGCTGCTGTGGGCCGACGATTTCCGCGCCGTGTTCTGGGTGGCGGTGGTGCCGGGCGTGATCGCGGTGGCGGTGCTGGCCCTGGGGGTGCGTGAACCCGAGCGCCACAGCGGCGAGCGGCGGGTCAACCCCATCCGCCGCGAGACGCTGCGCCTGCTCGGCCCCGGCTACTGGTGGGTGGTGGCGCTGGGCAGCGTGTTCACGCTGGCCCGTTTCAGCGAGGCCTTCCTGGTGCTGCGGGCCCAGCAGCTGGGCGTGTCCATGGCCCTGGTGCCGCTGGTGATGGTGGCGATGAACGTGATCTATGCCGCCAGTGCCTACCCCTTCGGCTGGCTGGCGGACCGGGTGTCCCACACCCGGCTGCTGGGGGCCGGGCTCGTGGTGCTCATCGCCTCGGACGTGCTGCTGGCGCGCGCCGTCGGCCTGCCGGGCCTCCTGGCTGGCGTGGCACTGTGGGGCATCCACATGGGCATGACCCAGGGCCTGCTGGCCGCCATGGTGGCCGACACCGCGCCGGCGCCGCTGCGCGGCACGGCCTATGGCGTGTTCAACCTGGCCAGCGGCCTGGCGATGCTGCTGGCCAGCGTGGTGGCCGGTGGCCTGTGGGACGCTTTCGGGCCCGGCGCCACCTTCTGGGCCGGTGCGGGCTTTGCGGTGCTCAGCCTGGCGCTGCTGCTGCGCCACCCCGCTGCGGTCCGGCGCCTCAGCGCGGAAAGCGGACGGTGATCTCCAGGCCGGTCTGCCCGGCCGGATCGGCGAAGTCCAGCTGGATGCGAGCCCCCAGCCGCTGGGCGATGGCTTGGACGATGGACAGGCCCAGCCCGGAGCCCATCTGCGCCGAGCCGGGCGTGCGGTAGAAGGGATCGAAGACCCGGTCGCGATCGGCCGGGGAGATGCCGGGTCCGCTATCGCGCACCCGCAGCACGGCCTGGCCTTCCGACACCTCGGCGATCAGATCGACCCGCCCGCCCTCGGGCGTGTAACGGATGGCGTTGTCCACCAGGTTGCGGACCAGGGTGAACAGGTCCAGTTCGCTGGCCCACACCGTCACGTTCTGCGTGCCCTCCACCCCGATGTCGATCTGCCGGGCCTCGGCCAGGGGCATCAGCTCCTCCAGCACCTGGCGGTAGATCTGTTGGACGGACACCCGGGTCGCCAGCGACCGGGTGTCGGACTGCGCCTTGGCCAGGGCCAGCAGCTGGTCCAGCAGATTGCGGCTGCGCGCAATGCCCTGGCGCAAGGCATCGAGCCGCTCGCGGGCCGGGGGCGGCAGCGCGGTCTCGGCCAGCCGATCGGCCTGCAGTGACAGGGCGGTCAGCGGCGAGCGCAGCTCGTGTGCCGCATCCGCGACAAAGCGGCGCTGGCCCGTGACCGTTTGCTCGACCCGGGCCAGCAGGCCATTGATGGCGCGCGCGAAGGGCTGCACCTCGGCCGGCAGGTGCGCGTCGTCGAGCGGGTGCAGCGCCTGTCCGGCGCGCTGGTCCACCTCCTGAGACAGCGCCGCGATGGGTCGGAACATCTTGCGCACCAGGTCGGCCACGATGAGCAGCAGCACCGGCACGAGGATCAGCAGCGGCATCACGGTGCGCAGCGCGCCGTCACGGGCGATCTCGTTGCGCAGGCCGGCTTCCTGGGCCACGGCGATGCGTTCGCCCGCGGTGGTCGTCCTGACCAGGACACGAAAGGCTTCGCCGCGGATGTCCAGGGTGTGCAGGCCGTCGGGCACCGTGGCCGGGATCGGCAGGACGCCGCTCTCGTCCACGCTCAGCCGGGAGGGGGGGATCGTGCCGACGCGCTGGACGAACACCCGGGACTCCTCGTCCGCGTTGACGGCGCTGGCCGCCACCGCGGGCGGCTCGGGGGACAGGCGCTGGTGGTCCATGAGCTGCGCGATCTGGCGCAGCATGTCGTCCTGCAGTTCGTGTGCCTCGTCGAAGGCATTCTGGAAAGCGAACGCTCCCGCGACGACGGCCACCCCGAGGATGACCAGCGACAGGATCAGCGAGAGCTTGTGCTGGACCGAGCCGTTCAGACGTCCTTGGAAACCATCCATCCCACGCCCCTGACGTTCTTGATGACCTCGCGCCCGAGCTTGGTGCGCAGCGCGTGGATCAGATACTCCACCGCATTGCTTTCCACCTCCTCACCCCAGCCGTAGATGCGTTCCTCCAGTTCGCTGCGCGAGAGAATGGCCCCCGGGCGGACCAGCAACGCGTGCAGCAGCGAGAACTCGCGGTTGGACAGCTGTGTCGCCTGCCCGCCGGCCAGGCTGGCGACCTTGGTGGCCGGATCCAGTGACACCTTCCCGTTGCCGAGCACCGGCGTGGCGGCTCCGCCCTTGCGGCGCAGCACGGCGCGCATGCGCGCCAGCAGTTCCGCCATCGGGAAGGGCTTGACCAGGTAATCGTCCGCGCCGCCGTCCAGGCCGCGCAGGCGGTCGTCCAGTTCGTCGCGGGCGGTGATGATGAGCAGCGGCACCGGGTTGTCGCGCGCCCGGATGCCGGCCAGCACCGCGTGGCCGTCCTGGTCGGGCAGGCCCAGGTCCAGCAGCACCAGATCGTAGGCATGGCAGCTCAGGCTGGCCAGAGCCTGCCGCCCCTCGCGCACCCAGTCGGCGGCGTGGCCGGCGTCCCTCAGGGCCGCCTGGATGGCCTGCCCGATCATGGGATCGTCCTCGATCAGCAATACCCGCATTGCGCCTGTGCTCCGGTGTCAGTGCGCCGTTCGTGCTGCCCGCTGCCGGAACACCACGATGCCCGCCAGCATGAAGGCCAGCAGGGCGGCCGAGGCCGAGTATCGGCTCAGTGCCAGGCCGCCGGCACTCAGGGGCTTGTCCAGGAAGTCGCCGACCACCGCCCCCAGCGGACGGGTCAGGATGAAGGCCGCCCAGAACAGCACTGTGCGTGACATCGCTGTCCAGCGGTAGGCCAGCACGACCAGGAGCAGCAGCGCACCGAAGACCACGGCGGCGCCGGTGTAGCCCAGGCCGGCGGTGTCGGCCGTCCAGTCGCCCAGCGCCGTGCCCAGGGTCTGGGAGAACATGATCGTCAGCCAGTAGAAGGCCTCGGCCCGGGGCGAGCTGACGGTGCTGACCGACACCGAGCCGAGGCTGCGGTGCCAGGCCAGGAGGGCTCCGGCCAGCAGGGCCAGCAGCAGGCCCGAGCCACCGGCATAGCCGATGCCCAGGGAACGGTCCGCGAAGTCTGCCAGCGTGGTGCCCACGGTGGTGGTGGCGATGATGGTCGTCCAGTACAGCAGGGGGTGGAAGCCCTTGGCCCTGATCTGGGCGAGCACGGCCGCGATGAAGATGGCCGCGAAGATGCCGGTGCTGAGCAGGTAGCCCAGGTTCATGGACATGGAGACGGCATCGCCGCCGGTTTCGCCCAGCGTGGTGGCGGCGATCTTGATCAGCCAGAAGCCCAGGGTGACTTCGGGGACCTTGGCCAGGCTGCGTTCGGAGGTGTGTGGCATGTCAGGGTGCTTTCGACGGGGACTTGCGTGCGGGCGTGGGGCCGGCCGTGGCGGCGGTCAGCCGAGGGGCGGGGTGGTCGGGCCGGCGGGGGACCGGGGCCGGGCCAGGCCCCACTGCGAGGCGGCCACCAGCAGGACGATCACCGCCAGGAACGAGGCGCTGGTCCAGGGGCCGCCCAGGCCCAGGCCGCCGTCGGCCGGGGTTTGGGTCAGCAGATCGCCCAGGGTCGCACCGAAGGGGCGGGTCAGGATGTAGCCGATCCAGAAGGTGAGCACGGCAGGGCCGCCCAGGCGCCAGGTGGCCCAGGTCAGTCCGATCAGCGTGCCGAAGGCCAGCGCGCCCCGCGCAAAGCCCAAGCCCAGGGCCTCGGTGGCCAGATCACCGGCGGCCGTGCCCAGCGCGAAGGTGCAGAGGATGGCAGCCCAGTAGAAGAGCTCGCGCCGGCGCGTCACGATGGCATGGATGGACAGCGTGCCCTCCCGGCGACGCCAGCGCGCGAAGATCACCGCGAGCAGGGCCGCGAAAGCGGCGGTGCTGAGCCACAGGGGCACGCCCAGGGCGTCGGTGAGCAGGTCGGTGATCTGCGTTCCGACCACGCTGACCAGGACCACTGTCAACCAGTAGACCCATGGCACGTGACGGCGGGTGTGCAACTGCGCGAACAGCACAGCCAACAGCAGCGCCCCCATCACCCCGCAGGTCGGACCCAGGCCCCAACCCATGTCGAAGGCCAGGAAGTCGGCCCCGGTCTCGCCCACCGTGGTGGACAGGATCTTGATGATCCAGAACGAGAGCGTGACTTCGGGGACCTTGTTCAGCCACCCCGGGGCAGGGTGTGCGGGCACGGTGTTCATGGCGCCTTCCTCTTCGTGAGTGCAATGGCGCGCAGTCTGGCCGGCCTGACTTAGGCGGGCCATAGGACCTGTGTGGCCGACCTGTGTGGCCTGTGCGGCCCTGGCGGCTCAGGCCGGCGGGTTGGGGGCCCCCAGCACGCCGAACTCCGCCGGCACCTTGACGTAGAAAAGATCGGCCTGGGCCTGAGTGAGCGCCTGGGCCAGGAGGGCCCATTGCGCCTCGGTCACCACCAGGGTCAGGGTCACCGGCTGGTCTGCCAGCTCGAAGAAATGGGCCGAATGCAGCCGACCGTCGCGGCCGATGCCTTCCACGCCGGTGCTGAGTGTGGCGCCGCGGATGCCCAGCTGCCGGACGGTCTCCAGCAGCCAGGCGCCCATGGTCTGATGGCCGTGGCGCCGGCCTTCGCCGGTGAAGATGGTGATCTGGAAGCCTTGCATGGTCATGCTCCTGCCAGCCGGAGGTTGCGCACCAGGGTGACGGTGCCGATGCCCAGCAGCGTCATCACGAGGCTGCCGCCCACATGCACCGCCACAGCCGCCAGGGCCCAGGTCAGGCGGCCGGCCATCAGCTGGGTGACGACCTCGGCGGAGAAGGTGGAGAAGGTGGTGAGCCCGCCCAGAAAGCCGGTGACGGCGAAGAGCCGCCATTCCGGGGGCAGGGTGGGGTGGGTGGCGAAGAAGGCCACGGCCAGCCCGATCAGGTAGCCCCCCAGCAGGTTGGCCGCCAGCGTGCCCGGCGGCAGGAAGGGGAACACGGCATTGAGCTGGTTGCCCAGCACCCAGCGCAGCAGGGCACCCAACGAGGCGCCCAGGGCGATGGCCAAGACGGCAAGCATTCGGACACGTCCTTTCGTTCACGGCAGAAGGAAGGACGCGGCCACGCATCCCTCCCGGGAAATTGCGCAGGCATCATCAGCACGCACCGGACGGCGCGGCGGTTCGAGGAGGCATGCCATCTCCTGTGATGTGCAGCTTAGCAGATCCCCCACGGCCTCCCGAGCCTCAGTGCATGTGGCGGTGATGCTCGTCCGGCACATGCTCGTGGGCGTGCCGCACGGGGTGGTGCCGATGGGGGTGGCTGTGCGGGCCGGAGGGCATCCGGTCATGGAGATGGTCGTGGTGGCCGTCGTCGTGGGTGTGGGCGTGCTCGTGCGTCAGGGCCTCGTGCTGGTGCAGGTGATCGTGGCGCTCGGCCAGGTGCAGCACGATGCCGGCGGCCATCAGCGCGGCGCCCACCAGCAGCCAGGGGCCACCCGACTGCGCCCCCATGGCCCAGGCCAGCACGGCGCCGACGAAGGGGGCGAAGGCGAAGACCGAGCCGGTGCGCGCCGCCCCGAAGGCGCGCTGGGCCAGCAGGTAGAAGCGCAGGCTCAGGCCGTAGCCGGTGGCGCCCACGCCCAGCAGGGCCAGGGCCGGGCCGGCGGCGGGCCAGCCCTCGCCCAGGGCCGCCGCCAGGCCCAGCGTGGCCAGGGCGCCCAGCAGGCCCTTGAACATCACCACCTGGCCGGGGTCCCGCTCGGCCAGCGCGCGCGAGAGTGTGTTGTCCATGCCCCAGGCGGCGGTGGCCAGCAGCACCGCCAGCAGGCCCAGCCACTGGCCGCTGCTGCCGTGGGCCCGGTCCAGCACCAGGGCCATGCCGCCCAGCGTCAGCAGGGCCAGGGCCAGTTGGACCCGCCGGTCCAGGCTCTCGTGGTACCAGGCGCGGGCCAGCAGGGCGGTGAACACCGCCTCCAGCGTCAGCATCAGCGAGGCGCTGGTGCCACTGGTGTGCTGCAGGCCCCAGGCCAGGGCCACCGGGCCGATGGCCGCGCCGAACAGGGCCATCCAGGCCAGCCGGGGCAGGTCGGCGCGGCGCAGCCGGGCTTCGCGCTCCACGGGCTGGCGCAGCAGCAGCCCCACCAGGGCCGCGCCGGCGTAGAGCAGGCCGGCGGTGGTGAAGCTGCCCAGGCCCGCCCCCCACCGTTGCACCAGCGGGGTGCTGACGCCGAAGAGCACGGCCGCCAGCAGGGCGACAAGGCCACCCCGCAGGGCGGGCCAACGGGCAGCGGGGGAGGGTGATTTTGATACCATACCCCCCTATTCTATAAAGACGACGACCCCATGAGTCACACCGTTCAAGACAAAGCCAAGCTGCTGGCCCGGGTGCGCCGCATCCGGGGGCAAGTGGAAGCGCTGGAGCGTTCGCTGGAGGCCGAGAAGGGCTGCGCCGAGGTGCTGCACCAGATCGCCGGCGTGCGCGGCGCGATGAACGGCCTGATGGCCGAGGTGCTGGAAGACCATGTGCGCTCGCACATCGCCGACCCGGCCATCACCGATGCGGCCGAGCGCACCCAGGGCGCCGACGAGCTGATCGAGGTGCTGCGCAGCTACCTGCGCTGACTGCAACACGAAGGAATCCCATGCACACCGAAGACCTGTCGCGCTGGACGCACGAACACCGCTTCGACAGCGGCAATGCCGCGGCCGAGCGCAGCACCCGCGTGGTGATGTGGATCACCGCCGCCATGATGGTGGTGGAGATCGTCGCCGGCTGGTGGTTCAACTCCATGGCCCTGCTGGCCGACGGCTGGCACATGAGCTCGCACGCGGTGGCCATCGGCCTGTCGGCTGCGGCCTACGCGCTGGCGCGCCGCCACGCGCAGGACCCGCGTTTCGCCTTCGGCACCTGGAAGATCGAGATCCTGGGCGGCTTCGCCAGCGCCATCTTCCTGCTGGGGGTGGCGGCGCTGATGGTGGTGGGCTCGGTGGAGCGCATCCTCAGCCCCGCGCCCATCCACTACCAGGAAGCCATCGTGGTCGCGGTGCTGGGCCTGGTGGTCAACATCGTCTGCGCGCTGATCCTCGGCCAGGCCCACCACCATGGGCACGACCACGGGCATGGCCACGGCCATGGCCATCACCACGGACATGTGGGGCATGGCCACGACGACCTCGGCCATCATGACCTCAACCTGAAGTCGGCCTATGTGCACGTCATCGCCGATGCGGCCACCTCGGTGCTGGCCATCGCGGCGCTGGTGGGCGGCTGGCTCTGGGGCTGGTCCTGGCTGGACCCGCTGATGGGCCTGGTGGGTGCGGTGCTGGTGGGCGTGTGGGCCAAGGGCCTGGTGGTGGACACCGCCAAGGTGCTGCTGGACCGGGAGATGGACCACCCGGTGGTCGATGAGATCCGCGAGGTGGTGGAGGCCGATGCCGGCACCGGCGACAGCCGCCTGGCCGACCTGCATGTCTGGCGCGTCGGCCAGGGCGCCTATGCCTGCGCCCTGACGGTGGTGACGCACGATCCGCAGCTCACGCCCGATGTCGTGCGCCAGCGCCTGTCGGTGCACGAGGAGGTGGTGCACAGCACCATCGAGATCCACCACTGCCCGGCTCATCCCTGAAACAGGCGGGTCAATCGGGCGCTGTTCCGAGGCAGCCCTGGCGGCAAAGTCTCTAATCTGTCAGGTAATTCTGATCCCTGGGGTCGCGCGTGCCACAGAGCGCGCCGGCCCAGGTTTTTCCACTGCCTGGAGACAACCGCTGCCATGCCTTTCCCCTTCTTCGCACGCCACACGCCCCGTCGGGGGGGCGTTCAACTGCCAGGCCCTGCCGACTTCCCTGGGGAGCGTGGGTCTGCGTGGTGCCCGTGGGTTGCTGATGGTCTTCGTGCCGCCCGGTGCCGACTTCGGCCGGGTGAACGCGGCCTGGCAGCAGTTGGCGCCTGAAGGTCTGACCGTGGTGGCCCTGTCGTCCTCCGGGGCGCTGTGCTCTGCGGCGGGAGCCTCCACCTACTGCGAAGCCAATACGGTGGAGGGCAGCTGGCTGTACCTGCCCAAGGCCCTGATCGGTCGGCACGAGCTGCATCTGGTGGACCTGCATGTGAACGGCGAGCATTCCGCCAAGAAGCGGGTGAGCGCCATCCGCGGCGAGCTGGACCGCCTGTCCCTGCAGATGCCGCTGTCGGCCGAGCGCCATTTCGCGCTGGTCTATTGCGACGGTGTCTCGGCCTCCGAGGGCTTTCTGATGCAGGCCTGGTACGCCAGCGGTCGCTTCCCCTGCCTGGCCATCGGCGGCTCGGCCGGCGGACCGCTGGACCTGGGCGCCACCTACATCGGCACCCGCCAGGGCGTGGTGCAGCACAAGGCGGCGGTCATCTTCTGCGAGATGGCGCGCGGCAAGTCCTTCGCGCCCTTCAAGTCCCAGAACTTCGAGCCCACCAACCAGAGCTGGCTGGTGGCCCAGGCCGATCCGGTCTCGCGCACCGTGCATTCGGTGCTGGACGCGCACAACCGCCCGCGCCCGGTGATCGAGCTGCTGTGCGAGCAGTTCCGCTGCCAGCCTTCGGAGCTGGGGGCGCGCCTGCAGAACATGACCTTCGCGGTGAAGGTGGACGACGAGTTCTTCATCCGCTCGGTGGCCAGCATCGGCGCCGACCACATCACCTTCTTCTGCGACCTGGAGTTCGGTGACCGGCTGCACCTGCTGCGTGCCACGCCCTTCGTCGAGAGCACCGAGCGCGACTGGGCCCGCTTCATGTCCGGCAAGCCCCAGCCGCTGGGCATGCTGCTCAACGACTGCGTGCTGCGCCGCGTGGGCAATGCCGGCCAGCTGGGCCAGGCCCGCTTCTTCGACCGCATCCCGGCCGCGGGCTTCTCCAGCTTCGGCGAGATCCTGGGCGTGCCCATCAACCAGACCCTGTCGGCCCTGGTCTTCTTCGACCGCAACATCAAGGCGATGAGCCAGTTCCCGGTGCAGTACGCGGCCTATTCCGCGCACTACGCGCAGCGCGCGCTGCACCGCTGGGAGGCCATGCACACCATCCAGTCCGGGATGATGGAGCGGGTGGTGGCCTACCAGCAGAACGTGGAACCGCTGCTGCAGGCCCTGCCGCAGCTGGAGCACGCGACCTCGCTGCAGTCCCAGGCGCTGAACGTGGCCGAGACCAACATCCGCTCGCTCAGCGACGCGGCCCTGCACACCCGGGGCGCCCAGGACAAGCTGGAGAGCGAGCTCACCGAGCTCGAGCGCATCTCCAGCGGCATCAGCCAGGTCACCTCCGGCATCGGCCGCATCGCCGACCAGACCAACCTGCTCGCCCTGAACGCCGCGGTGGAAGCCGCCCGCGCGGGCGACGCTGGACGCGGCTTCTCGGTGGTGGCCGAGGAGGTGCGGCGCCTGGCGCAGTCGTCCAAGAGCCAGGCCGACACCACCCGCAAGGACATCACCGGCGCGGTGGATGCCATCGCCCGCATCCGCGCAGTGGCCGGGCAGACGGTGGACACCACCCAGCAGATGGCCCAGCAGAGCATTGCCGCGGCCGAGAAGATCGCCAACATGAGCGCCGACACCGAAGAGGAGCGGCGCAAGATCTCGGTCTGCCTGTCCAATCTGAAGGACATGGCCAAGCAGATGGACGCGATGCGCGACAGCGTGGACCAGATCACCCTGCTGGGCAAGCTGGCCACGGCCTGAACCTCTGCCTCAGTAGTGCACGACGGAGCGGATCGACTTTCCGTCGTGCATCAGGTCGAAGGCCTCGTTGATGTCCGACAGCGGCATGGTGTGGGTCACGAAGGGGGCGAGCTTGATCTCCTCCTTCATGGCCTGCTCGACCATGCCCGGCAGCTCGCTGCGGCCCTTGACGCCGCCGAAGGCGGTGCCCAGCCACTTGCGGCCCGTCACCAGCTGGAAGGGGCGGGTGGAGATCTCCTGGCCCGCGCCGGCCACGCCGATGATGACCGACTGGCCCCAGCCGCGGTGGGCGCATTCCAGCGCGGCGCGCATCACGTTGACGTTGCCGATGCACTCGAAGCTGTGATCCACGCCCCAGCCCGTCATCTCGACGATGACCTGCTGGATGGGCTTGTCGAAGTCCTTGGGGTTCACGCAGTCGGTGGCGCCGAAGGTCTTGGCCAGCGCGAACTTGTCCGGGTTGGTGTCCACCGCGATGATGCGGCCGGCGCCGGCCATCTGGGCACCATGCACCACCGCCAGGCCGATGCCGCCCAGGCCGAACACGGCCACGGAGTCGCCCGGCTGCACCTTGGCGGTGTTCTTCACCGCGCCCAGGCCGGTGGTCACGCCGCAGCCCAGCAGGCAGACCTGCTCGGGGTTGGCGTCGGGGTGGATCTTCGCCAGCGATACTTCGGCCACCACGGTGTACTCGCTGAAGGTCGAGCAGCCCATGTAGTGGTAGATCGGCTGGCCGTTGTACGAGAAGCGGGTGGTGCCGTCGGGCATCACGCCCTTGCCCTGGGTGGCGCGCACCGACACGCACAGATTGGTCTTGCCGCTCTTGCAGAACAGGCACTCGCCGCACTCGGCGGTGTAGAGCGGAATGACGTGGTCGCCCGGCTTGACGCTGGTGACGCCTTCGCCCACCTCCACGACGATGCCGGCGCCCTCATGGCCCAGCACCACCGGGAACAGGCCCTCGGGGTCGTCGCCGCTGAGGGTGAAGGCGTCGGTGTGGCAGACACCGGTGTGGGTGATCTTGATCAGCACCTCGCCCTTCTGCGGCGGGGCGACGTCGATCTCGACGACCTGCAGGGGCTGGCCAGCGGCAAAGGCAACGGCGGCACGGGATTTCATGGTCGGGGTCCTTGGTTGGAGGAGGTCATCCGGATGGCGTCCGGGAGGTCAGCGGAGGAAGGAGCGCAGCATGCGGACCATGTGGTCCACCTCGGCGTCCTGGGCGGGGGCATCGGGCGGCTGGGCCGTGGCGGAACCGAAGGTCTCCCGCATGTGGCTTTCCAGCACGTCGGCCATCAGGCCGTAGGTGGCGCCGCGCAGTGCGGCCAACTGCTGCAGCAGGTCCACGCACTCGGTGCCGGCCTCGACCGCGCGCTCCAGCGCCTCGGCCTGGCCCTTGATGCGGCGCAGCCGGGTGACGACGCGTTTGCGCTCGGCGGGCGAGTGCGGCATGGTGGCTCCTTGATACTGGGGGTCAGTATACAGAGGCCACCCCTGCCACAGGGCCCTGGGCAGGGCGCTGCGATACTTCTTCCTGATCCGAGAAAACCTGATACACTCACCGAGTTAGCTGCAGTTTCGCTTACCTCCGCAGCTTTGAGTCCGCCGTACGCCGTGTGTCCCGCACGCCGCGTGCAAGGCGGCTCCCCCAGGTTGGATCCATCTCACGCGGTCACCTGGCAACCCAGGCAAGCTTCGTCTGGTTCAACGTTCCTGACGCCCCGCACTTGGCGGTTCATCCAGGCTTCAGGATCCTGATCTTCTCTTTCTTCCGGCGCTGGCGCGGTCCCCGATCCCTGCCAGGCCTTTCGCGCCGAGCCTTGCTGGCCGGTGCCATGAAAACCCATTGATTTCTGCTTCTCCTCGCACCCGCACCGTGGGCCGGTATGTCCTGTCCTCGATGACCCAACGGACCGACACCGGTCACTTTGCAGCGTCCCTGTCCATCCGCAGTGGCACAGGTTCCGCCTCCCATGACCGGGTCTTCCGGTTCACTCCCCTGTTTTCCACGCACCGTGCGGCTTCGCGTTACGCGATGGCCCAGGGCCTGGAATACCTGCGTCAACCCGCGTTGCCGGCCTGAACGGCAGCCCGGCACGTTCTTGCACAAGGATCATCCATGACCAAAGAAGAACTCATCGAAATGCGTGGCCAGGTGGACGAAGTTCTGCCCGATTCGCGCTTTCGCGTGACGCTGGAAAACGGCCACAGCCTGGTGGCCTACACCGGCGGCAAGATGCGCAAGCACCACATCCGCATCCTGGCCGGCGACAAGGTCTCGCTGGAACTCTCGCCCTACGACCTGAACAAGGGGCGCATCACCTTCCGTCACCTGGAACCCCGCAGCGGCGGCGCCCCTGCGGCCCGGCGTCGGAAGTTCTGACGAACACGGCCCGTTCGCGGGCCACCTTGATTGCCACGTGCTGCCGCAGCGGGCGATCCTGAACACGCGGCTTCTCTGAAAGGGTCCATCATGGACAACAAGCTCTACGTCGGCAATCTGCCCTATTCCATGGGCGACGACGACCTGCAACAACACTTCTCCGCCTTCGGCCAGGTCACCTCGGCCAAGGTCATGATGGACCGCGACAGCGGCCGTTCCAAGGGCTTCGGCTTCGTGGAAATGGGCTCGGGCGATGAAGCCCAGGCCGCCATCCGCGGCATGAACGGCGAGTCCTTCGGTGGCCGCGAGATGGTCGTCAACGTGGCCCGTCCCCGTGAAGAGCGCCCGGCCGGCGGCTTCGGCGGTGGTGGCAACCGCGGCGGCTTCCAGCGTCGCAGCTACTGATCGTTGGCGGTTGGCGGGGCCTGGCGCTTTCAGCGCCGAGCCCCGGCCGCTGACCCACCCGCGCCCACGGTGCGGGTGAAGGGTTCCGCGTCGCTCTGTGCGCGGACCGGATATCCAAGACGGATTTCCTTCGTTGGTCGCGATCCAGCGACTGGCTAAGGTGAAGCCCTGTTGATTTGACAACACGGACTTCACCATGAACATCGTCGGCATCGCGGGCAGCCCGACCCGCCCCTCCCGTTCCACAGCGCTGCTGCGCCAGGCCCTGGCCCAGCTGGAGGCCGCCGGCGGCCACAGTCGCCTGATCGAGGTGGCCGATCTGCCCGCCCAGGCCATTCTGCGGGCCGAATTCCGCGACCCCTCGCTGGTCGCCGCTGTCGAGGCCGTGGAGGCCGCCGATGTGGTCGTCGTGGCCACCCCCTGTTGAATCACGAGCAAAACTGAGCCAGGCGTCACGTCCAAAACTGAGCCACTAAGTTGACGAAGAAATGGACTGTTCGGATGTGGATAAGTCTACTGCGTGATCTGTCTGGGGTGCTCCTTTGGCCGTTTTGGTTCGTGTGGCTCTGATGATCGAAGACGGTTGTGCAGTCGAGTGCCTGAAGCGCCAGCTCTGGTTGCCGGTTTCGACGATGTGGCAGTGATGGGTGAGTCGGTCGAGTAGCGCGGTGGTCATCTTGGCGTCGCCGAACACGCTGGCCCACTCCGAGAACGACAGGTTGGTGGTGACGACCACGCTGGTGCGCTCGTACAGCTTGGACAGCAGGTGGAACAGCAAGGCCCCACCGGCTTGACTGAAGGGCAAATAGCCCATCTCGTCGAGGATGACGAGATCCACGTACATGAGCCGATGTGCCAGTTGCCCGGCCTTACCTTGAGCTTTCTCGGCCTCCAGCAGATTGACCAGCTCGACGGTCGAGAAGAAGCGCACCCGCTTACCATGTGCACGGATGGCATGAACGCCCAGGCTTGTGGCAAGGTGTGTTTTGCCCGTGCCAGGGCCGCCCACGAAGACCACGTTGTGGGCTGAGTCGATGAACTTGAACTCGTGCAGCTGACGCACCAGCGCCTCGTCCACCTGCGCCTGATCAAAGGCAAAGCCAGCCAGGTCGCGGTGGTGCGGGAATCGGGCCGCCCGCATCTGGTAGGCCATGGAGCGCACTTCCCGATGTGCACCCTCGGCCTTGATGAGCTGATGCAGCAGGGCTTCGTGGTCGAGCGATTTGAGCCGGGCGATGCCCAGCAGTTCCGGCCAGGCACTGGCCATGCCGTGCAGGCTCAAGCCCTTGAGGCTTGCTGCGATGTCATTGGACATGGTCATCCTCCTGGGACTGGCGCAGGCTGTCGTAGCGCGACACGTCGGCCTGAGGCGGCTCGTGCAGCGTCAGTGAAGGCAAGGCTGCTTCAGGCAGGCTTTGCACGGCTTGGGGCTCCTTGAGCCTGGCCAGCACGTTGAGCACATGGTCTGCGCTCACGCGGCCCGATTGCAGCGCCAACTCCACGGCCACCAGCACGTCATCGAGCCCGTGCAGGGTGATGGCCATGAGCACCTGGGCCATCACCCGGTCGCCGCCAGGGTGGCGAAGCAGGTGCGCTTGCAGATGCTGCAAGGGCTCGGGCATGGTCTTGAAGGGGGCGCCGTTGCGCAAAGCGCCGGGCTTGCGTTCGAGCAAGCTGACGTAGTGCCGCCAGTCGTACAAGGTCTGGCCACGCTCGAAGCTGCGCGGCAGGCTCACCGGCTGTTCTGGCGATTCCGAGTTGGCACCGACCACCACCAGGCGATCGGGATAAGCCCGCACGCTGACACTGGTGTGGGCCCACTCGCATGGCACGCTGTAGCGATTGCGCTGGTAGTGGATCAGCGAGGTGGCTGTGACCCTGGCCATCTGCTCGACATAGCCATCAAATGGCGCAGGGTTGGGCATCAGGTGCGTCTGCTCTTGCTGCCAGACGTCGGCGATCGTCAGCTCTGGCCACTCGGGGTGAGGCAGCTCATGCCAGGCGTCCAGGCAAGCCTGGTGCAGCCACGCATTGAGGCTCTCCAGGTCGGGCCAGCGGCGTTCCGCTGCCTCCATCCAGATGCCACGACGGCGATCCTGCACGTTCTTCTCGACGATACCCTTCTCCCAGCCAGCGGCGCGGTTGCAGAACTCTGGCTCGAACAGGTAGTGACCCGTCATGGCCTCGAAGCGCGCATTGACGGTGCGGCTCTTGCCCTGACCAACCTTGTCGACGGCGGTCTTCATGTTGTCGTAGATGCCCCGGCGCGGCACGCCACCAAAAGCCGCAAAGGCTCGGGCATGGGCGTCGAACAACATCTCGTGGGCCTGGCTGAAATAGGCGGTGAGCATGAAGGCCCGACTGGCCGCCAGCTTGGTGTGCGAAGCCTCCAGGCGTTTGCGCAGGCCGCCCACGAACAGGTACTCGCAGCTCCAGTCGAACTGGAAGGCCTCGCCCATCTCGAAACTCATGGGTACGAAGGCCATTCGGGTTGGCGCGTCGGACTGTGCCTGCTGCCAGCGCTTGGCGAACTCATAGACCGGGCCTCGGCTGCCAGGGTAGCCCACGGCCTGCAGTGCCCGGAACATGGCCTTGATGCCACGGCGCTCGCGCTTGTTGCGGTGGCTGTCGGCCTTTAGCCAGGTGGCCAGCTGTTCCTTGTAGGGATCGAGAACGCTGGGAAGAGAGGCCCGCTTGGGGTAGCGGGGCTCGACCATCTCGTCGGCCTCGAGCCACTTGGCGGCTGTATTGCGGGAGATGCCCAGCCTTCGGCTGGCTTCGCGCACGCTCAGGTGGTCACGGTGGACCATGCGGCGCAATTTGCTCAATGTGCTCACGTTGATCACTCCTGCACCCCACTGCTGCAAAAAACAGCAGGGTAGGTGGATAACGTGGCTCAAAATTGGGCGTGACGGATGCCCTTTAGTGGCTCAGTTTTGCTCGTGATTCAACATACGTGTAAAAATAGGACTTAGCGGCTAATTAAGTCCTGCTGGTGCGGCTTTTCACTTTTCTTCTTCGCTGCCGTTGGCCGCTTTAATGCCTCTTCGAGTCTGGTTTCCGCTCCTATCGCTCTGCGCTCCAGTGATTCAATTTGATCTCCAACGGCGCCAAGTTTGCCACTTGCCGTGGCCACCTGCTGAATTAGTGCGTATTCCAGACCAAACTGGACACCGATTCCACGGCAAACTGGACAGTGATTCCAGAGCAATCTGGACAGTAAAAATAGTAACGTAGCGCGCGGGATAACCGTGGCACTCTCGGAGATTTTTCTTCGGAGACCACATGGCGAACAACAGGTTATCCATGCGCAAAATTACAGAAGCACTACGGCTGCATTTCGAGCACGACCGCACCAACCGTGAAATCGCCCTGGTCATCGGCACCTCGCCGACCACCGTCGGGGAATATCTGCGTCGAGCCCGTGTGGCTGGCATTGGTTATCCCTTGCCAGACGGGCTGGATGACGCCGCCATTGAGTCCCGCCTCTTCCCGCCGGCAGTATCGGCGGAGGTCATCCGCCTGGAGCCCGACTGGGCATGGGTGCACCGAGAGATGCGCAAGAAGAGCGTCACGCTCGACTTGCTGTGGCAGGAATACAAGGCGGATCACCCGGATGGTTACCTATATAGTTGGTTCTGCGAACATTACCGACAGTGGGCCGGCAAGCTGTCGGTCAGCATGCGGCAGACGCACACCCCCGGCGAGAAACTGTTTGTCGACTATGTCGGCCAGACGCTGTCGATCATTGATGGCGCCACTGGTGAAATTCGCCAGGCACAACTGTTCGTCGCCGTCCTCGGCGCATCCAATTACACCTATGCCGAAGCGACCTGGACGCAGAAACTGCCGGACTGGATTGGCTCCCATGTCCGCACCTTCGAGTTCCTTGGCGGCGTCACTGCGATCCTTGTCCCAGACAACCTCAAGTCAGGCGTCAAACATGCCTCCTACTACGATCCGGAACTCAATCCGACCTATCAGGACTTCGCCCGGCATTACGGCGTAGCAGTGCTGCCGGCACGTCCATACAAGCCCAAGGACAAAGCCAAGGTCGAAGGCGGCGTGCTGATTGTGGAACGCTGGATACTGGCGCGGCTGCGCAATCAACGCTTCTTCAGTTTGGCGGAAGCCAACCGCGCCATCGCCCAATTGTTGGAGTCGCTGAATCAGCGGCCGTTCAAGAAACTGCCTGGCTGCCGCCACAGCGCCTTCCTTGAGATGGATCTCCCTGCGCTCAATCCCCTCCCGCAATGCCGCTATGAATACGCCGAATGGAAGAAGGTGCGCGTTGGCGTTGATTACCACGTTGAAGGTGATGAGCATTACTACTCGGTGCCTTACCGCCTTTCCCGCCTGCAATTGGAGCTGCGCATGACCGTCACCACGGTGGAGGTGTTTCATCGAGGCCAGCGCATTGCCGCACACGTGCGCAGCCCGATCAAAAATCACCACACCACGCTGGATGCGCACATGCCCCCGGAACACCAAGCCGTTGCCGGCTGGAATGGCCCGCGGTTGCTCGACTGGGCACAGAAGATTGGTAGCTCCACTGAATCCGCGGTGCGAGTCATGCTGGGCGCGCGCAAGCATCCACAACAAAGCTATCGCGCCTGCCTCGGCGTACTGCGTCTGGCCAAGGGCTTTGGCAATGATCGTTTAAATGCTGCGTGTGCTCGTGCTCTGAAACTGAACGCGGCGGGCTACCGCAGCATTCATTCAATACTCAAGAACGGCCTGGACCGGCAACAGCCGGCGATAGCCATTCAGGCATACCTGCCACTGGATCACGCCAATGTGCGTGGCCCGAACTATTACCATTAACACCACAGGAGAACCACCCATGCTCAATCATCCAACACACGACCAACTCCAGCAATTACGCCTGTTCGGAATGGCACGCGCCCTCGCCGAACAGCAGGCCATTCCCGACATTACGCATCTGGCATTCGAGGAACGCCTCGGCCTCTTGGTTGAGCGCGAAGTCACTGAGCGTGATTCCCGACTAACTTCCAGCCGGCTACGGCGTGCAAAGCTCAAACAGGCAGCCGTTGCCGAGGACGTGGACTACCGCGCAGCACGAAGCCTGGACCGCACCTTATTCAACCGGCTATTGACCGGCTCGTGGGTAGCAGAACACCAGAATGTGCTGATCACAGGCCCCACGGGCGTCGGCAAGACTTGGCTGGCCTGCGCTCTGGCCAACCAAGCGTGCCGTCAGGGCAAATCGGTGCTTTACCTGCGGGTGCCGCGATTGTTCGAGGATGTGGCGATTGCTCATGGGGACGGGCGTTACGGCAAGCTGATGATGCAACTCGCCAAGACCGATGTGCTGCTATTGGACGACTGGGGATTGGCGTTACTGACCGACTCCGCGCGACGTGACTTGCTGGAAATCTTTGACGACCGGCACGGCCACCGTTCAACCATCGTAACCAGTCAATTGCCGGTGGCGAACTGGCATGAATCCATCGGCGACCCCACCTTGGCTGACGCCATTCTGGATCGCCTGGTTCACAACGCTCATCAATTAATTCTGACCGGAGAATCCATGAGAAAACACAAAAATAGTTTGACCCAAAAACAAGTTTCAGAGTAAAACTATAACCCCCGCGTCGCTACGCTCCGACTGTCCAGTTTGCCGTGGACTGGCTGTCCAGTTTGCGTGGAATACGCAGCGTGTCGAGCTTGGCGTAGATCAGGGTGGTGTTCAACGACCGGTGACGCAGCAGGTCGGCGACTTCCTTGAGCGAACTGCCGTTCTCAACAAGGCGACACGCCAGAGTATGCCGAAGTGCATGTGCGCTGGAATGTGGTAGACCAACACGGCAGCAGGCGTGCTTGATCACCTTCTGTATCGCCATGGAGGTGATGGGGCAGTCTCGCCCTTCCTTCTGTCGGACGAAGATGGCAGGGTTACGGGTGGCAGGTCGCTCATGTTGCAGATAATCGGCCAGTGCCTGCCCGGTTTTCATCGGCAATGGCATGATGTCCTGCCGTAGCGATTTCGTCCCTCGCAGCATTACCGTGCCAGCACGCCAGTCAATGTCGCTGATCATGAGATGAGCGATTTCGCCGGCTCTCAATCCCATGTCCAATGCGCAACGCACAATGGCATAATCACGTTTTGGTAAGCGCAGGTTGGCAGTGAAGTAGTTCAGCAGGCGCTCGACCTCGTCGGGCTTGAGCGCGCGCGGTATGGTCGCCAGCCTCCAGTTGACGGGCGAAGAGATTACTGCGGTCAGTGCATCGACCCGATCACCACAGGTGGTACGGTAGCGGAAATAGCTCCGCAGTGATGATGCCAAGTGGGATGCATTGGAGGTTGTTCGGTGCGCATCCAACTGACTGGCGAGGAAGCGGCGCACATCCTCGGGGCGTAGCTTGGCAATTTCGACTGGGCACTCAGCAAATTTCTGTTGTAGCAACCAGCCCACGATACGAAGGTTGTTTTGGCGCGATCTTGCCGCCAGCCCTCGTACATTGCACAGGTGTTCGTCGTAGCGCAGCAGTTCCTCGGCAACGTGGTTCGTGAATGACGCAGATGGCCGTGCGCTTGGCCCGTCCCGGTGTGTAGTGGTGGTATTCATAACGGTCTCCTGAAGTGGAACAACCACTTCAGACCACCGCAGAAATTATGTCGACCTTTTTGTTACATCAACCGATGGGAAAGCCCTTGTAGCAATGCTTTGGCAACATGGCACTCAGGCTACTCCACATAATCGAGTGGTCAGCATAACGACCCAAATCGGCCACTCAACCTTGTAAATTCGCCGCCTGAAAGCCGCCGGTCACCAAGTGCTTAACCATCACAAAAGCGGTATCTGGCCCAGAATCAAGCAGCATGGCACGAAGCCACCGGGCAAAGTAATAGGCTGGGATGCAATCCCAACTATCCTCACTCAAAGAATGCTGGGATATTATCCCAGCCTGCCGAGCTTTTTGCGCGATAGGGGGTATCTATTTTTCAGCCAATGCAAATCCTGCATTGCCAGAAGCAACCACCGAGACAAATATGAATGGCACGGAACCAATGTTAAGAGCACCATGCACCTGCCCAGGTTTTGCTATGGCGATGTCTCCCGCCACAAGATGCGTGGTCATGCCACTCCCAAGATAATAGTCAGCCGCACCAGAGATGACGGTCCAAGTATCTTGACCATGTGGATGGACATGAGCGGCTATTTCTTGCCCAGGATGGGCATGCCATACAACAATCGCTGAGTCCTCGGTTTCCAGAACCACTGATCGAATCGGTTCGCTATCAGAGGGGCGAACATAGTCCGCCACTGAAAATATTCTTCCTTCTGCTTTCATACGCATCTCCAACACCAGTTAGCCATTACAAATATGGCACAATCTCAAGAGCGCGAAAGGTCGAGTTCTAACCTACGTCTTCTTAGGCCTGATAACAGGATATCAATTTCTTCATTTGGCATTGTCTGGCACGAACTTGAGCACATTGCCGTTGATGCAGTAACGTTTGTGGGTAGGCGGAGGTCCGTCGTCAAAAACATGTCCCAAATGGATGCCGGAACTGGCGCTCCTCACCTCGACTCTCCGCATGCCGTGCGAGTCATCGACATGCTCGGTGATCGCCCCCTTGACCGGATTGAAGAAACTTGGCCAGCCAGTGCCGCTATCGAACTTTGTGTCGCTTCGAAACAACGGACGGCTTATTTCTTCATTTCACCCTTGCCCATCATGGCACCCTTTTCCATGCCTTCCTTAGCCATGGCATCCTTGGGCATGGCGCCCTTCTTCATCCCATCTTTTTTCATCATGCCGTCCTTAGCCATTGCGTCCTTGCCCATGGTAGGTTTTTTCATGTCATCCTTGGTCATGGCCTCTTTCGCCATGCTTTCCTTGGCCATAGTGTCTTTTTTCATGCCATCTTGCGCCAAAGCCCCGTCAGCAATTGACAGAAAACCAATAGAGAGAAGAATTGCGGCGATCTTGTTCATGCTTAACTCCTTTGCGAATGTTTGAAGAACCGTATCAGGCTGGGCCGATACTCAGCGTGTCCAGTTTGGCTATTGAAGCCATTTACGCCTCGATTCGTTCGGCCACCATGTTCCTGGTGGCCGAACATTCAAGCCATCAATTGCCCATCGACAGCGTCTTGACGAGGTTCTCGATGGGCTGGATGGTACCCAGCACGGTCGGATTGCCCCAGCGCACGTGATACTTGTTCTCCGGCACCTTGGCCAGCGACAGCATCAGGTTGTTGAAGGCTCCGAGGTCGTTGGTCTCGAAGTAGGTAATAAAATCGGTATCGTCGAGCCCCGTCGAGTGGTAGAGCTTGCGCTTGACGTTGACCAGAAAGGGCAGCGTCGGAAGCGTATGAGTCTCCATCTCCTTGAGGCGCTGCTCGTCCGTCAGGTTCCACCAATCAGCGTTTTTCTTGACCGGAATCATGAAGGCAAAGCGCGGTGCATCACCGGCGTAGGTAGCACCGGAAAGCCCCTTGTTGAGGTCGGGCGACTTGTCCTTGGAGATATAGTTTAGCGCCTTGGTGATACCCACCAGGCTCTCCGTGACATCCGAGTACATGCCAAAGCGGGTGGCGCGGAAATCGACCAGAAAGGCCTGCGCCGCTACGGCATCGTAGGCATGAACGCGCAGGAAGTAGTCGCTCTTGGCTTCATAGCCGCGCGTCAGGTAGGCGTCGACAATCACTTTTTCTTTGTGCTTTTCCAAGACCGCCATCACTTCATCTGCTGCACCTTTGCGTTCAGCCAATGCAACTTTGAAGTAGTCGGGACGAATTTTGTAAGTTGAGAACGCCACAAACACGCCTGGCGCGCTGAGTATCTTCGCCCGATCAACTGGGGTATTCATGGCCGGCTTTGCGGCTGGTGCCATCGCGGGCATGGGCGCTGGAGCCGGTTGGCCGATTGCGCTGCCTGCGATGGTGAGGAGCCCTGCGGCGACTAAGGAAACGCAACGAACTTTCATGATGTACTCCAGTGTTAAGAATCGGAATCCGCTGGGCGGCTTGGTCGCCGAGCAAGCGGAAAGTGCACGAATCTTCGCATTTCTCCTTTTTTATGTGTTTGATTTAAGTCAAGAGTTTCTCCGAAACTTAACACTATATTTTTGGCTCTATGCCGTTTCCAGTGGAAATTGACTTCTCAACAAACATGACCCTCGGTGGTACAACCGCCCGACACTGACGCCGACCTCGCGCCCGATGAACACCCAGATCGAAGCTCTCTTCACCACCGCACTTGGCCTGCAGCCGCCCTGGTACGTCGCCAAGGTCGAGCTCAACACAGCCAAGCGGCGGATCGACTTCGAGGTCGAGCACACCGGCGCTCGTGCTACGTGTCCGGCGTGTGGGGCCGAGCCCCAGTTGATCCACGACCGGGTCCGGCGTAGCTGGCGTCACCTGGATTTCTTTCAGTTCGAAGCGTGGCTGCATGCCGCGATTCCGCGCGTTCAGTGCAACGGCTGCGGCAAGACCACGCAGCTGCCGGTGCCGTGGGCGCGTGAGGGGAGCGGCTTTACCCTGCTGTTCGAGGCGCTGAGTCTGTCGCTGTGCCGAGAGATGCCGGTGCGCCAGGCGGCCAACCAGTTGCGGGTTGCCCCGAAGCGCCTGTGGCGCCGCGTGCGCCATTACGTCGAGGTGGCCCGTGCCAAAGACGACATGTCGTGCGTGCGCTACGTCGGGATCGACGAGACCAGCGTCAAGCGTGGTCACGAGTACATCACCGTCGTGCATGACCTTGAAGCCAAGCGCTTGCTGTTTGCCACCCCGGGGCGCGGTCACGCTACGTTGCAGGTCTTTGCCCAGGACATGCGTGCGCACGGCGGCGATCCGCTGACCATTGAGCACGCGTGTATCGACATGAGCGCGGCCTACGCCAAGGGAGTCGACCAGTCGCTGCCCAATGCCCGGATCAGCTACGACCGCTTTCATGTCGTGGCGCTGGCCAACGCGGCGATGGACGAGGTGCGTCGCGAAGAGATGCGTAGCTCGGCGGCAGCGGTGCGCGAAGCGGTCGGCGCACAGAGCAAGAAGACGCTTCGTCAGCTGCTGTGGGGGATGCGCAAGAACCCGGTGAGCTGGACCCGTGCCCAGTTCGAGGCGATGCACTGGCTGCAACGCTCGAATCTGAAGAGCGCGCGTGCGTGGCGCCTGAAGCAGGCACTGCGGCTGGTCTATCGCGATGCAGCCGCGAGCAACAGCGAGGAGATCGCGCAAGGTGCCATGAGCAAATGGCTGAGCTGGGCGCGCCGCAGCCGCCTGGAGCCCTTCAAGCGGCTGGCCCTCACCCTGAAGGAGCACCTCGGCGGCGTCGTGCGCGGCATGCTCGACGGACGCAGCAACGCCTACGTTGAAGCGATGAACGGCCTGCTCCAACAGACGAAGACCGCCGCCCGAGGCTTCCGCAACATCGAGAACTTCATCGCCATGGCCTACCTGCGAATGTCCAAGCTCAAGCATCTACCGCAGAACCCCCTGGTGCCGGCCGTCGCCCGCGACTACGGGCGCTACCGTCATGTTTGTTGAGAAGTCAATTTCCACTGGAAACGGCACAGAGCCATATTTTTTCTCCTTTTGAACGACAAAACCATGTTTTTGAAATAGGCATGGTGAGAGGGGAGTTGCAAGCATCGTGCCCAGCTTCCCGATATTTTGGAAACAAGAGTCGCATGGCTCCTGTCTATTTCACTGTCAAAAGCAGCCGACATGTTTGCAACCTGGAGTCCATCAAATGAGGAATCGTCATGAATAGTCCCGATGAGCACAACGGCCGCCGCCGGTTTCTACAGTTCTCTGCGGCCGCGCTTGCCAGTGCGGCCGCATCCCCCAGTCTGTGGGCCTTTTCAAAGATCCAGCCCATCGAGGATCCGCTGAAAGACTACCCCTACCGCGACTGGGAAGACCTTTACCGAAAGGAGTGGACCTGGGATTCAGTTGGCGTCATGACGCACTCCAATGGCTGCGTCGCTGGTTGTGCCTGGAATGTGTTCGTGAAGAACGGTATCCCGATGCGCGAGGAGCAAATCAGCAAGTACCCGCAACTGCCCGGCATTCCGGACATGAATCCGCGCGGTTGCCAAAAGGGGGCGGTGTACTGTTCCTGGTCAAAGCAGCCGGACCATATCAAGTGGCCGCTCAAGCGCGTCGGCGAACGCGGTGAGCGCAAATGGAAGCGCATCTCCTGGGACGAAGCGCTCACCGAAATCGCGGACAAGATCATCGACACGACGGTGAAGCGCGGTCCCGGCAACATCTATATTCCCAAGCGCCCTTTCGCAGTCATCACCAACACGGCATACACGCGGATGACAAAGCTGCTAGGGGCCATCAGTCCGGATGCTACCTCCATGACTGGCGATCTCTATACCGGCATCCAGACGGTGCGCGTGCCGGCCTCAACCGTGTCCACTTTCGACGACTGGTTCACCTCCGACCTCATCCTGATGTGGCACAAGAATCCCATCGTCACGCGGATTCCGGACGCCCACTTCCTCATGGAAGCGCGTTACAACGGCGCGCGGCTGGTGAATATCTCGGCGGACTATAACCCGTCCTCGATCCACTCCGACCTGTTCGTTCCGGTGACCTCGGGTACCGACTCCCATCTTGCCGCAGCGCTAGTCAATGTGCTTATCGCCGGTAAACACTACAAGGCCGACTACCTCAAGGAGCAAACCGACCTGCCCTTCCTGGTACGCACCGACAACGGTAAATTCCTACGCGAGAAGGACTTCAAGGCGGACGGCAGCGACCAGGTCTTCTATGTCTGGGACACCAAGGCGGGCAAGGCGGTGCTTGCACCCGGCAGCATGGGCAGCAAGGACAAGACCTTGAAGCTCGGCACCATCGATCCGGCGCTGGAGGGAAACTTTGAAACTCATGGGATCAAGGTCACGACGGTCTTCGAGCGTCTGAAGGCAGAAATCACCCCGTACACGCCCGAGGCTACCCAGGCCACCACCGGTGTGCATCCTTCCGTTGTACGCCAATTGGCAGGATGGATAGCCGAATGCAAGGCCTTGCGCATTCTCGACGGCTACAACAACCAGAAGCACTTCGACGGATTCCAGTGCGGTCGCCTGAAGATATTGATTCTGACCCTGATCGGCCACCATGGCACGACCGGCTCCATCGACACCACCTTCGAGGGCTGGCGGCTGGAAGGCAACTCTGAACTGGGCACGGTGAAGGGCAAACCCGGACGTAGCGTCTCCGCAGTGCTGGCCCAGTGGGTGTGGGGCGAACAGTACCAACGCTCGAAAGACTACTTTAATGATGCGCAGCTACGCGAGGAGCTGGGCTTCGGCGTCGACGAGATGGAGTCAATGCGCAAGGAATCCGAGGCCAACGGCTGGATGCCCAATTGGCAGTCCATCAAGGAGCCGGTGGTCAGCATCACAGGCGGCATCAACATGTTCGCCACCTCCAACGGCTACCAGCATCTTCGAGACAACTTCCTCAAGCGCTGCGAGCTGAACGTCGTGGTGGATTTCCGTCTCAACTCCGGGGCGATGTATGCCGATATCGTGCTGCCGGCGGCGGAAAATACCGAGAAGCTGGACATTCGCGAGACCTCGGTGACCCGTTTCATCCATGCCTTCGGCCAACCGGTCAAGCCCATGTACGAGCGCAAGACCGACTGGCAGATCATGGTGGCGCTCGCAGCCAAGATCCAGGAGCGTGCCAAGGCGCGCGGCATCGCTCGCGTAGATGATCCCGAGATCAAGAGCGGCATCGACTTCGACAAGATCTACGACGAGTTCACCATGAACGGCAAGGTTGTCACCGACGAGCAGGCGGTGCGCTTCGTCATGGACAACTCCAAGGCCCTCGGTCCGGGCACCTATGAAGAAGTGATGAAAAACGGCTTCGTCGCGGTCGGTCCCTCGGCTGGCAAGACCGGGCCGGTGCCGAAGGACAAACCGTACCGCCCCTTCACAGTGAACGTGACCGACAAGAAGCCGTACGGCACGCTTACCGGACGCCTGCAGTTTTATGTGGACCACGACTGGTTTCAGCGCCTTGGGGCCACCGTGCCCAAGCCCCAGTACCGAGGGGGCGTTCTGGGGCCGAAAAAGTACCCCTTTGTGCGCAACTCGCCCCATGCCCGTTGGGGTGTCCACTCCTTCGCGCGTACCGAGCAATGGATGCTGCGCCACCAACGCGGCGAGCCGGATGTGCGTATGAGCCCCAAGGCCATGGCAGCCAAGGGGATTAAGGATGGCGATATGGTCCGCATTTTCAATGACTCGGGTGAGTTCTTTGCCGTGGTCAAGGCCATGCCCGCATTGCCCGACAACATGCTGTTCACTGAGCATGGGTGGGAACAGTACCAGTACAAGAACATGACCCACTACAACATGGTCAGCTCGGAGCTGATCAACCCACTGGAGTTGGTGGGCGGCTACGGCCACATCAAGTACACGTCGGGGGGATTCAATCCTAACCGCATTTTCTACGAAACGACGGTTGACGTCGAGAAGGCCTGAGGAACAAATCATGAGTCAAAGACAAGTAGCCTACGTATTCGATCTGAACAAGTGCATCGGCTGTCACACCTGCACCATGGCGTGCAAACAATTGTGGACCAACCGGGACGGTCGCGAGTACATGTACTGGAACAACGTGGAGACCCGCCCCGGCAAGGGCTATCCCAAAAACTGGGAGGGAAAAGGCGGCGGCTTCGACCAGGAAGGCAAGCTAAAAACCAACGGCATCATCCCCATCATGGCCGACTATGGCGGCAGGATCGGTGACTTCAACCTGAACGAGGTCCTGCTGGAGGGCAAAGCCGACCAGGTGGTGCCCCATGAGAAAGCCACCTGGGGCCCGAACTGGGACGAAGACGAGGGCAAGGGCGAATTCCCGAACAACCACTCCTTTTACCTGCCTCGCATCTGCAACCATTGCTCCAACCCGGCTTGCCTGGCCGCCTGCCCCACCAAAGCGATCTACAAACGCCCCGAAGACGGCATTGTGGTGGTTGACCAGACGCGCTGCCGTGGCTACCGTTACTGCGTCAAGGCCTGCCCGTACGGCAAGATGTATTTCAATTTGCAGAAAGGCAAGTCAGAGAAATGCATCGGCTGCTATCCGCGCGTCGAAAAGGGCGAGGCGCCCGCCTGCGTCAAGCAATGCTCGGGTCGCATTCGCTTCTGGGGCTATCGAGACGACAAAAACGGTCCGATCTACAAGCTGGTCGAGCAATGGAAAGTGGCGCTGCCGCTGCATGCCGAATACGGCACCGAGCCCAACGTCTTTTACGTGCCGCCCATGAACACCACGCCGCCGCCATTCGAGGAGGACGGCCGCCTCGGCGACAAGCCACGCATCCCGATCGAGGATCTCGAAGCGCTGTTTGGCCCCGGCGTCAAGCAGGCTCTGGCAACGCTTGGGGGTGAGATGGCCAAGCGGCGCAAGGCGCAGGCGTCGGAACTCACCGACATCCTCATCGGCTTCACCAACAAGGACAGGTACGGCGTATGAACACCCTCATCGACAACCCCAAAGCCATGGCCAGCGGCTATCTGGCGATGGCCCAGATGTTCTCTTATCCCGACGCCGACGCCTGGCGCCGCCTGACTGAAAATGGGCTGGTGGATCCGGCACTTGGCCGTGAAACGCTGGAGGCGGAGTACCTGGGCCTCTTCGAGATGGGGGGCGGCACTTCCACAATGTCCCTTTACGAAGGGCAGAACCGGCCGGAACGCGGGCGCGATGGCATTCTGCAGGAGTTGTTGCGTTTCTACGAGTTCTTCGACGTGCACCTCAATCAGGACGAGCGGGAGTACCCAGACCATCTGGTCACCGAACTGGAGTTCCTCGCATGGCTTTGTCTGCAGGAGCATGCCGCCCTGCGCGACGGGCGCGACGCAGAACCGTTTCAAAACGCTGCGCGAGACTTTCTGGTTCGGCACTTGGCGGCCTGGCTGCCGGATTTTCGCCAGCGGCTAGAAGCCACGGAGACCACTTATGCGCAGTACGGACCAACGCTGGGCGAACTGGTGGAAACTCACCGCAGCCGCCTCGGCGATCAGCCACAAAAATCGAGAGAAATGCAATGAAAACAAACATTCTAGTGAAGCGAATGGCAGTGATCGGTCTCGCCGTCGCGGCAGCGTGCACGGGTGCTGCTGCAGCAGCGCAAGGCGCCGTGCCGCAAGCGCAGCGCATCATCCGCGTGCTGTCGGTAGCGGGGGGTGACGCCGCGTCTCCCCAGGCGGCCGTCTGGAAAAAGGCGCCGACGACGCAGGTCACGCTGCTAACGGCCTTCCCCGGCCACATCTCAATCGTGGGCACGGCCGCAACTCAGAAGCTCGCTGCCCAAGCTGTGCGCGCTTCAGGGCGGCTATTCGTCAAGCTTGCCTGGAGCGACCGCACCGCCAACACAGTGATGAAGGATACCGATCAGTTCCTGGACGGCGCCGCAGTAGAGTTCCCCGTCAACGGTAAGGTCGCCACGCTGCCCTTCATGGGCGATCCTGTCAACGTCGTCAATGTGTGGCATTGGCGCGCCGACGGGCGCACTTTGAACCTGCTGGCCAAAGGTTTCGGCACTTCAACGCCGGTGCCGACCGAGGATCTGCGCAGTGCGTCGGTGCGCACCGGCGATGGTTGGGAGGTAGTCCTCAGCCGTCCGCTGCGGGTCAAGGCAGAAGAGGGCGCGAACCTACAGGGCCGACGGACCATGCCGATAGGCTTTGCCGCCTGGGATGGTGAGAACCAGGAACGTGACGGGCTTAAAGCCGTGACCATGGAGTGGTGGCAGCTTCGCTTTTGAGGACGTAACGACGGTGGCAACCGCTTGGCATGTATTGTGACCCGCATACCTGAAAGGGATACTGACCATAACCTTTCACCAAGCAGCGCAACTGTTGCGCTGCTTCATTTCAACTCGGAATAGCTTATGAAAAAAATTCTCGTACTGGCCGCATTCGCCACCCTCTCAGTCTCATCTTTCGCGATCGACAAAGGCGTCGCGATGGCTATGGCCCAGAAAAGTGGCTGCCTCGCATGCCATGCACTGGACAAGAAGCTGGTCGGCCCGGCCTGGAATGAAGTCGGGAAAAAATATGCGGGAAATGCCGCTGCGGCGGCCCAATTGGCAGTGAAGATCAAAAAAGGCTCCAATGGCATCTGGGGCCCAATCCCGATGCCGCCAAACGCCACGGTCAAAGACGCCGACATCAAAACAATGGTCGAGTTTGTTTTAACCCTCAAGTAAACCTGATCGGACATCCGGTCTCTTAGGCACCACTGACTCCAATGAGCAAGTGGTGTTGCGGCACATTTTATGAAAATCTTTGGAATCGCCGGCCACTCTGGCATGGGTAAGACCACGTTACTGGAGCGATTGGTGCCTGCCATCAGCGCGCGCGGAATGGTCATATCCTTGCTTAAACACAGCCACAAAAATATTGACGTAGATCGGCCTGGTAAAGACTCATATCGTCTGCGTGAGTCCGGCTGCAAAGAAGTGCTTTTACTGGGCAACGACCGCTGGGCGTTGATGCATGAACTGCGTGGAACGCCCGAGCCTTCATTGGATTATTTGCTTGGCCGAATGCAGCATTGCGACCTAGTGTTGATTGAAGGCTTTAAGAGCGGCACCTTTCCTAAACTTGAGGTCTGGCGGGCATCGCTTGAAAAGCCCCCGCTGGCATCGGTTTGGCCGGGCATCGTGGCAATTGCCAGTGATACGCGGTTTGTTGCGTCAGAGCAATTATTGGCGGTACCGAACTTGGTCAAACTGGATTTGGCCGACACGGCGTCCATCGCGGAATTCATACTCTTGCATGCCATCAACCCCGAACTGAGCGACCTGTCCATCTGATGCTTTAAAACAACGTTGATTCAGGTCCACGCCTAAAAACAACAGCGCCTCGCCATGGAAGCTGATGAGCATGCTACACACCTGAGGCAGCACCTTGCGCCAGCGTTATCGCCCACTCCGCAACTCCCTCACGCAATTGCAAGACTGCGTAGCCCTATGCTTGCAGCAGTCGCACACTCAAGCGCAAATTCAATGAATGGCCAGAGAATCGCGTTTGAATTTGATGGGTGGTGGATTTCGTCTGGTGGCCAGGTTTGGGTATTCGGGGTTACTTCTCCATTCGCCAAACCAAAATTTCCAGTGCGGTCCTTCAGCCCAAGGAATCAGGCATTGCCAGTAGCCGACTCTTGAGCCACCTAACCCGACCGAAGCCAGTGACGGCTGTTTCGCAGTCCAGTTGAGTAATTTGGGATTTCATTCAGCCGTCGGTCGTCTGAATGCCCAGCCTTGACATCCACGTGGCTTGGGACATAATATGAGTCAGGATATATATGTGTGTTCATTAATATGAATTCCGGTGAGCTTGACCATACGCGGGTCATCCCGGCACTCAAGGTGCTCGGGGAAGTCAACCGCCTGCGCATCCTATGCGAACTGGGACCTGAATGTCGTCCGGTGACGGACGTCATCAATGCGACGAGCCTGGGACAAACCAATGTCTCATTCCATCTGCGCGTGCTGCGCGAGGCGGGATTCGTTCGCGCCGAACGTCGCGGATCGTTCATCTACTATTGTCTTGCCGACCCCGAGTTGCTGCGTATCCTGCACGACCTCAGGCAATGGTTGGACACCCGTCAAGTGCCTGTATCGGGCCAGGCCAACCCGCCCAATCCGCCAAGCGAACCTCGCTTGGTCGGGGCAAAAACTAAGAAGGCATCTTAATTATGTGGTCACATGGCCCTTGGGAATGGTTCCCGTTGATGTGGATATTCCCCCTGATTTTTCTTGTCGTGATTCTTCTCATTGTCTTTCGTGGCGGAGGCTCACCTATGAGCGGCGGACGCGGGATGCGGACCCATGACCGGGAGGAAAGTGCAAAAGAAATTCTCGACCGGCGTTATGCACGTGGCGAAATCGGGCAGGAGGAATATCAGCGAATGAAGAAAGACCTCGAATGACGATTCAAGCTCAATAGTTTCCGGTCGCTGCCATGCCTGACCGGGACTGGTGGCATGTCTGTGGCCCGCTCCAGATGCTGCCTCCTTGTTCAATAGCGCAGTTAAATTGTTTTTCACATTTGAATCACCGGGCAAACAACCTATGCCAGGCAATGGCCAGACTTTTCGCAGCATCGTGGACCTCGTCGGATGTCGTCATGCGCCCAACAGACAGTCGAACTGCACCTATGGCACGCGTGGCATCCACGCCCATCGCCGCCAGCACCCCGCTGACCGCATCATGTGTTGAATCACGAGCAAAACTGAGCCAGGCGTCACGTCCAAAACTGAGCCACTAAGTTGACGAAGAAATGGACTGTTCGGATGTGGATAAGTCTACTGCGTGATCTGTCTGGGGTGCTCCTTTGGCCGTTTTGGTTCGTGTGGCTCTGATGATCGAAGACGGTTGTGCAGTCGAGTGCCTGAAGCGCCAGCTCTGGTTGCCGGTTTCGACGATGTGGCAGTGATGGGTGAGTCGGTCGAGTAGCGCGGTGGTCATCTTGGCGTCGCCGAACACGCTGGCCCACTCCGAGAACGACAGGTTGGTGGTGACGACCACGCTGGTGCGCTCGTACAGCTTGGACAGCAGGTGGAACAGCAAGGCCCCACCGGCTTGACTGAAGGGCAAATAGCCCATCTCGTCGAGGATGACGAGATCCACGTACATGAGCCGATGTGCCAGTTGCCCGGCCTTACCTTGAGCTTTCTCGGCCTCCAGCAGATTGACCAGCTCGACGGTCGAGAAGAAGCGCACCCGCTTACCATGTGCACGGATGGCATGAACGCCCAGGCTTGTGGCAAGGTGTGTTTTGCCCGTGCCAGGGCCGCCCACGAAGACCACGTTGTGGGCTGAGTCGATGAACTTGAACTCGTGCAGCTGACGCACCAGCGCCTCGTCCACCTGCGCCTGATCAAAGGCAAAGCCAGCCAGGTCGCGGTGGTGCGGGAATCGGGCCGCCCGCATCTGGTAGGCCATGGAGCGCACTTCCCGATGTGCACCCTCGGCCTTGATGAGCTGATGCAGCAGGGCTTCGTGGTCGAGCGATTTGAGCCGGGCGATGCCCAGCAGTTCCGGCCAGGCACTGGCCATGCCGTGCAGGCTCAAGCCCTTGAGGCTTGCTGCGATGTCATTGGACATGGTCATCCTCCTGGGACTGGCGCAGGCTGTCGTAGCGCGACACGTCGGCCTGAGGCGGCTCGTGCAGCGTCAGTGAAGGCAAGGCTGCTTCAGGCAGGCTTTGCACGGCTTGGGGCTCCTTGAGCCTGGCCAGCACGTTGAGCACATGGTCTGCGCTCACGCGGCCCGATTGCAGCGCCAACTCCACGGCCACCAGCACGTCATCGAGCCCGTGCAGGGTGATGGCCATGAGCACCTGGGCCATCACCCGGTCGCCGCCAGGGTGGCGAAGCAGGTGCGCTTGCAGATGCTGCAAGGGCTCGGGCATGGTCTTGAAGGGGGCGCCGTTGCGCAAAGCGCCGGGCTTGCGTTCGAGCAAGCTGACGTAGTGCCGCCAGTCGTACAAGGTCTGGCCACGCTCGAAGCTGCGCGGCAGGCTCACCGGCTGTTCTGGCGATTCCGAGTTGGCACCGACCACCACCAGGCGATCGGGATAAGCCCGCACGCTGACACTGGTGTGGGCCCACTCGCATGGCACGCTGTAGCGATTGCGCTGGTAGTGGATCAGCGAGGTGGCTGTGACCCTGGCCATCTGCTCGACATAGCCATCAAATGGCGCAGGGTTGGGCATCAGGTGCGTCTGCTCTTGCTGCCAGACGTCGGCGATCGTCAGCTCTGGCCACTCGGGGTGAGGCAGCTCATGCCAGGCGTCCAGGCAAGCCTGGTGCAGCCACGCATTGAGGCTCTCCAGGTCGGGCCAGCGGCGTTCCGCTGCCTCCATCCAGATGCCACGACGGCGATCCTGCACGTTCTTCTCGACGATACCCTTCTCCCAGCCAGCGGCGCGGTTGCAGAACTCTGGCTCGAACAGGTAGTGACCCGTCATGGCCTCGAAGCGCGCATTGACGGTGCGGCTCTTGCCCTGACCAACCTTGTCGACGGCGGTCTTCATGTTGTCGTAGATGCCCCGGCGCGGCACGCCACCAAAAGCCGCAAAGGCTCGGGCATGGGCGTCGAACAACATCTCGTGGGCCTGGCTGAAATAGGCGGTGAGCATGAAGGCCCGACTGGCCGCCAGCTTGGTGTGCGAAGCCTCCAGGCGTTTGCGCAGGCCGCCCACGAACAGGTACTCGCAGCTCCAGTCGAACTGGAAGGCCTCGCCCATCTCGAAACTCATGGGTACGAAGGCCATTCGGGTTGGCGCGTCGGACTGTGCCTGCTGCCAGCGCTTGGCGAACTCATAGACCGGGCCTCGGCTGCCAGGGTAGCCCACGGCCTGCAGTGCCCGGAACATGGCCTTGATGCCACGGCGCTCGCGCTTGTTGCGGTGGCTGTCGGCCTTTAGCCAGGTGGCCAGCTGTTCCTTGTAGGGATCGAGAACGCTGGGAAGAGAGGCCCGCTTGGGGTAGCGGGGCTCGACCATCTCGTCGGCCTCGAGCCACTTGGCGGCTGTATTGCGGGAGATGCCCAGCCTTCGGCTGGCTTCGCGCACGCTCAGGTGGTCACGGTGGACCATGCGGCGCAATTTGCTCAATGTGCTCACGTTGATCACTCCTGCACCCCACTGCTGCAAAAAACAGCAGGGTAGGTGGATAACGTGGCTCAAAATTGGGCGTGACGGATGCCCTTTAGTGGCTCAGTTTTGCTCGTGATTCAACACCTATGCCTTCGAGGGCATCCGCGGCGACGTGGCCTACACCACTTTGGCCTATGACTACACCGGAAATTACCGGGGCGTGCTGGCCGACAACCTGACCGCGGAGCGCATGCCATGAGCGAGATCGCGTCCATTGATGCCGGCCTGGCCGATGCCCGCGCCGAGGCCACGCGGGCGTACATCGACACCGGTGCTGGCCAGGCCGCAGTGCTGCTCTACGACGCCAGCAACGTGCTCGTCGCGTCGATCCCGCTGGCCAACCCTTGCGGCTCGGTGTCGGGGGGCGTGCTCACGCTCGCCGAGAGCGGCGACGCGCTCGCGTTGGTTGACGGCACGCCCGCGGCTGCGGCGATCGCGTCGGCCAACGGGTCCGTCTGCATCTACGGGCTGACCGTGGGTGCCCCCGGCAGCGGTGCCGGCGTCGAGCTGTCCACCGCAACCCTCTTTGCCGGCGGCACCGTGCGGCTGACCGGCGGCACGCTGTCGTGACTTCCACCTACACGCCAGACCCGAATCTGCTGCTGTCCAGCCCGGCGGCGACCAATGCCGACCTGGTGTTCGGCGCGGTGGCAGAGGGCGGCGCAGCAGCCGAGGCGACGCTGCAGGCCCAACTGCCTGCGCTGCGCGTGGGCGTGCGGGTGGCTCCGCTGGAGACGGCCAGCCTCGCCTGCCGGCTGCCGGGCCTGCGTGTGTCAGCCATGGCCAGCTATGACAGCAACGTGCAGCGGCCGACGGTCGGTAGTGCGGCCACGGCCTGGCAGGTTGCGGATCAGCTGCGCGCTGCGGTCGCCGATCATCCAATGCAGCAGGCCGTCGCATTGCCGTCGCCGCTGTCCAATACCTGGTCGAACGCTCAGCGGTCTCATGCGCCGGCTGGTGTGCCTCTGCAGGCCGCGCAGCGGCAGCACCGCGCGAACGCCATGCGCTGGCAGGAGGCGCTGGGTCTGCGCGGCCGTGCCGCGACCGCCAGGTGGCAAGAGGGGGACCGTAGCAAGCGGCAACTGCGCGCCGGACGTTGGCAGGAGGCGCTGGGCCTGCGCGGCCGTGCTGCGACTGCCAGGTGGCAGGAGTGCGACCACAGCAAGCGGCAGGTGCGCGCCGGGCGCTGGCAGGAGGCGCATGGCTTGCGCGCGGTGCGGTCGAGCGGCATGGGCAAGGGCCTACCCACCTTCCTGCCGCGCCTGAGCCGGTGGCAGGAGGCCATCGCGCCGTCCGCCGGGCGATCGACCTGGGGCGTGGTCACGCCGCCGATTGACCCGTGTTACCTGCCTGATCCTGACCTGGTGTTCTGGGACACCACGCAGGGGCCGAACCTCGTTTTTATTTGCGATAGGCACTCAGACGGTCCGGCGGCCGTCGTGGTGGTGCCCACCCGGAGGATCTACATGGTACTCAATGAGGTCGCGCTTCGGCGCGTGGATGGCGACCTGGCCATCGTCTGTCCATCGCTGCAGCTCAGTGCCGACGTGGACAGCTGGACCTGGGGCTGGAGCGCCTCGGTGCCGGCGTCAGAGATGGCCAAGCTGGAGCCCGGCAGCAGCGGCGAGATGGTGCAGCTGGTGGCCACAGTGAATGGGCAGGACTTCTCCCTGGTGCTGGAGAGCATGAGCCGGGACCGCCAGTTCGGATCGTCGCGCCTAAGCATTGGCGGGCGCGGCCTCTCTGCAGTGTGGGATGCGCCCTACGCCGCCGAGCGCTCGTTTGGGGCGAGCACGATGCGGACAGCGCAGCAGCTAGCTCTGCAGGCGTTGGAGATCAACGGCGTGCCCAGCTCCTGGGGAATCACATGGGCGCCGGAGGATTGGTCTGTTCCTGCCGGGGCCTGGAGCTTCCAAGGCACCCCCATCGGGGCGATCACCCGCATCGCCGAGGCGGCGGGCGCCTACGTCCAGTCGTCGCCGGCGTCCGAGCAGCTGCTGGTGCTTCCACGCTATCCAGTTGCCCCCTGGGCGTGGGGCTCTGTAACGCCGGACTTCGAGCTTCCTGCTGCTCTGGCCACCCGAGAGGCGATTGAGTGGAGCGACAAGGCGGTTTACAACCGAGTGTTCGTGTCTGGCGAGTCGGCGGGTGGTGTGCTCGCTCAGATCACTCGGACAGGCACGGCGGGCGACCAGGTGGCCGCCATGATCACCGACGCACTGTGCACGGACGTGATCGCCGGTCGTCAACGCGGGATGCCCGTGCTGGCCGACGTGGGCCGCCAGGCGATGGTGAGTCTGCGGCTTCCTGTGCTACCCGAGACCGGGATCATCGTGCCGGGGAAGTTCGTGCGCTACGTCGACGGCGGGACCACGCGCCTGGGCCTCACCCGCAGCGTGGCTGTGGAGAGCGGGCGGCCCAGCGTCTGGCAGACGATCGGAGTGCAGACCTATGAGTAACCTGTTCAAGCTGTTTCGGTCGCTGCTGCCCTCTGACCCATTGCAGGTCGGGACGGTGACCGAGGTCGGCACAAGCGTCGTCGTCGTCGCATTTCCCGGTGGCGCCTCCATCACGGCTCGGGGAACGGGCTACAGCGTCGGCACCAAGGTGTTTGTGCGCGGTGGGATGGTGGAGGGCAGCGCTCCGTCGCTTCCCGATGTCTCGGCCGAGGTCTGAGCCCTTTCGTCATGGGCAATTCTGTTTTGCCCCGCTAAAGTCTCAGCTACCCTGATTTATCTCGCTCCGAGGTCCGCATTTATCTCGGCGCGCTTCAGGGGCGGGTGCGCTCAGGCGCTGCAGCAGGATGACGCTGCCCAGGGCCAGCCCGAAGCCCAGCCAGCCCAGGGGCCCCAGGTTCTGGCCCAGCACGGCCCAGCCCAGCACGGCGGCCGTCAGCGGACTCAGGAGACCCAGGGAGGCCACGCCCACGGCGGGCAGGCGCAGGCTGCCCCGGAACCACAGCACATAGGCCAGCAGCGCGCCGGCCAGGCACAGGTAGGCCGTGGCCAGACCCTGGCTGAGCCGGGGCGTCTGCCAGGGGCCTTCGAGCAGCAGACTGGCCGGCAGCAACATCAGCCCGCCCAGCAGCAACTGCCAGCCGGTCAGGGGCAGCGGGGCCAGGCCGATGGACCAGCGCCGCGCCAGAAAGGTGCCGCCGGCCATGGATGCCGCGCTGACGGTGGCCGCCATCACGCCCCACAGGTCCCAGCGGCTGGTCGGCGCCAGCAGCATCAGGGCCATGCCCAGCACCCCCAGGCCCGCGGCAGCCACCCGGGGCCAGCCCGGGCGCACGCCGTCCACCCACCGGCTCAGCAGCATCACGGCCAGCGGCTGCATGGCGCCGAAGATGGCGGCCAGGCCACCGGGCAGGCGGGCCGCGGCCACGAACAGAAAGCCCTGGAAGACGCCGATGTTCAGGGCGGCCAGTGCCAGCAGGCGCCAGGCGGTGCCAGGGGCCGGCAGGCGGAACTGCCACAGGAGCAGCAGCAGGCCCGCCGGCAGCACCCGCCAGCAGGCATTGGTGAAGGGGTGATCCACCGCCAGCCACTGGGTGGTGACCAGGTAGGTGCTGCCCCAGACCGCGGGGGCCAGCGCCGTGAGCAGCACGTCGCGCCAGGGCCAGGCGGTCGGCCGGTATGATGCGGACATGATTTATCTTGATGTCGAGATAAATGCCATTGTCCCGTTAATTATCTTGACGTCAAGATAGTTGGAGAGCCCCCATGCCCGAGATGCCCAAACCATCGACGCCGGATGCCGTGGATCTGATCCTGGCGCAATGGCGCGAGCAACGTCCCGATCTGGACACGCGCAGCATGGGTCCGCTGGGGCGGCTGGGGCGTTGCTACCAGCATCTGGTGCAGCGCATGGAGGCCACGTTTGCCCAGTTCGGCCTGAGCCGCTGGGAGTTCGACGTGCTGGCCACCCTGCGGCGAGCCGGCCCACCGCACTGCCTGGCGCCCACGGCGCTCTTCCAGTCGATGATGATCAGCTCGGGGACGCTGACCCACCGGCTCAAGGGCCTGGAGGCCCGTGGCTGGATCTCGCGGCAGGCCCACCCGGACGACGCGCGCAGCCTGCTGGTTCAGCTCAGCCCGGCCGGGCTGGCCCTGATCGACCGCGCGGTGGAAGCCCATGTGCAGACCCAGCGCGAGGTGCTGTCGGTGCTGCCCCAGGCGCAACTGGCCGCTCTGGATGCGGCCCTGGCCCGGCTGCTGACCTCGCTCGAAACGGCCCCGGACGCCGGCTCGGCACCTGCGGCTTGAAGGACCTGGGCGGCCATGCACCGGCACATGGCCCCCGCTGCTCTGCGCGCCATGGTCTGAGGGCGCCCCGCTGCTCAGGCGTCGGTTGCGCCGGTGGTGTCTTCGGGCAGCAGCGCCTGCGCCAGCAGGGTCAGCGCATTCAGGCTGGCCTGGATCTCCCGCGGCACGCCGGCGTGGATCTGCGCCTGCACGATGCAGCCATCCACCGCCAGGGCGAGCGCCTGCGCCAGCGCCGCCCGCTGCGGCGTGTCGGGCAGGTGCTGGGCGATGGCCGCGGTCATCGCCTGCTTGTGGTGGGTGGCCTGTTGCAGCACCGCGGCTTCGCTGCCGCCCCACTCGACCGCGGCGTTGATGAAGGCGCAACCCCGGAAGTCGGGGCGGCTCAGCCACTCGCGCAGCGTGGCCGCCAGCGCGCGGGGCAGGGGCAGGCGCCGCGCATGGCGCTGCAGGGCGGAGGTGAACCAATCCATCCACCGCCCGTGACGCAGCGTCAGCACGGCGTCGATCAGCTCGCTCTTGCTGGGGAAGTGCCGGTAGAAGGTGACCTTGGTGACCCCGGCCGCGGCGATCACGGCGTCCACGCCGGTGGCGCGGATGCCGTCCCGGTAAAACAGCCGGTGGGCCGTCTCCAGGATGCGCTCGCGCGCGGACAGGGCGGCCACGTCCTCGTGTTCAAGCATCTGCATGGTGGGGGCAATGTAGACAGGTCTGTCTATTCTGCCTAGACTGAAAATGTAGACAGACCTGTCTACATCGATTCATCCACAGGAGCCCCCCATGAGCGCACGTCCCCCCCTGCCGCCCTTCACCCGCGAGACGGCCATTCAGAAGATCCGTCTGGCCGAAGACGCCTGGAACACCCGGGATCCGGCCCGGGTGGTGCTGGCCTACAGCCCGGACACCCGCTGGCGCAACCGGGTGGAGTTCCCGGTCGGCCGGGCGCAGGCACAGGCACTGCTGGAGCGCAAGTGGGCCCGCGAACTGGACTACCGGCTCATCAAGGAGCTCTGGGCTTTCGACAGCCATCGCATCGCGGTGCGCTTCGTCTACGAATGGCACGACGACGCAGGCCAGTGGTACCGCAGCCATGGCAACGAGAACTGGGCCTTCGACGACGACGGTCTGATGGTCCGCCGCCATGCCAGCATCAACGACCAGCCCATCGCCGAGGCCGAGCGCAAGTTCCACTGGCCCCTGGGCCGCCGCCCGGACGAGCACCCCGGCCTGAGCGAGCTGGGGCTCTGAGGCCGGCCACGCCACAATCGGGCCCCTGCAGCTGAACCCGAGGGGCCCGCGCATGGAACTGCGCCACATCCGCTATTTCCTGGCCGTCGCCCAGGAGGGCAACTTCACCCGTGCGGCCGAGCGCCTGGGCATCGGGCAGCCCCCGCTGAGCCAGCAGATCCGAGATCTGGAAGACGAGGTGGGCGCGCGCCTGTTCCACCGGGTGCCGCAGGGGGCCGTGCTGACCGAGGCCGGTCAGGCCTTCCTGGACAAGGTGGCCGACCTGCCCGCCCAGGCGGCCACCGCGGTGCACCATGCCCGCCAGGCCGCACGCGGCGAAACCGGCACCCTGCGCCTGGGCTTCACCGCTTCGGCCATCCTGCTGCCGCGCGTCACCCAGGCCATCCGCGCCTTCCGCCGCGCCTATGCCCAGGTGGAACTGCAGCTGGAGGAGAACAACAGCGCCCTGCTGGCCCAGCGCCTGCGGGAGGGGCGGCTGGACCTGGCCTTTCTGCGGCCCGACGGTGCCGAGGCGCGCGACCTGACCCTGCATGCCCTGCCGGACGAGCCGATGATCGCCGCCCTGCCGGCCGGCCATGCGCTGCTGCAGGGCCGGCGCAAGACGCTGCGTCTGACCGACCTGCGTGAGGAATGGTTCATCCTGACACCCCGGCCCATCGGCGCCACCCTGCACGATGCGGTGGTCGGCGCCTGTCGGCAGGCCGGCTTCGAGCCCCGGCTCGGGCCGCACGCGCCCCAGCTGTCCTCTGCCCTGGCCCTGGTGGCGGCGGAGACCGGCGTCACCGTGGTGCCGGCGTCCATGGGCCAGTTCGCCCTGGCCGGGGTGGAATACCGGCCCCTGGCGGGGGTGCAGCCCATTGCCCGCCTGGCCCTGGCGCACCGGCGCAAGCTGGCGCTGCCACAGGTCGGAAACTTTCTGGCACTGGCGCTTGACCCGCCGCCCTGACAATGCGCCCATGAAACACGGGCGGTGGTGGTGGATTGCGATGGCCGGCTTGTGCCTGAGTCAGACGGGCTGTGGCTTCGTGGTGGTGCGATCGGCCCGCTGGGCCTATGACGCGCTGACCGCCGACCAGCGGGCGGTGGAAGCGGCCGCGGCGGAACTGGGCCGACGCATGCAGTCGCGCGAACCGGCGGTGGCGGCCCAGCTGTTCGAGGACCAAGCCACCTGGCGGCCCGGTACGCAGCCGGCGCTGGTGGGGCGCAGCGCCATCCAGGACCAGTTGGGCCGGCTGACCCGTCGTCAGGCCTTCGAGTGCGCGTTCGCGCCGGAGCACACCCGCGCCCAGGACGGGGTGGCCCACCAGAGCGGCACGCTCAAGACCGTGGGGGATCCGGCCAAGGCCGTGGGCAGCTTCGAGGCCACCTGGCAGCGCCAGGCCGATGGCAGCTGGCGACTGACCGAGCTGGTCTCGCCCTCAGCTCCGGCGTTGGCGGCCTCCTGCGGCTGAGGGCGGGCGCCTCAGTCCTGCGGCTGGGTCACCGCCGCCAGCGTGGCCTTCAGGCCGGCCTGGCACACGGGGTCGATCTGCTCCGGGCCCTTCACGCCCACCCAGCCGCCGAAGTTCAGGGCGTTGACGGACAGGTGCACGTTGCCGTCGCTCCAGTGCTCGCGGCGTCGCGGCACCACCAGCACCCCCTGGCGCGTGCCCAGCAGGTTGTAGGGCGGCAACTCGCCCAGGTGGGGCGCCAGGCCGCAGTGGGCAAAACCGGCCTGCACCGCGTCTTGCAGCTGCCGGGCCCAGGCCGTGGGTGGCAGCTGCGCATCCAGCGGCAGATAGGCGTGCAGGAAGTCGAAGAAGGGCAGCGTGTGCACCGTGAGCGGCGCAGTGCCCGTGGGAAAGCGGGGCAGCAGGGGCAGGCGATGCCGGGGCAGCATATGCAGGTGCCGGTGGGGCTGGCTGGCACCGGCCTCCTTGCCGCCGTTGAACATGAAGGCGGCACCGTCGATCCCGCACATCGGCTCGGCCAGCGCGGCGAAGTCGGCCAGCTCCAGTTCACCGGTCTGTGGCATGAAGCGCCGGGTCACCACCATCACGTGGTCCGGGAAGATGGGGAACTTGTTGAGCAGCAGCACATGGCTGTCCGACAGATCGGCCACGAACATGGCCGGCTCGTAGGGCAGGAAGGGGTTGGCGCCGCTTCTCTGCTGCAGGATCTTGGCCAGGTCCTTCAGGCTCAGGGAGGACAGGTGCGAGACCACGAACTCGAGGCCGTCCTGTTGCACGGCGTGGTCCACGCTCTGCAGGGCCACCATGGCGCCCTGGGCGATGGCGTTCTGCTGCGCTGCGGCGATCGGTTCGGTCCAGGGGCGGGTCATGCGTGTCTCCAGCGTGGAAAAAGGGGTGGGCGCGATCGCCCACCCCCGCATGATGCCGTGTTCCGGCGGACCGGCCGGCCGCCAGCCCCGACGCGCTCAGGGGCCGGTCTCGAGGTCGCTGGTCACGATGGCGTCGAACTCGGCCTGCGTGATGTACTGCGGCGTGTAGCTGGCGCCCAGCTTGGTCAGCACCTTGTAGAAGGCGCGCAGGTGGTTGCGCGAGCCCCGCAGCAGGTGGTCTTACACCATCAGGATGTCGGCGTTGTCCACCACCGCTTCCTGGGCCGTGATGTCACGGATGTCCATCTCCTCGATCTGCGCGCCGACTTGCAATGCCGCGATCACGCTCTGCGCGCTGGTGGCGGTCAAGCTGTCGTACAGATCCTGCACCGACTGCGTCGCGAACTGCCCGGTGGACAGGCCGGCCAGCGGGTCGGGCAGGCTGTAGCGGTTCAGCAGCGTCAGCACGGCTGCCGAATGGGTGGCCTCGCTGTCGGCGATGTTCGCGAAGATGGCCTGCTGCGTCCAGAGCAGGGCGCTGGCGGCGTAGACATCGTGGGCCAGTTGCTCTTCCTCCCGCATCGCCGCGAGGCTGGCGGCCTCGGCATCCGACAGCGAGGACGGGGGCATGGTGGCCAGCTCGGCGCTCAGCGCCGTCAGGTCGATCGAGGACGCTCCATCGCTGGAGACCGTCATGATCGGGTCGACCGGGGTGCTGTCACTGCCGCCGCAGGCGGTCAGTCCCAGCGTCAGGCTGGCCAGGCCGAGTGCGGCCAGGCCCAGGGTGACCCGGCGTCGCGGGGAAGCCTTGGGCAAGGACAGGTGTTTCACGAACATGGTGGTCTCCTCGGCTCAGGCAGGGGCGAGCCACCCCCCCCCCCCCCAGCCTCCAGGGCCGGGTGTGTCATGGCATATCGAGAGGCCCGAAGGCCTTCAGCGGGTCAGGGCTTCAGATTGGCGCAGGGATCACGCCGGGGCTGCGCCAGCGGCCGCCCGCCTTGCTGCTTCATCCGTTCGGCCATCTGGGCGTGGTGCTCTGCCACATAGGCCTGGCAGTCGGCCTTGTGGGTGAAGGACTGCATCTTCGCCCGATGCTCGGTGCGTTCTGCTTCCGTCATCATCGACCAGCCCGGGGTGTACTTCGGCCCGTACATGCCGCCACGCCGGGCCCCGGGGCCCATTCCAGCCCCTTTTCCGGGCCCCATGCCCATGCCGGGCCCCGGGGCAGATGCGCCCGGCGCCGAAGCCATCGGCCCGGGCTGGGCGCTGGTGGCGAAGGAAACACCCAACCCCACCAGGGCGAGTGCGGCAACAACCATCTTGTGCGACGTCATCTTCCATCCTCCGTGCGTTGAAAACCCGAACTTCGTGAAGCCAAGATACGTCGATCGGGGCGGGGGGGCATGTTCTAAATCAATTTGGCCCCGGATCCGACGCGACCCGTGACCGTGTCGGCGGGCGGCGGGATACTGCGGCCCTGCCTGTTCCGGAACGCACGCCATGAGCTTTCCCACCGCCGACGACCCGCGCCGCATCGCCCTGCTGGAGGCCATCGAAGCCCGCGAGGACGAACTGGTGGACCTGGCCCGCGCCCTGGTGCGCATTCCCACCGTCAACCCGCCTGGGGAGGACTACCGGGCCTGCGCCGAGCTGATCGGCGACCGTTTGGCGCGGCGAGGCTTTGAGGTCACGTATGTGCGCGGCGAGGGTACGCCCGGCGACACCGACCGCCACCCGCGCTGGAACGTCATCGCCCGCAAGACCTTCGGCGCCGGCCCCTGCGTGCATTTCAACGGCCACATCGACGTGGTGCTGCCCGGCGAGGGCTGGACGGTGGACCCCTTCGCCGGCGTGGTGAAGGACGGCCGGCTCTACGGCCGCGGCAGCAGCGACATGAAGGGCGGCATTGCCGCGGCCATCATCGCAGCCGAGGCCCTGATCGACAGCGGCCTGGGCCTGCCCGGGGCGATCGAGATCAGCGGCACGGTGGACGAGGAGTCCGGCGGCTACGGCGGCGTGGCCTACCTGGCCGAGCGCGGCTGGTTCAGCAAGCCGCGGGTGGACCACGTCATCATCCCCGAGCCGCTGGAGGTGGACCAGGTCTGCATCGGCCACCGGGGCGTCTGGTGGGCCGAGATCGAGACCCGCGGTCGCATCGCCCACGGCTCCATGCCCTTCCTGGGCGATTGCGCGGTGCGCCACATGGGCGCGGTGCTGGAGCGCTTCGAGCGCGACCTCATCCCCGCCCTGGCGGCGCGCCACACCACCATGCCGGTGGTGCCCGAGATGGCGCGCCAGTCCACCGTCAACTTCAACTCCCTGCACGGCGGCCAGGCCGAGCCCGAGGGCGACCAACTGCCCGCACCCTGCGTGCCCGACAGCTGCCGCCTGGTGATCGACCGCCGCTTCCTGGCCGAGGAGAGCCTGGAGAGCGTGCGCGGCGAGGTGGTGGGCCTGCTCGACGGCCTGAAGGCCGAGCGGCCGAACTTCGACTACGGGCTGCGGGAGCTCTTCTCGGTGGCCCCGGTGCTGACCGAGCGCGAGCGCCCGGTGGCGCGCGACACCGCCCGCGCGGTGCAGGAGGTGCTGGGCCGGGAGGCGCGCTTCGTCTGCTCGCCCGGCACCTACGACCAGAAGCACATCGACCGCATCGGCCGCCTGCGCGACTGCATCGCCTATGGCCCCGGCCTGCTGGCCCTGGCCCACCAGCCCGACGAGTACGTGGGCATCCGCGACATGGTGCTGTCGGCGCAGGTGATGGCGCTGGCGGCCTGGGGGTTGCTCACGGGGGATTGAGCGGCCCCCGCCGGGGTATGCCGCTCAAGCCACGTACATGATGCTGCGGCGCAGCTTGCCGCGCTGGCGCTCGATGCGACGCCAGCTGCTCTCGTCGTTCATGGTGATCCAGCGCCGTTCCTCGCTGCGGTAGAACCAGTCCTTGTCGTGCTGGTAGAAGACCTGCACGTCCTGGCCTTCCAGGATGTTCAGGATCTCGTTGCCATGGGCGCGGATCTCGTCGAAGTCGGTGGTGGCCTTCTGGCCCATCTCGCTGTAGAGCCGGTTGAGTTCCAGCAGCAGGGTGTTGACCTCGCGGGCCAGCGGCGCGGCCTTCAGTCCGATCTTCACCGCCTCGTTCAGCAGGATGGGGTAGCTGTGGGAGGGGTACTTGGAGTTGAGCGTGGCCGCGATCTCGTGGGCCCGGGCCTCGTCGGTGATGTGGTAGGCCAGCAGTTCGCGGCAGAGCATGACCGACAGCGACTCGGCCCGGTCCACCGCGCCGATGACCAGCGGATGCACATGGGCGAACAGGCTCTTGTAGGGGTTCTCGGTGGAGTCGTGCTGTTCCGAGCGCCAGCGCCGCACCACCCGGTTGAGCTCGTCGAGGCTGACGCTGACGCGGTCGTTGTCGCGGTCCAGCGGCGAAAGCGCATGGTTGAGCGAGGTGTCCACCGCGGTCAGGAAAGCCGTGGGGCCCATGCGGATCTCGTCGGCGCCCAGCGTGATCATGGTGGCGGCCGAGGCGCATTCCAGCGGCACCAGGGCCACCAGACGGCGGCAGTGCTGGCGCAGCAGGTTCACGAAGCGCAGCGACACCTGGCCACTGCCTCCGTCGGACTTGATGAACAGGTAGATGGTGTCGTGCGTGCCGGTGCGCTCCAGCACCTCGTTGAGGGCCACCACGTCGTTGGCACACACCGAGCCGCGCGGGTTGTTCCAGTAGGTGATGACCGGGCCGCCCAGCAGGGCGCCGAGCTGGGCGATCACGGCCTGGGTCTTGGCAAACAGCACCGGGGGCTGCTTGACCCTGCGGGCGGGGGGCGTGGGGGTGACGGGGTCCATGGGCAAAGGGTGTCAGAGAAAAGGTCGGGTGTTGGCCGGAGCGGGGTAGTGCGAGAGCTCGGTCCGGATCGTTTCGTAAAGATCGGGCAGCCAAGGTGGTTGGCCAGGCTGCATGACCGGCGGAGCGGCGCTGCGAAGATCGGTCGGGCCGACGACGATGTGGACCTTGTCTCCGGGCAGTTGCGCCGCCAGATAGAACAGCCGCTCGGCGGCGCGGTTCCCCACGGCCAGGCAACCGACCGAGGACGACGCGCCGTGGATCATGATGTCGCCACCGAGCTGGGTACGGCCGTCCTGCCGGGCATGCTCCCGATCGAAGCGGTTGGGGTAGTCGAGCCGGATGGACACATCGAAGCGTCCGTTCGGGTTGAGGAAGGCGACTTGGTAGACGCCCTCGGGCACCTGGCGGTCGCCTTCACGCAGCTTGGGGCCGGGCTGGCCGCTCAGGCCCAGCACAGGCAGCGTGGCCACGTAGCGCCAGGGGCCGGCTGCCTCGGAGCGCGCATACACCTCCAGGGTTCGCGTGCGCTTGAAGGCCAACAGACTGAGCTCCGCTGGGGGGAAGGCCACATCGGCCGCAGCAAAGACCTGCCGCAGCCCAGGCTCCACGTCCGGTGCGAGTTGGCCAAGGCGCTCTTCCAGCCGATAGCCCCCTCTCAGCTTGCTCTGCCAGTAGCCGAACCAGGCCTGACCGTGGTCCGTGCAGAGGACGACGAGGGCACAAAGGGCCATCAGGCTCAGGCTGGCTGTCGCCCATCGCGCCGCCTTCATCTTCCGGAAGCGACGTTGACTGAGCGGTCCCAGATCGATGTCGATGACATGCCTGGCCTGGAACCACAGCGGCATGCCCGATTGGATGGCATCCGTGCAACAAGGGTCGTTGTCGAGGGTTCCGAGGTACCAGTCGCCATGCCGCTCCTGGATTTCCACCCACATGCGCTCGCCCTGATCTTCTGTCTCGCCCGTTTGGGTCTGCACGCGGATGTAGAAGCGGATCTTGACGAGATCGCCCGGGCCGAGCGCCGTGCGGGCGGCCCGTGGCGGAATCCAGTAGCTCTCTGGATGGGCCGCATGAGCTTGCTCCCCATCGTCGATCGTCCAGCCATCCGTCTCCAGCGCGGCGAGGCGGGCAGAGGTCAAGGTCGGTCTCATCGCGGCCTGAGCAGCAGTGGCATCACGTGTCGGCCCTCGGCGCTCATTGCGCCTCAGAAAAGGTGCTCGATGCCCTGCGGCATCGTCACCCAGCCGTGCATCCGTTCCTCGTACACCGAGATGCCGGGACCGGGGAAGGCCGGGTCCGCGAAGGCGCCGACCGGGATGCCGATGAATTCGTCCTGTCCCACGAGGCTGTAGAACACCGTGGCGCCGCAGTCCGGGCAGAAGGTGAAGCGGCACTGTCCGCCTGCATCGCCCGTGCGGGTGTAGTCGCGCCCCGTGCCGGCCGTGGTGACCGCTTCCCTCGGGAAGCGGGCCTGCACGCCGAACACGCTGCCGGTGCGCCGCTGGCAGGCCAGGCAGTGGCAGACGGACACGCGGATCGGGTCGCCTTCGACGGTGGCGGTCAGTTGACCGCAGCTGCAGCTGGCCAAACGTGTCGTCATGGGCATGGGCTCCTGGCGGGCGCTGTCGTCACTTCTTCGAAAAGACGGCTTCGAACCTGGCACGGTCCAGGTACTTGGTGTAGTTCGAGAACGAGACCTTCACTCCGGCGTCGGCCATCAGTTCCTGCATGGCCAGTTGCCCCAGCATGCCGAAGGCGGCCTCCAGGGCCGCGTTGCCTTCGGCGCTCATGGCGGCCTGGGCCTGCCTGCTGCAGCTCTCGGTCAGGAGCCGGGTGGCCAGACGGGCAACGTCCTTGTCCGAGGTTTCCTGATCCGCCGGGGTGATGGTGGTCAGGCCCTTCAGCTCGGGGTGGCTCGACATGGCCACGAAGATCCAGCGGGCGAGCTCCTTGCGGTCCTTGCCGGTGGAACTGTCCGCCATGCAGGAGGAGAGGGCATCGGCCGTGGGGCCGGCCATGGCCGCGGAGGGGCAGAGGATGGCGGCACACAGGGCGATGGGAAGGAACAGCGCTTTGATCATGACGTGAGGATTCTGCGGGGTGGGGGTGGTGCCGGGCGGGGCCACGCTACCACCAAGCGGTTCGTGGCAGAACGCCGGTGGCCCCTTTGGATTGGGGACATGAGGATCTTCCTTGGACAAGCTCAAGAAGCCTGTCGCTTCCGCGCCGCCCTTGAGGGGGCGGGCTCAACGCAAGGGGTTGAGCAGCGCGTCCAGCGCTTCGGGCCGCAGCCGGTGCGGCGCGGTGATGGCGTAGAAGTGCTCGCGCAGCGGCTCGCTGCGGCCGGCCACGCACAGCAGGCCGTGTTTCAGTTCGTCCTGCACCACCACCTCGGGCAGCAGGGCCAACCAGCCGCTGTCGCGCGCCAGCAGACGCAGCATGGCCATGTCGTCCACCTCGGCGCGGATGCGCGGGCGCACGTCGGCCGTCTCGCACAGGGCGTCGAACTGCGCGCGCAGCGCGTGGCGCGGGCCGGGCAGGGCCATGTCCAGGCCGGCCAGGTCCTCGGGGATGCGCAGCTGCCGACCCTGCCAGCGCGCGGTGGGGCCCACCAGCGAGACCGATTGACTGCCCACCAGGCGGCAGTGCAGGGGGTGGTCGGGGTCGGTGGTGGGCACGGTCTCGTTGGCCAGCACCACGTCGAGCTGGTGACCCTTCAGGCGGGCCACCAGGCCCTCCAGCGTGCCCGACTCCAGCGACAGCATCACCGCCGGGTTGTCCAGCGCCGGGCGCAGCCAGTTCTCCTGGAAGTTGCGGGACAGTGTGGACACGCTGCCGATGCGCAGGCGCTGCACGCCGTCGCCACCGCCCTGCAGCCGGCCCAGCATCTCCTGGCCCAGGCCGAAGATCTCGTCGGCATAGGCCATGACCAGCTGGCCGGCCGCGCTCAGCACCAGCCGCCGGCCCTGGCGGTCGAACAGCGTCTCGCCCAGCCGGTCCTCCAACTGCCGGATCTGGGCCGACAGGGCCGACTGCGAGGTGTGCAGGGCCTCGGCCGCGCGGGTCAGGTGACCCAGCCGCGCCACTCGCCAGAAATAGAACAGGTGGTGAAAGTTCAGCTGCTCGAGCTTCATTTGTTCTTCAAAAAAGAACGAATCGTTCTGATCAATGAATTTTACAGAATGATTCCGGCGGGCCACCATCACGGCCATCGATTTCCTCCCTTCCCGAGCCCGCCACACCATGAGTTCCCTGTCCCTCGGCCTGGCGCTGAGCGCCCTCACCCCGGCTGCCCTGATGACCCTGGTGGCCGTGCGGGGCCGCCTGCTGCCGGCCGATGAGTCGCCGGCGGCGACCTGGTCCTTCTTCCGCCGCGGCGCCGGCCTGGCCCTGGCGGCGGCGCTGCTGACCGTCCTGCTGCAGCTGCTGCGCCAGTGGCGCGGCGCGCCGCTGCCGGTGGTGGAGGACCTGCTGCTGAGCCCGCTGTCGGCCTGGGTGGCGCTGCTGGTGCAGTTCCTGGGCACGGTGATCGGGGTGTTCTCGTCCCGCTACCTGCAGGGCGAGCCGGGGCAGGGCCGCTACATGGGGCGCCTGGCCGGGGTGCTGGCCGGCGTGCACGTGCTGCTGCTGGCCGACCAATGGTTGATCCTGATCCTGGCCTGGGCCTGGGTGGGCCATGCCCTGCACGGCCTGTTGTGCTTCTACCCTGACCGGCCGTTTGCCCAGCTCGCAGCGCACAAGAAGCGGGTCAGCGACCGCCTGGCCGACCTGCTGCTGCTGGCCGCCGCCGCAGGCGCTTGGCAGGCCACCGGCAGCGGCAAGCTCTCTGCGGCGCTGGACCAGGCCGCGCAGCAGGGCGCCGGGCCCGGCCTGACCCTGGCCGCGGTGGCGCTGGCCGCGGCGGTCATCGTGCGCACGGCCCATGTGCCGCTGCAGGGCTGGCTGCTGCAGGTGATGGAGGCCCCGACCCCGGTGTCGGCCCTGCTGCACGCCGGTGTGGTCAACCTGGGTGGCTTCGTGCTGATCCGCTTTGCCCCGCTGCTGGAAGCCGTGCCCGCCGCCCGCGCGCTGCTGGTGGCCTTCGGCCTGGCCAGCGCGCTGCTGGCGGCCTTCGCCATGCTCACCCGCATCAGCATCAAGGTGCGCCTGGCCTGGTCCACCGTGGCGCAGATGGGCTTCATGGTGCTGGAGTGCGGCCTGGGCCTGTACCAGATGGCGGCCCTGCACCTGCTCGGTCACTCGCTCTACAAGGCCCACCACTTCCTGGCCGCCTCCGAGGTGGTGGCCCACACCCGGCAGCACATGCTCAGCGCCGCGGCCCCGGTGCGGCGTGCCAGCCTGCTGCTGGCGCCGCTGCTGAGTCTGGCGGTGGTGGCCGCGGTCCAGGCGGCGCTGCAGGCTGCGCCAGCCGGCTGGGCCGCAGTCGGTGGCCCCGGTCTGCACCTGGCCCTGCCGCAGGGCTTGGGCCACTGGCCGCTGTGGTGGAGCGCCCTGCTGGCGCTGGCCTGGGCGCCGCTGCTGTGGCTGTCCGGCGGTGCCGGCCGCAGCGCCGGTGAGCAGGCCCGGGCGCTGCTGAGCGGCGGGGCCATGGTGGCCGGCCTGGCCGCCCTGGTCGCCCTGGGCCACGCCCTGCCGATGGGCCTGGAGGACCAGCCCGACCCGCTGCTGGGCGCCGTGGCCCTGGCCGGCATGGCCGTCCTCTACCTCGGGCTGGCGTCGCTGCAGTGGCAGCGCGGGGTCTGGACGGCGGCCCGCCGCTGGACCTACGCCGGCTACTACGTCGATGACCTGGTCACCCGCCTGGCCTGCCGGCTCTGGCCGGCCCGCTGGGCGGCCCCGGCCTGGGCCGGTACCGCCGCCGCCTGGCCGGCGCACCGGTCCTCGGCGCCGGCCTCCGCGTCGGCGGCCTGAGCCCACCCATCCCTGCGACCCTGCAGACACTGGAGTTCCCCATGCACCACCCGAGTCTGGCGCCCCGCGCGGCGCGGTCCACCCCTGCCGGCGGCTGGGCCCCCGACCATCCGCAGACCACCCCGACCCCGGCCGCCCTGGATGGCGCGGTGGAGGCGGCCTGCGCCCAGGCCTGCGGCAGCTTCGCGCCGGCCTGGCCGCTGGACCAGGCCATTGCCGTCAACCCGCATTGGGCGCGCATCGACCGCCCTGTGCGCCAGGTGGCGGCCCGGCTGGCGGTGCTGGCCGGCGTGCAGGTCTTCCCGCCGCGTGCGCTCATCGCCCAAGCCTGGGCCGAGGGCCGCATCACCCCGCAGGATCTGCGCGCCGCCCTGGCCGCGCTGGGCCACCCCACGCGGGCCGAGGCCGACTGCCTGCAGGCGCTGCAGACCGCGCCCGACATCACGCCGCTGCCGCTGCTCATCGACGTGCTGGACGACGACCCCCAGCGCCACGAGCGCCTGAGCTGGCGCCAGGCCATCACCCACCAGCTGAGCCAGACCTGCGCGGCCTACTTCGACCACCACCAGGCCGACTGGCAGCCCGAGCGCAGCGCCGGTCTGTTCGACTTCTGGCGCGACGGCCTGACCCATGACCACGGCGTGGCCTGGCTGATGGGCCTGCCCACGCTGCGTCGCCACCTGCATGCCCTGCCCGCGAGCCGGCAGGAGGTGGAGCGCTGGGCCCTGCAGCGCCAGGGGCTGGACCCGGCCATCTGGGCCGACTACCTGGAGTCGGTGCTGTGGACGGTGCCGGGCTGGGCCAGCTGGTGCGCCTACCTGGGCTGGCAGGCCCGGCAGCAGGGCCGCGAGGACGGCCACCTGCGCGAGCTGCTGGCCATCCGCCTGGCCTGGGGGGCGCTGCTGCTGGAATGCAAGGCAGACGCTTCCGGCCAGCGTGCCGGGGCCGACCTGCGCCAGGCCTGGCGTGATGCGCCGGCCCGCCTGGCCCGGGCCGAGCAGGCCCTGTGGGTGGACGAGGTCTGGCAGCTGGCGCTGGAGCAGGGCTACCAGCGCGGCCTGGCCAGCCGCCTGAGCGTGGCCGCGCCCGCGCTGCCCGAGCCGGTGCCCGACGTGCAGGCCGTGTTCTGCATCGACGTGCGCAGCGAGCGCATGCGCCGCGCGCTGGAGGCCGTCTGGCCGGCCGTGCAGACGCGCGGCTTCGCCGGCTTCTTCGGCCTGCCGGCGGCCTACACGCCGCTGGGCACGGCGCTGGCGCGCCCGCACCTGCCGGGCCTACTGGCGCCCACCGTGGCGGTGGGGGAGGTGATCGAGGACGCCCAGGGCCACGCCAGCCCGGACGATGCCGCCGCCCAGGCCGCCCGCGCGCGCCGGCGCGGCCTGGACCGCCGCGCCCGCTGGGAGGCGGCCGGCCGCTGGCCCGGTGCCGCCTTCTCGTATGTGGAGGCCGCGGGCGTGGGCTACCTGGGCCGCCTGGCCGGCTGGCTGCAACCCCACGCGGGGCGGCGCGCCGATGCCGACCGCAGCGGCTTGCCTGCGCGTTACCGGCCGCTGTGCCGGCCCACCCTCGGTGGCCTGGACCTGCCGGCCGAGGTGGACCTGGCCGCCCGCGTGCTGCAGGGCATGGGCCTGGACCGCGGCACCGCGCCCCTGGTGCTGCTGGTCGGCCATGGCAGCCAGAGCGCCAACAACGCCCAGGCCGCCGCGCTGGACTGCGGCGCCTGCTGCGGCCAGACCGGCGAGGTCAGCGTGCGCGCCCTGGCCCGCCTGCTCAACCGCCCCGAGGTGCGCCAGGGCCTGGCCGAACGGGGCCTGGTGCTGGGCGAGGACACCCGCTTCATCGCCGCCCTGCACAACACCGCCACCGACGAGATGGTCTGGTTCGACCTGGACCAGCAGCCTGCCGCCACGCGCGCCGCGCTGGGTCCGGTGCAGGCGGCCTTCGAACACGCCGCCGACCAGGTGCGCCGCGAGCGCGCCCCCAGCCTGGGCCTGGCCCCCACGCTGCCGGCCCCGGCCCTGCTCAACACCCTGCGCCGGCGCGCCAACGACGGCGCCCAGACCCGTCCCGAATGGGGCTTGAGCGGCAACGCGGCGCTGGTCATCGCCCCGCGCCACCGCACGCGCGGCGTGCTGCTGGACGGCCGGGCCTTCCTGCACGACTACGACCCCGAGGCCGACCCCCAAGGCCAGCTGCTGACCCAGCTGATGACCGCCCCGATGCTGGTGGCCCACTGGATCAACTGGCAGTACCACGCGGCGGTCTGCGAGCCCGAGCGCCTGGGCAGCGGCAACAAGCTGCTGCACAACGTGGTGGGCGGCCGCATCGGCGTGTTCGAGGGCAACGGCGGCGACCTGCGCATCGGCCTGGCCCGCCAGTCGGTGCACGATGGGCAGCGCTGGATGCACGAGCCGCTGCGGCTGACGGTGGTCATCGACGCTCCGGCCGCGGCCATCGCGCAGGTGCTGGCCACGCAGCAGGTGGTGCGCCAGCTGGTGGACCACGGCTGGCTGCACCTGTGGCGCTTTGGCGAGACCGGGTTGGAGCGCTACCAGGCGGGACAGTGGCAGGCCGTCTCGGGGGTGGCCCCCGCATGAGCGACTACCAGGCCCAGCGTGTCGTCTTGCTGACCCAGCATGGCAAGGAAGCGGTGGTGGGGCCAGAGCTGGCCACGGTGCTGGGCTGCCAGGTGGAACGGGTGGGCGGCTTCGACACCGACCAGCTGGGCACCTTCACCCGCGAGCGGCCCCGCCCGGGCACCCAGCTGGAGGCCGCACGCCGCAAGGCGCGCATCGGCATGACACTGGCCGCTTGCCCCGTCGGCCTGGGCAGCGAAGGCAGCTTCGGGCCAGACCCCTTTTCCGGCATGTTCAGCTGGAACACCGAGCTGCTGGTGCTGCTGGACGATCGCCTCGGGCTGGAGGTGGTGGGCATGGCCCAGGGCGCGGGCCATGCCGGCCACCTGCAGACCGCGGACTGGGACCAGGCGCGCCGCTTTGCCGAGCGCCAGGGCTTTCCGGCCCAGGGGCTGGTGCTGCGCCCGCAGGACCAGGACGACCCCCGCATCCTCAAGGACCTGCCCGACTGGGCCAGCCTCGAGGCCGGCTTCGCGCGCTGCCGCGCCTTGGCCGCGGACGGCCAGGTCTTCCTCGAGAATGACCTGCGGGCCTGTGCCAACCCGCAGCGCATGGCCCGGATCGGCCAGGCTGCGCGCGATCTGGCCCAGCGCCTGCTGTCCCGCTGCCCTGCCTGCCAGGCCCCGGGCTACTGGATCACCCAGCGCGAGGGCACGCTGCCCTGCCGCCGCTGCGGCGGTCCCAGCTCGCTCTGGCAGAGCGAGCGCTGGCGCTGCGTGCGCTGCAGCCACGCCGAATTGCGCTCCCGGGCCGACCGGCGCTGGGCCGAGCCGCAGCACTGCGAGCGCTGCAATCCTTGAGTGACCCTGGGTGGGGCGGCACGATCGTCACGGCGACGCGGGGTCGTCTCCCGCCAGAGCCGCCAGATTGGCCTGCACGCTGCGCAGCAGCTCGCCCAGCTGTTGCCGCTGCGCCGGGTTCAGGCCGGCCAGGGCCTGCTGCTCCAGCGTGCGTTCACGCTGTTGCAGCGTGTCCCGCACCGCCTGCCCCGCGTCGCTCAGCCGCAGGCAGACCTGGCGGCGGTCGCTGCCGTCTTCCTGGGCCAGCAGCAGGCCGCGTTCGCGCAGGGACTTGATCAGCCGCGCCAGCTGGGCCTTGTCGCGGCCGCTGTGCTGGGCCAGGTCGCGCTGGGTGGCCCCGGGGTGGCGGGCGAAGAAGCCCAGCACCTTGCCTTCCATGGGGGTCAGCCCGGCCAGGGCGGGCTCGTCGGGCCACTGGTACTGCAGGCTGCGCACGCCATGCATCACGGTGTGGATCAGGTCCAGCACCGAGGCTTCGGGGGCGGGCGCCGTCTTGCCCTTTCTGTTGACAGTGTCAACTTTTTTGGGGATCATGGTTGACATTATCAACGAAGTAAGATGAAAACGTGATGAGCACGAACGAGACCGACACGCCGCGGGTGCAGCGGGTGCGGCATGAACTGAAGAAGCGCGCGCTGCAGGTGCAGCGGGTGGAGCGGCTGAGCCCGCTGTTCCAGCGCGTCACGCTGACGGGCGAGTCGCTGGCCGATTTCGTCTCCGCGGCGCACGACGACCATGTGAAGATCATCCTGCCCGACGCGACGGGCGAGACGGTGATGCGCGAATACACCCCGCGCCATTTCGACACGTCCGCCCGCACCCTGGTGCTGGACTTCGCCCTGCATGGCGAGGGCCCGGCGGCCAGCTGGGCGGCCCAGGCGGCCGTGGGCCAGACGCTGACGGTGGCCGGCCCGCGCGGCTCCTTCGTGGTGGCCAATGATTTCGACTGGTATGTGCTGATCGGCGACGAGACGGCGCTGCCGGCCATTGCGCGTCGCCTGGAGGAGCTGCCCGCCGGTTGCCGCGCCATCGTGCGCCTGGCCCTGGCCGATGCGGCCGACCGTGCGCTGCTGCCGCCCACGGCGGCCACGCTGGACCTGGGCTGGGTCGACACGGCCGAGGCCCTGGTGGACGCGGCGCGCGCCATCACCCTGCCGCCGGGCGAGGGCTATGTCTGGTGCGGCGCCGAAGGCGCGGTGGCCGCGGCGCTGCGCGACGTGATGGTGGACGAGAAGGGCCACGACCCCAAGCTGATCCGCTCGGCGGCCTATTGGAAGCGTGGCGCGGCCGCCCACGGCTGAGTCTCCGTGGCTTCTGGCAGACTGGCCGGCTCCCAGCCGAGTGTCTGCCATGTTCGACATCACCCAACCCAAGATCGCCTGGACCCTGATCCTGGTGTCGGGCGCCCTCGAGGTCGCCTTTTCCACCTCGGTCCAGCTGTCCCAGGGCTTCACCCGCCTGCTGCCCGCCGTCTCCGCCCTGCTGTTCGGGGGGCTGAGCGTCTACCTGATGAGCCTGAGCCTGACGGTCATTCCCATCGGCACGGCCTATGCCGTGTGGGGCGGCATCGGCGCGGTGGGCACGGTGCTGGTGGGGCTGCTGGCCTTCGGCGAGGCGGCTTCGCCGCTGCGTCTGGCCTGCATCGGCCTGATCGTGCTGGGCATCGCGGGGCTGCAGCTGGGCGAATCGCGCTGAGCCGATCCGGCTGGATCAAGGGTCCAGCGGCCCTTCCAGGCGCACCGTGAAACCGGGCGAGCCGTTGTGCAGCGTCAGCGTTGCGCCCAGGCGCAGCGCGGCTTCGCGCACGATGGCCAGGCCCAGGCCGGTGCCGGGGCGGGCCCGGCCGGGGTCGCCGCGGTAGAAGGCCTGCAGCACCTGCTCGTGCTGATCCGCCGGGATGCCGGGGCCGCCGTCCTGCACCTCCAGCCAGAACCGCTCGCCTGACGCGCCCGCGCGCACTTCCACCGGGCTGCCGCCGTACTGCAGGGCGTTGTCCACCAGGTTGGCCAGCAGCCGCTCCAGCAGCTGCGGGTGGCTGTGGGGCAGCACCAGGGTGGGGGGCAGTTCGGCGCGCAGGGCAAAGCCCGCGGCTTCGGCGGCATCGTGCCGCTGCAGCACCACCTGCCGGGCCACCTGGGTCAGGTCCACCGCCTGGTCCAGGGCCAGCGTGCCGATGCGGGCATGGTCCAGAAAGCCCTGGATGAGCTGGTCGGCCACCTGCACATTGCGCTCGATGACGGCGCGGCGCTGGGCCACCTCCGGCGTGTCAGGCAGCAGGCTGGCGGCCAGCTGGATGCGGCCCAGCGGGCTGCGCAGGTCATGGGACACGCCGGCCAGCATCAGGGCCCGCTCCTGCTCGAAGCGGGTGAGGCGCCGCGCCAGGGCCTGCCAGGCCTCGTCGATGGCCAGCACCTCCTCGCTGGCCCCGGGCAGGGGGGCGGCACCCTCGTCCAGGGTCTGCCCCGGCCGAAAGCGCGCCATGCGCTGGCGCAGCGCGTCCAGCGGCCGGGTGAGCCAGCGGGCCAGCCACCAGGCCAGCAGCGCGGCCAGCAGCACGACCCCACCGCTCACGGCCAGGATGCGCTGCGGCGGCGAGGGCGCGATCAGCGGTTCGCGGATGCCATACCAGCGCGGCGTGCCCGTCGGCCCGCTGGCCAGTTCGATCCACAAGGTGGCCGGCCGCTGGCGGCTGTCCACGGCCAGCGCCAGGGGTGGCAGGCCGCGGTCGGTCAGCACGTCCCGCAGGGACGTCAGCCGCGCCGCATAGACCGGCACGCTGCCCGCGGCCGGTGGGCGCTGGGCGCTTTGCAGCACCACGGTCTCGCGCGATGGAGGCGGGTCGTCCAGCGTCCACAGGCCGGCCGCGGCCCGCAGGGCCGGGGCCCAGCGGTCCACCACCAGTTCGGCCATGGCCCGGCTGCGTTCCAGGTAGAAGACCACCCCCAGCACCAGGGTCAGGCTCAGGGCCATCACCAGCAGGGCCAGGAAGAAGCGGGTGAACAGGCGGCTGCCGGACAGCAAGGGCATGGTGTGCGCCGTCTCAGCCGCGGGGGACGAAGACGTAGCCTTCGCCGCGCACCGTGTCCACCCAGTCGGTGCCGGGGCTGGCCTCGCGCAGCTTGCGGCGCAGCCGGGCCACCTGCACGTCCACCGTGCGGTCCTGTGGCCGGTAGGGGCCGGCCTGCACCGCGGCGCTCAGCTGCTCGCGGCTGAGCGCCTGGCCGGCGCGCTCAGCCAGCGCCACCAGCAGCTTGAACTCCACGCCGGTCAGGCCCACCAGGCGGGTGTCGGCCACCACCTCGCGGCGCACCAGGTCGATGTCCAGCCCCTGGAAGCGCAGCACCGGCGCACTGCGCACCGGCATGCCGCCGCGGCGCAGCAGGGCGCGCACCCGCGCCACCAGCTCGCGCGGCTCGAAGGGCTTGGCCAGGTAGTCGTCCGCGCCGATCTCCAGCCCCAGCACGCGGTCCATCGGGTCGCCACGGGCGGTCAGCATCACCAGGCCCAGGGCGGGGTGGTCGCCACGCCAGCGGCGGCACAGGTCCATGCCGTTGGCGTCGGGCAGCATCACGTCCAGCAGCACCACCTCGGGCTGCAGCTCGGCCAGTGCCTTGGCGCCATCGGCGGCGGTGAGCACCTGGTGGGTGCGCCAGCCTTCGCGGCTCAGCAGCTCCACCAGCATGCCGCCCAGTTCGGCGTCGTCGTCCACGATCAGGATCAGGGCTTGGGGGTTCATGCGCGGACGTTCCGGGGCGTCGGATGGAGGGGATGGTCCGGAGTTTAGGCAGTGCGCCGCGGGCCGGCGAGCCTGTGACGGTTTTGAAATATTTCGTCGTTCGACGTGGTCGTGTCGGCGCCGGCTGCGGCGTTCAATGAGGGCATGGATCGACGGCTGTCGGTCTTTCTCTCAACCGAATGCAGCCCCGGCTGCCAGGAGCCACCGAGATGAACGCTTCGCACAACACCTCGCACCACACCGCCTCCCACCGTCCCCTGATCCGCCTGCTGGGCGCCGCACTGGTGGCGCTGGCTGCGCTGCCGGTGGCCACCGTGGCGCAGGCCGCGCCGCGTCACCACGGCACCACCGTCACGGGGCCGCAGGGCAACACCGCCTCCCGCACCGTGCAGCGCGGCGGCGGTGATGTGAGCACCACCACCACCGGCTTCGGTGGCCGCAGCTTCAGCCGTCAGGTGGACCGCAGCGCCAACGGCAGCAGCGCGACCGTGACCGGTGCCAACGGCAAGACCTACAGCCGCACCACCACCCGTGCCGATGGCAGCGGCAGCACCACCGTGACCGGCCCGAACGGCCAGAGCGGCACGGCCACCACCACCCGCCAGCCCTGATCCAGCAGGCCAGAAACCCTGGGGACGGCCATGACCCTGCTGGCCCCTCCGAGTGGTCTGCCTCTGCCCCGCGTGCTGGGCGGGCTGCTGGGGCTGGTGCTGGCGGCCGCGCTGGTCGAGGCCCTGGTGCTGTGGCACCGGGGCCGCTATGACTGGCGGGCCCTGGCCACCACGCTGGGCGATCTGGTGTTGCGCCGGGCCGCGGGCTTCACCGGCCTGTCGCTGGCCACGCCTTTGTTCTCCTGGGCCTGGGTCCACCGCCTCACCACCCTGGATCTGTCCACCGGCGGGCAGTGGGTGGGTCTGTTCCTGCTCAGCGAGGCGGCGTACTACGGCTTTCACCGCGCGTCCCACCGCGTGCGCTGGTTCTGGGCCAGCCATGCGGTGCACCACTCCTCGCCCCAGCTCACGCTGGCCGCGGCCCTGCGGCTGGGCTGGCTGGGCAAGCTCAGCGGCAGCACGGTGTTCTTCGTGCCCCTGGTGTGGCTGGGCTTTGCGCCTGCGGCGGTGCTGGGTGTGCTCTCGCTGAACCTGCTCTACCAGTTCTGGCTGCACGCCGAGTGGTTGCCCCGCCTGGGCCCGCTGGAATGGGTGCTCAACACGCCCTCCCACCACCGGGTGCACCACGCATGCAACCCGCGTTATGTCGACCACAACTACGGCGGGGTGCTGATCGTCTTCGACCGCCTGTTCGGCACCTTCCAGGCCGAACAGGCCGATGAGGCGCCGCGCTACGGCCTGGCCGGTCGGCCCCGCATCGACAACCCCATCCGACTGGCGCTGAGCGAATGGCAGCACCTGGGGCGGGACCTGTGGGCCGCCCCGGGTTGGCGCCAGCGTCTGGCGGTGCTGGTCGGGCCGCCGGCCGGCTGAGCCCCTGTCCGACGCCCCCATCCCCTTTTGCCCTTTTGCCCCTTTGCCCTGTTGTTCTGTCACCCGAGGAAATCACCATGACGTCTGTTCTTCAACGTGTGGCCACCCCGCGCAGCGCGGGCGGCCTGGCTGGTCTGGGCCTGGCCCTGTCGTTGGCCGCCTGTGGCGGTGGCGGCAGCGGCACCGACAGCAGTGCCAGCGCCGAGACCGACCAGGCCCAGTCACTGAGCGCCACCGCCACCACCACGCCGCAGCAGACGGCCCAGGTGGCCGATGCGGTGGTGGACACCGCGCTGGCGGTGGACCCGGGCGCGCTGAGCACGCCAGCGGCCACCCATGTGGGCGTGGCCGCGGCCGGCGCCCAACTGCAGGGCAGCGTGAACTGTGCGGGTGGCGGCACGGCATCGGTCGTGATGACCGGCCCGACCCTGGCCGGTCTGCTCGACGGTGTGCCCGAGGCAGGCGAAGTGACCCAGCTCACCTACAGTGCCTGCCGCGGCCCAGATGCCCAGGTGGCGCTGGACGGCACGGTCACGATGACCGTGACCCAGGCCGACAGCAGCAGCCTGACCGTGACCCTGGCCACCAGCAATCTGCAGGCCAGCCTGCCCCTGTCCGCCCTGGCTTGGGGTGGCAGCCTGTCCGTGACCCGCAGCGGCACGGTGGCCAGCAGCGGTGCCTCCACCACCAGCAGTGCCTGGTCGGCCAGCGGCCTCAGCCTGGTGGCGACGCGCAATGGCCACGAGGCGGACCTGAGCTTCAACGGCAGCGGCACCCGCACCGTGCAATGGCAGGACGGCGTGCCGGCCTCCAGCAGCTACCAGGGCTCGTCCAGTCTGGGCCTGACCTCCAGCCGCTGGAATGGCACGCTGGACGTGGCGACTCAGGGCGCGATGGCCTTCGACCCCGAGGGCGAGCCCCAGTCCGGCAGCCTGAGCCTGTCGCTGGGTCTCTACCACTGGACGGCCACCCTGGCCGACGGCACCGCCACCGTGACGGTGGACCGCAACGGCGACGGCGTGGTGGATCGCACCCACAGCTGGCCGGTGGCCGACTGGCTGGCCAGCGCCGCGCAGTGAGGCCGGCGGGCCTCAGTGTCGGGCCGCGGTCCGTCGCCGCCAGGCCTTTTCCACCTCCACCACCGCCCAGACCAGGCCCGCGGCGGCAAAGCACAGGCCCAGTTCGGCGACGTCCAGGGCCTGGGTGTGGAAGATGGCCTGCAGGGCCGGCACATAGAGCGTGGCCAGTTGCAGGGCCACGCTCAGCAGCACCGCCGCCAGCAAGGGGCGGTTGCTGCACAGGCCCAGGCGCCACAGCGGCTCGGTCTCGGAGCGGATGGCCAGCAGGTGGGCCATCTGGGTCAGGGTCAGCGTGGTGAAGACCATGCTCTGCCAGTGCGTGTCGCCCACTTGCAGGGCCCAGGCCTGCAGGCCCAGGCACAGGCCGCCGATCAGCAGGCTCACCCACAGGATGTGGATGGGCAGCAGCGGCACCGGCAGGCCCAGCAGCGGGGCCAGGAACAGCACCCAGATCTCGCCGGAGTTGCCGGTCAGCGCGTAGCGGATGAACTTGCGGATGTTGTCGAAGATGCGCCGGCCCTCGCGCACCGCGGCGACGATGGTGGCGAAGTGGTCGTCCAGCAGCACCAGGCTGCTGGCCTCGCGGGCCACGTCGGTGCCGCCCAGGCCCATGGCCACGCCGATGTCGGCGGCCTTGAGCGCCGGGGCGTCGTTGACGCCGTCGCCGGTCATGGCGACGAATTCGCCGCGCGCTTGCAGGGCCCGCACGATGCGGATCTTCTGCGCCGGGTCCATGCGGGCATAGACCGCCACCTCGGCCACCCGCGCGCCCAGCAGGGCGTCATCCATCCGGGCCAGATCGGCGCCGGTCAGCACCCGGGCCAGTGGGTCGTCCACGATGCCCACCGCCTGGGCGAGGGCGCGCGCGGTGCTGGGGTGGTCGTCGGTGATCATCACCGGGCGGATGCCGGCGGCCCGGCATTCGGCCACGGCGGCGGCGGCCTCGGGCCGCGGCGGGTCCATCAGGCCCACCAGGCCCAGCAGGGTCAGCTCGCGTTCGACGGCGTCGGCGCCGGCCTGCGCGGGCAGGCTCTGCGGGTCCAGGCGGCGGCGGGCCAGGGCCAGCACCCGCATGCCCTGGCCGGCCAGGGCTTCGGCCTGGGCCAGCCAGGGGCCGGGGGCCTCGGTGCAGCGGGGCAGCAGGGTTTCCGGGGCGCCCTTGACCCACAAGCAGGCGCCCGCGGGGTCGGCGGGATCCTGGGCCGGGGTCAGCGTGCTCATGCGTCGTCGCTCGGCGTCGAAGGGCCATTCACGCAGGCGGGGCCGGGCCGGGGGGCTGTCCCCGGCGGGACAGGCCCACTCGGCCAGTGCCACCTCGGTGGGCTCGCCCTGCCAGCCCTCCGGGCGGGCCCGCGCGTCGTTGCAGCGCAGCGCGGCCTCGCGCAGCAGGGCCTCCGGGGCCGGTCCGGCCAGGCGCCAGGCTTGCACCTGCATCCGGTTGCGGGTGAGGGTGCCGGTCTTGTCCGAGCAGATGGTGGTGACCGAGCCCAGCGTCTCCACCGCGGGCAGCTGGCGCACCAGGGCCTGCACCCGCACCAAGCGGCGTGCCCCCAGGGCCAGCAGCACGGTGACCACCGCGGGCAGGGCTTCCGGGATGGCAGCCACCGCCAGGCTGATGGCGGTCAGCCCCATCAGCAGCACCGGCTCGCCGCGCAGCACGCCGATGGCGAAGACCACCGTGCACAGGCCCAGCACCACCATCGACAGCCGCCGCCCGAAGGCGGTCAGCCGCTGCTGCAGGGGCGTGCTGCGGCGCTCGGACTGGGCCAGCAGGCCGGCGATGCGGCCCAGCTCCGTGCCGGCGCCGGTGGCCACCACCAGGCCGGTGGCCCGTCCGTGGGTGACCAGGGTGCCCTTCCAGGCCATGTTGCTGCGCTCGCCCAGCGCATGGGCCTGGCCCTCGGCGGGCGGGGGCAGGGCGGCTGGCTGCTTGTCCACGGCCTGCGACTCTCCCGTCAAGGCGGACTCATCGGTGCGCAGCTGGGCCACCTGGTGCAGGCGCAGGTCGGCGGGCACCTGGTCGCCTGCCTCCAGCAGCACCACGTCGCCCGGCACCAGCTGGTCCGCCGGCACCGGCCCCACTTGGCCGTCGCGGCGCACCTGGGCGTCGTGGGTGGCCAGGCGCTTCAGGGCGGCCAGGGCCTGGTCGGCCTGCCATTCCTGCACCGCGGAGATCACGGTGTTGAGCACCACGATGACGGCGATCACCACCGTGTCGGCCAGATCGCCGATCAGGCCCGACACCAGGGCCGCGGCCAGCAGCACCAGCGTCATGGTGTCGAGCAGGGGGGCCAGCAGGCGCACCCACCAGGGGCGCGGGGCGGTGTCGGCTATGCGGTTCAGGCCGTGCCGGGCCTGTCGGCGCCGCACCTCGTCCAGGGCGAGGCCCTGCGCCGGGTCCACCGCCAGCCGGTGGGCCACCGCTTCTGGGCTGTCCAGATGGTGGTCCGGGGCTGACAAGGGCGTGAATTTGTCCATGGCGGCACTGTGCAAAGGTTCAAGATGGCCGGGGCTTGACCGAAAACAATGCGTCGGCCTGTCACAGTGCAGGGTTCGCGCTGTTCCTGATCTGTCCTGGCATTCGCATGCAGCCTGTCTACCACCCCGGCACGGTGGCCTTGTCCATTCTGATTGCCGCCTTCGCATCCTATGTGAGCCTGGATCTGGCCAGCCGGGTGCGTGCCCACGACCGTCTGGCCTCGGCCGGTTGGGTGGTGGCGGGCGCCCTGGTGATGGGCTCGGGCATCTGGGCCATGCACTTCGTGGGCATGCTGGCCATGCAGCTGCCCATCGAGATCGGCTACCGGCCCGGCATCACCCTGCTGTCCTGGACGGCAGCGGTGGCCACCTCGGCGCTGGCCCTCTACATCGCCACCCGCGACCGGCTCGACGCCCTCCTGCTGGGGGGCGGTGCACTGGCCATGGGGGCGGGCATCTGTGCCATGCACTACATCGGCATGGCGGCCATCGCGCTGGTGCCGGCCCTGGAGATCGACCCGTGGTGGGCCGGTTTGTCGGTGCTGATCGCCTGCGGAGCATCGGCTGCCGCGCTCAAGATCTTTTTCTGGATGCGCCAGCTGCGAGGTGCCCAGGTCCGCCTGGCGCAGGGCGCCGCCGCCCTGGTCATGGGTCTGGCGATCGCCGGCATGCACTACAGCGGCATGGCCGCGGCCCACTTCCCGGCGGGTGCTGTCTGCCTGAGCACCGATGGGTTGGGCGGGCAGGGCCTGGGCTGGTGGGTCGGTTCGGCCACCGCCGTGCTGCTGCTGATCTCGTTGTTCACCGCGGTGCTGGATGCCCGGCTCAGCGCCAAGGCCCAGCGCCTGGCCCGCTCGCTGAATCAGGCCAACGGCCAGTTGGCCCAGGTGGCCCTGGCCGACCCGCTCACCGGGGTGGCCAACCGCATGCTGCTGGAAGACCGGCTGGGGCATGCGCTGGACCGCGCCGACCGGGCCAACGAAGGGCGGCGCTCTGGCCAGGTGCTGGCCCGTCTGGCCCTGCTGTTCGTGGATCTGGACGGCTTTGCGGCCATCAACGACAGCTTCGGCCACGGCACCGGCGACCGGGTGCTCAAGGACATGGCCTTGCGCCTGCGCGGCTGCCTGCGCGACGCCGATTCGGTGTCCCGCGTCGGCGCCGACCAGTTCGTGCTGCTGCTGGAGGACATGGCCGGCGAGGCCGATGCCCTGGCCGTGGCGCAGCGGGTGCAGGAGGCCGTGGGCCAGCCGGTGGACCTGGGCGAGCGGCCGCTGACCCTCTCCTGCAGCATCGGCATCGTCCTCTACCCGGACCATGGCCGGCGCGACCGCCTGCTGTCCCACGCCGAGGCGGCCATGCACCAGGCCAAGCGGGCCGGCGGTGCGGGCTGGGCCCTGTTCGACCAGGCCATGGGAGCCGATGCCCGGGCCCAGATCGAGCTGCAGGAAGACCTGCGCGCCGCGCTGCAGCGCGACGAGCTGCTGCTGCACTACCAGCCCAAGGTGGACGCCGGCAACGGCCAGATCCGCAGCCTGGAGGCCCTGGTGCGCTGGCAGCACCCCCGCCACGGGTTGCTGGGGCCGGGCCAGTTCATTCCGGTGGCCGAGCGCTTCGGCCTGATCAACGCCCTGGGCGGCTGGGTGATCCGCGAGGCCTGCCGGCAGCTCGGGGTCTGGTCCCGCCAGGGCCTGCGGCTGCGGGTGTCGGTCAATCTGTCGGTGCACCAGGTGCGCCAGGGCCATGTGGTCGAGCAGATCGAGGCCGCGCTGCGCGAGCATGGCGTGTCGGCCGACCAGCTGACCTGCGAGATCACCGAGTCGGTGGCCATGGAAGACACGGCCGCCACCCAGGCCATGCTGGCGGGGCTGGCGCGCGCTGGCGTGAAGCTGTCGATCGACGACTTCGGCACCGGCTATTCCAGCCTGTCCTACCTCTGCAAGCTGCGGCCCCAGGAACTCAAGATCGACCGCAGCTTCGTGCAGGACCTGGAGACCAGCGCGGACGCCCGCGCGGTGGTGGACGCCATCATCCACCTGGCCCGGGCCCTGCGCCTGACAGTGGTGGCCGAGGGGGTGGAGACGCGCGATCAGGCCGAGGTGTTGCTGGCGCTGGGCTGCGATGAACTGCAAGGCTTCTTCTTCGCCCGCCCGATGAGCGTGCAGGCCCTGGTGGCCGGCGGCCTGCTGACCTCCGACGGCCAGGACCCGGTGGAATTCACCGCCTCGGCCTACCTGCCGCTGGGCTGAGCCCCGGGCGCGGCCGGCCGCGTCACAGGGGCTGGCGCATGCGCTGGCCCTTGTAGCGCAGCACCAACTCGTGCGGGCGGATCTGCTCGAGCACCAGCTCCGGGGCCAGCGTGGCGCCTTCGTGCACCACCTCGCCGCGCACGATGACGAAGCGGCTGGCCGGGTCGTCCGAATACACCGAACCACTGACGCCCAGCCGGGCCATCTCGCGCTTGAGGGCCGGGCTGGCCTCCTGGATCGGCGCTGCGGCGGGCGCGGGGGCCGGTGCGGGCGGTGGGGTGTGCGGCGCGGGCGGCGTCGGGGTCGGCCCCACCGTGGCGGCGGGTGTCGGCGGGGCAGGGGCCGGCGTCGGTGTCGGCGTCGGGCCTGGTGCCGGTGCAGGGGCCGGTGTGGGGGAGGGGGGCGCGGCCACCGTCGTCGAAGGGGTCGCGGCCCGGGTCCACCACCAGGCGGCGCCCAGGCCGCTGCCCACCATCAGCAGCGCCCCCAGGGCCCAGGGCCACCAGGGGGCGGCGGCCGGCGGGACGGCGGTCGGCGCTGGGCTGCCGCCCTGGCTGTGCAGCCCTGGGACGGGCTGGCGCTCGCGTTCGCGTTCGGCATCCGCCCGGCGCAGGGCATCGAGGATGTAGGACATGGCTCAGGGCTCGTCGGGAGACAGGGTGGGCTCGGCGGCACCGGCCACCCGGTTCAGCTGCATCAGGGTGACCGGGCCGACCAGCGCGTCGGGCTTCAGGCCGTGGCGGATCTGGAAGGCGCGCAGACGGGTGTTCAGCGGGCTGCTGGCCGCGGTGGCCGGCAGGGCCGCGCTCAGCTGGGTGTCCAGCCAATGGCTGAACGCCGGGCTGCGGCCGCCGCCCGGCAAATAGCCCTCGGGCAGGCGCCAGAGCACGCCGAACTCGCCCTGCCAGGCCAGGGCCAGCTCGCCCAGCGGCAGGCGGCGGGCCTGGCCACCCACGTCCACCGTGGCGTCGGTGGCGTCCAGCCCGGTCAGCAGCACGGCGGTTTCCGGTTGACCGGGCGGGTGCAGGGTCAGCACGGCCGGCCGGTCCAGGTTGGCCAGCAGGTCCAGGCTGCCGCTGGTGGCCAGGTGGCAGCCCAGTCCGTGGCGGGCCGCCGTGTCGCAGGCCGATTCGCCATTGACCGGCGTCAGCGCCCATCGGCGCAGCAGGCCGTCCCAGGCCATGCGGGCGTTGTCGGCGGGCAGTCCGGCCAGGTGCACCGGCGCGGCCGGCGCACTGGCCGCGCCGGCCGCGGTGGTGGCCGAGGCCGCCCCGGACGCCGGGGCCGCGGAGGCGGCGGCGCTGCCCGCCGGGGCCCGCACGGGGGCCGAGGCCGGCACGCCAGGCGGGTGCGCCGCGGGGGCCTGGGCCCGCTGCCAGCCCCAGAGCAGGCCGGCCCCCAGCAGCGCGCTGGCCGCCAGGGCCAGACCCAGGGCCTGGGCCCGGCGCCTCGGCGGCTCGGCGGCCGGACGGGCGTGGTCGAACACCTCGCGGGCGGCCTGGGTGACGATGTCCGGCCCGATGACCCGCGAGCCGGTGGCATAGGCCCCCAGCATGGCGCGGTCGCACAGCAGGTTGATGCGGCGCGGCACGCCCCGGGTGATCTGGTGGATGCGGCGCACGGCCGCCGGGGTGAAGGGCACCGGGCCGCCCAGGCCGGCCACCTTCAGGCGGTGCTGGATGTACTGGCCGGTTTCCGGCTCGGACAGGGCTTCCAGGTGGAAGCGGGCAATCACCCGCTGGGCCAGCTGTTCCAGCTCGGGCCGGGCCAGCATGCTGCGCAACTCGGGCTGGCCGATCAGGATGATCTGCAGCAGCTTGCGCTCGTTGGTCTCCAGGTTGGTCAAGAGGCGCAGCTGCTCCAGCACGTCGGCCGACAGGTTCTGCGCCTCGTCGATGATCAGCACCGCGTTGCGGCCGGTGGCGTGCAGGCCCAGCAGGAAGGTGTTGAGCGGGTCGACATAGTCCTTGACCGTCCGGGCGCTGGCAGGCACCTGGACGTGGAACTCGTCGCACACCGTGCGCAGCAGCTCCAGCACGCTGAGCTTGGGGTTGAAGATGTAGGCCACCTGGCAGTGGGCCGGCACCTGTTCCAGGAAGCAGCGGCAGACGGTGGTCTTGCCGGCGCCGATCTCGCCGGTCAGCAGCACGAAGCCGCCACCGCCGTCCAGCCCGTAGAGCAGGTGGGCCAGCGCCTCGCGGTGGCGCTCGCTCATGAACAGGTAGTGGGGGTCGGGGGCGATCGAGAAGGGCGCCTGCTTCAGCCCGAAAAAGTCGGCGTACATGGCGTGCAGGATAACCGGCCCGCCCGGGGCCGCGCCCAAAAGGCGAGGGGGCCCGTGCATGGCGCACCGGCCCCCTCGGGTCAGCGGAATTCAGTGGGGAATCGCAGCCGTCTCAGCGCGGCAGCTCGATCTGCGGGGCCGCATCGGCCAGATCGGGGCGCAGCAACCAGGGTTGGGCCGACTCGTAACCCAGCTCCAGGTCGGTGCTGTCGGCCGGGCCGACGACCACCGGCTTGCTGCGGGACCACCAGCGACGCTGCATCTTGGGCGCGGCCGGAGCGGTATCGGGGCGGTTCGCGGGCAGAGTCATGGCGGTCTCCTGTGGCGGTTGGCGGTCGGTCTGTGTTCGTGGTGTCAAATCGAGGGAGTACGGCAGATCTCGATGGTTCCACTTTAGAAGCGACTTGACCACTTCCACGTCGGCTCATCCCCAAAGCGGATGTAGGAATTCGCCTGACACGTCGGGTTTCGCCCCCTCCTGCTGGCTCAGGGCCTGAGCCCCTGACCATCGAGAATCCACCGTTGCCCTTGTTTCGTCCTCTGTGAACTCATGTTGAGGGACGTTTCTGTCCGGAGCCCGTTCATTTGTCACGCTTTCTGCACACCGCCGATTGGCAGATCGGCCGCCTGTTCCACACGTTGCATCCCGACAACGCCGTGCCCTTGGCCGAGGCGCGGCTGAGCGCCGTCGAGCGCCTGGCGGCACTGGCGCGGGAGCACGCCGTGGACGCCGTGCTGGTGGCCGGCGACGTCTTCGACGCCCAGACGGTGAGCGAGCGCACCGTGCGCCGGCTGTTCAACGCCCTGGCCGGCTTCAGCGGCCCCTGGCTGCTGCTGCCGGGCAACCATGACGCCGCCTTGGCGGAAAGCGTCTGGACCCGTGCCGAACGGATGGGGGTGCTGTCACCGAATATTCATCTGCTGCTCGCCCCAGAGGTCCGGGTCTTCCCCGAGGCCGGCTTTGCGGTGCTGCCCGCGCCGCTGACCCAGCGCCACACCTTTGCCGACACCACCCAGTGGTTCGACGGCGCCGAGACACCCGCCGGCCTGCTGCGCATCGGCCTGGCCCACGGCAGCGTGCAGGGCCTGCTGGCCGAGGACATCGACGCGCCCAACCCCATCGCCCCGGACCGGCCCCGGACCGCCCGGCTGGACTACCTGGCCCTGGGCGACTGGCACGGCTGCAAGATCGTCGGCCCGCGCCTGGCCTACAGCGGCACGCCCGAGCCCGACCGCTTCCGCTCGGCCGAGGCCGGCCAGGCCCTGCTGGTGGAGATCGACGCGCCCGGTGCCGAGCCGCGGATCACGCCGCTGGCGGTGGGCCAGTTCCGCTGGGCCGCCTGGCCGGTGGCCCTGCAGGTGCCCAGCGACCTGGACGCCCTGCTGGCCCGGCTGGACGCCCTGGGCCCGCAGGACGTGATCGACCTGAGCGTGAGCGGCGCGACCGACCTGGCCGGCCTGCAGCGGCTGCAGGCCGCCCTGGCCCGGGCCGAGGCCCAGGCCCGCCACCTGCAGGCCGACCTGGGGGCGCTGCGCCTGCAGCCCACCGACGAGGACCTGGCCGCCCTGCAGGCCGACGGCTACCTGGGCGAGGTGCTGGCCGAGCTGCGCCAGACCCTGGCTGCGCCGGGCCTGGACGAGGCCGCCCGCGAAACCGCCCAGGACGCGCTGGCCCTGCTGGCCGCCGAGCTGCTGGCCCGGCCGGCGGCGGCCGGCACCGCCGCCGGGGAGGGCCGCTGAGATGATGCTGCAACTCACCCGACTGCGCGTCGAACAGCTGCGGCGCTTCCGCCAGCCCTTCGAGCTGGCTGGCCTGACCCCGGGCCTGAACATCCTGGCCGGCCCCAACGAGGCCGGCAAGAGCACCCTGGTGCGGGCCATCCGCGCCGCCTTCTTCGAGCGCCACCGCTCCAACGCGGCCGAGCACCTGCGCCCGCACGGCGACAGCGCCGCCGCGCCCACCATCGAGCTGGACTTCCTGCTCGACGGCCAGGCCGGTCAGCTGCGCAAGACCTTCCTGGCCCGCAAGCGCTGCGAGCTGCAATGGGCCGGCCAGCGCCACGAAGGCGCTGAGGCCGAGGACTGGCTGGCCCAGCGCTTCGGCTTCTCCTACGCCCTCAAGGGCGAGAGCAAGCCGCAGAACTGGGGCATTCCCGGCCTGTTGTGGGTGGAGCAGGGCGAGGGGCAGCGCCTGGACGTGGACCCCGCGCGCGACTACCTGCACGACGCCCTGGCCGGCCAAGCTGGGCAGGGCGGCACGGCCGGCAGCGCCCTGGCCGCCAGCGGTGGCGACGAGTTGCTGGAGCGCCTGCGCGCCCTGCGCCAGCTGCTGCTGACGCCCAAGGGCGGCGCACCCACCGGCGAGCTGGCCCAGCTGATCAAGCAGGGCGAGGCCCTGGCCGCCGAGCGCGAGACGCTGGACCGCCAGATCCAGGCCTACCGCCAGCAGGTGGACGAGCTGGCCGCACTGCGCCAGCAGCACGCCGCCGACGAGGCCGCCCGCCCCTGGGAGACTCTGCAGGCCCAGCTGGACGCGGCCCGGGCCCGCCAGACCGAGCTGCAGGCCCAGCAGGCCCAGCTGGCCACCGACCTGGCCCGCCAGGCCCAGCTGGCGCAGACCCGCGAGCTGCTGCTGGCCCAGCTGGCCCAGGGCACCCAGTTGCAGGCCGCGCTGGCCCAGCGCCAACAGGCCCTGGACGAGGCCACTCGCCAAGAGACCGCAGCCCAGGCGGCGGCCCGGGCCGCCCAGGCCCCCTGGCAGGCCGCGCAGGCCGCCAGCGCGGCCGCCCGCGAGGCGCTGAACCGCGCCCGCCAGGCCCAACAGCGGGCCCAGCTGGCCCAGCAGCGCGACGAGGCCCGGACCCAGCTGGCCCAGGGCCGCGCCGCCCTGGCTCAGGCCCAGAGCGCCCAGGCGGCGCTGGACGAACTGCGCCGCCAGCCGGCCGCCCAGCCGTTCGGCGCCACCCAGCTGCAGCAGCTGCGCAGCCTGGAGCGCACCTGGCGCGACGCCGAGCTGCGCCGCCAGGCCGTGGCCACCCGCCTGCAGTTCACCCTGCCGCCGGGCCCGCCGCTGGCCTTGCGCACCGCCGCGGGCACCCAGCCCCTGCAAGGCCAGGGCGAGCAGCTGCTGGACGCGCCGGCCACACTGGCCCTGCCGGGCGGCGGCGAGCTCACCATCACCCCGGGGGGACAGGACCTGGCCGCCCGCGCCGCCGCCCAGGCCGAGGCCCAGGCGGCCTTGCAGGCCGCGTTGCAGCGCCTGGGTCTGGCCGACCTGGCCGAGGCCGAGGCCCGCGCCCTGGCCCATGCCGAGTGGCATACCCGCCACCAGCTGGCCCAGCAGGCCCTGGCCCATGTGGCACCCCAGGGGCTGGAGGCCCTGCGGGCCGTGCTGGCCCAGGCCGAGGGGCGGGCCGAGGCGGCCGAGCAGGCCCTGGGGCGGCTGGTCGATGTCGCCACCGAGTTGGCCGAGGCGGCCGAGCCGACGGACAGCCCGGAAGCCGCCGAGGCCCGGCTGGACGCCGCCCGCCAGGCCGAGCAGCGCGCCCAGCAGGGCCTGGCCCAGGCCCAGGCGGCGCTGGCGGCCGCCCAGTCCCGCCTGGCCACGGCCCGGCAGGAACAGCAGTCGGCCCGGGCCGCTCTGAACGACCCGGCCCGCCAGACGCGCGAGGCCCAGGCCCAGCAGCAGCTGCTGGCGGTGCAGGGCGAGGAGGCGGCGCTGGCTGCGCGCATCGCCCAGGCCCAGGCTGGATTGGCCGAGGCCCGGCCGGACATCGTGGCCCAGGACATCGCCCGCCTGCAGGCCAGCGTGGGCCAGCGCCTGGCCCAGCACCAGCAGCGCGCGTCTGATCTGCAGGTGCGCGCCGCCACCTTGCAGCAGGCCGGCGCCCTGGGGCTGGAGGAGCAGCGCGACACCCTGGCTGGCGAGCAGGCCCGGGTGGCCCGGCGCGTGGCCGAGCTGCAGCGCCGCGCCCGCGCGCTGGACTGGCTGTGCCGCACGCTGGACGCCAAGCGCCAGGCCACGCTGGCGCGCCTGCAGGCGCCGCTGCAGCAGCGCCTGCAGCACTACCTGCCGCTGCTGCTGCCCGGCGCACGGGTGGAGATCACCGAGGCCCTGGCCCCGGGCCAGCTGCTGCGCCCGGGCCCGCAGGGCCAGCCCGAGGCCGGGGCGGTGGACGAGCTGAGTTTCGGCGCGCGCGAGCAGCTGGGCCTGATCGCCCGCTTCGCCTATGCCGATCTGCTGCGCGAGGCCGGCCGGCCCACGCTGCTGATCCTGGACGACGCGCTGGTGCACAGCGACGCCGGCCGGCTGGCCCAGATGAAGCGGGTGCTGTTCGATGCCGCGCAGCGCCACCAGGTGCTGCTGTTCACCTGCCACCCCGAGGACTGGCAGGACATGGGCGTGCCACTGCGGATGCTGGCCGTCTGAACCCTGACTGGCCCCGCCTCAGCGTCGGCGTGCGCCCGCCACGGGTAGGGCCACGCCCACACCGGCCTTGGCCGGGGGGCTGGGCGGCAGCACATCGGCCAGGGTTTGTGCGTCCAGGCGGGCGAGGAAGGCCGCCAGCGCGTCGTCGAACACGCCGGCCAGCCGGCACTGGCCGGTCAGCAGACAACCGTGTTCGTGCGGTGGCCCCATGCACTCGACCAGCTGGAAATCCGGCTCGATCGAGCGCACCAGGGCGCCGAGCACGATGTCCTGTGGCGCCCGCGCGAGCCGCATGCCGCCGCCCTTGCCGCGCACCGTGGCGACCCAGCCCTGCTGGCCCAGCAGGTGGGTGATCTTCATCAGGTGGGCCTGCGAGATGCCATGCACCTGGGCCACTTCGGCGATGGTGCACAGGCGCTGCGGGTGCTGCCCCAGGTGCATCAGCAGCCGCAGGGCGTAGTCGGTCATCGCAGTCAATCGCATCACAGTCTCCTGGATGCGATTGTGACCAGACTCGGGCGCGTCTTCAGAAGGTGTAGCCGGCGTTCAGCCCCAGCAGCCAGGTGCGGCCGGGCGCCGGCTCGAAGAAGCGGCTGTTGCCCTCGTTGACGATGACCGAGCCGGCGTAGTGCCGGTCGCCCACATTGTCCAGGCGGGCGAACTCGCGCAGCGTCCAGCCGCCGGCCTTCTGTGTCCAGGAGACACGCAGGTTGACCACGCCGTAGGCCGGTGCGGCATCGGTGTTGCGGTCGTCCACAAAGACCTTGCCGACCTGGCGGAACTCCACGGCCGTCTCGAAGCCGCTGGCCTGCGGGCGCCACTGCAGCTCGGTGTAGAAGGTGAGGTCCGGGATGCCGGGGATGCGCTTGCCGGCCGGCACTTCGACGGAGGGCGTCTTGCAGGGCGCGGCGGTGCAGGTCAGGAAGCTGTCGCGGTAGCGGGCGTTGAGCGTGGCCAGCGCGGCATACCACCACAGGTCGTGGCCCAGCGGGCCGGTCAGGCTGGCGTCCAGGCCCTGGCGCAGGGTGCGGCCCACGTTCTGGAAGGTGGAACGGCCGCCGCTGTTGGTCAGCACCGCGATCTCGTGGTCGGTGCGCGCCTCGTAATAGGCGATGTTGGCCCCCCAGGGCCCGGCCCAGCCGTCCCAGCGGGCCTTGGCGCCCAGCTCCCACTGCCGGCTGGTGGCCGGCGAGAGATCGAAGTTCAGGCCCCCGCCACCGGGCCGGTAGGCCAGCTCGTTGAAGGTGGGTGTCTCGAAGCCGCGGCCGAAGGAGGCGTACAGGTGCAGGTCGCGCGAGAGCTTGTACATCAGCCCGGCCACCGGGGTGCTGGCCTCGTAGGTGGTGCGGCCGCTGTCGTCGCCGTTGTCCAGGTAGCGGTCCGAGGAGACGAAGCCCACCTTGGAATGCCGCAGGCCCAGCAGCGCGTTCCAGTCCTGGGCGAAGGCCCAGTTGGCCTGCAGGTACTGGTCGAAGCTGCTCACGCGGTTCAGTTCATTGCGGCGCAGCGCCCCCTCCACACCCAGGGCGTCCGGGGCATCGGCCGGGCCGGTGTAGTTCCGGAAGCCCAGGCGGTGCTCGTTGAGGATGTCGTCGCTCAGGCCCGCGGTGAACTCCAGCGGCCGCTCCAGCAGCGTGGCGCTGTGGGTCCAGCGCAGGTCCTGGCCCCAGTAGTTGCGGCTGAGGTCGATGACGCCGCCCGGGCTGGTGGCCGCCTGCTGGCTGGCGGGCGGGATGGACTGGTACTGCACCGTCTCGCGCTCGCCGTAGTAGCTGGTCCACTGCAGGCGGTCGTCGCGGCCCAGGCGCTGGTTCAGGATCAGGCCGGCCTGGCTCTGGTGGACGGATTTGCGGGTGTTGTAGAGCGTGGCCACGCTGGCCACCTGGCGCGGGTCGGCTTCCCAGTCGGCGCGGGTCAGCCCCAGCGGGTCCTGGGCCTCGGGCAGGTCCACGCTGTTGAGCACCAGGGTCCAGCGGCTGTCCGGGCTGGCGGCCAGGCTGAACTTGCCGTTGAAGGTGCTGCGCTCGGCCGCGCTGTGGTCGCGGTAGCCGTCGGTCTGGAAGCGGTTGGCGCTGATGGCGTACTGCGCCGCGCCCTGCTGGCCGCTGAGCTGCACGCCCACCCGGTGGGCGTGGTCGCTGCCGAAGGCGGCCGAGATTTCGGCCACCGTGTCGGGGCCACCGTCCTGGGTGAAGACGTTGACCACACCCCCCGACGAGTTGCCGTACAGCGCCGAGAAGGGGCCGCGCAGCACCTCGATGCGATCGGCCGAGGTCAGGTCGATGTGCGAGGTCTGGCCCTGACCGTCGGGCATGGTGGCCGGGATGCCATCCACGAACAGGCGCAGGCCCCGCACGCCGAAGGTGGAGCGCGCGCCGAAGCCGCGCGAGGAGATCTGCAGGTCCTGGGCGTAGTTCTGGCGGTTCTGCGCCACGATGCCCGGCACCCGGGCCAGCGACTCCGACAGGTTGACCTGCAGCTGGCTGGCACCCAGGACATCGGCATCCAGCGCGTCGATGGAGGCAGGGATGTCGAAGGCCGGCTGGGCCGTGCGGGTGGCCGTCACCACGACGGTGCCCAGATCCTGGGGCTGGCTCTGAGCCCGGGCGCCTGTGCACAGGCTGGCGCAGGCCAGGGCCACGGCCAGGGCCGGCAAGTTTGAGGGACACGGTGCGGCCGGAGCGGTGGTGCGGCGGCGGCGAATGGGGGAGAGCAGGGTGTGCATGGCGACAGCGGGTTGGGGGGCGGGATGGGGCATTCCGGCGGGATGTGTGACTTGTTGCCAGAAGAGCCGGGTTCCCTGCCCATTTCCTTCTTTCCCTGGCGGGTCTTTTGCCGAAGATACGTCAGGTTTTTCTGACGATTGTCCGATGGATTCCGACCATCGGTCCAAGAGTTTCTGTCAGCAGTTCAGGAGTACAAGATGGGCAAAAAGGGCTGGAGCATGCGCGCTCAGCTGTGGGGAGGCTTTGGCAGCTTGGCGGCGCTGTGCCTGCTGGTGGCGGCGACCGCCATGTGGGGGCTGCACGATGTGCACAAGACCTTCTCAGGCTATTTCTCGGGCGTGGACCGGCGCGCCGCTGCGGCGGCACAGCTGGGGCAGGCGATGGAAAAGCGTGCCATCGAGGCGCGCAATGCCCTGTTGGCGGGCGACGATACCGGCCGACAGGCCGCCTTGAGCCACGCGCAGGCGGCCCATGCGGAGGTGCAGAAGCATCTGGCGCAGTTCCAGGCCCTGGTCCGGGAGGGGCAGGACATGTCCGACGTGGCCAGGACCAAGGCGCAGGCCTTGATGGACGTGGAGGCCAGCTACGCCCCGGTGGCGCTGGGCATCCTGGATCTGACAGCCCGTGGTGAGCATGACGCGGCGGTGCGCAAGCTCAATACCGAATGTGTGCCGTTGTTGGCGCGTCTGGACACGGCCCTGGAGGAGTACCAGGGGCTGACCGAGGACCGCCGGCTGTCGCTGATCTCTGGGGCGATGGAGCAGGTCGAACAGCTGCAGGCGGGTTTCTCTGCGCTGGCACTGCTGTCCCTGGGGCTGTCGATCGGCCTGAGCGTGTGGGTCGTGCGGCGCCTGCTCAATGCACTGGGGGCCGAGCCCGCTGTGCTCAGCGCGGTGGCGCGCCGGGTGGCGGAGGGCGATCTCAGCCAGTCCCATTCTGGGCCCGTGCCGGCCGGCAGCGTGATGGCCTCGATGCAGCAGATGCAGTCGGGCCTGGTGAAGCTGATCGGCGCGGTGCGTCAGAACGCCGAGAGCGTGGCCGCAGCCTCCGCGCAGATCTCCACCGGCAGCCATGACCTGTCCAGCCGCACCGAGACCCAGGCCTCGGCGCTGGAGCAGACCAGTGCCCAGATGGACGAGATGAACGGCAGCGTGCAGAGCAGCGCCCAAGGGGCCCGCGAGGCCAATGGTCTGGCCGGCGACACGGCGCAAGCCGCCGCTCGCGGCGGTCAGGTGATGGGCCGGGTGGAGGACACCATGCGCGACATCGCCCAGTCCAGTGCCCGCATCTCCGACATCATCGGCGTCATCGACGGCATCGCCTTCCAGACCAACATCCTGGCGTTGAACGCGGCCGTGGAAGCGGCCCGCGCCGGCGAGCAGGGCCGCGGCTTCGCGGTGGTGGCCAGCGAGGTGCGCAGCCTGGCGGGTCGTTCGGCCCAGGCCGCCCGCGAGATCAAGACCCTCATCGCCACCTCGGTGGAGAAGGTCGATGCCGGCAATCAGCTGGTGAGCGAAGCCGGCGAGGCCATGCGCGACATCGTCGGGCGGGTGGAGAAGGTCAATGCGCTGATCCGTGACATCGATCAGGCCACCGAGCACCAGGCCTCGGGCATCCGGCAGATCAACGAGGCGGTGGGCATGCTGGACCAGGGCACGCAGCAGAACGCCGCGATGGTGGAAGAGACCGCCGCGGCCGCCGAGAGCCTGCGCCGTCAGGCGGCCGAGATGCAGGCCCTGGTGGCCACCTTCCGCCTGGCGGCCTGAGGCCTCACTTCACCTCGATCACGAACTCGCTGCGCGGGCGGCGCACTTTCTTGAGGTCGACCAGCCAGTCGCCCTCGGCGGCGCGGTAGCCCAGCGGCAGGATCACGACCGAGCGCAGGCCCTTGTCCTTCAGGCCCAGGATCTCGTCCACCTTGTGGGGCTCGAAGCCTTCCATCGGGGTGGCGTCCACGGCTTCCTCGGCTGCGGCGATCAGCGCGGTGCCCAGGCCGATGTAGGCCTGGCGCGCGGCGTGCTGGAAGTTGTCCTCCGGGCTGCGCAGCGGGTAGGTGGACAGCAGCTTCTGGCGGTAGGCCTCCCAGCCTTCGCTGCGAAAGCCCCGTTCCTCGTTGACGAGGTCGAACATCGCGTTGATGCGCTCGGGCGTGTAGTGGTCCCAGGCGGCGAACACCAGCAGGTGCGAGCCGTCGGTGATCTGGGCCTGGTCCCAGGCGTGGGCGCGGATCTTGGCGCGCACCTCGGGGTTGGTCACGACCAGCACGGTGTAGGGCTGCAGGCCGCTGGAACTGGCGGTCAGGCGGATGGCCTCGAGGATGCGGTCAACCTTCTCGGCGGGCACGGCACGGGCCGGGTCCATCTTCTTGGTGGCGTAGCGCCACTGGAGTTGGGTCAGCAGATCGGACATGGTGGAAATGGGAAGTTGGCTCGATGCGGCCGAACCTTCGGCCGCGGTGCGCGCCACTGTAGCCCGGGTGGCGATCTCCCCGTGGTTCACCCTGGGGGTGGGCTTGTGCTAGGTGGCAGGGGGCCCGCCGGATGCGGGCTGTCAAGCCTTGACAGCGCCGGCCGATCGGGGGTGAGCCTCGGCGCACGGTCGTGCTGTTTTTTGCGGCAATCCAGGGCGACTCCTGGCCTGACAAGGGCTTGCGCGGGCCCTCCCGGGTTTATCCACAGGCTTGTCCAGCCCGGCTGTGGAGTGGACGGGCACCCCCGCCGAACGGGCTGCCGTTTTTTGCGGCAATGTGACAGAAGCGCTTTCGAATCAAGGGCTTGCAGGCACGGGTCAGGGCTTTTCCACAGGCTTGTCCCTGTCGGATGTGGAACATCCCGCAGGCCAATTCCCAAGTGATCTACTCGGCTTTTCGGGGTCCGGGGACGGGCATCGGGATGAAGATGGGGCGATGAACCTTGGCTTCTTTGCCCCTTTGGGCGTCGGCCTGTGTCTGGCGGGCAGCCTCACGGCCTGTGCCCAGCCGGCGGTGAGCCCCGCGCTGCCGGACTGGCTGTCGCAGCGCATCGCCGTCTTCGAGCGCGCCCCCGCGGACGCCGAGGCGGTGGAGATCCTCGCCTTGCCCCATGCAGGCGGCACCGCCTATCTGTTCATGGCGCCTTGCTGCGACCAGTTCAACGTGCTGTACGACGCGCAGGGCCGCCGCCTGTGTGCGCCCTCGGGGGGCCTCACCGGCCGCGGGGACGGGCGCTGCGAGCCGCCGCCGGTCCTGTCCTCGGCCCGGCCGGTCTGGCGCCAGAGGGCGACCGGGGCGAGTGCACCGGCCCAGCCTTGACACCGCCGACCTGGTGCCGCCGCGGCGTCTTCAGTTGCAGCCCTTGGGCGCGGCCGGGTCGAAGCTGAAGCCGGCCGCGTACTGGAGGGACTGGTCCAGGGTCTGGAACTGCTGCAGCAGCGGCACCGTGCCCGTCGGGAAGGCGGGCAGTTCGATGCGCGGCTCGGTGAAGTCGTACACCGTGGTGTCGAAGCTGTCGTGCTTGGCCAGCTCGGCGCATTTGAAGGCGGCGCCGGCAGAGGTCTGGGCCAGGTAGACGCCGGTGTTGGACGCCAGGTTGGTGGCCAGGGCCAGCTGGGTGCCGCCCAGCCAGGCCAGTTGGGCATAGACCGGCTTGGCCGTGGGGTTCTTGGTCGAGCTCAGCACCGTCTGCGGGGTGCTGTACCACTGGCGGGTGAGGGCGTCGCGCCGGTTGACGTAGAGGTTGCCGGCATCGGTGAAGGCGGCGAACACATTGCCCACACCGTCGACCACCGTGCTGAAGTGGCTGGACATCGGGTCGCCATCCGGCGTGCCCGAGAGCATCAGGGTGGGGCTGTTCCAGGCCAGGTCGGCGCCCCCCTTGAGCTTGCGTTCGGTCCAGTAGATGCTCGGGCCGTAGCTGAACAGCATGCCGATGCCGCCCGGCAGGGTCACCAGGCGGGCGCTGCGCTTGTCATAGCCGAAGGGCGCACTGGCGTTGACGTCGCCGAAGTACTGCTTGGCGCTGGCCCAGGTGCCCTTGTCGGCCGATTTGCGGTAGGCCACGATGCCGACATTGCCGGTCGTGGTGTCCTCCTGCACATAGGCCACCCAGGTGTTGCCGTTGCCATCCACCGTGAAGCTCGGGTTCACCGCGTTGTAGCTGCTGGCCACGCGCGGCACCTTTTCCACGGTGAAATTCGACCAGCTCTTGCTGGCGGGGTCGTAGGTGGCGGTGGCCAGGCGCACCAGGCCGTCGTTGCACTGGTAGACCACGGTCAGCACATTCCCGTCGAGCGCGCTGTCCGAGACGCTGTTGCCGTCGGTGTAGCCCAGCTTGCGCTGCTGGGTCCACACCAGCCCGTCGTCGGAAGACTGCAGGTTCAGTGCGGCGCTGGAGCCGCTCTGGCCTGACAGATTGGCCACGATGTGGAAGCGTCCATCGGCCGTGACGAACAGGTGGCGCTGGTGCCGGTAGGAGATCAGCCGCTTGGCTTGGCTGCTGAGCGTGGTCTGGTTCACCTGGGACACCGCATGGGCCGGCGCGGCGAAGGCGCAGGTCAGGGCGACGGCACAGAACAGGGCGGCGGGGCGGAACTTCAAGGCAACCTCGTCAGCGGCAAAGAATGGGCAAGCGACAGATTAACCAGCCGCGCCCCCCCTGCGTGTGTCCGACCGGCGTGGGTGGCCCCCTTGGTCTAGGGGGAACCCTGGCACAAGCCACGGCCGGAGCGGCAGGAAGTCACGGTCGGGCGCGGCGGCTGTCAAGTCTTGACAATCGTGGCCGGACCGCCGCCGCCGGGCAGGCTGAGCTGCCTACTTTTGAGGCATTCCGTCGGAGTTCCCGGGCTGACAAGGGCTTGCGAGGGCCCTCCCCGGCTTATCCACAGGCTTGTGCAGCGCCGGTGTGGACCGTGTCCGGCATGGCCCGTCCGGGCCTGCCAATTTTTAAGGCAATGTGACGGAAGATGAGCGAAATCAGTCACTTGCGAGCGCAGGCCACGGCTTGTCCACAAGCTTGTCCAGTCCGGATGTGGATCGCACGTCCACTTCAATCCTGACTGCCGAGAAAGGGTATTGGTGTGGAATGCCCTAAAATATAGCGTGCGATCAAAAAACCTTTCCGCCCTGCCTTCGGCCCTGGCCGTGCCGCCACGGCTGGATGACCAGCTGTGCTTCGCGGTGTACTCCACCATGCTGGGGCTCAACAAGATCTACCGGCGTCTGCTCAAGCCGCTGGAACTGACCTACCCTCAGTACCTGGTGATGCTGGTGCTGTGGGAACAGGACGGGCTGACCGTCTCGCAGATCGGTGAGCGGCTCTTCCTGGATTCGGCCACCCTGACGCCTCTGCTCAAGCGCCTGGCGACGCAGGGCGTGCTGGAGCGCCAGCGCGCCGAACGGGACGAGCGCCAGGTGCTCATCCACCTGACCGACAAGGGGCGCCAGCTGGGCGAACTGGCCAAGGGCATCCCGGCCTGCGTGGGCGAGGCAACGGGCTGCTCGCTGGACGAGGTGGTGCGGCTGCGGGAAGCCCTGGTGCAGTTGCGCAGTGCACTGGCGCGGGGCGACGGCGCACTGGCCGCCGCGCAATGCAAGGAGTGATGGCCATGAAGTCACCTCAACCTCTGCGACAGGGCGCGGGCCTGCTGGCGCTGTCGGCCGTGCTGTGGCTGGCCGGCTGTGCCACCTGCGGGCTGGACCCGCAGGTCGCCCAGACGACCGACAGCGTGCGCGCCCAGTTGGGCGAGCCCACCGAAGCCTGGCCGCACAGCGATGGCAGCCAGCGCTGGACTTACTGGTGGGGCGCCTACGGGCGGCAGACCTGCATGGCGGACTTCGACGCCCAGGGCCACATGCAGAAGGTCGAGAACGTGCTGGACGAAGCCCATTTCCTGCAGGTGCGCCCGGGCATGACCCAGGCCCAGCTGCGGGAACTGCTGGGCCCGCCCTCCTGGATCTGGCATGTGCAGTACCACGACCAGACGGTGTGGTCCTACCGCTATGTGAATCCGTTCTGCGACGTCTTCCATGTGGGGCTGACCCCGGCCGGCATCGTGGAGGACAGCGCCCACGGGCTCGACCCGATCTGCGACCACGAGGATCGCCATTGAGGCTGCGGCGCACGCCGCAGGACAATACGAGGTTTTTGCCGCCTGACCGCGCCCGCCCGGGTGCCGGGTCAGGCGACGGAGCGAGACACCCATGACCGTGCAGTGGTTCCCCGGACACATGCATGCCACGCGCAAGGCCATCGGCGAGCGGCTGAAGGCCGGCATCGACGTGGTGATCGAGTTGCTGGACGCCCGCCTGCCGGGCTCCAGCAGCAACCCCCTGCTGGCCGAAATGACCCGCGGCAAGGCTGCGCTCAAGGTACTCAACAAGCAGGACCTGGCCGATCCCGAGCGCACCGCGCTGTGGCTGGCGCACTTGAACGCCCAGCCGGACACCCGCGCCATCGCCCTGGACGCCAGTGAGCGCGCGCCCGCCCAGCGCCTGGCCGCCGCCTGCCGGGAACTGATGCCCCACCGCGGCGGCATGGACAAGCCGCTGCGCATCCTGATCTGCGGCGTGCCCAACGTGGGCAAGTCCACGCTGATCAACACCCTGGTGGGCAAGAAGGCCACCAAGACGGGCGACGAGGCCGGCATCACCAAGAACGAGCAGCGCATCAACCTGGACAAGGGCGCCTACCTCTTCGACACCCCCGGCATGCTCTGGCCCAAGATCATCGTGCCCAAGAGCGGCTTTCACCTGGCCGCGGCCGGCTCGGTGGGCCACAACGCCTACGACGACGAAGAGGTGGCGCTGGAGTTGCTGGAGACCCTGCAGCCCGACTACCCCGGCCTGATCGAGGCCCGCTACAAGCTGCCCGCCGGCACCGCCGCGCTCAAGGCCGAGGCCCTGCTCGAAGCCATCGCCCGCCAGCGCGGCGCGGTGCAGGCCGGCGGCCGGGTGAACCTGGCCAAGGCCGCCGAGCTGGTCATCAACGACTTCCGCACCGGCATCATCGGCCGCCTGACCCTGGAGACACCGGCAGGCTTCGCCGCCTGGCAGCAGGCGGCGGAGGTGGTGGAAGCGGCCCACCAGGCCCGCAAGCAGGCCATGCAGCAGAAGCGCCGCAGCGAGTGGCGGGGCGAGCGGGCGGGCGGCGGCGACTGAAGCCTTCGGCGGTGCCGTCGACGGGAACCCGGGTCCGCGCGCTTGCCATCCGAGCAGGCCCGCGCTGTTCTCAGGGCAGCCAAGCCAGTTTGGTGAACAGCTGCTGGTTCGCCACGGCGAGCACCAGAACACGATTGGCAAAAGGCACCAGGCGGAGCGACGTGATGTTCATGCCTGCATCCCCGACGTCCGACAGGCTGAGCAAGATGGGGGTGACTGTTTGAGAAGTCAGCGCGCCAGCGTTCGATGCCAGGGTGCTGAGCGTCACTGAACTGGCACTGCTGATGGAGAAGTGATCGCTCTCCATCACCCAGGAGGCATCGGCTCCGTTCAGAAACTCGGCGCAGCCCGAGCATCTGGGCAGCGTTTGCGCATCCAGGCTGCTGTTGCCGTTGGCGATGACCGGGTTGAGGTCGGTGTCGAGCAGCACGCCGAGTGTGGGTGCCTGGCCCGTGCCTGCATTCGCGAGCCCTTGCCAGAAGAGGCCGGTCGCATCAGCTTTGGCCAGCAGTGTCAGCCCCGTCACGCTGCCCGAGTTGAGCGCGAAGTCGGCTTGCTTCTGGAGGCCCGCGTCGGTGACGGACGCCAGTCGGAGGGTGGTGCCCGCATCCGGGAAATAGGCAACCCGTGCCGTGCCGCCGGCTGCCGACAGCGAGCGCAAGTCAAAGCCCGTGGTCGCCAGCGTGTTGACTGATTGCAGGGTGGTTTCGTTGGCCAAAGGCACGCCGTGGGCATCAAAAGGCTGAATGAACATGTCGGTCACCCAGCCGCTGGTACTGATGGAGGACCGGACCATGGCCAGCCAGAGCTGGGAGCCATCGCTCGCGATCTGCAGTTGAGAGATCCGGTTGCAGAGCGTCTGACCTGGCGCGGGCGGAATGTCGACCACCTTCGGGAAGTCGCCTGCGGCCTGGACGCCTTGGGCGTCAAACAGGAAGATGTTCAGCTGGCAGCCATTGCCACTGGAATCCGAAGCCTGGACTGCCACCAACTGATTCCCCAGCGCATGGAAGCCGCTGGTCGGCACGCCGGTGTAGAAGTTCGTCTGGGTAACCTGTCCGTGGATGTCGACGCTGCTGATGGCCGTGTAGGTGGTGGCCTGGGTGTTAGTGAAACTGCCCACCAGAATCGCATGGTCGGAGAAGGCGACCGCCGCATTCACGGATTGAAGGGCTTGGCCGGCGGCCATGGTGGCAGTGCTCGGAATGAGTGCGGTGGCAGCGGGGGTGGCTCCGAAACCTTGTGTGATGCCGTCGAAATTCGTGAGCACCTCTTCGAAGACCTCGTCGCTTGAATCCGTGACCGGGATCGTGAGATTCTGTTTGACGATGCCGATACCCGGCGCATACCAGCTGGATTGCAATCCGGCCTGGAGCGTTTCGGAAACAGCGCCAGTCGACGAGAGGGTGACCCTGACCAGGAACACCGTGTCCACGCGCACCGCGTGCTCGACGATGCCGTTGGGCATCGAGACATCCTCCGCGCCCACGACAATGCGGTAGACGCCGACCTCGCCCGAATCATTCTTGCCATCACCGTCCAGGTCCTCGCCGATGTCGGTGACCTGCTGATCCATCAATGTGACCTGGTCGTTCTGGCGGACCGGCGAGCGCAGTTCGGGGTAGGTGATCTGCTGCGGGAGATCGGACAGCAGTGCGCGCGCTGAACTGTTGATGATGCTGCCATTGCTCAGGCTCAGCGTCACCGAATCGGTGCCCACATCGAAGGCATTGCTCGACGTCTCGGTGAACGTGCCGCCTTGCGCCGTCTGCGTGACAGCGTTGGTGTACCTCGTGCTGCTGCCGTCCAGCGTGTGGATTCCGGCGTAAGTCCAAGTGGCTCCGCTGATGAGGGGGCGCAGGCTGGTTGCGTCGGCGGTCAAGATGTCGCCCAGCGGCGGTGCCTCGGGCACGATGCTGCTCGTCGGTTCGGATCCACCGGTATTCGATCCGTCGCTTCCACTGGAGCCACCTCCGCCGCAGGCGACAAGAAGTGAAAACAAGCCGACTGCGCCCCACAGGCGTACTGCGCGAAATGCCATCTTTCCCTCCCTGAGATGGCGGCGAATTCTAGGAGGCCGATGTCTCAATCCACTGCGATGGATGAGATCCATCCTCTCATTCAAGCACGCACCTTCGTGGAGAAGACCTTGAGGCTGTGCGTGCGCAGCCTTGACTTGCTCAGCGCGGAGAGGCGCAGGCCAGCCTGCGCGCCCCCGCCACGCAGCCGATGACGGCCAGGGCTGTCACTTGCATCAGCCAGGTCACTTGCTCGTGCAGCAGCAGGGCCGCCAGCATCAGCCCCAGGAAGGGCTGGAGCAGTTGCAGCTGGGCGACGGCGGCCACGCCGCCGAGTGCCAGGCCGCGGTACCAGAAGACGAAGCCCACCAGCATGCTGAAGACGGACACATAGGCCAGGCCCAGCCAGGCCGGGGCCGTGACGCCCGCCACCGTGGCCGGTGCGCTGAGCCAGGCCAGCGGCAGCATCACGGGCAGCGCCAGCACCAGCGCCCAGGAGATGACCTGCCAGCCGCCCAGGCGGGCGGTCAGGCGTGCGCCTTCGGCATAGCCCAGACCGCAGGCGACCACGGCCGCCAGCATCAGCGCGTCGCCCACCGGTGCCGCGGCAACACCCTGGGCCAGCGCATAGCCGCCGATCAGGCTGCTGCCCAGGGCCGACACGCCCCAGAACGCGGGGCGGGGGCGCTCGCCACCCCGCAGCACCGCGAAGATGGCCGTGGCCAGGGGAAGGGCGCCGATGAACACCATGGCATGGGCCGAGGTGATGTGCTGCAAGGCCAGGGCGGTGAACAGGGGAAAGGCCACGACGCAGCCCAGGGCCACCACGGCCAGGGGCAGCAGGTCCTGGCGCGCGGGGCGGCGTTGGCGCCCCGCCCACAGCAGGCCGGTGGCCAGCAGCGCGGCGATGACGGCCCGCGCGCCGGTAAGGAACACCGGGTCGAACGCCATCACCGCCAGGCGTGTGGCCGGCAGTGAGCCGCTGAAGATCACCACCCCCGCCAGTCCGTTCCACCACCCCTGCGTCCTGCGCTGCACCGTCGGCTCCTGCTTGTGTCCTGCCGTGTTTATCGCCGGATGCTGTTGTCCAGGCCACCCACAGTGCCATACAGTTCGAAGAAACTGTGATGCTTCAGATGCCGGTACGGTTGACCATGAACCTCCCATCCTCCGCCCAGCCGAGCACGCGCATCGGCGATGTGATGCGCCTGATCCGGGGTCGCATTGCCGCGCGCAGCCTGACCCCGGGCGAGAAGTTGCCGTCCATCCGCGCCCTGGCCGCGTCGATGCAGCTGTCCACCTCCACCGTGGTGGAGGCCTACGAGCGGCTCGGGGCCGAGGGGGTGATCTGCTCGCGCCCGGGGTCCGGGTTTTTCGTGGCGGGCCCGCTGGCGCCCTTGTCGATGGCCGAGATCGGCCCGAGGCTGGACCGTGCGGTCGATCCGTTCTGGGTCTCGCGGCAGTCGCTGCAGGCCGATGACGCCATGCTCAAGCCCGGCTGCGGCTGGCTGCCGCCGGATTGGCTGCCGCAGGCCTCCTTGCGTCGCGGCATGCGCCAGCTGGCGCGGGCTGAGGAGAGCACCCTGGCCGACTACGGCACGCCCCTGGGCCTGGCGCCCCTGCGGCAGCTGCTGGCGCGGCGGATGGCCGAGCGCGGCGTGGAGGCCAGCGCGGACCAGATCGTCCTGACCGATTCGGGCACCCATGCCATCGACCTGGTCTGCCGCTTCCTGATCGAGCCGGGCGACACCGTGCTGGTGGACGACCCGTGCTACTTCAACTTTCTGGCGGTGCTGCGCGCCCACCGTGCCCGCATCGTCGGGGTGCCCATGACGCCCAGCGGGCCCGACCTGGTGCATTTCGAACGGGCCATCGCCGAGCATGCGCCGCGCCTGTACATCACCAACGCGGCCATCCACAACCCCACCGGCGCCTCGCTTTCACCCGTCACGGCGCACCGCGTGCTGAAGCTGGCCGAGGCGGCCGATCTGACCATCGTCGAGGACGAGGTCTTCGCCGATCTGGAGCCGGTGGTCGCCCCCCGCCTGGCCGCCTTCGACGGCCTGCAGCGGGTGGTGCAGGTGGGCAGCTTCTCCAAGACGCTGTCGGCCGCGGCCCGGGTGGGCCATGTGGCCCTGCGGCAGGACTGGGTCGAGGGCCTGGTGGACCTGAAGATCGCCACCAGCTTCGGCAGCAGCCAGCTGTCCTCGTCACTGGTGCTGCAGGTGCTCCGCGATGGCAGCTACCGCAAGCATGTGGAAGGCCTGCGGCTGCGCCTGGCACGCGCGGCGGTCGAGGTGGGCGGCCGCCTGAAAGCGCTGGGCATCCGCCCCTGGCTGGAGCCGCAGGCCGGCATCTTCCTGTGGTGCCAGCTGCCCGATGGCGCGGACGCGGCGGCCCTGTCGCAGGCCGCCCTGGCCCAGGGCCTGGTGCTGGCGCCGGGCAATGTGTTCAGTCCGACCCAGTCGGCCCCGGACTTCATGCGTTTCAACGTCGCCCAGTCGCAGGACGAACGCCTGTTCGCCTTCCTGCGTCAGGCGCTGGGCCGCAGGACGCGCTGATCGCTCACCCCCTGGCCTTCAAGCCAGGTCCGTGTCTCCGGCCGGTGGCCACGAACGCACGGGCAGCCGGGCTCTGGGCGTGGCGTGCAGGTGGGCCCGCGTGTAGGGGTGTTCGCGGCCCGACAGGGCCAGGGACAGGCGGACCACCAGCGAATGGGTGACCGGCGGCGGCGCCCAGGCCACCCCTGCGGCCAGCCACAGGGTCAGGCCCAGCGGGGCCAGGCCCACGGCGGTGCGCAGGGCTGCCTGTGCGGGCCAGCGCGTCGGCAGCGCGGCCACCACCCAGGCGGCCAGGCTGCCCCCCAGCACGAAGCCGGCGATGGCCTCCGACACGGAATGGGCGCCCACCTCCACCCTGGAGACGGCGATCAGCGCCGCCAGCGCCGCACCCGCCAGTGCACCACCCCAGCGGCCGCGGCCGAACAGGGCCAGCGCGCAGGTGGCCAGCAGCGGAATGTCCACACTTGCCGCGTACATGGAGTGGCCGGAAAAGCCGGTGAAGTCCAGCGCCGCGATGCCCCACCCGAAGCCCAGGAAGGCCACCTTGCTGACCGTGGTGACCAGCGTGCCCAGGCCCAGCGCCAGGGCCCAGCGCAGGGCGGCGGCGCGGCTGTCCTCGCGCTGGGCCAGCAGCAGCAGGGCCAGGCCGGCGGCAGGCAGCAGGATCTGGGCTTCGCCCAGGCGCGTGATCAGGAGCCAGAGGGTCATCGGACGGTGATGTGCGTGTTGCAGCGCATCATAGCCAGTCAGCGGGAAAGTTCACGAACGCGTCCTCAAGGGTCAGCGAAATCTGACGAATACAGCAGCGTCGCCTCTCTGTGTCAGGGCGCGGACCAGCCGTATCGAGAGACCATTTCATGCGCATCAATCTTCCCGTGACCCAGCGTGAGCAGGACTATCCAGACGGGCTCATGCTGGTGTCCACGACGGACACGCAGGGCCGCATCACGCATTGCAACGAAGCCTTCGTCCGGATCAGCGGCTTCAGCTACGAGGAACTGCTGGGGCAGCCCCACCACATGGTGCGGCATCCCGACATGCCGCCGGAGGCCTTTCAGGACATGTGGCGCACCATCGGCCACGGCCGGCCCTGGAGTGGGGTGGTCAAGAACCGCTGCAAGAACGGCGACCACTACTGGGTGCTGGCCAACGTGACGCCGGTGTTGGAGAAGGGCAAGCCGGTGGGCTACATGTCGGTGCGCCTCAAGCCCACGCGCCAGCAGATCCAGGAGGCCGAGCAACTGTATGCCCGGCTGGCGACCGAGCGCGAGTCCGGGCGCCGCACCATCAAGCTGCACGCTGGCGGTGTGCGGCGTCTGGGCTGGCGCAATTGGCCCGCCATGCTGCATCGGCTCACACTCAGCCAACGCCTGGCGCTGATGCTGACCGGGCTGTGCCTGGCCGAACTGCTGCCCCTGGCGGCGGGCTGGGGCTGGGCCCAGGGCTGGGTGGGGGCCGCGCTGCATGCCGGCCTGGCGCTGGGCATCTGGGCCTGGTTTCACGGCTCGATCGCCTTGCGTCTGCGGGAGGCCAGCCGCCTGGCCGCGCACATGGCCGGCTGCAATCTCACGGCCACGGTTGATTTCGATGGGCGCCACCCGCTGGGCAAGCTGATGCGACGGCTGTGGCTCATCAACCTCAACACACGGGCCATCGTCGAGGACGTGCGGGCCGAGGTGCGGGGCATGACCCAGGCCACCCGCGAGATTGCCGCGGGCAGCCACGACTTGTGCGGGCGCACCGAGCAACAGGCGGCGAACCTGCAGGAGACCGCCTCCACCATGGACCAGATCCACGGCAACGTCGCGCAGACGGCCCAGGCCGCCGATCAGGTGATCCGCCAGAGCCATGCCGCCGGGGAGGTGGCCGAGCGCGGCGGGCAGGCCGTGGGTGCTCTCGTGCAAACCATGCAGAACATCGAGGCGGGCTCGCGGCGCATGTCGGAGATCGTCCAGGTCATCGAAGGCATCGCCTTCCAGACCAACATCCTGGCACTCAATGCCGCGGTCGAGGCGGCACGGGCGGGTGAGTCCGGCCGCGGCTTCGCGGTGGTGGCCGGCGAAGTGCGCCAGCTGGCCGGTCGTACCGCCCAGGCCGTGCGCGAAGTCAGCGAGCTCATCGGCGCCTCCCATCAGCAGGTGGACGACGGTGCGCGCAGTGCGCGTTCGGCCGAGCAGGTGATCGGTGAGGTGATTCAGTCCGTTCTGAGCGTGAGGGACCTGGTGACCGAGATCACCGGCGCCACGCGCGAGCAGTCCGAAGGCATCGCCCAGGTCAATCAGGCCATCGCGGTGATTGACCAGGCCACCCAGCAGAACGCCGCGCTGGTGGAACAGACGGCGGCAGCCTCCCATGCCCTGGACCAGCGCGCTGACACTCTGATCCGTTCCGTCCAGATCTTCCGCGCCGGCACGCTGGCTTGATGCGCATCGGGCCGGACAAAAAAAGGGCCCCGCCGAAGCGGGGCCGAATATTGGAGGAGTCAGTGGCTCGAAAGCCATTCCCATAACGCAGGGAAAGGGCGATGCGTTGACGGGCTTCCCGGGGTCGCCGGTCGGCCCGCCCGCGGCATGGGGTCAGGTGTTGGCGATGCGCTTGCCGACGATGTGGATCACCTGCACCGGCACCTCGGTGGTGTCGGCCAGGGCCATCGGCGTGGCGGCGGCCTGGGCCAGCTGCACGTCGCGCACCTGGTGGTCGGCGATGCGGGAGACGCCCCCCAGCAGGCTCAGGCAGGTCACGAACGCCAGGCCCAGCAGGCCAGCGCGGGTGGAGGCGGTCGAGGCGGTGAAGGCGGTGTTCATGGCGTGGCTCCTGGGGTTGGCGGCGGTGCCGTCGTGTTGCGTTGGGATGGACTGTAGGGAGCCCCTCCCAAGGCCGCCATGCGCTTGCGACGAAGCGCGCCAGGGCGTGGATGAACGGTGGCCGGTGCCGACGAATGGGGCCGCTGAATGGAGCCGGTCCCCAGGCCTTCAGCCGAGGGCCAGTCCGCTGGCGGCGGCCTGCGTCAGGGCCCACAGGGCGACGGCCCCCAGCAGGGCGCCGGAGATGCGGTTGATCCGCCGGCGCCAGACGGCGTCCAGCCGGTGACGCAGCCGGCCTACGGTCCAGGTCAGCATCCACCACCACAAGGCCGATCCCAACCCCACGCCGACCACCATCCACAGCGGCGACAGCGGGCGTGCCGTGCCGCCGGCCAGGGCGCCGAACACCGCCAGGAAGGAGAAGATGGTGGCCGGGTTGGACAGGGTCAGCAGAAAGGTGCCGGCGAAGTTGCGCAGCAGGTCGCCGCCGGTGGCCAGTTCGGCCGCCTGCTCGGCCACCGGCTGGCGCCAGGTGCGCCAGGCCATCCAGCCCAGCACCGCCGCGCCCACCAGCGACAGCGGGCCGCGCAGGCTCACCAGGGCGCCGATGACCAGCTGCACGCCAAAGGCCCCCAGGGCACCGTAGCAGGCATCGGCCGCGGCGGCGCCCAGGCCGGTGGCCAGGCCGGCCCGCCGGCCCTGCGCCAGGGTGCGCTGGATGGTCAGCAGGCCGATCGGCCCCACCGGGGCGGCGATCGACAGGCCCACGAGCACAGCCTGGGCGAAGGTCAGCAGAGAAGCGGTGTCCATGCCAGCATGGTAGGGGGCCGTCCTGCATGGACTCCAGTGGCAAGATGAGGCCGAAGCTTCGATCAACTTGCGATTTTTCAGGTGAAACATGGCCAACGCCGAAACAGCCCCCGCCGTGCAGCTGGATGACAAGGCCTGGGCCCTGCTGCAGGCCCTGCAGGCCGACGGGCGGGCGCCACTGAAGGTGCTGGCCGAGGCGGCCGGCCTCTCGCTGCCGGCCACTGCCGAGCGGCTCAAGCGCCTGCAGGAGGCCGGGGTGATCCGCGGCGTGCACGCGGTGCTGGAGCCCGCTGCCCTGGGTTACGGCGTGCAGGCCATCGTCGGCATCCATGTGCCGCAGCCGGGCAAGCGGGCCCTGCTGGACACGCTGCGCGCCCTGCCCGAAGTGCTGGAATGCCACCACGTCAGCGGGGCCGATTCCTATCTGATGACGGTGGTGGCGCGCAGCCTGCAGGACCTGGAGCAGCTGCTGGCGCACATCAACGGCTTCGGCGAGACGCGCACCTCCATCGTCTTCTCCACGCCCATTCCCCGGCGGGGGCTGCAGGCCCCGCGCACCTGGTGCGACGACGACCGGCCTTGAGCGTCCGCGCCCGAGGTGCTTCCCCCGCCCTTCCGTCCTTCCGAATAGGGGGGTGGGGGTTGTGCCCGACGGGGAACAGTTCTCGTCCCACCTATCATCCGCCGGTTGTTTTAACCCGTGACCGCAGATGCTGGGCAAGACCAAAGCATTTCTGGGGCTGGGCGCCGTGCTGGCGCTGGCCCTGGGCGGGGGCCTGTGGTGGGCCTCCTCCCACGGCGACGACGGGCAGGCCACCAGCCTTGCCTCGAGCGCGCCGATGTCCCCTCAGTCCCTGGCAGGTTCGCTGCCGCCGTCGCCTGACGGGATTGCGCTGGCGCCGGCCCATGCCGCGGCCGTGCGCGAGCCCAGCGCCCCGGGCGCCTGGGGTGGACCACGCCAGGGCAGCGAGCCCACGCTGTCCGACCGGGTGGTGAGCTACCAGATCGAGGCCAGGCTCGACCCCGACAAGCACACGGTCGACGGCCGCCAGAAGCTGACCTGGCGCAACCGCTCGGACCGCCCCGTGCAGTCGGTCTATCTGCACCTGTACCTCAATGCCTTCGAGGGTGAGGGCAGCACCTTCATGACCGAGCGCCGGCAGGGCTTTGCCTTCCGCAGTGCGGTGGACGTGGAGGACGACGACTGGGGCTACACCGAGCTGCGCAAGGTGCAGCAGGGCGGCCAAGCCGTGCCCTGGCGCTTCGTGCAGCCCGACGGCGGCCCGGCCACCGACCACACCGTCGTGCGGCTGGACCTGCCCCAGGCCGTGGGCCCCGGCGCCAGCACCACGCTGGACATCGACTTCTTCGACCAGCTGCCCCGCGTGCTGGCGCGCACCGGCTACTTCGGCAGCTTCCACCTGGTGGGCCAGTGGTTCCCGAAGATCGCGGTGCTGGAGCTGCCGGGCGAGCGCGGCGCGAAGGAAGTTCGCTGGAACGCCCACGAGTTCCACCTGCATAGCGAGTTCTACGCCGACTACGGCCTGTACGACGTCAAGATCGACGTGCCCCAGGACGTGACCGTGGGTGCCGTAGGCGAGCTGCAGGGCGAGCCGTTGGTGCAGGGCGGGCGCAAGACCTACCACTTCGTGCAGGGCGACGTGCACGACTTCGCCTGGACGGCCGACCGCCGCTTTGCCAAGCCGCTGACCGCGCAATGGACCGGGCCGGGCAGTCCGCCGGTGACGGTGACCGTGCTCTATCCGCCCGAATACCAGGCCAACGCCCAACCGGTGCTGCAGGCCACGCTGGACGCGCTGACCTACTTCTCGCAGACGCTGGGGCCCTATCCCTACCGCACCGTGACGGCGGTGGTCCCGCCCTTCAATGCCGAGGAGGCCGGGGGCATGGAGTACCCCACCTTCTTCACAGCCAGCAGCTACGCCCATGCGGAGCCGGGCACCTGGAATGCCTATGACCTGGACTTCGTGACGATCCACGAATTCGGCCACGGCTACTTCTACGGCCTGCTGGGCTCCAACGAGTTCGAGGAGCCCATGCTGGACGAGGGCCTCAACGAGTACTGGGACCTGCGCATGATCCGCGACCGCGGCCAGAAGATCCCGCTCACCACCCAGCGCCTGCGCGCCCTGGGCTGGGCGCCGGAGATCGGCGTCTTCGACATGGAGCGCATGTTCAGCGTGATGGGGCGTGCCACCGATGCCATCGGCGCCAACTCCTGGGACCGCTACAGCAGCGAGGGCTACGGCAGCGTCTACGGCCGCACCGCCACCGTGATGCGTGACCTGGAGGCCACGCTGGGCAAGCCCGTGATCGAGAAGGCCTTCAAGGTCTATTACGCGCGCTGGAAGTACCGCCACCCGGCCATCGGTGACTTGCAGGCCGTGCTGTCCGAGGTGTCGGGCCGGCCCGACGTGGTCAACCGCCTCTTCGAGCAGCAGGTCTATGCGGTGCGCAAGCTCGACGACCGGATCGATTCGCTGACCAGCGAGGAGGTGCTGCCCGACGCCGGCTGGCGCCAGGTGGACGGGCGCTGGACGCTGCGCCGCAGCGAGGACGTGGACCGCGAGGTGCAAGCGCAGCGCGCCGCCTGGGCCAAGGCCCACCCGAAGGCCAAGGCCGGCGAGGGGCCCTTCCCCTGGAAGACCACGGTGATGCTGCGCCGCGACGGCGTGGCCGTGCCGCAGACGGTGAAGGTGCGCTTTGCCGATGGCAGCGTCGAGAAGGTCACCTGGAACGGCGAGCTGCCCTGGCAGCGCCTGAGCTGGATCCGGCCCAGCCAAGCCGTCTCGGTGGAGATCGACCCGGAAGGCCGCAACCGCCTGGACACCAAGCTGCTTGACAACAGCTGGCGCTTGGAGGCCGATGGCCGCGCCGCCCGCCGCTGGGCCCATGAGATCACGGGTCTGGCCCAAACCCTCTTTGCCTTGGTGAGCACGCTGTGACCGTGTCCTTGACCCTCCACATCGCGGGCGATCTGCCCGCCGTGCCCCGCATGGGCTGGTTCGGCCAGATGGGCCGTGCGCTGCGCCGGATGGCCCAGTGGCGTTTGCTGCTGGCCTGGTGGCTGGTGCTCACGGTGCCTGCCGTCGTGGTGGGGCTGCCGGTCTGGCAGGCCCTGTCCCGGCAACTGGACCATTCGCTGCTGGCGCCGGCCCTGGCGCGCGGCATCGACCCCTCGCTGCTGGCCGAGGCCCTGGGCCAGGTCTTCCTGGCGCCCAGCCTGGTGCCGGTGCCGGTGCTGGGCGCCTTCGGTGTCGTCTGGGCCCTGCTGTTCACCCCCTGGCTGACCGCCATGGCCGGTGTGGCGGCCCGCCAGCCCGCGCCCTTGCGCTGGAATGAGCTGCTGCGCGCCGGCCTGGCCGACTACGGCCGCATGGGCCGCGCGCTGGTCTGGGGACTGGTGCTGCTGGTGTTGGCCATGGCGGTGGGCAATGGGCTCACCCACCTGGCCGAGCGTCGGGGCGAGCACATGGTGCTGGAGTCTGACGCCCTGTTCTGGGAGCGGCTGGCCCAGGGCCTGACCTGGCTGTTGGCCCTGCTGGCCCTGGCCAGCGCAGAAGCGGGCCGGGCCCTGCTGGTGCTGGAGCCGCGCCGCCGCTCGGCCGTGCTGGCCTGGTGGCGAGGCCTGCGCAGCCTGTTGCGCGACCGGGCCCGGGTGCTGGGCCTCTTCCTGGGCCTGAGCCTGTTGGCGGCCCTGGGCCTGACCCTGTGCACCGGCCTGCGCTGGCGTCTGGCCGGCAGCCTGCCCACCGGCGGCCTGGCCCTGGCCTGGCTGCTGGGCCAGCTGGGGCTGCTGCTGCTGGTGTGGGTGCGCTGCGCGCGCCTGTGCGCGGTGGTGGACGCGGGGAGGATGGCCGGGCGCCCGCAGGCCTGAGCGACAGCTTGCCGGGGGAGCCGGCGTCTCTGCACTCTCGGCTCCGGCTCAGCCCAGGGCCGTGACCCGGTTTCGCCCGGCCTGCTTGGCCGCGTACATCGCGCTGTCGGCCCGCCGGATCAGCGCGTCCAGGGTGCCCGTGCCCGAGGTGGCCGTCGCCACGCCGATCGAGGCGGTAACCTCGATGCGCTGGCCGCCTTCGATGGCCGGCCGCAGGGCCTGCACCGCCTGTCGAAGCGCCTCGGCCAGCGGCAGCGCGCCGGCGGCGCCCGTGTCGGGCAGCAGCGCGGCGAACTCCTCGCCGCCGATGCGGCCCAGGAGGTCGCTGCGGCGCAGCCGGGCCCGCAGCAGTTCGGCCACGGCCCGCAGCACCTCGTCGCCGGCCGCATGGCCGTGGTGGTCGTTGATCGACTTGAAGTGGTCCAGGTCGATGAACAGCACGGCATAGTCCAGGCCGCTGCGCTGCATGGAGGCGGCGCAAGCCTCGCTCTGCACCCGGAAGGCCCGTGCGTTGAGCAGCCCGGTGAGGGGGTCGAGGCTGGCCAGGTGTTCCAGCTCGCGGCTGGCGGCCTGCATGCGGCGGTGGAAGGACAGGGCCCGGGCCACCAGCACATGCAGGGTGAGGGCCAGCGCCAGCAGGGCCGTGGAGCCGGTGGCCACGGCATGGGTCGAGTAGGGTGCACCGCTGAGGCTGGCCAGGGTCCAGATGCAGACCAGGGACAGCGCGCTGATGGCCCAGCCCGCGCGCAGCCCCAGCATGATGAACACCCCGGGCAGGTTGATGTAGTACCAGAGCAGGCGCAGCTCATCGTCCGGGACGAACACCATGGCCGAGGCGAATTCCAGCAGGCACAGCGCCTCGAAGATCCAGGCCAGCGTCTGGGTCCGCTGTGGGCAAAGGCGCAGCACCCACCACAGCAGCAGCGCCACCACCACGAAGGCTTCCATCACCCTCAGGTGGGTGGGGGCGATCACGTTATGGCCGCTGTGGCTGCCCAGCGCCAGCAGGGCATTCGCGCTGGCGCCGGCCAGCATCAGCGCCACCAGGAAGCGGAACTTGAATGCCAGCAGCTCGTCGCCCAGATGGGCCTGCCGGGCGCCGAAGATGAGCCGGGTCAGCAGGGGGCGGGGCTTCGGGGGCAGGCCCTCGGTCTCAGCCATGCGGGAAGGGGAAGGCTTCACGGCGACCAGTGTGCCCCCGGACCGGGGGTCAGCGCAGCAGGAACTTGCCGGCCATGAACAGACCCGTGGCGATGACGAAGGCGCGCACCCAGCTGGCAGGCAGGCGCCGGGTGAGCGCCGCCCCCAGGTAGCCACCCACGATGGCGGCCACCGCCATGCCCAGGGCCTCGGGCCAATGCACCTGGCCGGCCCAGGCGAAGGTGAGCACCGACACGCTGGACAGCACCAGCGAGTTGAGGTTCTTCAGCGCATTGGCCTCGCGCAGGTCACTCACCCCGGTGGCCTGGTACAGCGCCAGCAGCAGGATGCCCAGGCCGCCGTTGAAATAGCCCCCGTAAATGGACACCGCCGCCAGACCGACAGCCCTGCGCCAGGCTGCGCCCGGGCCGGGGGGCGCGTCGGCGCGCTGCTTGAGCCGGCGGATCAGCCAGGGGCCGGCTGCGAACACCGCCGTGGCGAACAGCAGCAGCCAGGGCACCACCGCGACAAAGAGGTGCGCCGGCGTCACCAGCAGCAGGCCGGCTCCGGCCAGGCCCCCCAGCGCGCAGATGCCGCTGTCCTTCCACAGCAGGCCTGCCGGCATGCGGGCCAGCTCGGCCCGGAAGCCCAGGGTGCTGCCCAGGTAGCCCGGGCTGACCGCCACCGTGCTGGTGGCGTTGGCCGCGATGGGGGGCAGACCGGCCTGGAACAGGGCTGGCAGGGTCAGGAAGCTGCCGCCGCCAGCCAGCGCATTGAGGGCGCCGGCCCCGAGGGCGGCGGACAGGAGCAGGAACCAGGTGTCAGACATCGCGGCGCATGTTGCCAGGGCGCGCCATTGTGGGCCACCGGGGCAGATCCCGGTTCAAGGCCGGCGGCCGACGTCGGCATGCGGTCCCCTCCTACACGGCGACGGCCGGTTCGGCGATGGCCGGCGGGGCCGGGCTGGCAGAGACTGGAGGCTCATCAATTCAAGGAGACCCCCCATGAACACGAACCGCCCCCTTCGTCTGTCCCTGGCCGCAGCCCTGGTGGCCACCGCCACCGCCATCACCGTGCTGCCGGGCTGCGCCGTCACCCGCGGGCAGTCCACCGTGGGCGAGTACATCGACGATGCCTCCGTCACCACCGCCGTGAAGGCGAAGTTCGTGGAGTCGAAGGCGGTCGATGCCGTGGCCATCAATGTGGAGACGCTCAATGGCACGGTGATGCTTTCCGGCTTTGCCAAGAGTCTGAACGAGAAGGCCGAGGCCGAGCGTCTGGCCTGGAGCGTCAAGGGCGTGAAGGCGGTGCGCAACGAGCTGGCCGTGCGACCGTGACCGGTCCGGCCGGAGGGTCCGCTCCGGCGTTGCTAGCCGACCTCCGGCGGTGCTGTCTGTAGGAGAGGTCCGACACGCGCCGCCGAACTTCGGGAGTGCCGCCGACGACCGCCCCGGCCGATAATTTCCCCAACGGTCGGCTCTGGCCGATCCGGTCCCTTCCCTCAGACCATGACCGCGACTTCCTCCCTCTCCAACCTCTGTCAGTCCCAGCGGGCCTTGCGTTTCTTCCTGGTGGAAGACAGCGAGGTGATCCGCCAGAACCTGACAGCGACGCTGGAGGAGATGCTGGGCATGCAGGTGGTGGGCTGGGCCGCCAGCGAGACCGACGCGCTGGCCTGGCTGGGGCAGCCGCATGAAGGCTGCGATCTGATGATCATCGACATCTTCCTGGCCCACGGCACGGGCCTGGAGGTGCTGCGCCGGGCCCGCGAGGCCGCCCCCGGCACCCGTCTGGTGGTGCTGAGCAACTACGCCACTCCCGAGATGCGCCGGCGCTGCCTGGCCCTGGGGGCCGATCGGGTGTTCGACAAGTCGGCCGAACTCGACGAGCTGATCGCCTACTGCGAGACACTGTCCGACACCGCACGTCCCTGACGACCGTCCACCTTCGCCGGAGCCCACCTTGAAAGACACCTTGCAGCAGTGGGGCTGGCGCATGAGACGCAGCGTCATCGTCCTGCCGATCGTGCTGCTGGTGGCCGTCGCCATGCTCGGCTTCAACGAACTGTCCTACCGCCAGGCGCGGACTCAGATGGACGATCTGGTGCTGTCCGGCCGGATCCGCCAGGAGTTGCTGTCGCTGCTGCAGCGGCTCACCGATGCGGAATCCGGCCAGCGGGGTTTCGTGCTGACGGGCCGTCCCGAGTACCTGGAGCCCTATCGCAATGCCAGCGTGGACGTGCGGGCCTCCCTCCAGGCCCTGCAGGGCCTCTATCTGGAGGACACCGACGAGGCGGGCCGCCAGCGCCTGAGCGGCCTGCGCGAGAACGTGGAGGGCAAGCTCAGCGAGATGGCGCTGGTGGTGTCCAAGGTGCAGGCGGGCCAGACCGAGGCCGTCACCGGCCTGGTGGATCTGGGCGTGGGCCTGGACAAGATGACCGCCATCCGCAGCATGGTCTCGGCGATGGCCGGCGAGCAGGCGGCCCGCATCGCCCGCAGCCGGGAAGGGGTGTTCAACACTTTGATGATCAACCGCGTCGGCGTGGCCGCCCTGACGGTGCTCAGCGTGCTGGTGCTGGTGAAGTTCCTGCGGCAGGAACGCGCACTTCAATGGGAACGGCAGCGACAGGCCCAGCGCCTGCTGGACGAGCGCAATCAGCTGGAACGGGAGGTGAACCGTCGCACCGCCGAACTGACGGAGCTGGCCCGCCACCTGCAGACCGCCCGCGAGGACGAGCGGGCCCGCTTGGCGCGGGAACTGCACGACGAGCTGGGCGCCCTGCTGACGGCGGCCAAGCTGGACGTTGCCCGTCTCAAGCCCAAGCTGGGCGGTGCACCCGATGCCCTGGAGCGCCTGGGGCACCTGACGGCCACGCTCAACAGCGGCATCGCGCTCAAGCGCCGCATCATCGAGGATCTGCGCCCGTCCACCCTGAGCAATCTGGGGCTGCTGCCAGCCCTGGAAGTGCTGTGCGACGAGTTCTCCAAACGGGCCGGTCTGCCGGTGCATTGCACGCTGGCGCCGGTGAAGCTGGTGCCCAGCGCCGAGCTCACCGTGTTTCGCATGGTGCAGGAGGCTCTGACCAACACCGCCAAGTACGCCCATGCGAAGAACGTGTGGGTGCGTCTGGAGCTGGTGGGGCAGGAGGCCTGCGTGGAGGTGCGCGACGATGGCCGGGGTTTCCAGGCCGACGGCCCGCGCGCGGGCCATCACGGCCTGCTGGGCATGCACTACCGGGTGGAATCCGAACAAGGGCGCCTGGAGGTGCTGTCCCATCCGGGGCAGGGCACCACGCTGCGGGCCCGCCTGCCGATGCGGGAGGCTGCCGTGGCGCCGGCCGTGGACCCGATCCCGACGGCGGGGGAGCCTGCGGCGCCAGCACCTGATGCGCCGGCCGCGACCGGCAGCCATCCTTCCACCGAGGGATAGGCGCAGCTCGGGCCACCTTCCTGGCCTGGCTCTTGCTGAAGTGCTTCGGAGGTCGCAGCCGGACTGGGCTGCGGCGCGTGAACCAATTGCGCTGAAGGGAGTCCCATCCGAGGCGTGGGTGACCGGTCCGGGCGAACCGAACCGGTCCCGGGGGCGTGAGCACCGCAATCACAGGGGGAACCATGATGGATGACGACAAGGATGCCTGGCTGGACGAGGTGAAACAGTGGGTGTTCGGCAATCAGCTGCCGGCACACATGCGTTCTGCGCCCGCGCAGGACGCTGTCCCCGTGCCCGTGGTTGCACCGGCGGTGCCCGAGCGGGGCGAAGCCGCGGTCCGCAGCGCCTGAGGCGGTAGCGTCACAGGGCTGGGCTGGGTGCTTCCGGCTTGAAAGCCTTTGTGTCCGGCCTGTCAGTCCAGTCCGACACGCCGACGCGCCGCGGACCGATGGCCGGCTGACGGTGAGCCTCCTAAATTGGTGCCATGCCCCCTGTGTGGCACCGATCAAGAAAGGAGCACCCCATGTCCAACCCGAGGCTTGTTTGGGCCACCTGCGAGCTGTCTGTTCTGGCCCTGGCCCTGGGGGCAGCGGTGATGAGCTTTTCCCGGCCCGCGCCCGCCACGCCGCCCCTGCAGCAGGTACGTGTGCCCATGATGCGAGCGCCGGGCCCGATGCCGTTGCAGCCGACCGAAGGACCGCTGGAGCTGCGCACCCTGGTGCTGCACCCGGACGTCGAGGAGAGCTTCCCCGCCCGCGGCTGCGAGGCACAGGGCCTGCCCAACGACGAGAACGATTGCGATGTGCCGCCGCTGATGACCTGAGGCGGCGACATCCGCTCCCCTGATTCCGCAAGGAGGCTCCATGACACAGACACCGCAAAGAACCCGGTCCTGGGCATGGCTGGGGGTGCTGGCCTTCTATCTGGGCGTCTGCGGGCTGGCCGTGGCCTTGGCCGGCTTCCAGCCTCGAACCGCCGGGGCCATCGAGGAGCATGCCCAGCAGATCGCCCAGGCGGCCGAGCCGCCCTGGGAGACGACGCTGCCGGAGCCGCCCACTCCCGCCGCACATTGAGTGCGGGTGGTTGTGCGGGCGCTGACGCTCACTGGATGAGGCCGTTCTTCATCGCGTAGTAGGTGAGGTCGCTGTTGGAGGAGAGCTTGAGCTTCTCCATCACCCGGGTGCGGTAGGTGCTCACCGTCTTGACGCTCAGGGCCATGCTGTCGGCCATCGCGCTGATGGTTTCGCCCTTGGCCAGGCGCAGAAAGACCTGGAACTCCCGCTCGGAGAGCTGCTCATGGGGCGGGCGATCCCCGGCGCCGTTGAGGTTGTCGGCCAGCAGCTCGGCCACCGCCGGGGTGATGTAGCGCCGCCCCAGGTGCACCGTGCGGATCGCCTTGGCAATCTCCTCCGGGTCGCATTCCTTGTTCAGGTAGCCGGCCGCGCCCTGGCGCAGCAGGGTGGTGGCGTAGTGGGTTTCCGGAAAGCCGCTGAGGATCAGCACCGGCAACTCCGGCGCGCGGGCCTTGATGGCGGCCAGTGCGTCCACCCCGCTCTGGTCGGGCATGGACAGGTCCATCAGCATCACGTCCACCTCACCCTGGCGCACCAGGTCCAGGGCCTCGCGGCCGTTGGCGGCTTCACCCGTCACCCGCAGGTCCACTTCCTCGGACAGGAACTGGCGCAGGCCGGTGCGGACAATGGCGTGGTCATCGACGATGGCGACTCGGATCATGGTCTTCTCCTCGACGGCATTGTCGGCGCGGGTGGCCGGCCCGTCTGTCGGCCCAATCCTACGACCTTGGCTCAGACCGTGCGCAAGGCAGGGCCGGTGTCGCGGGCGCTCACCCAGCGGCGGTAGCGGCTGGCCTGGCGCCAGGCCTCCCATTGGGACCCCAGCAGGGCCCACAGCGGTGACACCCCAGGCCGGGTGGGCCGCGCGCTGGCCAGCCGCTGCAACTGGTGCTTGACCGCGGCCATGTGCGCGGTGGCCGCCAGCGGCTTGTTGGACCAGGTGATGGGGCGGAGCTGGGGCGCCGGGTCCCGGCCCTGCGCCCATTGGCGGGGCAGGTCCGGGGCGATCGCCAGTGCGGTGGCGATGCCGACCATCGCCATGTCGCTGTCCAGAACCTGCTGGGCTACCGCGCGCCGCCGGATGCCACCCGTGACCATCAGCGGCAGCGTGGCCGCCTGCGCGATCTCCCGCGCGAACGACAGGAAATAGGCTTCCCGGGCCAGGGTGCGCTCGTCGCGGGCCGATCCCAGCATGGCCGGGGCCTCGTAGCTGCCACCGGACAGCTCCACCAGATCCACGCCCAGCGGCGCCAGCAGGGCCACGACCGCGCGGGCGTCTTCCGGCGAGAAACCGCCGCGCTGGAAGTCGGCCGAGTTGAGCTTGACCGCGACGGCAAAGCCCGGTGCCACGCTGGCGCGCACGCCGCGCACGATGTCCAGCAGCAGGCGGGCGCGGTTGGGCAGGCTGCCGCCCCAGCGGTCCTGTCGCCGGTTGCTCAGCGGCGAGAGGAACTGGCTCAGCAGATAGCCGTGGGCGGCGTGGATCTCCACCCCGCTGAAGCCGGCCCGCTCGGCCAGCCGCGCGGTGGCCACGAAGCGGCGCTGCACGTCCAGGATGTCGGCCTCGTCCATCTCGCGCGGCATGGCGAACAGGCCGGACTGCCGGCCCAGGTCCAGCGCCACGGCGGAGGGCGCCAGCGTGGGCTGGCCCAGGGCCGCGGGCATCTGGCGGCCGGGGTGATTGATCTGCATCCACAGGGCAGCGCCCTGCGCACGGCCGGTGCGCGCCCAGGCCTCGAAGCGGTCCAGGTGGCGCTCGTCCTCCAGCACCACGCCGCCGGCGCCCGTCATGGCCCGGGCGTCCACCATCACATTGCCGGTGATGATCAGGCCGGCACCGCCCTCGGCCCAGGCCTGGTAGAGCCGCAGCAGGTCTGCCGAGGGGGCGTGGTCCGCATCGGCCATGTTCTCCTCCATGGCGGCCTTGGCGATGCGGTTGGGGATGCGGCTGCCATTGGGCAGGATCAGGGGCTGGAACAGCGACATGGCGGTGGTTGCGGGCCAGGCCCGGGAAAGGTGATGGGCTGCACCTTAACCTTGAAGTCAAGTTCAATGTCAAACTGCAGGGACATGCGCACGACGGCACGCACGGAGCACCCATGAACATCGGCGAACTGGCCCGGCGCACCGGTCTGGCGACCTCGCGCATACGCTTCTACGAACGCGTCGGCCTGCTCAAGCAGGTCGAGCGCCAGGCCAACGGCTACCGCAGCTACCCGGAGGATGCCGTGCTGGTGCTGCAGTTGATCACCGCGGCGCAGCGCGCCGGCTTCAGCCTGGACGAGTTGCGCGCCGTGCTGCCGGACGGGCAGTTGAACTGGGCCCACGAAACCCTGCTGGACACCCTGCGCCGCAAGGTGGCGGACATCGAGGCCCTGCAGGCCCAGCTGGTGCAGAGCAAGGCTCATCTGCTGGCGCTGGTGGCGCAGATCGAGACCAAGCCCGAGGGCATGGATTGCGCCAGCAATGCCCGCCGGCTGATGGCGGACATGACACCGGTGCCGGCCCGGCCCCGAGCCGCGACCGTCGTGAGTCACCGCAAGCGCAAGCCTGCATCCGCTTGAAGATGTCGGCGCAGCCCTCCAGGCCGTGCAGTCGCCGGTGAGAGATGTGCCCTGTGGTGAGCCGCGGGACGCTCAGACCCCGGGCATGGGCAGGAAATCCGGCAAGGCCTTGACCCGCTGGATCCAGGCCCGGATCTGCGGCCAGGGTTCCAGGTCGACCCCACCCTCAGGCGCCAGCGCCACATAGGGGAAGACCGCGCAATCGGCGATGGTGGGCTGCGCGGCGGCCAGCCAGGCGTGCTGGCTCAGATGGGCTTCCAGCAGCGGCAGGATGCGCGCACTGCGGCGCAGGGTGTCGGCCTTGTCGATCGCATAGCCGAACTTGTCGACCAGGCGGGCGGAGGCCGGACCGTTCTGCACCTCGTTGGCGGCGGTCGAGAGCCACTGCACCACGGCCGCCAGGCCGGCCGCATCCCGCGGCAGCCACTGCGGCGCGGCGTACTTCTGCGCCAGATAGACCAGGATGGCCTGGGAGTCCCGCAGCACCACCTCGCCGTCCACCAGGATGGGCAGCTCGCCCCAGGGATTCAGGTCGATCAGCGGCGAGCGCTTGTGCTCACCGGCCAGAAAGTCCACCGGCACGATCTCCAGCGGCACATGGGCCAGGGCGGCGAACAGGCGAACCTTGTAGCAGTTGCCGGACAGGACGAGGTCATAGAGCTTCATGCATGTCTCCTGATGCAGTGGGGGTGGAAAAAGGGGCGAAAGAGGGGACGTGAGGGGGCTCACAGGTCGGCGGGCAGGGCCAGGCCGTGGGCCAGCAGCTCCGCCTCGCTCCAGCGGCGGGTGATGTGCTGGCTGCAGTTCCAGTCGAAGGCCGCGACCTGCATCACCATCACCCGCTCTGCGCCGGGCGCGCGCGCCAGCGGCTGCAGCCCGGGCAGCAGGGCGATCGGCACATCGGCGGGCAGCTCGCCTGCGCTCACCGCGGGCGCCTCGAGCACCCGCATGCGGCCCAGGATCTTGAGCCGTCGGCGCGCGGCCGTGTCCAGCAGCAGCAGCGCGGCGCGGTCGTTGTCCTGCAGATTGCCCACGCTGACGAACTGGCGGTTGCCGCCCAGGTCCGCGAAGGCGAGCGTGGTTTCGTCCAGCACGCACAGAAAGCCCGGCGGGCCGCCGCGGTGCTGCACATGGGGCCAGCCCTGTGCATTGACGGTGGCGAGGAAGGCGGTGTCGCGTGCGGCGATGAAGCTGGCCTCGCGCAGGCCCAGCCGGGGGCTGGGGTCGCCGGCGCCGGGCGAGAGTTCCTCGCCGTGGCGGCGGCGCTGCTCGGCGCGCACGGTGGCGGTGTAGGTCAGGTTGGCGAAATGGCGTGACATGGGCCCATGCTGACCCGGGGGCGCCGAGAAATGAAGAACCCAGGACGCACTGGATTGATGCGATTGCCGGTTTAATCCGGGCATGGACAAGTTCAAGGCCATGGAGACCTTCGTGCGCATCGTCGAGGCCGGCAGCCTGTCCGGGGCGGCCGGGCGCCTGGGCACCTCGCTGGCGGCGGTGGTGCGCAGCCTGGCGGCCCTGGAACGCAGCCTGGGCGTGCGCCTGCTCAACCGCACCACGCGCCGCATTGCGCTGACCGAGGAGGGGCGGGAGTACCTGGAGCGCTGCCGCCGCATCCTGGCCGAGGTGGAGGAGGCGGATGCCGCCCTCAGCGACCGGCGCCTGCGGCCCAGCGGCCGTCTGGCCATCACCGCGCCGGTGATGTTCGGGCGCCTGCATGTGGCCCCGGTGCTGACCGAGTTTCTGGTGGCCCATCCGGAGATGCGGGCCGATCTGCTGCTGGTCGACCGGGTGATGGACCTGCTGGAGGAGGGGCTGGACCTGGCGGTGCGCATCGGCGCCCTGCCGGATTCCTCGCTGGTGGCCAAGCCGGTGGGCAGTTGCCGCCGCGTGCTGTGTGCCAGCCCGGACTTCGTGGCGGCCCACCGCGAGCAGCTGCGCCAGCCCGATGGCGCGCAGCCGCTCAAGGCGGTGCACTTTGCCGGGCTGGACAGCGGGCACGAATGGACGTTTGCGCGCGGGGGCCCGCCGGTGCGCATCCCGCTGGCGGAGGTCTTCTCGACCAACCACGTCGATGCCGCGCTGGAGGCCTGCCGCAAGGGCCTGGGCTGCGGCCGCTTTCTGAGCTACCAGGTGCGCGACGACCTGGCCGCCGGTCGCCTGCTGCGGCTGTGGCCTGAATGGGAGCCCGAGGCCGTGCCGGTGCAGCTGGTGTTCCCGCATTCGCGCCTGCTGTCGGTGCGGGTGCGGGCCTTTGTGGACTGGGCCGAACCGCGGCTGACGGCCCGGCTCGGTGACGAGTCGATTCAGGCGGGCGTGGGCTCGCTGTCCACCCCGAAGGTGTGACGCAGGTAGCGCAGGAAGCGGGCGTCCTCGCACACCGTCTTGCCTTCGGCGTCCGACAGCTTGGCCGTGGGCAGGCCGTTGCAGCTCAGCAGTTTCATCACGATGTTGAGCGCACCGTGCGGGCTGTCGTTGGTCAGCGCGGTGCCGATGCCGAAGCCCACCACCTGGTCGTCGCGCCAGCACAGGGCCTCGTAGATGTCCAGGGCCGTGGTGTCCAGCCGCAGGCCGTCGGAGAAGACCTTGCGCTTGGTGCGCGGGTCGATGCCCAGGCGCCGGTAGTGCGCGTCCACCTCGGCCGCCCAGGCCAGCGGGTCGCCGCTGTCGTGGCGCAGGCCGTCGAAGAGCTTGGCGAAGTAGAGGTCGAAGTCGCGCAGAAAGGCCGGCGTGGTGACCACGTCCGTCAGGGCGATGCCCAGGTCGCCGCGGTACTCGCGCACCCAGGCCTCCAGCGCAGCCACCAGGGACTGGCGCAGCTGCACCCCGGGCATGGCCTGGAAGGTCTGCAGCCACTCGTGGGCCATGGTGCCGATGGGTGTCAGGCCCAACTGGCGGGCCAGGTGCAGGTTGGACGTGCCCTTGAACTGCTCGGGCAGGCGCTCGCCCAGGGTCTGCAGCACCTCCTGTTGCCAGGCCGCGCTGTAACGCCGCCGCAGGCCGAAATCGAACAGCGAGAAGGGGTGGCGGGGCGGCTGCGGTGAGCGGGCCATGGCCGCCAGCCGTTCCTGGGCCCGGTCGATCATGGCGTGCAGGCGGCGGCGCATCTCAGGCACGGTGTCGGGCGTGCTCAGCGGGCGCTGGTAGAGCGCCTGCACGATGGGCAGCACATAGAGCTCGAAGGGCATCACGTGCAGCTGCGGGCCCTCGGCCTCGATCACCAGCCGCTCGCCTTCGGTGCGCACCTGGATGAAATCGCGGTTGAGCTGGAAGAGGCGCAGGAACTCGATGTAGTCCGGCTTCATGAAGCGCAAGGCGCGCACGAAGGCCAGCTCCTCGGGGGTGAAGCGCAGGGTGCACAGGGCGTCCAGCTCGGCGTTCACCTCATCGGCCAGCTGCGCCAGCGGAAAGGCCGGGGCGTTGCGACAGGCGAAGACATAGCGGGCCGTGTTGGCGGGCATCTGGTGCAGCATGGCCTGCTGCATCGTGAGCTTGTAGAGGTCGGTCTCCAGCAGGGACTGGACAAGGGCAGGCATGCGGCCATGCTATCCGAGCGCACCCTCGCGCCCGGCACGCGGCGTTAGCATCCCGGCACCCACACGGGGTGTTCCGGAGGAGATCCACCATGCCCACCAAGAATGTGGTGATCGGCCAGCGCAGCCTGACCCTGGACGCGCGGCCCGACCGCCTGGACCTGCGCGACCGCGCCTTCCAGCCGCAGTTGGGCAGCCTGCCTGCGGCCTGGCCCGGCGACGAGGACGTGGCCCGGCTGCTGCCGACCTATGCCGCCCAGGGCCTGGTGCTGGACCAGGGACAGGACGGGGCCTGCACCGGTTTCGGCCTGGCCGCCGTCATCAACTACCTGCTGTTCCTGCGCAATGTGGGCGCGGACGCCGCCGAGCGCCGGCAGGTGAGCCCCGCCATGCTCTACCAGCTGGCCCGCCTGTACGACGAATGGCCGGGTGAAGACTACGAGGGCTCGAGCTGCCGCGGGGCGCTCAAGGGCTGGCAGCGCCACGGCGTGTGTGCCAGTGCGCTGTGGCCCTATGCCGTGAACAAGAAGGGCCAGCGCCTGCCGGTGACACCCGCCGAGGACCCGACGCAGCCCGACGATCCCGATCGCAACTGGGACGTGGACGCCCTGCGCACCACGCTGGGCGTGTACTACCGGGTGGACGTGCGCTCGGTGGTGGACATGCAGGCCGCCATCCGTCAGGTCGGCGCGCTGTACGTGTCGGGCACGGTGCACGAGGGATGGGCCGTGCCCACCGGCAAGCGTCTGCGCGGGCATGCCGATCTGGTGGCCATCCAGGCCGTGGCCCAGCCCAAGGACCCGGGCGGCCACGCCTTCGCCCTGGTGGGCTACAACGAGCGCGGTTTCGTGGTGCAGAACTCCTGGGGGCCGGGCTGGGGCTCCAAGGGCTTTGCCCTGCTGCCCTATGCCGACTGGGTGAACCATGGCAGCGATGCGTGGGTCTTCACGCTGGGCGTGCCGGCACAGCTGGCCCAGGCCACGGCCCCACGCGGCCGCGGCAAGAGCCCGGCCGCGGTGGCACGTTCACCGCGCTTCCTGCTGCCATCGCCTTCGGCTGGCGACCGGGCGGGCACCGAGCGGCCCGCCGGCCTGGTGGGCGCCGAGGATGCGCTGGCGCGCCGCTACCGCGACCTGCGCGATGCGGCCTGCCGGCCACTGGACCCCGACTCGGCCTACCGCCACACCGTGGTGCTGGACCGCGGTTTTGCCGTGCGCAACGACATCACGGCCGAGGATGCCGCCGCCGCCCTGGAGGCCGCAGTGCTGCACCGGCCCCTGGCCGCGCTGCCCGCGCAAGGCCCGGCCAAGCTGCTGATCTATGCCCACGGGGGCCTCAACAGCGAGGCCGACGCCATCCGCCGCATCCGGGTGATGGCGCCCTACATGCTGGCCCAGGGCATCTACCCGCTGTTCATCACCTGGCGCTCCGGCCCGCTGGAGACCCTGGGGGACCTGGTGGAGGAGCAGGCCGCCCGCCATGGCCTGGGGCAGATCGAGAACGCGCCGGCCCGGGGCTGGCTGGACCGCCTGACCCAGGTCAGCGACCGCATGCTGGAGCCCGCCTTGCGCGGCCCCGGTGGGGCGATGTGGAGTCAGATGAAGCTCAACGCCCAGCGGGCCAGCGAGCATGCCCAGGGCGGCGTGCGCCAGATGGTGGCGCAGCTGCGCCGGCTGCAGAAGGCGCGCCCGGAGCTGGAGATCCACCTGATGGGCCACTCGGCCGGCGCCATCCTGCTGGGGGCCATGCTGCCGCTGCTGCAGTCCGCCCGCCTGACGGCGGCCAGCCTGCGTCTGTTCGCCCCCGCCTGCACGGTGCGCTTCGCGCTGGACCACCTGCGCCCCGCGCTGCAGAAGAAGGTGCTGGCGCCTGAGCGCCTGAGCCTGCATGTGCTGTCCGATGCCAACGAACAGGACGACAGCGTGGGGCCCTACCGCAAGTCCCTGCTCTACCTGGTGAGCCGAGCCTTCGAGGACGTGCACAAGATGCCGCTGCTGGGCATGGCCCGGGCCTTCGACCCGGCCAGCGCACAGCCCCGCGCTGCCGATGATCTCTGGGCGGCCGACCGCCTGGCCGAGCTGCGTCAGTGGCAGGCCTTCTGGGCCACCCAGGCGGCGGCGGGGGCGCGGCTGGATGTGCTCAGCGCCCGCAGCGTCTCCGACGGTCAGCGGCAGATCCGCGCCAGCCACGGCTGCTTCGACAACGCGGTGGACCTGATCGGCCAGGCCCTGGGCGCCATCGTCAACCCGGACCGACCGGCCAAGGTGAAGGTGGAACGCCTGGCCGACTGACGGCTCGGGCTCTCAGCCGCGGGCCGACTCGGGCAGGCCGAAGATCCGGTCGAAGGCCCAGGTGAAGCCCACGGCATAGAGGAAGAACAGGGCCAGCAGGCCGATCTCCGCCACCAGGGCCTGCCACAGCGGGATGTCCAGCCAGACCGCCATCAGCGGCACCAGCATCAGGCCCAGGCCGCCTTCGAAGCCGATGCCGTGCAGCAGGCGCCGCCACACGGTGCGCTGGCGCCGGGCCTGGCGCCGCTCCCAATGCTCGAAGCCGGCGTTGAAGACGTAGTTCCAGGCCAGGGCGATGGTGGACATGACCACTGCCAGCAGCAGGGAGGAGCCCGCGCCCGCATCGAAGGACAGGCCCACGATGGGGCCGGTCATGGCGACGGCGCCGGTTTCGTAGAGCACGGCCTGGAGCACGCGGCGCTGCAGTGGGGTCATGGAAGGCATGGGGCCGCGAGCATAGCAAGCCCGCGGCCTCTGTTCGCCCGCATGGGCATGGCGGTGGGTCAACCCGGTGGCCGCAGCCAGGACACCAGCAGCGGGAAGACCACCAGCAGAGCCAGGCCGAACACCAGCCGGTTGCCGGTGCGCGGGTCGAAATCCGCCAGGGCCTGGGACCAGCGGCGCCGCAGCACCCAGCGGCCCAGGGCGAGATCGAACAGCGCCATGAAGCCCGCCAGCCCCAGGCCCAACCCCAGATGGGCGACCGGGCCGTGCAGGCCGATGCCGGGCACCAGCAGCAGGCAGACCCCGAAGGCCAGCAGCGAGCCGGTGACGATGCTGAGCTTGAGCGCCCGGTCCTTGCCCAGCGCAGGGACCAGCCAGACGGTGCGGGCGATGCCGTGCAGGGTCTCCACGCCGGCCAGCACCACGCACAGGGCGAGGCTGCGCAGCAGAAGGTCCAGGCTCATGATCGGGCCGATGCGAACGATGGTCTCAGCCGATGCGGCGCGCGTAGGCCAGGAAGACCTCGTCGCGCACCCAGCCCAGGGATTCGTACAGCGCCTGGGCGGCTTGGTTGCTGCGGGCCGTCGTCAGGTCCATGCGCACCTTGCCGTCGGCCGCCGCGCGGGCTTCGGCCGCCAGCAGCAGGGCGCGGCCCACGCCGCCCTGGCGGGCACCGGGCCGCACGAACAGGTCATAGAGCACGTAGATGGGCGCGGCTTCCACCGAGCAGAAGCTGGGGTAGAGCTGGCAGAAGCCCGCCAGCGGCCCGGTGCCGGTCTCGGCCAGCAGGATGACGGATTCCTGCCGGGCCTGGCGCGCGGCGATGAAGGCGCGTGCGCCCTCGGCATCGGGGGCCTGCTTGTAGAACTGCCGGTACAGGTCGAACAACTCGGCCACTGCCGGCAGATCGGCGGGCCGGGCTTCACGGATCATCGAAGGCATGGGAGCCACGATACACAATGCGGGCCGGGATCGTCGTTCCCTTTCTCACCTCGGGCGATCTGGCGGACCTTGGCTTCAATCGACGGCCTGAACCTTGACTGTGCGGCGGCCACCGTGCTTGGCCTCGTAGAGCATCCGGTCGGCATGGGCGACGAGTTCGGGCCAGGAACTGCGCACCGCCGTGCCCACCACCCCGCCTACGCTGGCACCGATCTGCAAGCTCGGACCGCCCGGCAGGGTGAAGGGCTGGCCCAGTGCATCGACCACCGCCTGTCCGACCCGCCGGGCCTGAAGCAGGCTGGCCATGCCGGGCAGGGCGATGGCGAACTCGTCGCCCCCCAGGCGGGCCACCACGTCGGAGGGACGCACCAGCCGCACCAGGCGTCGTGCCACCTGCTGGAGCAAGGCATCGCCCACCGCGTGGCCATGGGTGTCGTTGACGGGCTTGAAATGGTCGAGGTCGACGTAGAGCACGGCGAGGTGCTCGCTCAGGTGGGCGTCGAGGTGGTTCTCCATCCGCCGCTCGAAACCGGCACGGTTGAGCAGTTGGGTGAGCGGATCGGTCATCGCCTGGAGCTCGAGCCTTGCCTGCTCCTGGCGCGCTTCCGTCACATCCTGGGCCACCACGACGAAGCCATCTCGCTCGCCTTCGGGCGTACTCAGGGGCAGGTATTCGATCGCGATGTGCCGAAGGCCGGCAGGACCTTCCTCGACGAACTCGAACAGCGCCGGCTCGCCGGCTTGGGCCCGCTCGATCATGGGTCGGCGACGTTCGAACTCGGCCTGTCCCAGCACGGCCTGGGGCGTTTGGCCCAGGATGGGCTGGGTCGGCGAGCCAATCCAGCGCGCGAAGGCATGGTTGACGAAGATGTAGCGCCCGTCCGGGCTGACCACGGCGACTCGCGAGGGGATGGCATTGGCCACGGAGCGCAGCGTGCCGGCCTGGCGCTCACGCTCGGCCTCGGCGGCCACCAGCTGCGAGATGTCGCGCAGAATCACCGAATAGCGGCTGACCGGGCCGCCGGGCTCGCGGTGGGCAATGGCCAGGTGGGACACCGGCACGACACGGCCATCGGCGCGCAGCACGGCGGAGCGGCCGTCCCAGAGCCCCTGCTGCTGCAGGGCGGGCAGGATCTCCTGCGAGAACTGCTCGCGGGTGGCCGCCGGCATCAGATCCCGGATGTCCCAGACCTCGCCCGGAGACCATGGACGGCCTAGCAAGGCCTGGGCTGCAGCAGGGTTCATGTAGCCGATGTGCAGGGCCGGGTCCGCCTGCAGCACGAAGTCCGTCGTGTGCTCGTAGATGGCCGCCACCTCTTTGCGCACCTGCTCAGCGGCCCGCCGCTCGGTGATGTCTTGCAGCGCACCAAACAGGCGCACCGGCTGCCCGTTCTCGAACTCGACTTCGCCGACCGCCCGCACCCAGATGGTCCGCCCCCGGGCAGTGACCATCTGGAGTTCCAGATCCCAGGGCTGTCCCAGCGCCAGGCCCTCACGCACGGCCGCCTCGATGTGCGGCCGTGAATCAGGGGCGTAGAAGGCCAGGGCGGTCTCCAGCGTGGGCTGGTAGTCCGGGCCGACCTCATGGATGCGGCGCGTCTGACTGGTCCAGTGAATGGTGTTGCTGCGCAGGTCCAGCTCCCAGCCCCCGATGCCCGCAACCGCTCCGGTGCGTTCCAGCAGGGCCTGGCTGTGGGCCAGTTCACGCTCGGCCTGAACATGCTCAGTCACATCGCGACCGGACGAATGCAGGAGGAAACTGCCGTCGGGGCCCGTCTGGCGCGTGTTGGTCCAGGACACCCAGCGCGCCTGCCCGTCCGGGCTGCTCATCCGATTGCTGGTGGTGGTGGTTTCGCCGGTGGCCAGGACATGCGCGATCTGCCGACGCACCGCCTCGCGGTCCGCCGGATCGACCCAGTCATACAGGCTCCGCCCCACCATGTCGCCCACGCGACATCCGAAGAAGGCCGCATACGCCGGGTTCAGGTAGATCAGGCGCCCATCCGGCGAGGCCTGGGAGACCAGTTCGCTTTGCGCGTCGAGGATGGCGGTCAGCCGGTGTTCGCTGCGGGCCAGGGCCTGTTCGGCGTCACTGCGCACCGTCAGGCATTGGCGAATGGCCCGTTCGCGCATCTCCAGCGCCTGCACCGACAGTTGCGCCAGATCGGCCAGCAATTGCTTTTGCGCAGGCAGCAGCTGCCGGGCTTGATGATCGATGACGCACAACGTGCCGACACGTTCGCCCGTTGTCATGCACAGCGGGGCCCCGGCGTAGAAGCGGATGTTCGGGGCCGCCTGCACAAGCGGGTTGTCGCGAAAACGCTCGTCTGACCAGGCGTCGGGCACCTCCATCACCGAATCGCTGCGAATGGCGTGATCGCAGAAGGCCACCTCGCGTGGTGTTTCTCGGACCGATGCCAGTCCCACGTTGGCCTTGAACCACTGCCGGCCTGCGTCGATCAGGCTGATCAGGGCGATGGGCGTGCCGCAGGCCTGCGAGGCCATCCGAGCTAGGCTGTCGAACAGCGGCTCCGGTTCGGTGTCAAGCACCATCAGGGCCCGCAGTCGCGCCAGTCGCTGTTCTTCGTCAGTCATGGGCAACTCGGGGGCAGGCACGGGGTATCGGTCGCGGCAGCTGGGACAGATTTAAGCATGACACCATGTTGCCCATCACCCAAGCGGAATTTCCGCGACATGCGCGCTGCCGGTGAAGGGACTGTGGTGTCAGTCCCACTGTCCGCGCAGCCGGGCCCGCAGGTCCAGCAAGCCGGCCGGCGGGGCGGTCGGCAGGGCGCCATCGGCGCGGGGGCTGATGCGCTCGAAGTGCTCGGCGGCCATCGCGTCCGGAATGAAGCGGCTGCGCGGACCGTAGAGGTGGCGGTCGCCGTGCCGGCCCTGCTGGGTGACGTAGAAGCGCTGCGGCACCATCAGGTCCAGGTGCTGGCGGGCGCGGGTCATGGCCACGTAGAGCAAACGGCGTTCCTCCTCGATCTCCTCGGGCGTGCCCACGCCCAGGTCGCCGGGGATGCAGCCGTCCACCACATTGAGCAGGTACACCGCCTGCCACTCCTGGCCCTTGGCCGAGTGGATGGTGGACAGGATGAGGTAGTCCTCGTCCAGCAGCGGATCGCTGGCGGTGTCGCTGCCGGCCTCGGGCGGGTCCAGCGCCAGCTCGGTCAGGAAGCGCTCGCGGCTGCGGTGGCTGCCGGCAATGGCCACCAGCTGGGCCAGATCGGCCAGGCGCGGCACCGGGTGGTCGTTCAGCCGCTCCAGGTGCGGGGCGTACCAGTCGACGATGCGTTGCAGCTCGCCGGGCCAGCCGGTGCCCGCGTCCTGGCGCAGGGCCAGCCACAGCGTGGCCAGGGCCTGCCAGTCGGTGGCCGCGGCCGCGGGCGGCACGTAGGCGCGCAGCGCGGCGGCCGGGTCGCTGGCGGCGTCCATGGCGTCCAGCAGGCGGCGGGCATGCGCCGGGCCGATGCCGGGCACCAGCAGCGCGGTGCGCAGGCCGGCCAGCCGGCAGCGCGGGTTGTCGGCCCAGCGCAGCAGGGCCAGCACGTCCTTCACATGCGAGGCTTCGAGGAACTTGAGCCCGCCGAACTTGACGAAGGGGATGCGCCGGCGGGTGAGCTCCAGCTCCAGCGTGGCGCTGTGGTGCGAGGTGCGGAACAGCACGGCCTGGCGCTTGAGCGTCATGCCCTCCTCGCGCCGGGCCAGGATCTGCTGGGCCACCCAGCGGGCCTGGGCGGCATCGTCCTCCACCGTCACCAGGCGGGGTTGGGCGGACGACGCTTTGTCGGTCCACAGCGTCTTGGCAAAGCGCTCGGGCGCCAACGCCATCACCGCGTTGGAGGCGTCCAGGATGGGCTGGGTGGAGCGGTAGTTGCGCTCCAGCGTCAGCACCCGGGCCGGTGGCGTGAAGTGGGCGGGGAAGTCCAGCATGTTGCGCACCTCGGCGGCGCGAAAGCCGTAGATGGACTGTGCGTCGTCGCCCACCACGGTCACGCCCTCACCCGTGGGCTTGAGGGCGTGCAGGATGCCGGCCTGCAGGCGGTTGGTGTCCTGGTACTCGTCGACCAGCACATGGTCGAAGCGGGCCGACTGCGCCGCGGCCAGTGTGGGCTCCTGCAGCATCAGCAGCCAGGACAGCAGCAGGTCGTCGTAGTCGAGGGCCTGCTGGTCCTGCTTGGCCGCGGCATAGGCCTTGAACAGGCGCTTGAGCTCGTCCTCCCACTCGGCGCACCAGGGAAAGGCCTGGGCCAGCACGGCCGCCAGCGGGGCCTGGCTGTTGACGCAGCGCGAGTAGATGGACAGGCAGGTGCCCTTCATCGGAAAGCGCCGCTCGGTGGCCGACAGGCCCTGTTCCTGGCGCACCCAGGCCATCAGGTCTTCGGCGTCGCCGCGGTCCAGGATGCTGAACTGCGGCGACAGGCCCAGGGCCTCGGCCGATTCGCGCAGCAGCCGGGCGCCCACGCTGTGGAAGGTGCCGGCCCAGGGCAGGGCGGGGGCAGCCTGCGTGCCCTTGAGGCCCAGGGCGCGGTGCAGCAGGTGGCCGGTGCGGCGCTGCATTTCCAGCGCGGCGCGGCGCGAGAAGGTGAGCAGCAGGATGCGCTGCGGGTCGGCGCCCTGCAGCACCAGGTGGGCCACCCGCGCGGCCAGGGTCATCGTCTTGCCCGAGCCGGCCCCGGCCACCACCAGCAGCGGGCCGCCCTGGTGGCAGGCGGCGGCGCGCTGCTCGGGGTTCAGCGTTTCCAGCGGGTCGGCAAGGGGGGCATCGGCAGGGTTCATCGAGACTGACAGCATACTGGATACAACCTCAGTACCCGAGCCGGCTTGGGGCATATTGCACAGAAGTCATTCAGGACAGCCGGAAGTGCCTATGCAACACTTTGTCGCTGCAGTGCAACCCCGCAGGATGCTACTCGGAGAAAGACACCCGCATGCCTTTCGGTTCTTTCGGCTCCGTTCCTGGCGCGCGCGATCCTTCCCGCCGTTCCCTGGTGTTGGCCGCGGCCATCGTCACCTCAACGGTGGCGGTCTTGGTGGTGGCGCTGGCGGCCGTGTCGATGTGGCAGGAGCGTCTGCGCCAGAGAGAGCGCGCCGCTGCGGCCACCCAGAACCTGGCGCGCCTGCTGGAAGGCCGCGTGGGTGATGTGCTGGGGCGGGTGGACATGTTGCTGCGTCTGGTGGTGCTGCGGGTGCAGGACCAGCCGCTGCCGGCTTCGGCCGAACTGGCCGGCGAACTGCAGGCGATGGTGAAGGCTGCGCCGGTGGTGCAGCGGCTCTACCTCACCGATGCTCACGGTCAGTTGGTCGGCGTCTGGCCAGCCCTGAAGGGGCCACCGCCCCTGCTGCCCGACGTGGACCGCCTGGACTGGCGCCGCACCGATGGCGTGCTGCAGACCGGCCCGGTGCGGCACGGCAGCGAGGGCCCCTGGGTGATGGTCTTCTCCATGCCCTGGCACAACGCGGTCGGCCGCCTGGGCGGCATGGCCCATGTGGAGTTCGCCATCCAGCAGTTCGAGCCGGTGTTCAAGGGCATCGACCTTGGCCGCACCGGCGCGGCCACGCTGCGCACCCGCGATGGGTTGGCCCTGGTGTTCCGGCGGCCCTGGCCGGGCGGCACCCAGGCTGGGGTGGGGCGCAGCGAGGTATCGGCCCAGTTGCGCCAGATGGTGCAGGCAGCACCCGAGCAGGGCGAGTACGTGGCGGTGACGGCGGTGGACGGCATCGCCCGCATCAACGCCTACCGCCTGGTGCGCGGGCACGACCTCTACCTGCTGGTTGGTCTGCCGGAGACCGACTTTCCCAAGGGCTGGAACCGGGTGGACGCCAGCGTGCTGGGTCTGGCGCTGACCGCGATCGCGGCGGCCTTCCTCACCGTGCTGACTCTGCTGCAGCGTTCACGACGGGCCATCGATCTGGCGGAGAGCCGCTGCGAGGCCATCGTCACGTCCTCGCGCGACGCGATCATCGCGACCACGCCGGACGGCCGGGTCACCAGCTGGAACCCGGCGGCCGAGCACCTGTTCGGCTACCTGGCCGAGGAGATGCTGGGCCAGCCGCTGGCCCGTCTGTTCCCGGCCGAGCGTCTGGCCGAGGAGCTGACGCTGCTGGATCGCCTGCGCCAGGGCGAGACGATCGAGCCCTTCGAGACCGAGCGTCTGCACAAGGACGGCCACCGGATTCCGGTGGCGCTCACGCTCTCGCCCGTGCGGGACGGGGAGGGACGCTTGCTGGGCACCTCGCGCATTGCGCGCGACATCACCCGCCAGAAGGCCATCGAGAAGGAGGTGCGGGACATGGCCTTCCGGGACCCGCTGACCCGCCTGCCCAACCGCCGATTGCTGATGGAGCGGCTGCACCATGCCCAGCAGCATTCCAGGCGCACCGGTGACCACGCCGCGGTGGTCTTCGTGGACCTGGACCACTTCAAGGACCTGAACGACCGCCATGGCCATGCGGTGGGCGACAGGCTGCTGACCGAGGTGGCCCAGCGGCTGCAGGCGGTGGTGCGCGAGAGCGACACCGTTGGCCGCCTGGGGGGCGACGAGTTCGTCATCATCTGCGAAGGCCTGGGCCTGGCCGAGGACGATGCCCAGCAGGCCGCACAGGCCGTGCGCGACAAGGTGCAGCGGGCCCTGGGCCAGCCCTTCGAGTGGGGCGAAGTGCGCCATGCCCATGGGGCCAGCGTCGGCATCCGCCTGTTCTGCGGCGGCCACGAGGACCTGGAGCAGCTGGTGCGCGACGCCGATGGCGACATGTACGAGGACAAGGCCCGGCGCCGCGGCAGCCGCTGCGGCGGCGGCGTGGACTGAGGCCCACGCCGCCGCGGGCTCAGCGCGGTGTGCGTGCCGGCAGCACCGTGCCCCGGCATTCGCCCAGGCCGATGCGGCGCCAGCCCGGCCGCTGGCAGAAGCCGCGCAGGATCACCGTGTCGCCATCCTCCAGGAAGCTGCGCTGCTCGCCGTTGCTGAGTTGCAGCGGCTGCTTGCCGCCCGCGCTCAGCTCCAGCAGCGAGCCGCCCTGCTCGGGCGCGGGGCCCGAGAGCGTGCCGGTGCCCAGCAGGTCGCCGCTGCGCAGGTTGCAGCCGTTCACCGTGTGGTGGGTCAGCAGCTGGGCCGGGGTCCAGAAGGCATCGGCCGCGTTGCTGGTGGACAGGCGGTCCCCCGCGTGGCCGGCGGCCCGCATCGCCGCCGTCTGCAGCCAGACCTCCAGCACGATGTCCAACGCGCCCTGCTGCTGGTTGTCCGCGCTGCTCAGGTAGGGCAGGGGCGCGGGCTGGTTGTCCGGCCGCTGCAGCGGGGCGCGGAACGGCGCCAGTGCCTCCAGCGTCACCACCCAGGGCGAGACGGTGCTGGCGAAGTTCTTGGCCAGGAAAGGGCCCAGCGGCTGGTATTCCCAGGCCTGCAGGTCGCGCGCGCTCCAGTCGTTGAACAGGGTCACGCCGAACAGGTGGGTCTCGGCCTGGGCCAGGTCCACCGCCTCGCCCAGCGCGTTGGGGGAGCCGACGAACAGGCCCAGTTCCAGCTCGTAGTCCAGCCGGGCGCTGGGGCCGAAGCGGGGTTGGCTCTGGCCCTCGGGCGGACGCGTCTGCCCCACCGGGCGGCGCACCGGCTGACCGCTGGCCACGATGGACGAGGCCCGGCCGTGGTAGCCGATGGGCACCCAGCTGTAGTTGGGCAGCAGCGGCTGCTCGGGCCGGAACTGGCGGCCCACCGTGGTGGCGTGGTGGATGCTGGCGTAGAAGTCGGTGTAGTCGCCGATCTCGCAGGGCACGCCCAGCTCCAGCCCCGCCACGGGGTGCAGGGCGCGGGCCCAGGCCGCCTGCTGCGGGCTGCATTCGCGCAGGCCCTCGAACAGGGCCAGGCGCAGGCCGCGCCGCTCCGCCAGCGGCGCGGCCATCAGCCGGTTCATGTCGGCATGGGCCAGCAGGCCGGCCTCGGCCAGGTCCAGCACCTGGTCACCGATGGCCACGCCCAGGTGCCAGGCGGTCTCGCCCGGGCGTCGCCAGCGGCCGTAGGGCAGGTTCTGCAGCGGGAAATCGCTGTCCGGGGCATTGGCGCTCGCCACCCAGCTCAGGGCGTCCGGGGCGTGGGTGGAGTCGGTCGGGTAAGCACTCATCGGCCCATCTCCACCGGCGTGCCCAGCTCGCGCTCGTGCAGGAAGGCGGCATGGCGCGGTGCGCGGCGCGTCTGCGACCACTCTTCCAGCATGTCCCACTTCACTTCATCCAGCCGGGCCTGCAGGGCGGCCTCGTCCGGGTCGGGGCAGGACAGCTCCAGCCGGTGGCCATTGGGATCGAAGAAGTAGATGGAGTGGAACAGGCTGTGGTCAGTCACGCCCAGAACCTCCACCCCCTTGGCTTCCAGGTGGTCCTTGGCGGCCATCAGCGCGGCGCGGTCAGGCAGCTTGAAGGCGATGTGCTGCACCCAGGCCGGCGTGGCCGGGTCCCGGCCCATCGGCGGCTGGGTCGGCAGCTCGAAGAAGGCCAGCACATTGCCGCCACCGGCATCCAGGAACACATGCATGTAGGGGTCGGGCGCCTTGGTCGAGGGCACCCTGTCTTCGGCGATGGCCAGCACGAAGTCCATGCCCAGCATGCGCCGGTACCACAGCACCGTCTCCTTGGCGTCCTTGCAGCGATAGGCCACATGGTGCACGCCGCCCAGCCGGAAGGGCAGGGCGGGCAGGGGCGGGGCGATGTTCATGCTGTCTCCAGCACGCCGCGGCGCAGCTGGTCCCGCTCGATCGACTCGAACAGGGCCTTGAAGTTGCCTTCGCCGAAGCCGTCGTCGCCCCGGCGCTGGATGAACTCGAAGAACACCGGGCCCAGCAGCGTCTGCGAGAAGATCTGCAGCAGCAGACGGGGCGAGCCGCCGGCCGTGCTGCCGTCCAGCAGGATGCCGCGGGTCTGGAGCTCGCTCACCGGCTGGCCGTGGCCGGGCAGGCGCTCGTCGAGCATCTCGTAATAGGCGTCGTTGGGCGCGGTCATCAGGGGGATGCCGGCCAGCGCCAGCTGGTCGATGGTGGCCAGCAGGTCGTCGGTCAGCAGGGCCACGTGCTGGATGCCCTCGCCGTTGAACTGCATCAGGAACTCCTCGATCTGGCCCGATCCCTTCTTGGATTCCTCGTTCAGCGGGATGCGGATCATCCCGTCCGGCGCGGTCATGGCCTTGCTGGTCAGGCCGGTGTATTCGCCCTGGATGTCGAAGTAGCGGATCTCGCGGAAGTTGAACAGGCTTTCGTAGAAGCGCGCCCAGAAGGCCATGCGGCCGCGGTAGACGTTGTGGGTCAGGTGGTCGATCACCTTCAGGCCGAAGCCCACGGGGTGACGGTCCACGCCTTCGAGGAACTCGAAGTCGATGTCGTAGATGCTCTTGCCGTCCTCGAAGCGGTCGATCAGGTAGAGCGGTGCGCCGCCGATGCCCTTGATGGCCGGCAGGCGCAACTCCATCGGGCCGGTCGGAATCTCGACGGGCTGGGCGCCGCGCGACAGCGCCAGGGCATAGGCCTGGTGGGCGTCGCGCACGCGGAAGGCCATGCCGCAGGCCGAGGGGCCGTGTTCGGCCGCGAAATAGGCGGCCTGGCTGTGGGGCTCGTTGTTGACGATGAAGTTGATGCCGCCCTGCCGGTACAGCAGCACCTGTTTGGAACGGTGACGGGCCACCAGGGTGAAGCCCATGCGGGGGAACAGTTCTTCCAGTTGGCCGGGGTTGGGCGAGGCGAATTCGACGAATTCGAAGCCCATCAGGCCCATCGGGTTCTCGTCATGATTGACCATGACAACTCCTTGCGAGTGCGTTCAGATTGCGGGTGTGACGAATCGGGTGAACAGCACCTGAGGAGGCGCGCCGGGGCGGCCCCGCACGCTGCGGGCGAGATGTTCGCCAAGGGTGGAGTGGTGGCGCAGGATGAGCATGAAGCAACATGCCGCTCTTGTGGAGCGGCACGAGCTGGCAGGTTATCGCTGCCTTGCCCCGGCGGTACGGGGGTTTCCCCGATATGGGCGGCCCGATTCGGCAGGCCGGACCCATTCAATCCCATGAACTGACAACGGAGATGAGGATGCAATTTGCGATCAACAGGCCGGTTGGGGCTGGCCTGGTGGCGTTGGCGTGTGCCGCCCTGTCGGGCGGCGCGCAGGCCCAGGCCTATGTGCTGGCCGACGCCGGCTGGAGCCAGCTGGATGTGGACTGCGCAGGTGCCGACCACTGCGACAAGTCCGGCTTCGGCCACAAGGTGCTGGGTGGCTACACCTTCGGCTCGGGCCTGTCCGCCGAGCTGGGTTTCATCTCGTTCGGCCGCGCCGATGCGCGGATCCCTACCGATCACGCGGTGCTGAAGACCTTCGGCTACACACTGGCGGGGGCCTGGACCACATCCCTGGCCAGCGACTGGGACCTGACCCTGCGTCTGGGACTGGCCAGCCTCAAGACCAAGATGACCGACTGGGTGCTCGGCTCCCAGCACGACACTGTCACCAAGCCCTACTTCGGCGCGCAGCTGGGCTACCGGATCAACCCGCAGGTCAAGCTGGTGGGGGGCGTCGATTTCTCGCAGGCGGAACTGCACGGTGACAAGGCCGATGCGCGCAACGTCGCGCTGGGGGCGCAGTTCGACTTCTGAAGTCAGCAGCGCTCAGAAAGGAAAGCCCGCCATTGGCGGGCTTTTTCTTTCCCCAGTGCGATCTGGCTGAATTTACGAGAAGTCGGAGGTGTCCTTTCTATTGGGGAGATCTGCTGCTAGCCGCGGCAAACCCCGTGTGTCTTGTGGTGAGATGAGTAAGTAAAGGATGAGTTATTGGATCGGTGCTCCAGATCATATGAGGAGCCGAAGGCTCGTTCTATGAGCCTGAAGATCGTCATGCTTGGTTGAACTGGACGTTGAGATTGACAGGGAATGGCCGGGTCTTACTCGAATTTGTCTTCACCGGTGCGCCAGCTCTGGGCCAAGAGTGGTGAGCCACAAGGTCATGGCCTCTTGGCGCACATGCTGGATGTGTCTTCGGTGGTGGAGGCCCTGCTGGCGCGGGAGCCGCTGACCACACGCCAGTGGGCTGCACAGGCCTTTGGCCTGCCCGAGTCTGAGGTGGTTCGCTGGCTGGCCGCGCTGGTGGGCTTGCACGATTTTGGCAAAGCCATTCCGGGCTTCCAGGCCAAGTGGGAGCCTGGCTGGCAGCGGCTGCTGGCCTGCGGCATGCAGGTGCCGGCCCCGGTGCTCGGCGCTTCCGACCATGCCTGCGCCACCGCCGCGCTCCTGGGGCCGGCGCTGCAGGGGCTGGTTGAGGCCGATCTGCCCTGGCTGCGCGCCGTCATCCAGGCCATCAGCGCCCATCATGGCTACCACTACCAGCCCGTCGAGGTGAAAGGCGGAGCACCCCTCAGGGAACCCGGGCCCTGGAAGTCCGCCCGGCAGGAATTGCTGGCCACCTACTGGGCTGTGTTGAGCCCGCAGGGCCGTCCCCAGTGCTCGTCGCTGCCGCTGTCGGCCGTGAATTGGTTGGCGGGGCTCACCAGCGTGGCCGACTGGATCGCCTCCAACACCGCCTGGTTCCCCCTGGGCGAGCGGGCAGACGCCCTGGCCGACCATCTGTTGGCCGCCCGGGCGTTGGCCGAGGCGGCGCTGGACGACATTGGCTGGCGCCCGGCGCATGCTTTGCTGCCGGCGGGCGACACCGCGTCAATCAATGCGCTGCTGTCCACGATGGTGAACCGCCCCGAGATGGAGGCGCGCCCCCTGCAGCGCGTGGGCGATGCCCTGCTCCAACAGGCCAGCAGCCCCTGCCTGATGCTGGTGGAGGCCCCCATGGGAGAGGGCAAAACCGAGCTGGCCTTTCTGGCCCATTTGCGCCTGCAGGCCGCCCTGGGGCACCGGGGGCTCTTCGTCGCCCTGCCCACCCAGGCCACCGGCAATGCCTTGTTCAGCCGGGCCCACACTTTTCTGCGGCAGTTCAGCCCGGGGCCGGTCGATCTTCAGCTCGCCCACGGCGGCGCGGCCATGAATGAGGAGCTTCGCCACCTGCGGGACATCAACCACTCGGCCGACGACAGCGTGTCCGCCTCGGTGTGGTTCTCGCAGCGCCGCCGCCCGCTGCTCTCACCTTACGGCGTGGGCACGGTGGATCAGGCCCTGTATGGCGTGCTCAACGTCAAGCACCATTTTGTTCGCCTGTGGGGCCTGGCCAACCGCGTGGTGGTGCTGGACGAGGTCCACGCCTATGACAGTTACACCAGCGGTTTGATCATCTCGCTCCTGCGCTGGCTGCGCGCGCTGGGCTGCTCGGTGGTGCTGATGAGCGCCACCCTGCCCAGGGCGCGGCGTGACGAGCTGGTGCGCGCCTGGGGTGGCCAGCCCAAGGATCTGCCTGCCCTGGCCTATCCCCGTGTGGCCTTGGTGGATGCCCATGCCGTTCACGGCGCCCACTTTGAAGCCCGCCCCCTGTCGCCCATCACCCTGCGGGGCCTGGGCGACAGCCTGGATGAACTGGCCGCCCAGGCCATGGCTCTGGTGGCCGAGGGCGGCTGCGGTGCAGTGATCGTCAACACCGTGGACCGCGCACAGCAGCTCTGCCAGCGCTTGCAGGCGCAACTCGGCCCCGACGTGCCGGTGCTGCTGTTCCATGCCCGGTTCCCCATGGACGAGCGCCAGCGCCTGGAGACCGAGGTCATCCAGCGCTTCGGCGTGCAAGGGCCCCGGCCGGCCCGGGCCCTGCTGGTGGCCACCCAGGTCGCCGAGCAATCACTGGACATCGACTTCGACTTCATGCTCAGCGACTTGGCGCCGGTGGACTTGCTGCTGCAGCGCGCCGGGCGCCTGCACCGGCATGCGCGCACGCGGCCGGCCCAGCATGCGCAGGCCTGCCTGTGGGTGGCCGGCCTGCTGCCAGGCCAACTGCCCGAGCTGAAGAAGACGGCCTGGGGCTTCGTGTATGAGCCCTACATCCTGGGCCGGACCTGGGCCCTGCTGACCCAGGAGCACACCCTGCAGCTGCCGCAGGACATTGACCGCCTTGTCCAGGCTGTGTACGACATCGACATCCCCCTGCCCGATGGGCTGGAGGAGGCCATCCAGACCTTCATCGAGGTCGAGTCCTATGGCGCCCATGTGGCGAAGGTCAACAAGCAGCGCACCGAGTCACGCCAGGTGGCCCTGGACCCGCAGGACGCGCCTGAAGACGCCTACGCCCACAAGCCGCGCGGGCACGAGGTGGAGGAGGGCGGCATCGGCCTGGAAAACTGCACCCGCCAGGGCGACGATGCGGTCACCCTGGTGCCCGTGGCCGTGCTGCCCGATGGCCGCTGGCAGGCCGGGCCCGCCGGCCCGATCTTCGCGTCCGACCAGGCGCTGGACGACGCCACGGCCCGGGCCCTCTACGCCCGGCAGCTCAAGGTGTCCAGGAAGGCGCTGGTCAAGCACTTCCAGCCGCAAGAGCCACCGCCGGCTTTTGCCGGGCATCCCCTTCTCAAGTATTTGCGTCCGCTGCCCTTGTGCGAGGGGCGATGTGCCGCCGGCGCGCTGCAGCTGCGTCTGGACGCGGCCTTGGGCCTGGTTTATGAAAAGGCCGCCAGCCCGGTGGCCTCCAAGGAGGAGAGTGCATGAGCAAGGATTTCAGCCTGCTCGACGAACCCTGGTTGCCCTTGCGCCTGGCCGATGGCCGGGTGGTGGAACTGGGCCTGCGCGAGGTGTTCCGCCGCAGCCGCGAGATCGTCGCCCTGGCGGAGACGGCACCGCCCAGCCTGGTGGCCCAGTACCGGCTGCTGCTGGCCATCACCCACCGCGCGCTCACCCGGGCTCTGGGGCGCTGGGCGCCTGCGGACCGCGTGCGCTGGTACCGGGAGGGCTTGCCCCAGCAGGCGCTGCAGGACTATCTGGACCATTGGCAGGACCGCTTCTGGCTGTTCCACGCGCAAGCACCGTTCCTGCAAGTGGCGGCCCTGGCCGAGGCGCAGGCCACCCGGGACAAACGCAAGCCCTGGACCCAGATCGCCCTGGCCAGCGCGAACGGCAACACACCGGTGGTGTTCGACCATGCAGTCGATGCCGAACCCACGGCGTTGGCGCCCGCACAGGCCTTGGGCACCTTGCTGGGCTACCTGCAGTTCACGCCTGGGGGCTTGGTGAAATGCCTGCGCGATGCCGACAAGGCGGGGCCTCTGGTCAATACCGCAGCCATCTTGCCACTCGGGGCCACCCTGAACGAGACCCTCTGCCTGGCCCTGCACCCGGCTTCCCGTTCTGGCGAGGAAGAGATCGACCTGCCGGCCTGGGAGCGTCCTCCGCTCACCATCGCGCAACTGCAGGGTGAACCGGTTCCCGCCACCGGCCCCAATGACCGCTACACCCGTCAGAGTCGGGCCGTGCTGTTGCTGCCCGAGGCCGACGGCACGGTGCGCTGGCTGCACTTTGCGGCTGGGTGGGCCCTGGCTGACGACCCCCATGCGCCCGACCCGATGGCTTGCTTTCGCGTGGGCAGCCAGGGCCTGGTGCGGGTGAGCTTCACCGAGGGCCGCGCCTTCTGGCGGGACCTGCCGGCCATGGTGCCCATGCCCGCATTGCCCCAGGGCCTGAACAGCCAGGCCGCGGCGGTGCTGCAGCATGCCCTGGCGCTTCACGGGGCCATGGCCTGGACCGTGCCGGACCAGCCCCTGCTGGTGGCAGGGCTGGCCAGCGACCAAGCCAAGCTGCTGCGCTGGCGCGCCGAGTCTCTGCGGCTGCCCACGGCCTTGGTGGCCGAGCCTGAACGTGCGGCGGAATTGCGCGACCAGGTGGCCCTGGCCGAGGCCGTGCACCGCGCCGTGGCACAACTGGCCGTGGGGATGCTGGCCGCCACGCTGCCCGACCCCACGAGCAAGGACACCCGCACGCGGGCCCGCGCGCTGCTGGATACCGGCCCCTTCACAGCCAGCTACTTTGCGCAGGCGCAGCGGGCCCTTCCGGCGCTGATGCAGGGCCTGGCGGGCGATGCCCAGGACGCCGCCTTGGCCGCCTGGCAGCAGGCCCTGCGCGCGGCGGCGCTGCAGGCCTGGCAGCAGGCGCTGCAGGGTCTGGGGCGCTCGCCCCGGGCCTTGAAGGCCGATGCCCTGTATTGGCCCCGGCTGCACAGCACGCTGAACCAGCAACTGCCCCTTCATTCACCCCTTGTCGCCCAGGAGGAGGCCTGACGTGAGCGAGTACACCCAAGCATTCATCGATCACCTGACGCGCCTGGCGGAGAAGAACGCCGATCGTGGCGCACTGGCGGCTTTGCGCCACAGCCTGGCCTTCCCGCCGGGGCGCTATCCCAAGGCCTATCCCTACGTCGAGCGGTTCGTCCCGCCGGAATGGCATGCCGAGGATGGCCGTCGCCTGGCGCTCTACGCGGTGGCTGGCCTGTGGGCCCGTCATCCGAGTTCGCGGGGGGCGAGCCTGGCTGCCAGCTTCGGCGAGTTGATGCGCCTGCGTGACAACGCGCCCAGCATCGAGCAGCGCTTCATCGCCTTGCTCGGGGCCGATGCCGAGGGCGTGATGGACCACCTGCGCCAGGCCATCGGCCTGTTGGCGGCCGAGGGGCTGGGGCTGGACTACGCCCGTTTTCTCTCGGACCTGCAGGTGTGGCTGAGCTCCTCGGAGGCCTATGCCGGCCACACCGACCAGTTGGATCGCATCCGCCAGCGCTGGGCGCGCGACTTCTACCGTGCGCAGCAGGGGCCTGCCGCCCCGGCCACAGAGACCATCGACCACACCGACCTTGCCCAATGAAGGGAGCCCACACCATGAGCCTGTTCCTTGAATTCCACCTGATCCAGAACTTCGCCCCCTCCAACCTGAACCGGGACGACACCGGTGCGCCCAAGGACGCCTTGTTTGGTGGCCAGCGCCGAGCCCGCATCAGCAGCCAGTGCCTCAAACGCGCCGTGCGCTTGACCGCGCAGGCCCAGGAGCTGGTGCCGGCAGCGAACCGGGCAGTCCGCACCAAGAAGCTGCTGCAACTGCTGCTGGAGCGCCTGGCCGGGCGTGACCCGGAAGAGGCCCGCCAGAAGATCGAGATGGTGCTGGCCGGGGTGGGGCTCAAGCTCAAGGACGATGGCAAGACCGAGTACCTGCTGTTCCTGGGCGACAACGAGGTGGCCGGCCTGGCCGGGTTGATCGAGCAGCACTGGGACGCGTTGGTGACCAGCGCGGGCGAGAAGAAGAGCAAGAAGGAAGCGAAGGCGGCCGTTCCGCCCGAGATCACCAAGCAGGCCAAGGCCCTGCTCGACGGCGGCAAGGCCGTGGACGTGGCCCTGTTCGGCCGCATGCTGGCCGATCTGCCTTCGGTGAACCAGGACGCGGCCTGCCAGGTGGCCCATGCCATCAGCACCCACCGGGTGGAGCGTGAGTTCGACTACTTCACCGCGGTGGACGACCGGGGCGATGCCGACGAAACCGGCGCCGGCATGATCGGGCAGGTGGAGTTCAACTCCGCCACGCTCTACCGCTACGCCGTGCTGGACCTGCACAAGTTGATGGCCAATCTGCAGGGCGACCGTGAGCTGGCGCTTTCGTCGGTGGCGGCCTTCACGCAAGCCCTGGTGCGCGCCATTCCCTCGGGCAAGCAGAACAGCTTTGCGGCCCATAACCCGCCGGAGTTCGTGGGCGTCTGCCTGCGCCACGGGGCACCGTTGAGCCTGGCCAACGCCTTCGAGAAGCCGGTGGCGCCCCGGGGGGACCAGGCGCTGACCGCGCAGTCCGTGCAAGCGCTGGCCGACTACGAAGCCAAGCTGGCCGCCGTCTACGGGCAGGCCGAGGACCGCTGGCTGGTGCTGGACCTGACCACCCGCTGGCCGGCAGAGCGCGGCCAGACCCAGGCCAACCTTGGCGCGCTGGCCGCGGCCTCCCAGGCCCTGGCCGCTCAGGCGCTGGAGGCATGAGCACCATGGCCACCTTGCTGCTGCGCCTGCAGGGGCCCATGCAGTCCTGGGGCACCACCAGCCGCTTTGACGAGCGCGACACCCAGCTGGAGCCGTCCAAGTCCGGCGTGCTGGGGCTGGTGTGTGCCGCCCTGGGGCGGGACCGTGCCGAGCCCGTGGACGACCTGGCCGCGCTGCGCATGGGCGTGCGCGTGGACCGTGAAGGCGCCCTCATGCGCGACTACCAGACGGCCACCGGGGTGGTCGTGGCCGCCACCGGCAAGCCTGATCTGGAGCGCACCGTGGTCAGCCCGCGCTTCTACCTGGCCGATGCGGTGTTTCTGGTGGGGCTGGAGGGGGACGACACTGCCTTGCTGGCGCGCATCCACGCGGCTCTGCGGGCGCCCGTCTGGCCGCTGGCGCTGGGCCGCAAGAGCTTTGTGCCCTCCAGCCCCATCCACCTGCCCGACGGGCTGGTCGATCTGCCGCTGGAGGAGGCCCTCCATCGCTACCAGGCGCCGGACATGCCCCGCCCACCGGGCCCGCTGCGCCTGGTGCTGGAAACCCGTGAACCCGGCCACGAAGGCGCGGTGCGGCTGGACCAGCCGATGGCGCCGTTTTCCCAGCGCCGCTTTGGCCCCCGGTTCGTCACCACCCATCTCACAGGAGCCTTCGATGCACCTGACCCGGTTGCGGCTTGACCCGCGCAGCGCGCAGGCGCGGCGCGATCTGGCCAGCCCCTATGACATGCACCGCACCCTGGTGCGTGCCTTCGTGTCCGATGCCGAGCAGACACCGCCCCGCTTCCTGTGGCGCCTGGAACCCACCAGCCCCTGGCGCGCGCCCGAGCTGCTGGTGCAATCCGCACACCCCGCCCATTGGGAGGCGCTGGCGGCGCTGCCCGGTTACCTCCAGGCCGAACGCGCCTGGGAGACGCGGCCACTGGACGAGCTCTCCGGCCTGATGGCGCAGACCCGCTGCCGCTTCCGCCTGTGGGCCAATCCCACCGTCACCCGGGAGGGCAAACGCCGGGGCCTGGTGGCCGAAGCCGATCAGCTGGCCTGGCTGGCCCGGCAGGGCGAGCAGCATGGCTTCTCGGTCGAGACCGTGCTGGTCACCGGGCAGGACCTGCTGGACAGCCGCAAGGCCGACACCCGACTGACCCTGCTGCAAGTCCGGTTCGAAGGGGTGCTGCGCGTGACTGACCCCACGCTGCTGAGCCAGGCCGTGCAGGCCGGCATCGGGCCGGGCAAGGCCTTCGGTTGTGGCCTGCTCAGCCTGGCCCGCTGCGCATGAAGCTGCTGCCGCCGCTCAAGCCCCTGCCCATGAAGGACCGCATCTCGATGGTCTTTGTCCAGTACGGCCAGGTGGACGTGCTGGACGGCGCCTTTGTCCTGATCGACAAGGCCGGCGTGCGCACCCACATCCCCGTGGGTTCGGTGGCCTGCATCATGCTGGAGCCCGGCACGCGGGTGTCGCATGCCGCCATCCGCCTGGCGGCGCAGGTGGGCACCCTGCTGGTCTGGGTCGGGGAGTCGGGCGTTCGGCTCTATGCCAGCGGGCAGCCTGGCGGTGCCCGCGCCGACCGGCTGCTCTACCAGGCCAAGCTGGCGCTGGACGACGAGCTGCGCCTCAAAGTCGTTCGCAAGATGTACGAGCTGCGCTTTGGCGAGCCCGCGCCCGCGCGGCGCAGTGTGGAGCAACTGCGTGGCATTGAAGGCGCGCGCGTACGGGCCACCTACAAGCTGCTGGCCCAGCAGCACCATGTGAACTGGCAGGCCCGCAACTACGACCGTCAGCAGTGGGACGCCGCCGACGTGCCCAACCGCTGCCTCTCGGCCGCCACGTCCTGCCTTTACGGCATTTCCGAGGCTGCCGTGCTGGCCGCAGGCTACGCCCCGGCCGTGGGCTTCATCCACACCGGCAAGCCCCTGTCCTTCGTCTACGACGTGGCCGACCTCTTCAAGTTCGAGACCGTGGTGCCGCTGGCCTTTCGCATTGCAGCCAAGGCGCCGCCTGAGCCAGAGCGCGCCGTGCGCCTGGCCTGCCGCGACCTGTTCCGCAGCAGCAAGCTGCTCGAACGCATCATCCCCACCATCGAAGAGGTGCTGGCTGCCGGAGAGATTGCTCCGCCGCAGGCGCCGCCCGAATCGGTGCCCCCGGCCATTCCGAATCCGGACAGCCTGGGCGATGCGGGCCACCGCAGCCAGTGAATCTGCCCCACCGCGCGCGTCACATGCCATTCCTCGTCGTTGTCACCGAAAACGTGCCGCCCCGGCTGAGGGGGCGCCTGGCCATCTGGCTGCTGGAGGTGCGAGCCGGGGTGTACATCGGCGATGTGTCCCGCCGCACGCGCGAGATGCTGTGGGAGCAACTGTCCGAAAGCCATGAGGACGGCAACGTCGTCATGGCCTGGGCCAGCAGCAGCGAATCGGGCTACGACTTTCAGACCCTGGGGCAGAACCGGCGGGAGCCGGTGGACTACGACGGCCTGCGCCTGGTGAGCTTCTTGCCAGGAGCCGCTCCCGATCTTTAAAAACACGCCGAAAATTCGGTAGAACCAGCGCAGTCCATTTTTCCCTTGTGGAACAATGACTTGCATTTGGTGTGTTCCCCGCGAGCGCGGGGATGAACCGAGGCTACGCGCTGGATGCGACGATCAGCACCGGTGTTCCCCGCGAGCGCGGGGATGAACCGGCCGTGACCCGGCGCATCAACGGCGGCCTGACGTGTTCCCCGCGAGCGCGGGGATGAACCGCTCCTGGCCAGCTTCCGGCGAGGCACCTGATGGTGTTCCCCGCGAGCGCGGGGATGAACCGGCCGTGACCCGGCGCATCAACGGCGGCCTGACGTGTTCCCCGCGAGCGCGGGGATGAACCGCCCTGGAGCGCGAGGTTGTCACCCGCGAGGTGGTGTTCCCCGCGAGCGCGGGGATGAACCGACGCAGGAGGCCTCAGCATGACCTGGATGCTCGTGTTCCCCGCGAGCGCGGGGATGAACCGTCCGGTGCTGTCGCCGCTGGTCCAGGTCAGCAGTGTTCCCCGCGAGCGCGGGGATGAACCGCCCCTGGTGCTGCTGGGCGAGGTGGCCTGACCGTGTTCCCCGCGAGCGCGGGGATGAACCGCTCAGCTGCACGCCGTGGGTCCACAGGCCATCGGTGTTCCCCGCGAGCGCGGGGATGAACCGGACAGCGTCTGAGTCGCCTGAATGCCGGCATAGGGTGTTCCCCGCGAGCGCGGGGATGAACCGGCGCCCGCACCATCCCGCCCGAGAAGGTCGAGGTGTTCCCCGCGAGCGCGGGGATGAACCGGAGGAAGCATGACCATTGACTTCGAAACCCTGGTGTTCCCCGCGAGCGCGGGGATGAACCGCTGCACCCCAGCGCCGACACCACGGCCCGCACCGTGTTCCCCGCGAGCGCGGGGATGAACCGGGGCGCGGCGGCTGGGCTGACCCGGCATGGCCGTGTTCCCCGCGAGCGCGGGGATGAACCGCATGCCCAGGCCGAGAACGAGAAGCGCTTGCCGTGTTCCCCGCGAGCGCGGGGATGAACCGGTGTCTAGGGCATCTCCTTGCAATCCGGCATCGTGTTCCCCGCGAGCGCGGGGATGAACCGCGGATCGTCCGCGTGACGGTCACTGACCTGGAGTGTTCCCCGCGAGCGCGGGGATGAACCGCCCCGAATGCCACTTTGAACTCAAGCAGGCCGGTGTTCCCCGCGAGCGCGGGGATGAACCGTGTGGTCTTGCCGGGCCGTCATCCAGGCGGAGGTGTTCCCCGCGAGCGCGGGGATGAACCGGGACGTGCCGACTGGGTGTTTCGCACTGCTGCGTGTTCCCCGCGAGCGCGGGGATGAACCGTGAGCGCGGGGCTATTGCTCGCGGCAGTCTGCGTGTTCCCCGCGAGCGCGGGGATGAACCGCACATCAACACCGTCCGCCCGGCCTGCTACGGGTGTTCCCCGCGAGCGCGGGGATGAACTGCCCTATGTCTACGCAGCCGCTGCATCGGTCATGTGTTCCCCGCGAGCGCGGGGATGAACCGTCCACCGACTTCCTCACACAGACCCTGCTGGCGTGTTCCCCGCGAGCGCGGGGATGAACCGTGGGCGCCGCCACACAGCTTGCATTTCGGATCGTGTTCCCCGCGAGCGCGGGGATGAACCGGGATGATCCACATCACCATCGACTGGCCCGAGGTGTTCCCCGCGAGCGCGGGGATGAACCGGTCGGCGCCCTGGTGACCCTGGCCGCCGTGTCGTGTTCCCCGCGAGCGCGGGGATGAACCGCGTCAGGCGGACATGGAGGCCATTGTTCGGGAGTGTTCCCCGCGAGCGCGGGGATGAACCGTGGGCTCGGCAGGACTGGCAGAAACAGCAGGAGTGTTCCCCGCGAGCGCGGGGATGAACCGAACTACGGCGTCGATATTTCAACACTGATCCGGTGTTCCCCGCGAGCGCGGGGATGAACCGGATTAAGCGGTCAGGGGAATCAAGCGGACGGCGTGTTCCCCGCGAGCGCGGGGATGAACCGTAATCGGCCGGCACGTTGTCGGTGCCTGCCGAGTGTTCCCCGCGAGCGCGGGGATGAACCGCCTCTCAACTCCACTCAACTGGCTTGGGAGCTGTGTTCCCCGCGAGCGCGGGGATGAACCGGTTCCGCGACTGGTTGATTGGACTTTGAAAGAGTGTTCCCCGCGAGCGCGGGGATGAACCGAGCTGATCGACCCGCTCAGCATTGCCCCATGAGTGTTCCCCGCGAGCGCGGGGATGAACCGGCCAGCGGCGACACCTGGGCGCAGTCGCTCTAGTGTTCCCCGCGAGCGCGGGGATGAACCTGCGCATGTGGTGCAACCGCCAGGGTTTCGCACGTGTTCCCCGCGAGCGCGGGGATGAACCGCTCAGCCCATACGGCGGGTCCGTGACGATCGCGTGTTCCCCGCGAGCGCGGGGATGAACCGATGGTTGCTTCCTCATGGTCGCACGCCATGAAGTGTTCCCCGCGAGCGCGGGGATGAACCGCACACCGGGATGATCCGGGCGATGTGGGTGGCGGTGTTCCCCGCGAGCGCGGGGATGAACCGGAAGCGAAGAAAGGCGGCGGCAGCCTGGGCGAGTGTTCCCCGCGAGCGCGGGGATGAACCGACTCAGCGCCGAGCTGGCGAGGTGTGGCTTTCGTGTTCCCCGCGAGCGCGGGGATGAACCGGCGACTTCGTGCGCGTGACCGAGCCGACGGTTGTGTTCCCCGCGAGCGCGGGGATGAACCGGCGAACCGTCTCTGCTTTGGTGGCATGGCGCCGTGTTCCCCGCGAGCGCGGGGATGAACCGTCCGAACGCATGTAGAGGCCCGACAGGCCACCGTGTTCCCCGCGAGCGCGGGGATGAACCGACCATTGATCGGCTCATGCAGCGTGACGCACAGTGTTCCCCGCGAGCGCGGGGATGAACCGGTGCTGGCCAGCATCGTGAAGGGGACGTGATGGTGTTCCCCGCGAGCGCGGGGATGAACCGTGCGCCAGGCCCTGGCTGCCGGCGAGGTGGAAGTGTTCCCCGCGAGCGCGGGGATGAACCGAGATGCGGAGGGTGGCATGAACACCGATCTGATGTGTTCCCCGCGAGCGCGGGGATGAACCATCGTCCAGGCCACCAAGATCACCGGCGACGACGTGTTCCCCGCGAGCGCGGGGATGAACCGGGTGGGGGAGTCCGCCTCGGCGGGCGCCCCCAGTGTTCCCCGCGAGCGCGGGGATGAACCGCCGACGCCAGCCGGGCATTGTCTCGATCACCAGTGTTCCCCGCGAGCGCGGGGATGAACCGGCCCGCAACCGACAGCTGGCGATCAGGGGAATGTGTTCCCCGCGAGCGCGGGGATGAACCGAACCTGCCGAGCTGGCGCAACGTGGTCGAGTCGTGTTCCCCGCGAGCGCGGGGATGAACCGCCCAGCGGAGCGCGGTTCTGCAAGGACGGACCGTGTTCCCCGCGAGCGCGGGGATGAACCGTCCCAATCCACCAGGCCTGCCGAGATGATGAAGTGTTCCCCGCGAGCGCGGGGATGAACCGGAGCCCGCAATGACTGCCCAACAGCAGACCCCCGTGTTCCCCGCGAGCGCGGGGATGAACCGCGCTTCGAGGGCTTCCGCTCTCGGCCGTACCTGTGTTCCCCGCGAGCGCGGGGATGAACCGGCCCTGAACCTCTATAACTTCAACGAGGGGGCGTGTTCCCCGCGAGCGCGGGGATGAACCGTTGTGGCGCAGCCGGCGCACCGGGTCACCGCTGTGTTCCCCGCGAGCGCGGGGATGAACCGGCAAATACGACGCGCTGACCGGGGAAGGGCAGGTGTTCCCCGCGAGCGCGGGGATGAACCGTAGCCCGAGGAGACGATGCTGCGGCAGGTCTCGTGTTCCCCGCGAGCGCGGGGATGAACCGCTCACGGCGTCAGACATGAGGCCCTGCACAACGTGTTCCCCGCGAGCGCGGGGATGAACCGGCGCCCTGCGCATCGAAGATGCCGCGCACGCTGTGTTCCCCGCGAGCGCGGGGATGAACCGGCCTGCATGGCCTGGTCGGCATTGGACGGGGCGTATTCCCCGCGATCGCGGGGATGAACCGAGCCGCCAGATCGGCGCCACCTGGTACTTTGCGTGTTCCCCGCGAGCGCGGGGGATGAACCGGATGGCCGGGAGTTCTTCGGCAACTGGTCCTCCGTGTTCCCCGCGAGAGCGGGGATGAACCGCTGCAGATGCTGCCGGAGACCGGGATCATCGTGTGTTCCCCGCGAGCGCGGGGATGAACCGGGAGTGCGGCCGGATGAGAACCCCGCCGGCCAGTGTTCCCCGCGAGCGCGGGGATGTCTGCTGGCGCATTGCGCCGCGAGGGCCAACAGGCGTCGTTTGCCTCGCCCATGAAAAAAGGGAACGCTGTTGGCGTTCCCTTCTCGGGGCTGAGGCGTGGCCGCCGCGGGCCACGGCCCTGTCGGGCGGGATCAGGCTTCGATCAAGCCTTCTTGGCCCAGGCGCTGCACCAGCCCTTGCCGGCCACGACCTTGCCGCCGAACAGGCTGCAGGGGCCGGCGGCATCGCCAGCCTTGCCCTGGAACAGGGCGCAGCCATGGCACATCTGGCTGGCTTGGTGCTGCGGGTACTTCTTGCCATCGGCCTTGGCGGTGTCGGCCACATAGCCCAGGCTGACGGCTTGCGGGTCCTTCTCGTCGAGCTTGGCTTGGGCCATGGCGCGGGCGGCCGACAGGCCAGTGCCGACGGCGGCGACGGTCATCATGAAGACGCGGCGATTGGTGGACATGAAAACTCCGTGAAGGAAGGACAGGCGTTCAGGACATCGGCAAACCCGCCTGTCGAGAGGGTTCGCCAACACGATGCGGTTGGTGCCACCCCTGGGGGTGGCTTCAGACCTGTTCGTCATGAGCACATGACGTTTGAATCTGATCCTACCTCGTGTGAACGCCGCTGAATTTGATTTGGATGACCTCTGAGGGATTTGGTCGGGGTTTTCGATGAGGGATTTCTTATTTAATAAGAATCATTATCAATACGATAGGCGAATGACGACAGAATCTCCGTGGCCCAGTCCATGAAGAACTGGACCCGACGCGGCAGATGGCGTCGACTGGCATAGAGGAAGTTGACCGGCATCGAAGGGGCGCGCCACCCGGGCAGGATCTCGACGAGCCGGCCGGATTCCATGAGGGGCCGCAGCCCCGATTCAGGCGCCTGGATGATGCCCAGGCCCGCCAGGCAGCCGGCCTGGTAGGCGTCGGCGGAATTCACCGTCAATTGATGCGGCAGCGTCAATTCCAGAGTTTGGCCCTGGGCGTCCAGATATTCGAAGGCGGCGGGGCGGTGATGGCCGCCCACGGCATAACGGACCAGGCAATGGCCTTGGCGCAGGTCGTCCAATTGGTGGGGCACGCCATGGGCGGCCAGGTAGGCCGGGCTGGCGGCATTGAGCTGGCGCATCTGGCCAATGGGCCGCGCGACCAGGGTGGAATCCTGCAGGTGGCCCACGCGGATCAGGCAGTCGAAGCCCTCGCGCACCAGATCCACCCGTTGGTCATTGGCGCTGAACTCCACCTGCAGGTCCGGGTGCTGGCGCAGGAATTCCGGCAGGCGCGAGAGCAGCCGCACCACCAGCGCCGAGGGCATGTCCACCCGCAGCCGGCCGGTCAGCGGCGCCGTGGCGGGGCGGAACAGCGTGCCCAGGTCATCCACCCCGTCAAGCAATTCCAGGCAGCGCTCGTAGGCCGATTGACCGTCCTCGGTCAGGTGGACCCTCCGGGTGGTGCGGTGCAGCAGCTGGGTGCCCAGCCGGGCTTCCAGGCCCTGCACGGCCAGGGTGACGGTGGCCCGGGGCCAGCCCAGGGCCTGGGCGGCACGGGTGAAGCTGGCCTGTTCGGCCACGCGCACGAAGGCGCGCATCTGATCGAGGGCATCCATGCTGCATTGTTCATCAATAACAAACAGTGATGGATTGGATGGCTGATTTATCGGTGGGCAGGAGATCAATAAGCTGGCGCCATCGTCATCGCACTTTTGGAGATCACCATGTCCGAGCAACCGATCCGACCGATCGCCCTGATCACCGGCGCCAGCCGTGGCCTGGGCCGCAGCATGGCCCTGTCCCTGGCCCAGCGTGGCTGGGATCTCGTCATCACCTACCGCGAGCGGGCCGACCAGGCCGACACCCTGCGGCAGGAGGTCGAGGCCCTGGGCGGGCGCCTGGTGGCCCTGGCCCTGGACGTGGGTCAGGCCGGCCAGTTCCCCGACTTTGCCGCCCAGGTCGAGGCGGCGCTGCAAGCGCAGTGGGGCGGCCGCCGCCTGCAGGCCCTGGTCAACAACGCGGGCGTGGGCATCTATGCGCCGCTGGTGGAGCTGACCGAGGCCCAGTTCGACGCCCTGGTGGCCATCCACCTGAAGGGCCCCATCTTCCTGACCCAGGCCCTGCTGCCGCTGCTGGCCGACGGCGGACGCATCGTCAACATCTCGTCCGGCCTGACCCGTTTCAGTCTGCCCGGCTACGGCGCCTATGCGGCCATGAAGGGCGCGATCGAGGTCTTCACCCGCTACCTGGCCAAGGAGCTGGGCGCGCGCGGCATCGCGGTCAACACGGTGGCGCCGGGGGCCATCGAGACCGATTTCGGGGGGGCTGCGGTGCGCGACAAACCGGAGGTCAATAGCTTCATTGCCTCGCAGACGGCGCTGGGCCGCGCCGGTGTGCCGGAGGACATCGGACCGATGGTGGCCAGCCTGCTCTCGCCCGATCAGCGCTGGGTGAATGCCCAGCGCATCGAGGTGTCGGGCGGCATGTTCCTCTGAACCGGACGATGGCTCAGTCGTCGTCGGCCGGGAAGGCGGCGCGCAGAGCCTCGCAGAAGGCCACACTGCCGCTCAGGGTCAGGGCCAGCGTGTGGCGCACGGCGCGTGCCTCGCTCGGCTGGCTGCTGAAACGGCGGCTCGAGGTGTTGTAGTTCAAGCCTTCGTCGGCCGACCACTCCCGGCTGGCCGCCAACTCGAACTGCCAATCGTTGCCGTCTTCCAGCGGGCCGGGGCCATTGGGGAAGCGGTCCAGCGCCCAGTCCAGCACCAGGGCGGTTTCATCCTGCAGCTCGCTCCACGAGGGTGGGCCGACCGAGGCCATGGCGTCGAACACACCGTGACCATCGGTGTCCTCGCTGAAGTCGAAGTCAAGGTAACGCAGCTGAGGAGGCATGGCAATCCGAAGTAACCAGATGCAAGCATACGCCCTTCAGGGGCGCTTCGGAGGCGAACAGCGACAATTCGACCATGCGCATCGCCGATCTTCGCCAACGTCTGCAGGCCCTGGGGGCCTTGCCGGTCCACCAGGACCGCGTGCTGCGCCACTGGGTGCAGGCCAAGCCCATGGAGGCCAGCCGCCGCAAGATCGAGCACTTCCTGCCCCAGGCGGTGCGAGACGATCTGCCGGCCCTGATGGCCACGCTGGACGGCCTGGTGCGCCTGCAGTCCGAACACCCGGCCGAGGATGGTGCGGCCCGGCTGCTGGTGGCCCTGAACGATGGCCAGACCGTGGAGAGCGTGCTGCTGCCGCGCGACGGCCTGTGCGTGTCCACTCAGGTGGGCTGCGCGGTGGGCTGCCGCTTCTGCATGACCGGGCGCGACGGCCTGCTGCGCCAGGTAGGCAGCGCCGAGATCGTCGCCCAGGTGGCGCTGGCGCGCCGGCTGCGGCCGGTCAAGAAGGTCGTGTTCATGGGCATGGGCGAGCCGGCCCACAACCTGGACAACGTGCTGGAGGCCATCGAGCTGCTGGGCACACTGGGCAACATCGGCCACAAGAACCTGGTCTTTTCCACCGTGGGCGACGAGCGCGCCTTCGAGCGCCTGCCGCAGGGCCGGGTCAAGCCGGCGCTGGCGCTGTCGCTGCACACCACGCGGGCGGATCTGCGCGCCGAGCTGCTGCCGCGCGCGCCGCGCATCGCGCCTGCCGAGCTGATGGACCGCGCCGAGGCCTACGCCCGCGCCACCGGCTACCCGCTGCAGGTGCAGTGGACGCTGATCGAGGGCGTGAACGACAGCGACGCCGAGATGGACGCCTTGGTCAAGCTCTTCCAGGGCCGCTACGCCATGCTGAACATGATCCCCTACAACGCGGTGCCCGATCTGCCCTACCAGCGGCCCGCCTGGGAGAAGGCAGCTGAGCTGGCCCGGCGCCTGCACCGCCAGGGCGTGCTGACCAAGCTGCGTCACTCGGCGGGGCAGGATGTGGACGGAGGCTGCGGCCAGCTGCGGGCGCGGCAGGCGGCCACCGGGACCGGGGTGCCGGTCACCCTGCAGCGTCGTCCGCAGGCGGCCTGAACCGCCGGCTCACTTCCAGCCGAAGTGCTGGCGCAGCAGGGCGGCGCTGGCGTTGATGGGCTGGTCCAGCACGCTGGGCAGGGTGACCACCGATTGGGCCGGCGGGCGCAGCGGGTGCGCACCCAGCACGGCCGCGTGACGGATCACCCAGCCCGCGCGCTGCAGGGCCTCCAGGTAGGCGATGGCGTCCGGCCAGGCCTGGGCGTCGTGCGGGTGCGCACCAGGCCACAGCGAGAACAGCACCTGCTGGCAGCGGCTGCGCGCCACTTCCTCCTGGAAGGCCGCCACCGTGGTGCGGCTTTCCTGCAGGGCCGAGGCCCGGGCATAGAGCTTGAACTTGTCACCCTGCGCCGTCTCCATGTCGCGCACGCTGCGGTTGAAGCAGCCGCTCAGGCAGCGCAGCAGGGTGGACTTGCGGGTGTTCGGATTGCCGATCAGGACATGTGCTTCCACCATAGGCAGCCAAGTTTAGCGCCGCATGATGGGTGCCAGCCTCAGGCGCCGTCGGCGGCGGTCTGGTCGGGCAGTCGCAGGGTCCGGGCGTTGAAGTCGTACTCGAAGACCTCGCCGTGGCGGGCCCAGGAGACGATGGTCTGGAGCACCTGGCGGGCTTCGGCCGGCTCCAGCGCCTCGCTCAGCAGGCGCAGGAAGGGGGCCTCGGGCAGTTCGCCGGTGGCCTCCTGCTCCAGGCTGTGGCGGATGTGGGCCGCCAGCGGCACATGGGTCAGCAGTTGCTGGCCGAAGACCTCGTGGCGCAGGGTGTGCGAGCCGTCCACATAGCGCCGGCCCAGCGGGCTGAGCTGCAGGTCGCCATCGGCCAGATGGGCCAGGCCCAGCAGCGACACCGCGTGCGCGGCCGGCAGCAGCTCGGCGTCGGTCAGCTCCGACTCCTCGGACAGCTGCGGCAGGTCGGCGCGGCCATTGAAGGGCTCATCGGCCAGCAGCTCCAGCAGATCGTCCATGCGGGCCACGTCGGCCGCGGGCAGGCGGGTGGCCAGGGCCGGGGCCACCGGGGCCGCGGTGCCGGCGCGGGCGCCGGTCATCAGTCCGTAGACCTGGTCGATCAGGGCGCGCACCTCGGCGCTCTCGGCGTCGCGCGGGTGCGGCAGGGCGATGGCCAGCTCGGAGCGCACGCGGCCCGGGTCGCTGGCGAACACCAGCACCCGGTCAGCCATCATCACGGCCTCCTCGATGTTGTGCGACACCACCAGCATGGCCTTGGTCGGCATCTGGCCGGAGGTCCACAGCTCCAGAATGTCCTCGCGCAGGCGTTCGCCGGTCAGCACGTCCAGCGCGGAGAAGGCCTCGTCCATCAGCAGCACATGAGGCTCGGTCACCAGGGCGCGGGCAATGCCCACGCGCTGGCGCATGCCGCCCGACAGCTCGCGCGGCAGGGCCCCCTCGAAGCCCGCCAGGCCGATCAGCTCGATGGCTGACTGGGCCTTCTGCGCGCGCACCTCGGCCGCCACGCCGCGGGCTTCCAGCCCCAGCTCCACGTTCTGCTGCACCGTCAGCCAGGGGAACAGCGCGAAGGACTGGAACACCATGCTGATGCCCCGGGCCGGGCCGTAGAGCGGCTGGCCCCGGTAGCGCACATCGCCCTGGTCGGCCTCCACCAAGCCGGCCATGATGCGCAGCAGGGTGCTCTTGCCCGAGCCGGACTGGCCCAGCAGGGCGACGATCTCGCCCTCGCGCAGGGTGAAGTCCACGCCGTCGAGCACGGCACGGCTGCGGCCGTCCGCGGCGCGGAAGGACTTGCCCACGCCACGCAGTTGGAGGATGTCGGTGCTCATGTCGGCGCTCCGCAAGGACGAGATGGAAGGTGAGGCCAGGGGGTCAGAAGTGCATGCGGTCTTCGGCCATGCGGTACAGGCGCCGCCACACCAGGTGGTTCAGACCCATCACGAACAGGCACATCACGCCGATGCCCAGCGCGATACGGGGGAAGTCCCCCACCGCGGTCATGTGTGCGATGTAGCTGCCCAGGCCCTCGGCCTGCAGCGTGGTGTCACCCCAGGTGACGTACTCGGAGACGATGCTGGCATTCCAGGAGCCGCCGCTGGCGGTCAGTGCGCCGGTGACGAAGCTGGGGAACACGGCCGGCAGCAGGAAGCGGCGCCACTTCAGCCAGCCGCTCAGCCCCAGGTTCTGGGCCGCGAAGCGCAGCTCGGTCGGGATGCTGGAGGCCCCCGCGATGACGTTGAACAGGATGTACCACTGGGTGCCGAAGACCATCAGCGGCGAGAGCCAGATGTTGGGGTTCAGGCGCCAGTGCACCAGGGCCATCACCACCACCGGGAACAGCAGGTTGGCCGGGAAGGCGGCCAGGAACTGGGCCACCGCCTGCAGGCGGCCGGACCAGCGCGGGTTCATGCCGATCCACACGCCCACCGGCACCCAGACCACCGCCGCCAGGGCGATCAGCACGCTCACCCGCAGCAGGGTCAGGCAGCCCAGCCACAGCACATGACCCACCTCGGCCCAGCCCACCTCGGCGTGGACGAAGCGCAGCAGGCTCCACAGCGCGTAGAGCACCACCGCGGCGATCAGGGCGTCCCAGGCCCGCTGCACCGGCCAGGTGGTGGCGCGCGGGCGGGCGCGGATCGAGGTGCCGTCGTGCCGGCGGTGGAACAGCACCAGCGTGCGTTCGAGCTGACCCACCAGCCACGCGCCCAGGGCCTGGGTGCCGCGGGTTCGGCGCAGCCAGGTCAGCAGCCAGGACTGCGGTGCCGCGCCACTGCCGCCTTCCTCGAAGCGGAACTTGTCGGCCCAGGCCACCAGGGGACGGAACAGCAGCTGGTCGTACAGCAGGATGGCACCCAGCATGCAGGCGATGGCCCAGCCGATGGCGCCCAGGTCACGGGCCTCGATGGCCATGGCGATGTAGGAGCCCACGCCTGGCAGCTTGATGCTCTGGTTGGAGACGCTGATGGCCTCCGAGGCCACGACGAAGAACCAGCCGCCGGACATGGACATCATCATGTTCCACAAGAGGCCGGGCATGGCGAAGGGCAGCTCCAGGCGCCAGAAGCGCTGCCAGCCCGAGAGCTGGAACACGCGGGCCGCCTCCTGGAGTTCGGCCGGCACCGTGCGCAGCGACTGGTACAGGCTGAAGGCCATGTTCCAGGCCTGCGAGGTGAAGATGGCGAAGATGGCCGCGCATTCCACCCCGAAGAGATTGCCCGGGAACAGGGCGATGAAGCCGGTGACGGTGATGGACAGGAAGCCCAGGATGGGGATGGACTGAAGGATGTCCAGCAGCGGAACCAGCACCCGCTCCGCGGTGGCATTCTTGGCCGCCAGCACCGCGAAGCAGCCGGCGAACAGCAGCGAGGCCACCATGGCCACGGCCATGCGCAGCGTGGTGCGCAGGAAATAGTAGGGCAGCTGCCAGGGATCCAGGGACAGGGCGATCGGGTCGCCCAGGTGGAAGGGGCGCGCCATGCCCATGGCCCCGTAGGCCAGCAGCACCAGCGTGGCCAGCACCACGGGCAGCAGCGCCCAGTCCCAGCGGTTGACCGGGGACTCGACCGCCGCGCGGGCGAAGAAGCGCTGTTCGTTCTGCATGGGACGCTCGCTCGTCGTGGGCAGGAAGCTCGGAAAGGTTAACCCGGCATCCTCGCATGCCGATGTGTCATGCCCAAGAACAACGGCCTGCGGGACAGCCTTCGGTCAGGCCAGGGACGGGGCGCCGTCAGCCTCAGTCGGCCCAGCGCAACACGGCTTCGTCGCGCCAGTAGGCCAGGGCGCTGTAGTAACCCTCCCAGACGCAGCCGATGCAGCCGCGACCGCAGCAGGTGGTGGGCTCGGGCGGTGGCTCGGGCAGTTCGGTGCTGTGGCGCTGGGCGCTGGCCTGCACCGCGGTGATCAGGGCCTGGGCCTCGGCGCGGTCGGCCGGGTTCCACGCCAGCAGGGCATCGTCGGGAATCAGCATCGGCGGACCCGCGGTTCAGCCCAGGCGCTGGGCGCTGACGTAGTCCTGGCGGAAGGCCTCGAAGTCCTGCGTCTCGCCGGCTTCGAGCCGGGCCTGCTCGGCCAGCGATTCCTGCGCCATGCGGGTCCAGCGGTCCTGGGCGGCCGGGTCCAGCTTGCGGCCCTGGAAGGCCTGCCAGACGGCGTCCGAGCGCTGGCGCACGAAGTCCACGTACTCGATGCCGTTCTGCTGCAGCGTGGCCACGACCCGGGCCGAAGGCGTGAGCGCCGGATCGGCCAGACGCTGGCGGGCCTCGGTCAGGGCCGTCTGGTGGCCGCTGCCCAGCGGCGAGCTGTCCAGGTAGCGGGCGATGGGTTCGAGCTCGGCCAGCAGCTCGGCCGCCCAGTCGGTCAGCAGCACCGTCTGGTCGCCGCGTTCCAGCAGCAGACCGGGCTCGCGGCCACGGGCCGCGGTGCGGTGCAGGTTGAGCACCATGGCGCCCAGTTCCTCGGGCGTGTCCGGCGGGCTGTCGCTCAGGGCGCAGTGCAGCAGGAAGATGTCCAGGAAGCGCGAGGTCAGGGCGTTGATGCCCAGCGGCTCGAAGGGGTCGAGGTCCATGCAGCGCACTTCCACGTACTCGACGCCGCGCTCGCGCAGCGCATGCAGCGGCCGCTCGCCCGAACGGATGACGCGCTTGGGGCGGATGGTGCTGTAGAACTCGTTCTCGATCTGCAGCAGGGTGGTGCCCAGCTGCAGGTACTCGCCATGGTCGTCACGGATGCCCATGGCCTCGTAGGCCGGATAGGGACGGGTGAGGGCATCCTGCAGCGAGGCGGCGTAGCTGTCCAGGCAGTTGTAGCTCACCCGCAGGCTGGCCTGGGCGTCGCTCTGGTAGCCCAGCCGGCCCATGCGCAGCGAGGTGGCGTGTGGCAGGTACAGGCTGTGGCGGCCGAGCTTCTGCAGGCCGTGCGGGCGGCCGGCCACAAAGCCCTCGTCCACCGCCGGCGAGGCACCGAAGAGGTAGAGCAGCAGGAAGGAGTGGCGGCGGAAGTTGCGGATCAGCGCGAAGTACTCGGCGCTGCTCAGGCCGGGCAGCGACCAGTTGTAGTGGATGCCCGAGATGGTCTGCATGCGCCGGCCGTAGCGGTGGCTCAGGCCCATGCGGTAGACCGTCTTGGCACGCGCGATGTTGGAGGTGCCGTAGTGGGCCACCGGAATCTGATCGTCCGGCGGCAGGTGGCCCGGCATGCTCGAGACCCACAGCCGCTCCTCGCCGATGGCCTGGTAGGTCAGCTGGTGCAGGCTGTCGAGCTCGGCCAGGCAGTCCAGCGCGGTGTTGTGGGCACCGGTCACCAACTCCACCTGCGATTCGCTGAAATCGGTGGTGATGTAGGGGTGGGTGAGGGCCGAGCCCAGCAGCGGCGGATGCGGCGTGAGCGCCAGCGAGCCGTCGGGCAGGCTGCGCAGGCTCTCCTTCTCGATGCCGCGGCGCAGGCCAGCCAGGCGTTCGGGGGTGAGCTCGTTCAGTCGGATGGGCATGCGGTGGGCGCTTCTTGTTGTCGAATGGGCGTGATTGGACGCCAATTTCGAGACGCCTGCATGGCAGCGTCCCAGTGCCCCTGCACCGTCTCGGGGCGGCGGACCAGCTTACGCGATCTGCCCCTGGGGCGGCGTGAGCGGTGTCAAGGGGTCGTCGCGCACCGCCTGGCGCAGCAGGTCGCAGGTGAGCTGGATGTGGGCCTCCAGGGCCAGGGCCGCGCGGGCTTCCTGCCGGGCGATGGCGGCCTGGAAGATGTCGGTGTGCTCGCGGTGCACGTCGCGGTGCAGCGGGGCCCGGGCGCCCAGCCGGATGGCGACGTGGCGGTAGCGCTCGGCCTGCCGATACAGGATGCTCAGCAGGTACTTGGTCCAGGGTGAGCGGTGGGCCGAGATCAGGGCTTCGTGGAAGGCCTTGTTGGCCTGCTCCCATTCCAGCGGGTCCAGGCCGCCGCGGCGCTGCTCGGCCAGGCTGAGCTGCTCGAAGGCCGCCCGCAGCCGGGCGTCCCAGTCGCCATCGCCATGGCGGATGGACTGGCGCAGCGCGTCGGTCTCCAGCATCACGCGGGTGGCGGTGATGTCCTCCAGATCGGCCAGCGAGATGGGCGTGACGCGGAAGCCGCGCTGCCCCTCGGCCACCACCAGGGCATCGGACAGCAGCAGGGCCAGGGCCTCGCGCAGGGTGCCGGCGCCCACCTCGTAGTGGTCCTTCAGGTGTTCCACCCGCAGCCGGGCGCCGGGGGCCAGGGTGCCGCTGACGATGTCCTGGCGCAGCGCCAGGTAGGCCCGCTCCACCAGGGTGCGCGGGGGCTGGCTGTCGCTGCTCAGGCGGTGGGCGGGAAAACGGTCGGCGGGCAGCATCTCAGGATTCCTCGGCCGGGGCGGGGGCCTCGCCGGACTGGCGACGCTTGAGCCGGTAGGCCAGCTGGGGCCGGGTCAGCTGCAGCAGCCGGGCCGCGCCGGAGAGGTTGCCCTGCGCGCGCTCGACGGCCAGGTTCAGCAGTTGCTCTTCCAGCGTGTCGAGGGCCAGCCCGCTGTCCAGGATGCGCGCGCACAGGGCGCGCTCGCTGTCCGACGGCGCGGCCGCCAGGCGCCCTTGCGGGTCCAGCGCGGCGCTGCCGGTGTCGCGGAAGTTGGGAAACAGGTGTTCCACATCGATGGAGCCGCCGGGCAGGGCCAGGATCACGCCACGCTCCACCAGGTTCTCCAGCTCGCGCACATTGCCCGGCCAGTCGTGGGCCAGCAGGGCCGCCATCGCGCGGTCGCTGAAGCCCAGCAGACGCTTGTGGTGCTGGGCGGCGTAGCGCTCCAGCAGGTGCTGGGCCAGCGGGGCGATGTCGGCCGTGCGTTCGCGCAGGGCAGGGATGGCGATGGGATAGACGTTCAGGCGATACAGCAGATCGCGCCGGAAGCGGCCGGCGGCCACCGCGGCTTCCAGGTCGACGTTGGTGGCGGCCACCAGGCGCACATTGACCTTGCGCGGCTGCTCGGAGCCCAGGCGCTCGACCTCGCCTTCCTGCAGCACCCGCAGCAGCTTGGCCTGGGCCGGCAGCGGCATGTCGCCCACCTCGTCCAGGAACAGGGTGCCGCCGTCCGCCCGCTCGAAGCGGCCGGCCCGGGTGGCGTGGGCGCCGGTGTAGGCGCCCTTCTCGACGCAGAAGAGCTCGGCCTCGATCAGCTCGGCGGGCAGGGCGGCGCAGTTGACCGCCACGAAGGGGCCGCCGGCGCGGTCCGACAGGGTGTGCAGGGCGCGGGCGAAGCGCTCCTTGCCCACGCCGGTCTCGCCGGTCAGCAGCACCGACACCTGGGTGGCCGCGGCGCGGCGCAGCAGGTCGTGGGCCCGCTGGAAGGCCGGCGAGTTGCCCACCAGCATGCCGGCCTGGGCATCCGGCTCGGTGGTGGTCAGGGCTTCGACCTGGCGGCTCAGGGCCTCGATCTTGTCCAGCAGCGAGTCGTCCTCGAAATAGGTGCGGTGCTGCTCGCCATCGGGCCAGTCCTCGATGGGACGGCCCTCGATCAGGCAGTGGTCGGCCCCGCAGGCGGCGCACTGCACTTCCTTGAACAGGATGAGCCGGCCCATGAAGGCGCTGGTGTAGCCGCTGGCATAGCCCAGCAGGGTCCAGCACACCGGCTCGTCCGCGGGGCCGAAGAGCTGGCGGTGGGCATGGGCCTCCCAGGAGTCGTCCCAGCGGTAGCGGCCGTGGTACTGGCCGGTGCGCATGTTCATCTCCAGGCTCTGCTGGCTCACCCGGGCTGCACCTTCGAGCATGTGCAGCTGCGGCCCCACCTGGAACACCTCCTCGGGCGCCATGTCGGGCCGGCGTCGGCGCGCGAACTCGGCGTCGCGCAGTCCGCAGGCGTAGCCCATGCGGGTCAGCAGGCGGCGGGTGTGCTCCGGGCCCACGGAGCCCAGCAGGTCGCGCCGCAGGGCGCTCAGGGCCTGGGTGTCCATCAGCACCATGCGGTGCTCGCCCAGCCAGATGGCCCCGCTCTCGGGGGAGAAGCGCAGCAGGCGCCTGAGGTCGTCGTCGGTCGGGAGGCGGTTCTTGGGGGCGGCCACGTTGTCTCCATCTCGATCGCGCAAATCTCGAGATTTGCGCGACATGCCGTCAATCACGGTTCTGGCGGGCCTCGGGCTGTCTTTTGATCATTTGATGAAGTCCGCCAAGAGATTGTGCGCCATTTGATCCAACAAGTCCAAGTCGCAGCAGGGAAATCCCCGGCTTGCCGCCCAGCGCTTCGCTTGTTCAGCACGGCCGGTGTGGGTCGGTGCGGGGCCGAAATTTCGGGGTTTTCCCTTTGAATATCGAGATTTCAGGGTCAAGTCGCCGTTCTTGGCACGGCCTTCGCAATTCATCCGGCATCCACCGACCGGAGGCCCGCCGTGAATCCCGAAACCGCCCACACCGCCGACACCGAGCAACAGACCCCCGCGGTCCTGCGCAAGTTCGTGCGGGTGCAGTCGGTCCGGGGGGATGGGCTGGTCAGCTTCGACTTCGCCATCGGCTGGCCGGAGTTGTCTGTGGAACTGATGCTGCCCCGGCCTGCCTTCGAGGCGTTTTGCGCGACCCACCGCGTCGAACGGCTCGATGGCCCCGAGGACGGCCGCTGACCCACCAGGAGACAAGCCCCATGAACATCGATCTGCAGGCCCGCGAGATCCAGCCCCTGCGCCACACCTTCAGCCATGTGGCCCAGGCCCAGGGCGGCGACAAGCCGGCCTCGCGCTATCTGGAAGCCACCCTCGGGGCCCAGGCCCTGACCAACTTCCATTACCGGCCCACCTGGGATCCGGCCCACACCCTGTTCGACCCGGCGCGCAGCGCCATCCGCTTGGCCGACTGGAACGTGCTGCGCGACCCGCGCCAGTTCTACTACGCCACCTGGACCATGGCCCGCGCCCGCCAGCAGGAGGCGATGGAGGCCAACTTCCAGTTCGTCGAGCAGCGTGGCCTGGCCGACCGCATGCCCGAGGCCGTGAAGGCCCAGGCCCTGACCCTGCTGATGCCGCTGCGCCACGTGGCCTGGGGCGGCAACATGAACAACGCCGCCATCTGCGCCTACGGCTTCGGCACGCCCTTCACCGCGCCGGCCATGTTCCACGCCATGGACCAGCTGGGCGCCGCCCAGTACCTGACCCGCGTGGGCCTGACCCTGGGCGGGCCGGAATCCCTGGACGAAGGCAAGGCCGCCTGGATGGGCGCGCCGGCCTGGCAGCGCCTGCGCCATTACGTCGAGGACAGCTTCGTCGAGGCCGACCCGATGGCCCTGTTCGTGGCCCAGAACCTGGCCCTGGACGGTCTGCTGTACCCGCTGGTCTACGGCGCCCTGGTGGACGATCACCTGAGCCTGCAGGGCGGCACCGCGGTGGCCATGCTCACCGCCTTCATGCCCGAGTGGCACGAGGAAAGCGCCCGCTGGGTCGATGCCGTGGTCAAGACCGCCGCGGCCGCCAGCGAGGACAACCGCCGCCTGCTGTCCGACTGGGCCCGCCAGTGGGGCGAGCGTGCCAAGGGCGCGCTGGCGCCGGTGGCCGAGATGGTGCTGGGCGAGACCGCGCAGACCGTGATCGACGAGGTGTGGGAGGCCTGGCAGGCCCGCTGCGCCAAGGCCGGCCTGGCCGTCTGACCTCCGCCCACCCCCGACAGGAGCCCCCATGTCCAACGTGTTCATCGCCTTCCAGGCCAACGAGGAGTCCCGTCCCGTCGTGGACGCCATCCTGGCCGACAACCCGCACGCCATCGTCAGCCACCCCACCGGCCTGGTGAAGATCGACGCCCCTGGCCACCTGACGATCCGGCGCGAAACGATCGAGTCGCAGACCGGCCGCAGCTACGACCTGCAGCAGATCCAGGTGAACCTGGTGACGCTGTCGGGTCACGTCGATGAGGACGACGACCAGCTCACGCTGAGCTGGAAGCACTGAAGCCCTCCTTTCGCCGCAACGCACTTCCACGTATTCCACGCGCCCCCAAGCCGCCACGCAAAGAGCGGCCCGCGCCACACCACCGGAGACAAGCCCCATGGACACCCGTGTCGCCCGCAAGAAGCTGGGCCTGAAGGAACGCTACGCCGCCATGACCCGCGGTCTGGGCTGGGAAACCAGCTACCAGCCGATGGACAAGGTCTTCCCCTATGACCGCTACGAGGGTCTGAAGATCCACGACTGGGATCAGTGGCAGGACCCCTTCCGCCTGACGATGGACGCCTACTGGAAGTACCAGGGCGAGAAGGAGAAGAAGCTCTACGCGGTGATCGAGGCCTTCGCCCAGAACAACGGCCAGCTGGGCGTGGCGGATGCGCGCTACGTCAACGCGCTCAAGCTCTTCATCCAGGGCGTGACGCCGCTGGAGTACTACGCCCACCGCGGCTTCGCCCATGTGGGCCGCCAGTTCACCGGCGAGGGCGCCCGGGTGGCCGCGCAGATGCAGTCCATCGACGAACTGCGCCACTACCAGACCGAGACGCATGCCATCTCGCACTACAACAAGTACTTCAACGGCATGCACAGCCCGAACCACTGGTTCGACCGGGTCTGGTACCTGTCCGTGCCCAAGTCCTTCTTCGAGGACGCCTGCACCGCCGGGCCCTTCGAGTTCCTGACCGCGGTCAGCTTCTCCTTCGAGTACGTGCTGACCAACCTGCTGTTCGTGCCCTTCATGTCGGGCGCGGCGCACAACGGCGACATGTCCACCGTGACCTTCGGCTTCTCGGCGCAGAGCGACGAGTCGCGCCACATGACGCTGGGCATCGAGTGCATCAAGTTCATGCTGGAGCAGGACCCGGACAACGTGCCCATCGTCCAGCGCTGGATCGACAAGTGGTTCTGGCGCGGCTACCGCCTGCTGACCCTGGTGGCCATGATGCAGGACTACATGCTGCCCAAGCGCGTGATGAGCTGGAAGGAAGCCTGGGAGATGTACGCCGAGAGCAACGGCGGCGCGCTCTTCAAGGATCTGGCGCGCTACGGCATCCGCGAGCCCAAGGGCTGGAAGGACGCCTGCGAAGGCAAGGACCACATCAGCCACCAGGCCTGGAACACCTTCTACAACTACGCCGCTGCCGCGCCCTTCCACACCTGGGTGCCCAAGGACGACGAGCTGCAGTGGCTGTCGGAGAAGTACCCCAACACCTTCGACGCCCTGTACCGCCCGCGCCTGGAGTACTACCGCGGCCAGCAGGAGCAGGGTCAGCGCTTCTACAACAAGACGCTGCCGATGCTGTGCCAGACCTGCCAGATCCCCATGCTCTTCACCGAGCCGGGCGATGCCACGCAGATCGCCTACCGCGAGTCCAGCTACCTGGGCGACAAGTTCCACTTCTGCAGCGACCACTGCAAGGAGATCTTCGACCACGAGCCCGAGAAGTACGTCCAGGCCTGGCTGCCGGTGCACCAGATCTACCAGGGCCACTGCTTCAAGCCGGGCGTGGACCCGACCGCCCCGGGCTTCGACCCGCTGGCCGCGGTGCTCGACTACTACGAGCTCAACGTGGGCCGGGACAACTTCGACTTCGAAGGGTCCGAAGACCAGAAGAACTTCGCCGCCTGGCGTGGCGATGGCACCCACAACGCTTCCGGAGAACAGGCATGACCGTCGTTGCCGCCGCCCCCTACCGCTTCCCCGTGGCCGACGTGCGGGAGAACTTCCCGGCCCCGCTGCTCTACATCGGCTGGGACCAGCACCTGATGTTCTGCGCCCCGTTCTGCCTGCCGCTGCCGCCGGACCTGCCCTTCGACGCGCTGCTGACCCAGGTGCTGCCCGGCATCTACGGTGCCCACCCGGACTTCGCCCGCATCGACTGGGACCAGGCCCAGTGGACCAAGGCCGGCCAGCCCTGGCGGCCGGACCGTGCCAAGAGCCTGGCCGAGAACGGCCTGGGCCACAAGGACGCGATCCACTTCCGCACGCCGGGCCTGAACGGCATCGCGGGCTCCTGCAGCTGAGGCCAGCCATGGGCTACATGCTCACCATCGAACCCCTGGGCGCCACGCTGGAGGTGGAGGAGGGCCAGACCCTGCTCGACGCCGCGCTGCGCCAGGGCATCTACCTGCCGCACGCCTGCGGCCACGGCCTGTGCGGCACCTGCAAGGTGCAGGTCTGCGATGGCGAGGTGGACCATGGCGCGGCCAACCCCTTCGCGCTGATGGAGGGCGAGCGCCAGGAGGGCAAGACCCTGGCCTGCTGCGCCACGCTGCAGAGCGATGCGGTGATCGAAGCCGACATCGAGGAGGAGCCCGACGCCGAGATCATCCCGGTGCGGGACTTCCAGGCCACGGTGCAGGCCATCACCGCGCTCACGCCCACCATCAAGGGGCTGCGGCTGGCGCTGAACCAGCCCCTGCACTTCCAGGCCGGCCAGTACGTGCAGCTGGACATCCCGGGCGTGGGCGCGCGGGCCTTCTCGATCGCCAATGCGCCGGCCGACGTGGAGCGCACCCGCAGCATCGAGCTGCATGTGCGTCAGGTGCCGGGCGGCGCCGGCACCACCTGGCTGCACCAGTCGCTGCAGGTGGGCGATGCGCTCAAGCTCAGCGGGCCCTACGGCCGCTTCTTCGTGCGCAAGTCCTCGCCCGCGCCGATGGTCTTCATGGCCGGCGGCTCGGGCCTGTCCAGCCCGCGCTCGATGATCCTGGACCTGCTCGACGGCGGCTGCACGACGCCCATCACCCTGGTCTACGGCCAGCGCAGCCGCGAGGAGCTCTACGGCCACGAGGAGTTCCTGGCCCTGGCCGCGCAGCATCCCAACCTGCGCTATGTGCCCGTGCTGTCCAACGAGCCCGAGGGCTCGGACTGGGCCGGCGCACGCGGCTATGTGCACGAGGCCGCCAAGGCCGCCTTCCCGCAGGGCTTTGCCGGCCACAAGGCCTACCTGTGCGGCCCGCCGCCGATGGTGGAGGCCTGCATCGGCGCGCTGATGCAGGGCCGGCTGTTCGAGCGCGACATCCACACCGAGAAGTTCCTCTCGGCCGCCGATGCCGGCGCGGTGCGCAGCCCCTTGTTCAAGAACGTCTGAGGAGGTCCCGACCATGATCTTCGACACACGACCCAAGGTCACGGTGGCCCTGACCCAGACCGGCGAGCACTACCCCTGCGCCCATGACGAGAGCCTGCTGGCGGGCATGTTGAAGCTGGGGCGCAAGGGCATCCCGGTGGGCTGTGCCAGCGGCGGCTGCGGCGTGTGCAAGGTGCGCGTCGTGGAAGGCGCCATCCATGCGCTGGGGCCGGTCAGCCGGGCCCATGTCAGCGCCGACGAGGAATGCCAGGGCGTGACCCTGGCCTGCCGTGTCGCCCCCAGCACCCCGGTGGTGCTGGAGGTGGTGGGCAAGTTCGAGAAGCCGTTTTTCAAGGGCTATGCCGCTGCGGTGGCGGCTGGCCCCTCCCTGAACCAACCGCAGTGAACGACAACCAGGAGACAAGCATGGGTGTATTGAGAATCGGGCATGCCAGCCTGCGTGTGATGGACATGGCCGCGGCCCTGAACCATTACGAGAAGGTGCTGGGCATGAAGGTGACGATGCAGGACAAGGCCGGCAACGTTTACCTCAAGTGCTGGGACGAGTGGGACAAGTACTCGCTGATCCTGACCCCCTCGGACCAGGCAGGCATGAACCACATTGCCTACAAGGTCGAGAAGGACGCCGACCTCGACCAGCTGCGCGACAAGATCGAGACCTGGGGCATCCACACCGAGATGCTGCCCGAAGGCACGCTGCCGGCCACCGGCCGCATGCTGCAGTTCAAGCTGCCCAGCGGCCATGAGATGCGCCTGTACGCCATGAAGGAGTACGTGGGCACCGACGTGGGCACCGTCAACCCCGACCCGTGGCCGGACGACATCCGCGGCGCTGGCGCGCACTGGCTGGACCACGCCCTGCTGATGTGCGAGATGAACCCCGAGGCCGGCATCAACACGGTGGCGGACAACACCCGCTTCATGACCGAGGTGCTGGACTTCTTCCTGACCGAGCAGGTCGTGGTCGGCCCGGGCGGCAGCATCCAGGCCGCCACCTGGCTGGCACGCACCACCACCCCGCACGACATCGCCTTTGTGGGCGGCGCCAAGAGCGGTCTGCACCACATCGCCTTCTTCCTGGACAGCTGGCACGACGTGCTGAAGTCGGCCGACGTGATGGCCAAGAACAAGACCAAGATCGACGTGGCGCCCACCCGTCACGGCATCACCCGCGGCGAGACGATCTACTTCTTCGACCCCAGCGGCAACCGCAACGAGACCTTCGCCGGCCTGGGCTACCTGGCCCAGCGCGACCGGCCGGTGACCACCTGGACCGAGGACCAGCTCTGGAACGGGATCTTCTATCACACGGGTGAAGCGGTGCCCTCCTTCACGGACGTCTACACCTGATCGGCCCACGGGGCCGCCTGACGGCGGCCCCGGACCGCATCCACAAGAACACGACCCACCGCGAAGGAACTCCATTCATGCGTTTTCCCACCTTCCTGAAGACCGCGCTGGCCCTGGCGGCCAGCCTGGGCGCGGGCCTGGGCGCCCAGGCCGCCGGCCACTACGTGCCGGGCGTCGAAGGCGTGCAGGCCGCCAGCGTGCCGCCGCCCGGCGTCTACTACCTGGGCTACCTGGCCGACTACAAGGCCGACAAGGTGCGCGCCCCAGGCACCAAAGAAGACCTGCCCGGCAGCAACAGCATCCATGTGACGGCCCTGGCCAACCGCCTGGTCTGGATCACCGACCACAAGATCCTGGGCGCCGACTACGGCGTCGAGACCATCGTGCCCGTGCAGCGCACCCAGCTGGATCTGGGCGTGGTGCCGCTGCATGACAACGACACCGACCTGGGCGACATCTACCTGGGCCCGGTGGTGCTGGGCTGGCACGGCAGCAACTGGGACGCGGTGGCCGCAGCCGGCTACTGGCTGGACAGCGGCTCCACCAATTCGCCCGCCTCGCCCGGCAAGGGCTACGGCTCCACCATGCTGACGGCCGGCGGCACCTACTACTTCGACGACGGCAAGACCTGGACCGGCTCGGTGCTGGCGCGCTACGAGTTCAACCGCACGACCAGCAGCGGCTTCAAGCCGGGCCAGACCCTGTCGGTGGAATGGGGCCTGGGCAAGGCGCTGGGCCCGGTGGTGGTCGGCCTGGTGGGCTACACCCAGCAGCAGATGAGCAAGGACAGCGGCCCCGGCGCGCTGGACCAGAAGGCCTCGCGCTCCGCCGCGGGCGCCGAGCTGATCTACCCGATGCTGTCCCAGGGCCTGTTCCTCAAGGGCGCCTTCTACCAGGAGTTCTCCTCCAAGGCGGCGACCAGCGTGGAACCCAAGGGCCACCTGCTGCGCTTCACCCTGGTCAAGGCCTTCTGACCTCAGCGAGGAACGCCGGCATGAACGCCTTCGACACGACCCTGGCCACCGGCCCGGTCTGCACCGACCAGGCCGTGGTCAGCGCCGAAGCCGCCGCCCGCATGGTGGCCGCTGCGGTGGCCCATGCCGGCACGCTGGGCATCCGCATCAACGCCGCCGTCACCGATGCCGGGGGCACCCTGGCGGCCTTTCTGCGCATGCCCGGCGCCTTCCTCCATTCGGTCGACATTGCGATCGACAAGGCCTACACCGCCGCCAGCTTCGGCTTCCCGACGAGCCAGTGGATGTCCCTGCTGGCCCAGGACGAAGCCCTGCGCCTCGGCATCGTGCAGCGGCCGCGTCTGGTCGTCTTCGGCGGCGGCCTGCCCATCCGGCGGACTGCCGCCGAGGGCGGCGCGCTGATCGGTGGCATCGGCGTGTCCGGCGGCTCGGCCGAGCAGGACGAGGCCTGCGCCCGGGCCGGCCTGCAAGCCGTGGGCCTGGGCTGAGGCCCGACAACCTTTTCTCTTCACTTCCCGCGGGGACATCACCATGCACCAGTACCTGAACTTCATCAACGGCGAGTTCGTCGCCACCGGCAAGACCTTCGAGAACCACGCCCCCGTCGACAACCGGGTGCTGGGCCTGGTGCACGAGGCGGGCGAGCGCGAGGTAGACGCCGCGGTGGGCGCCGCCCGGGCTGCGCTCAAGGGCGACTGGGGTCGCATGAGCGTGGTCAAGCGCGTGGAACTGCTCTACGCCGTGGCCGACGAGATCAACCGCCGCTTCGACGACTTCCTGCAGGCCGAGGTGGCCGACACCGGCAAGCCGCTGTCGCTGGCCTCGCACATCGACATCCCGCGCGGCGCGGCCAACTTCAAGGTCTTTGCCGACATCGTCAAGAACGTGCCCACCGAGAGCTTCGAGATGGCCACGCCCGATGGCGGCACCGCGCTGAGCTACGCGCTGCGCTCGCCGCTGGGCGTGGTGGCGGTGGTCTGCCCCTGGAACCTGCCGCTGCTGCTGATGACCTGGAAGGTCGGCCCAGCCCTGGCCTGCGGCAACACCGTGATCGTCAAGCCCTCCGAGGAAACCCCCGCCACCGCCACGCTGCTGGGCGAGGTGATGAACGCGGTGGGCGTGCCCAAGGGCGTCTACAACGTGGTGCACGGCTTCGGCCCCGGCTCGGCCGGCGAGTTCCTGACCCGCCACCCCGGCGTCAACGGCATCACCTTCACCGGCGAAACCCGCACCGGCGAGGCCATCATGGCCGCCGCCGCCAAGGGCGTGCGCCCGGTCAGCTTCGAGCTGGGTGGCAAGAACGCCGGCATCGTGTTCGCCGATGCCGACTTCGACAAGGCGGTGGCCGGCATCACCCGCAGCGCCTTCGAGAACTGCGGCCAGGTCTGCCTGGGCACCGAGCGAGTCTATGTGCAGCGCCCCATCTTCGACCGCTTCGTCCAGGCCTTGAAGGAGAAGGCGCAGGCGCTCAAGGTCGGCCCGTCCGAAGAGCCCGGCGTGGGCCTGGGCCCGCTGATCTCGGCCGAACACAAGGCCAAGGTGCTGGGCTATTACGAGAAGGCCAAGGCCGAGGGCGCCACCGTGGTGACCGGCGGCGGCGTGCCCGACATGCCCGGGGCGCTGGCCCAGGGCCACTGGGTGCAGCCCACCATCTGGACCGGCCTGCCCGAGAGTTCGCCCATCGTGCGCGAGGAGATCTTCGGCCCCTGCTGCCACATCGCCCCCTTCGACACCGTGGACGAGGCCATCGCCCTGGCCAATGCCACCAACTACGGCCTGGCCACCACGGTGTGGACGCAGAACCTGGCCACCGCCCACCGCATGGCGCGCGAGATCGAGGTCGGCCTGTGCTGGATCAACAGCTGGTTCCTGCGCGACCTGCGCACCGCCTTTGGCGGCGCCAAGGCCTCCGGCATCGGCCGCGAGGGCGGGGTGCATTCGCTGGAGTTCTACACCGAGCTGCGCAACGTGATGGTGAAGCTGTGAACGCCCCCGACCTGAAGTCCAATCCCGAGCTGGGCCGGCGCGTGCGCACCGGCGCCTTCGAGACCAATGTCCACGACCTGGGGGCCTCGGCGCCCGGCCAGCCGCCGGTGCTGTTCATCCACGGCTCCGGCCCCGGCGTCAGCGCCTGGGCCAACTGGCGCCTGGTGATGCCGGCGCTGGCCCAGCAGCGCCGCGTCATCGCGCCGGACATGGTGGGCTTCGGCTACAGCGACCGGCCCGCGGGCATGGCCTACACCATGGACACCTGGGTGCAGCAGGCGCTGGACCTGATGGACGCGCTGGACCTGCCCCAGGTGGACCTGGTGGGCAACAGCTTCGGCGGCGCGCTGGCGCTGGCCCTGGCCATCCGCGCGCCGCAGCGGGTGCGCCGCCTGGTGCTGATGGGCTCGGTGGGCGTGCCCTTCGCCATCACGCCGGGGCTGGACGCGGTGTGGGGCTACGAGCCCTCCATCCAGACCATGCGCGCGCTGATGGACACCTTCGCCTGGGACCGTTCGCTGGTCAACGACGAACTGGCCAAGCTGCGCTACGAGGCCAGCATCCGCCCGGGCTTCCAGGAGTCCTTCTCGGCCATGTTCCCCGCCCCGCGCCAGCGCTGGGTGGACGCCATGGCCAGCCCCGAGGCCGCCATCCGTGCACTGCCGCACGAGACCCTGATCCTTCACGGCCGGGAGGACCAGGTCATCCCGCTGCAGACCTCGCTGACGCTGTCGCAGTGGATCCCCAACAGCCAGCTGCATGTGTTCGGCCATTGCGGCCACTGGACGCAGATCGAGCACGCCGGTCGCTTTGCCCGCTTGGTCGGGGACTTCCTGGCCGAGGCCGACGCGGCCTGACGCACCTCTCATTCACCGATTCACCCTCCACACGGAACCGCCATGGACGCTGCCCTCATCCAGCACTACGGCGACGAGCTCTACCAGGCGCTGCAAAGCCGCCAGCCCGTCGCCCCGCTCACCGAACGTGAGCCCGCCATCACCGTCGACGACGCCTACCAGATCCAGCTGCGCATGATCCAGCGCCGGCTGGACGCGGGCGAGACGGTGGTGGGCAAGAAGATCGGCGTCACCAGCCAAGTGGTGATGGACATGCTGGGCGTGAACCAGCCCGACTTCGGCCATCTGCTCTCGGGCATGGTCTTCAACGAAGGCGAGCCCGTGCGCGTGTCCTCGCTGATCGCCCCGCGGGCCGAAGCCGAGGTGGCCTTCATCCTGGGCCGCGACCTGACCGGCCCCGGCGTGACGGCGGCCGACGTGCTGCGCGCCACCGACTGCGTGATGCCCTGCTTCGAGATCGTCGATTCGCGCATCCAGGACTGGAAGATCAAGATCCAGGACACGGTGGCGGACAACGCTTCCTGCGGCGTGCTGACCCTGGGCGGCGTGCGCCGCAGCCCGCGCGACCTGGACCTGGCGCTGGCCGGCATGGTGCTGGAGAAGAACGGCGAGATCGTCAGCACCTCCTGCGGGGCCTCGGTGCAGGGCTCGCCGGTCAACGCGGTGGCCTGGCTGGCCAACACGCTGGGCCGCCTGGGCATCTCGCTCAAGGCGGGCGACGTGATCCTTTCGGGCTCGCAATCGCCGCTGGTGCCGGTCAAGGCCGGCGACAGCCTGTACTGCAGCGTCGGCGGCCTGGGCGGCACGTCGGTGCGTTTCGTGGAATGAGGGCAGGGACCATGGCACTCGACAAGAACACCCTCCTCGGCCTGGCCGAGCACCTGGAGACCGCGGAGCTGCAGGCCCACGACGTCACCAAGATCACCGACGAGCACCCGGACATGGACTGGGCCGACGCCTACGCCATCCAGGACGAGATCCGCCGCCGCAAGGAAGCGCGCGGCCAGAAGACGGTGGGCCTCAAGTGCGGCCTGACCTCCTTCGCCAAGATGAAGCAGATGGGCGTGGACGTGCCGGTCTTCGGCTTCGTCAGCGACTACATGAGCCGCCCCGAGGGCGCGGCCATCGCGGTGAAGGAGCTGATCCACCCCAAGGTGGAGGCCGAGATCTGCGTGGTCACCAAGGCGCCGCTGCGCGGCCCCGGCTGCCATGTGGGGGCGGTGATGGCGGCCATCGACTTCGTGCTGCCGGGCGTCGAGGTCATCGACAGCCGCTACCGCGACTTCAAGTTCGACCTGAAGAGTGTGATCGCCGACAACACCTCGGCCTCGCGCTTCGTGGTGGGCGGCCGTGCCCGCAACGTCGAGGACGTGGACCTGCGCACCCTCGGCGTGGTGATGGAGAAGAACGGAAAGATCGTCGCCATGGCCGCCGGTGCTGCGGTGCTGGGCCACCCGGCCGCGGCCGTGGCGGCCCTGGCCAACCACTTGGGCGCGCGCGGGCAGGAGATCCCGGCCGGCAGCTTCATCATGACCGGCGGGGTGACCGAGGCCATCGCGGTGCAGGCCGGCGACCACATCGCGGTGCGCTTCCAGGACCTGGGCACCGTGTCGCTGCGCTTCGCCTGAGGCGCGGCCGATCCGAATCCTCTTTTTGAAAGAAGGCATCCCATGAAGAAAGTCAAATGCGCCCTGATCGGGCCGGGCAACATCGGCACCGACCTGCTGGCCAAGCTGCAGCGCAGCCCGGTGCTGGAGCCGGTGTGGATGGTGGGCATTGACCCCGAGTCCGATGGCCTCAAGCGCGCCCGCGAGATGGGCCTGAAGACCACCGCCGAGGGCGTGGACGGCCTGGTGCCGCACATGCAGGCCGATGGCGTGCAGATCGTCTTCGACGCCACCAGCGCCTATGTGCACGCCGAGAACAGCCGCAAGGTCAACGCCCAGGGTGCGTTGATGATCGACCTCACCCCCGCGGCCATCGGCCCCTACTGCGTGCCGCCGGTCAACCTCAAGCAGCACGTGGGCAAGAAGGAGATGAACGTCAACATGGTCACCTGCGGCGGCCAGGCCACCATTCCGATGGTGGCGGCGGTCTCCCGCGTGCAGCCGGTGGCCTACGGCGAGATCGTCGCCACCGTCTCCAGCCGCTCTGTCGGCCCGGGCACCCGCAAGAACATCGACGAGTTCACCCGCACCACCGCCGGTGCGGTGGAGAAGGTGGGCGGCGCCAAGAAGGGCAAGGCCATCATCATCATCAACCCGGCCGAGCCGCCGCTGATCATGCGTGACACCGTGCACTGCCTGGTCGACGAGAGCGCCGGCGAGCCCGACCGCGAGGCCATCACCGCCTCCATCCACCAGATGCTGGCCGAGGTGCAGAAGTACGTGCCCGGCTACCGCCTGGTCAACGGTCCGGTCTTCGACGGCCAGCGCGTCTCTGTCTTCCTGGAGGTGGAAGGCCTGGGCGACTACCTGCCCAAGTACGCCGGCAACCTGGACATCATGACCGCCGCCGCCGCCCGCACCGCCGAGATGTTCGCCGAGGAGATCCTCAAGGGCGAGCTGGTGCTGCAAGCCGTGGCCGAAGCCGTGGCCTGAACTCAGGAGAACAACGATGAACCTGCAAGGCAAGAAGATCACCGTCCACGACATGACCCTGCGTGACGGCATGCACCCCAAGCGCCACCAGATGACGCTCGAGCAGATGGCCTCCATCGCCTGCGGCCTGGACGCCGCGGGCGTGCCGCTGATCGAGGTCACCCACGGCGATGGCCTGGGCGGCAGCTCGGTCAACTACGGCTTCCCGGCCCACAGCGACGAGGAATACCTCTCCACCGTGATCCCGAAGATGAAGCAGGCCAAGGTCTCGGCCCTGCTGCTGCCGGGCATCGGCACCGTGGACCACCTGAAGATGGCCAAGGACCTGGGCGTGCACACCATCCGCGTGGCCACCCACTGCACCGAGGCCGATGTCTCCGAGCAGCACATCACCGCCGCGCGCAAGCTCGAGATGGACACCGTGGGCTTTCTGATGATGGCCCACATGGCCAGCCCGGAGAAGCTGGTGACCCAGGCCAAGCTGATGGAGAGCTACGGCGCCAACTGCGTCTACGTGACCGACTCGGCCGGCCACATGCTGCCCGACGACGTGACGGTGCGGCTGCAGGCGGTGCGCGCCGCACTCAAGCCCGAGACCGAGCTGGGCTTCCACGGCCACCACAACCTGGCCATGGGCGTGGCCAACTCGGTGGCCGCGGTGGCCGCCGGGGCCAACCGCATCGACGCGGCCGCAGCCGGCCTGGGCGCCGGGGCGGGCAACACGCCGATGGAAGTCTTCATCGCCGTGTGCGATCGCATGGGCATCCAGACCGGGGTGGACGTCTTCAAGATCCAGGACGTGGCCGAGGACCTGGTGGTGCCCATCATGGACCACATCATCCGTGTGGACCGCGACTCGCTGACGCTGGGCTATGCCGGCGTGTACAGCAGCTTCCTGCTGTTCGCCAAGCGGGCCGAGAAGAAGTACGGCATCCCGGCGCGCGAGATCCTGGTCGAGCTGGGCCGGCGCGGCATGGTCGGTGGCCAGGAAGACATGATCGAGGACACTGCGCTGACCCTGTCCAAGCAACGCGCCGCCGTCGCCCAGGCGGCTTGAACCCGAAGGAAGACCCACCATGCCCTTTGCACAGATCTACCTCATCGAAGGCCGCACCGAGGAACAGCGTGCCGCCGTGATCGAGAAGGTCACCGCCGCCCTGGTCGAGGCGGTGGGCGCACCCAAGGAGAACGTGCGCGTCTGGATCACCGAGGTGCCCAAGGAGAACTGGGGCATCGCCGGCGTCAGCGCCAAGGCCCTGGGGCGCTGACAGCCCGGCGCTGCCCCGGCCGGCCTGGTTCACCTTCAAAATTGCGTTGAAGAAGAACTGGGCCACCGGGGCTTCAAAGCCGGGTGCCGGACAGGCACAGTGGCGGGCATCGCCACCCCATGGAGACGCCCGCCATGAAAGCCATCGCCTACACCCAGCACGGCCTGCCGCCGGAAGACCCCCGCTCGCTCGTCGACATCACGCTGCCCGAGCCGGTGCCCGGCCCGCGCGACCTGAAGGTGCGGGTGCGCGCCATCGCCGTCAACCCGGTGGACACCAAGGTGCGGCGCGGCGCCCCGACCGAGACGCCGCGCGTCATCGGCTGGGACGCAGTGGGCGTGGTCGAGTCGGTCGGCCCCGAGGTGCGCTTCTACCGCCCGGGCAACGAGGTCTTCTTCGCCGGTGCCATCGACCGCCCCGGCTGCTACGCCGAAGCGGTGCTGGTGGACGAGCGCATCACCGGCCGCAAGCCGCGCACCCTCAGCGACGCCGAGGCCGCGGCCCTGCCGCTGACCACCATCACCGCCTGGGAGCTGCTGTTCGACCGCCTGGGCATTCCCGAAGGCGGCGGGGCCGGGCAACATCTGCTGGTGGTGGGCGCGGCCGGCGGGGTGGGCTCCATCCTGGTCCAGCTGGCCCGACAACTGACGCAACTGACCGTGATCGGCACGGCCTCGCGCCCGGAGACCCAGGCCTGGCTGCACGCGCTGGGCGCCCATGCGGTGATCGACCATCGCCAGCCGCTGACCCAGGAGCTGGCGCGCATCGGCGTGCCGGCCGTGCCCTATGTCATCAGCATCACCCACACCGCCGAGCACTACGCCCAGATCGTCGAGGCGCTGGCCCCGCAGGGCCACCTCGCGCTGATCGACGACCCGGGCACGCTGGATGCGATGCCGCTCAAGCGCAAGTCCCTGTCGCTGCACTGGGAGATGATGTTCACCCGGCCGGTCTTCCAGACGCCGGACATGGTGCGCCAGCACGAACTGTTGGAGCGGGTGGCCGATCTGGTCGACGCCGGCCGCATCCGCACCACGCTGGGCGAGCACTACGGCCGCATCGACGCGGCCAATCTGCGCCGCGCCCATGCCCTGATCGAGAGCGGCACCGCGCGCGGCAAGATCGTGCTCGAAGGCTTCTGAGCAGGCGGTGGCGGTGGGGCTTGAGGGAAAGCCCCGTCGCTCCAGGCGGGCGGCTCGTTTAGAACCTGGGTTCCTCTCCCTGGCATGCCGCAGTCCATGAGCCCTTCGCCTTCTCTCGCCGTCGACGGCGGCTGCCAGATCGGCGACGTGACGCTGCGGGCCACCGACCTGCCCCAGACCCGGCGTGAGAAGCTCGCGCGCATCGTGCTCGACGCGATGTACCAGTTCGTGGGCCTGCTGGATGCGCAGGGCACCACGCTGGAGATCAACCGCGCGGCCCTGGAGGGCGCCGGCCTGCGTTTCGAGGACATCCGCGGCCGGCCCTTCTGGGAGGCGCGCTGGTTCCAGGTCTCGCGCGAGAGCGTGGCCCTGCAGCGCGACATCGTGCGCCGCGCCGCGGCGGGCGAGTTCGTGCGCTGCGACCTGGAGGTCTATGGCCAGGCCGCGGGCGACGAGACCATCGTGGTCGACTACTCGTTGATGCCGGTGCGCGACGACCAGGGCGAGGTCGTGTTCCTGCTGGCCGAGGGGCGCAACATCTCGGCCAAGAAGCGGGCCGAGGCCGAGGTGGTGCGCAAGAACGCCGAGCTGCAGGACCTGCTGGACCAGGTGCGCCGCCTGGACCAGCTCAAGAGCGACCTGTTCGCCAAGCTCAGCCACGAGTTCCGCACGCCGCTCACCCTCATCCTCGGGCCGGTCGAGGACCTGCTGGAGCAGGGCGCCGGGCAGGACCCTGCGCAGCGCGAGCGTCTGCAGCTGATCCGCCGCAGCGCCGAGACCCTGCTGGGCCACGTCAACGACCTGCTGGACCTGGCCCGCGTCGATGCGGGCCACATGGCGCCCAGCTATGCCCGGGTGGACCTGGCCGCCCTGGTGCGCCATGTGGCCCAGCCCTTCCAGTGGCTGGCCCCCAAGCGGGCCCTGAGCTACACCGTGTCCACGCCGCCCAGCCTGCCCGCCGCGGTGGACCCGCGGCAGTTCGAGCGCATGCTGCAGAACCTGCTGTCCAACGCTTTCAAGTTCACGCCCGCGGGGGGGCGCATCCGCTGCGTGCTGGAACCGCTGGGCGGCACGCGCTGTCTGCTCAAGGTGCAGGACTCGGGGCCGGGCGTGCCGGCGTCGCAGCGCCAGGCCATCTTCGACCGTTTTCACCAAGGCAGCGCCGCTGCCGCCGGCGAGCAGAGCGGCTCCGGCCTGGGGCTGGCCATCGTGAAGGAGCTGGTGCAACTGCACGGCGGCGTGATCGGCGTGAGCGATGCGCCGGGTGGCGGCGCCCTGTTCCAGCTGGAGCTGCCGCTGCAACCCGGCGAGGAACACTACCTGCCCGACCGGCCGCTGCAGACCGCCTTCACCTCGGCCTCGCGCACCTTGCCGGAACTGGACGCCGTTCAGCCTGCAGAGGCCGTGTGCGCCGCCGTGCCCGGCGAGGCCGAGGCGCTGGCGCCCGAGGGGGTGGCGCTGCCGCCGGGCCGTGCCACGGTGCTGCTGGTGGAGGACCACCCCGAGATGCGGCGCTTCGTGCGCGAGGCCCTGGGGCACGACCACCGGGTGCTGGCTGTGGGCGATGGGCAGACGGCGCTGCAGCAGGCCCTGGCCGCGCCGCCGGACCTGATCGTCACCGACCTGATGATGCCGGGCCTGTCCGGCGACCGGCTGATCCAGGCCATCCGCGAGGCGCCTGCACTGGCCGAGGTGCCGGTGCTGGTGCTGTCCGCACGGGACGATCATGCGCTGCGCACCCGACTGCTGGCCCAGGCCGCACAGGACTACCTGACCAAGCCCTTCTCGGCGCACGAGCTGCGCGCCCGGGTGCGCAACCTGGTGAGCATGAAGCTGGCCCGCGACGCCATGCGCCAGGCCCTGGCCTCGCAAAGCGACGACCTGTCCCACCTGGCCCACCAGCTCATCGTCAGCCGGCGGGCGCTGCAGGAATCGGAGCAGCGCTGGTGGGCCATCTACGAGCACTCCCCCGTGGGCATCGCGCTGCTGGACGGGGCCGAGCGCATCCTGGGGGCCAACCCCGCGTTCAGCCGCATGCTCGGGCACACGGACGCCCAGATCCGCCGCTGTGGCTTGGCCGACATCACGCCGCCCGGTGAACAGTCGGCCAGCCGTGAGCGGGTGGCCCGGGTGCTGGCTGGCGAGGTGCGCGAGTACCACGTGCAGCGGCGCTTTCTGCACCGCGACGGCCATGGGGTGTGGGCCAGCACCAGCGTGGCTCAGGTGCCCGACGCCGCCGCGGGCGCGCCGCTGCTGGTGGTGGTGGCCGAGGACATCACCGAGCAGAAGGCGGCCGAGGAGGCCTTGGCCGGGGCCCGCGAGGCGCTGGCCCAGGTCACCCGCGCCAGCGCGCTGGGCGAGATGGCGGCCTCGCTGGCGCATGAGATCAACCAGCCCCTGGCGGCCGTGGCGACCAACGCCCAGGCCGGCCTGCGCTGGCTGGATGCCCAGCCGCCCAACGAGCCCCAGGCCCATGCGGCGCTGGAGCGCATCGTGCGCGACGCCCGGCGCGCTGCCGACATCATCGGCCGCACCCGGGCCTTTCTGCAGCGCGGGGCCAGCCGCCGCCAGCCGGTGGCCCTGGCCGCGGTGGTGGCCGAGGTCATTGAGCTGGTGCAGGCCGAGGCCCAGAGCCGCCGGGTGACGCTGCAGGTGGCCGCGCCCGACGGGCTGCCGGCCGTGCTGGCCGATCCGGTGCAGGTCCAGCAGGTGGTGCTCAACCTGGTGATGAACGGCATGGAGGCCATCGGCCGCGACGGGGCAGGGCCCCGCTGGGTCCGCGTCACCCTGGGCCGGCACGATGCGGCCAGCCTGCGGGTGCAGGTCGAGGATGCCGGGCCGGGGTTGGACCCGCAGGCCGGCGAGGAGATCTTCCAGGCCTTCCACACCAGCAAGCCCCAGGGCCTGGGTATGGGCCTGGCCATCAGCCGCGGCATCGTCGAGTCGCACGGCGGCCGGCTGTGGGCCGAGCAGCGGCCCGGGGCGGGCGCCACCTTCTGTTTTACCCTGCCGGTGGTGGGTGAGGGGGCGGCGCCATGAACGTGCCTGTTCCCGCCACCGCGCCTAGCCCGGGCCAGGCCCGGGTGCTGGTCGTCGACGATGACCTGTCGATGCGCGAGGCCCTCGCCAGCCTGATCGGGTCCGCCGGCTGGCCGGTGGAGAGCTTCGCCTCGGCCGCCGAGCTGCTGCAGCGTCTGCAGACGCCCCAGGACGGGCCGGCCTGCCTGGTGCTGGACGTGCGCATGCCGGGCATGACCGGGCTGGAGCTGCAGCGCGAGCTGGCTCAGGCGGGCCGCCCGCTGCCCATCGTCTTTCTGACGGCCCATGGCGACATCCCGATGACCGTGCGGGCCATCAAGGCCGGGGCCATCGAGTTCCTGCCCAAGCCCTTCGACGACGAGGCCCTGCTGGGGGCCATTGCCCAGGGCCTGGCCGAGGCCGCGCAGGCCTGGCAGGCCCAGCAGGACAGCCGGGCCCTGCGCGCGCGCTACGAATCCCTCACCCAGCGCGAGCGCGAGGTGATGCACTGGCTGCTGCAGGGCCTGCGCAACAAGCAGACGGCCGACCGCCTGGGCATCTCGGAGGTGACCGTCAAGGTGCACCGCCACCGCATGATGGAGAAGATGGCCGCAGGCTCATTGCCCGAGCTCATCGCCATGCTCGACCGCCTGGGCGTTCCGCGCGCCGATCCGGGAATGTCCCAGGGGCCGAACGGGGGCTGAAGGGCCCGAACTGAACCTTTGTGCAATGGTGCGCCCAGGTCTGTCTCACTAGATTTGCATGGCACGCCCACCGCACCGCACGGTGCCGGGCGAGAAGAGGGCCTCACAGCAGGCCCACCGCCAACACACAGGAGACAGACGCCATGGCCTTGCTCGACCGCAACGAGTGGTATGACATTGCGCGCAGCACGAACTGGACACCGTCCTACGTCAGCGAAGACGAACTCTTTCCCGATCTGATGACCGGCGCCAAGGGCGTGCCAATGCAGGCCTGGGAAAGCTACGACGAACCCTACAAGACCTCGTACCCCGAGTACGTGCGCATCCAGCGCGAGAAGGACGCCGGGGCCTACTCGGTCAAGGCTGCGCTGGAGCGCAGCCGCATGTTCGAGGAGGCCGATCCGGGCTGGCTCTCGATCCTGAAGTCGCACTACGGCGCCATCGCCCTGGGCGAGTACGCGGCGATGAGCGCCGAGGCCCGCATGACCCGCTTCGGCCGCGCGCCGGGCATGCGCAACATGGCCACCTTCGGCATGATGGACGAGAACCGCCACGCCCAGATCCAGCTGTACTTCCCGCACAGCTACTGCGCCAAGGATCGCCAGTTCGACTGGGCGCACAAGGCCTATCACACCAACGAGTGGGGGGCCATCGCGGCACGCCACACCTTCGACGACCTGTTCCTCGCGCGCAGCGCCACCGACATCGCGGTGATGCTGACCTTCGCCTTCGAGACGGGCTTCACCAACATGCAGTTCCTGGGCCTGGCGGCCGATGCGGCGGAGGCGGGCGACTACACCTTTTCCAGCCTCATCTCCAGCATCCAGACCGACGAGTCGCGCCATGCGCAGATCGGCGGGCCGGCGCTGCAGATCCTGATCGCCCACGGGCGCAAGGAGGAGGCGCAGAAGCTGGTGGACGTGGCCATTGCCCGCGCCTGGCGCCTGTTCTGCCTGCTCACCGGCACGGCCATGGATTACGCCACGCCGCTGGAGCACCGCAAGCAGTCCTTCAAGGAGTTCATGCGCGAATGGATCGTCGGCCAGTTCGAGCGCACGCTGCTGGACCTGGGTCTGGACCTGCCCTGGTACTGGGACCAGATGATCCACGAGTTCGACTACCAGCACCACGCCTACCAGATGGGCATCTGGTACTGGCGCCCGACGCTGTGGTGGAACGTGGCCGCCGGCATGACGCCCGACTGCCGCGACTGGCTGGAGGAGAAGTACCCCGGCTGGAACGACAGCTTCGGCCAGGCCTGGGACGTGATCATCGACAACCTCAAGGCCGGCCGCACCGACCTGACCCTGCCCGAGACCCTGCCCATCGTCTGCAACATGAGCCAGATCCCCATCTGCGCCGTGCCGGGCAAGGGCTGGAACGTCAAGGACCACCCGCTGACCTACCAGGGCCGCACCTACCACTTCAACTCCGAGATCGACCGCTGGGTATTCCAGCAGGACCCGCTGCGCTACCGAGACCACCTGACCCTGGTGGACCGCTTCCTGGCCGGGCAAATCCAGCCGCCCAACCTGATGGGTGCGCTGCAGTACATGAACCTCGCCCCCGGCGAGATCGGCGACGACGCCCATGGCTATGCCTGGGTCGACGCCTACCGCGACCCGCGCGGCAAGAAGCAGGCGGCCTGACAGGCCGCTCGAGCCAGCCAATTCCAGGAGACAACGATGGCCCTGTTCCCCCTGATTTCCAATTTCCAGTACGACTTCGTGCTGCAGCTGCTGCCGGTCGACACCGAGAACACCATGGACGAGGTGGCCGCCGCCGCCGCCCATCACTCGGTGGGCCGGCGGGTGCGGCCCCAACCCGGCAAGGTGGTGCGCGTGCGCCGCCAGGGCAGCGAGACCTTCTTCCCCCGCGAGAAGAAGCTGTGCGAGACCGACATCCAGCCGATGGAGTCGCTCGAGTTCATCTTCTGCGACGCCTGAGGACACGCCCATGAGCTTTCAGAAAGTCTGCACGCTGGACGAAGTCTGGGAAGGCGAGATGACCGAGGTCGAGGTGGGCGGGCACGTCATCGTGCTGCTGGGCATGGATGGCGGCGAGGTGCGCGCCTTCCAGGGCGTCTGCCCGCACCAGGACATCCCGCTGTGCGAAGGCAAGTTCGACGGCAAGGTGCTGATGTGCCGCGCCCACCAGTGGACCTTCGACGCCCAGACCGGCGCGGGCATCAACCCCGGCGACTGCCGGCTGGCGCAGTACCCCGTGCGCATCGAGGGCGAGGACGTGCTGGTGGACGCCGCCGACGTCACCCCGCTGTTCGCCCACAGCTGACCACCGAGACCCCACACCATGAGCCAAGACAAGACCGCCGAGGCCTACCGAAACAACCGCGTCGGCCCCGTGCTGCGCGCCAGCCCCATCACCAGCGCCGTGATCGAGGCTGCCGAGGAGGACAACCCCGGCAAGCAGATCCGCGTCGACGACAAGCTGGCCTATGTGCGCATCGACTGCGAAGGCGAGCTCGTGCTGCGCCGCGAGACGCTGGAACGCGCGCTGGGCCGGCCTTTCAAGATGTCCGAGCTGGAGCTCAACCTGGGCTCCTTCGCCGGACGCATCGAGACCGGCGACGAGCAGGTCCGCTTCTATTACGAAAAGACGCTCTGACCGGAGCAGGAGACACCCCCATGTCACAACCCGAAGTGCTCAAGCCGCTCAAGACCTGGAGCCACCTGGCCGGCCGCCGCCGCAAGCCCAGCGAGTACGAGATCGTCTCGACCAACCTGCATTTCTCCACCGACAACCCCGACGCGCCCTTCGAGCTGGACCCCAACCACGGCCTGGCCACCTGGTTCAAGCAGTACCGCAACGCCTCGCCGCTGCGGCATGCCGATTGGGACGCCTTCCGCGACCCGGACGAGATGGTCTACCGCACCTACAACCTGCAGCAGGACGGGCAGGAGACCTATGTGCAGGGCCTGTTCGATCAGTTCTCGGCCCGGGGCCACGACGCCATGCTGGAGCCGGCCTGGGCCGGCACGCTGGCCCGGCTCTACACCCCCGCGCGCTACCTGTTCCACACGCTGCAGATGGCCTCGGCCTACCTGTCGCAGATGGCCCCGGCCTCGACGATCTCCAACTGCGCCACCTACCAGACGGCCGATGCGCTGCGCTGGCTCACCCACACGGCCTACCGCACCCGCGAGCTGGCCACCGCCTTCCCGTCGGCCGGCTTTGCCACCGGCGAGCGCGAACGCTGGGAGCAGGACCCGGCCTGGCAGGGCTGGCGCGAGTTGGTCGAGCGCGCGCTCGTGGCCTGGGACTGGGGCGAGAGCTTCACCGCCTTCAGCCTGGTGGTGCGCCCGGCGGTGGAGGAGACCGTGCTGCGCGGCCTGGGCGAGGTGGCGCGCCACAACGGCGACACCCTGATGGGCCTGCTGACCGACGCCCAGCTGCTGGACGCGCAGCGCCACCGCCGCTGGGCCGCCGCCCTGGTGCAGATGGCCCTGCAGACCGAGGGCAACCGCGCGGTGCTGCAGCGTTGGGTGGCCGCCTGGGAGCCGCTGGCCGAGCGCGCCATCGAGCGTTATGTGGCGGCCCTGCCCGAGGCGGGCGACCTGGCCGGCCGGGCCCAGGCCGCCACCCGCCAGTGGCGCGAGGGACTGGGGCTGTGAGCGGCGAAGCGACCGCCTCTGCGCCGCCGCTGCGCATCCAGATCGAGGGCGGCCCCGCCTTCGAGATGGCCGAGGGCGAGGACACCCTGCTGCGTGCGGCCTTGCGGGCCGGGGTGCCCTGGCCTTACGAGTGCAGCGTCGGCGGCTGCGGCGCCTGCCGCTACGAGCTGGTGGAGGGCGAGGTGGCCACGCTGTGGTCCGAGGCCCCGGGCCTGTCCGAGCGCGACCGGCGGCGTGGCAAGCGCCTGGCCTGCCAGTCCCGGCCGCTGCGGGACTGCCACCTGCGCGTGCGGCTGGAGCCGCCCGACGAGGAGGCCCCCATCCCACCCCGGCCGATGCAGGCCACCGTGGTCGGGCGTCGTTCGATCACGCCCGACATGGACGCGCTCGTGCTGCAGGCGCCCGGGCAGGCGCTGTTCCGCCCCGGCCAGTACGCGCTGCTCTATCCGCCGGGCGTGGCGGGGGCGCGGGCCTATTCCATGGCCAACCTGCCCAACGCCGAGGGGCGCTGGGTCTTCATCATCCGGCGCGTGCCGGGGGGCGCCGGCAGCCAGGCCCTGTTCGCCACGCTCCAGCCCGGGGCCACCCTCCTGTTGGATGGGCCCTACGGGCATGGCCATCTGCGGCCGGGCGAGCGGGACGTGGTGTGCGTGGCCGGGGGCTCGGGCCTGGGGCCCATGCTGTCGGTGGCGCGTGGCGTGCTGGCCGAGGCGGGCACCCGCCGGGTGCACTTCTTCCTGGGCCTGCGGCAGCAGGCCGAGCTGGGTGCCCTGCGGGAGCTCGATGGCCTGGACCCGGCGCGGCTGCAAGTCCACACGGCCCTGTCGGCCCCGGACCCGGGCCAGCCCTGGGCCGGCCACTGCGGCTTCGTCCACGAGATGATCGAGCCGGCCCTGCCCGGGCCGCTGGACCAGTACGACCACTACTTCGCCGGCCCGCCGCCGATGGTGGAGGCGGTGCAGCAGCTGCTGATGGTGCAGTACCGCGTCCCCTTCGGGCAGCTGCACTTCGACCGCTTCGTCTGACGGGCCCGCGCCGGGCGCGTCGTTAAACGCGCGGACTCCAACTGAGATCCCAGAAAGAAGACGCCCGGCATCAAGCCGGGGCCAGAATGCGGCGCGCTGTCATCAGGCACCGCACCTGCTCAGGGAGGAAGAAGCAGGGGCCCAAGGGCCGGGCTGAAGTCTACATGCAGGGCCCCGGCAACTCCCCTTGAAGTGGATTGTGAGTAAAACGGGGAGCCGTCCCTTGCCGCTGACTGACCACGCTGCGGACGAGACGTGACGGGATTTGGGTGCGCTGCACACGAAATGTGAGGTCGGCTGACCTGACCGTCATCACGCATTTGCGCTAAATCAACGGCTTAGCCGCAGCTGGGAAGCGGCTAGACAAGCTAGGAAAGGTCTGCACGACTCGCAACCCGGCGTGTTGGTGCGCTGAGCCGATGGGAATGTGATGCCGCCGAGGGCAAATTCGCTTTGGTTTCCATGCTCGCAGGACCCTAACAGGTCCGCGACCCGTGCAATCTGCCATGCTGCGGTCGCACTCATGCTACCGCTCCGATGAGTTTGCGCCGCGCCATCCACAGATTGGCCAGCGCAAACAGCGTGTGCAGCTGGGCCGTGTTCATGGCCAAGCCGCGATAGCGCACCTTGACCTGCCCGAACTGGCGTTTGACCACCCGGAACGGATGTTCGACCCGCGCCTGGATGCCGGCCTTCACCCGCCCGAGCTGCTCGGTGAGTGCCTCGATCGGCTTGGCCGGGGCTAGCGTGCGACGCTTGCCAGGACGCATGGCGATGTTCCAGGCCACACCGGCCCTGGCGTCGGGCCGCTTGTCGGCACCTCGATAGCCGGCATCGGCGTAGGCCTCGCAGTCCTCATCCAGCCTCAGCTCCTGAGCCTCGGCCTGGTCACCCTCGACGGCCGCGAACACTACGTTGAGCTCGACCTGTCCACGGAGGACGGCCGGGCCCGCATGCGGGCCTCAAGCGATTTCGTGCGCTACGACGGACTCCGGGACATGTGGGGCCACGTCCCCGATGCCGCCGCTACCGAGTTGGAAATGGGCCGCCGGCACCCACCTACGCGCCCCACGGGCCCTGGGCCCGAAGGCCGCCAGAGTTCGGATTACACGGCGAATCCTGGAAGACAGCAGACGCCCACCCGTCACTCGCTGAGGCTCGTCCTGGATGACGATGCTGCGCGCATCGGCATGGAAGTACACCCGCTGGCCCAGGCGGAAGGTCTCGATCTCGGAAGAGAGCATCACCGTATGCCCCTTCTTCAGGATGCTTCGGTATGACGGTGAGGTCTTGTGTGATCGGGAGTTCATGGCCGTGGCCTTCATGGAAGTCTCCGTGGAGGTGTCTCTGGGGATCAATGCCTCTGCAGGCATTCGGTCCAGTGCATCATCGCCTGCTACTAAATCGCTAAATCGCCTCAGGGCTTCGACAGCGCGGCGACAATTCGCGGCCAGTGGCGCAGCTGCAGGCCGATCCACTCCTCGCAAAGGACCAGCCGCGTCCGAGGCACCTCGACGCCAGGCGCGATGTACGCACTGCGCCCCCACGAATACACGTCGTCGAGAATCACATACGGCTCGCCGCGGTGGTGCTTCCGCAGCCAGTCGAGCACTTCGTGGCAGCGCGTCAGCCCCGGAAAGTGTGGCGTGCTCCAGCGCTCCTTGGGCTCGATGCCGTCTGCAACGCATGCCAGGCCGGACCGGCGCATGACCTCCTGCAGCTGAGCACGCGTGAAATTGAGCCGCCAGGTCGACGAGATGACCCAGCGCAAGTGCCCTTGGTGCCGGGCGTGAAGGTCGACCAGAATTTCGCGCGCCATGGGGGACCAAAGGCGCTCGAAAACGAGGTCGGCGTCGATCCGCTTGCCTCGAATTGCGTCCAAGGCATCGAGTCCGCCGTAGTGCTCATTGACGGCAACGACGTCGTCGAGGTCCAGGAAGACCAGCGGCCAGTGGCGCGGCGCCTCCAGAGTTTCCCCGTGTTCGACGTCGGCCGCGAGGCGGTCAAGGTGCGCGCACTTGGCCACAAGCCAAGCTTCCTCCGCCGGCGTAATGGGCAGGATGAACCGCCCCGGGTTTGACGGAGGCCAGTTGGTTTAAGTCAGACGGTCGTGGCCTGACCAGCGCGTTGTCGATGGTAATTGGCCTCGAACTCTGCCGGCGGCACATAGCCCAGTGGACCCATCAGGCGGTGGTGGTTGAACCAAGACACCCATTCCAAGGTGGCCAGTTCCACCGCTTGTTTGGTCTTCCAGGGCCCGCGCCTGTGGATCACCTCGGCCTTGTAGAGCCCATTGATCGTCTCGGCCAGAGCGTTGTCGTAGCTGTCCCCCTTGGAGCCCACGGAAGGCTCGATGCCCGCCTCGGCCAGGCGCTCGCTGTAGCGAATTGACAGGTATTGCGCCCCCCTGTCGGAGTGATGCGTCAGACTGCCATCGTCCGATGGCTTGCGGTCATATAGGGCTTGCTCCAAGGCGTCCAGGACGAACTCGGTGTGCATCGAGCTGCTCTGGCGCCAGCCGACGATGCGTCGGCTGAACACATCCACCACGAACGCCACGTAGACCCAGCCCTGCCAGGTCGAGACATAGGTGAAGTCAGAGACCCAGAGTTGGTTCGGCCGATCAGCACGGAACTGCCTGTTGACCCGGTCCAGTGGGCATGGGGACTTCGGGTCAGGAACGGTGGTGCGCTGGGCCTTGCCCCTGCGCGCGCCCTGCAATCCCTGGCGGCGCATCAGGCGCTCAACGGTGCAACGCGCCACCGAGATGCCCTCGCGGTTGAGCTGAAGCCAGACCTTGTCGGCCCCATAGACCTGCATGTTGGCCAGCCAGACCCGGTGCACTTGAGGCATCAAGACCTCATCGCGTTGGGCACGGCGTGAGCGCAGTTCAGGGCGGCGCTGGCACGCGGCATGGTGCCAGTAGGCAGATGGGGCGATCTGCAGGACGCGGCAGATCGACTCGACCCCAAACTGCTCCCGGTACTGATCGACGAAGGACTTCAGGACTTGATGCGGCGGTCGAGTTCCGCCTGGGCGAAAAACGCGCTGGCCAGCTTCAGGATCTCGTTGGCCTTGCGCAGTTCGCGCACCTCGCGTTCCAGGTCCTTGATGCGCTGGGCCTCTTCGCTCGAGACCCCCTCACGCACGCCTGCGTCCACCTCATGCTGCTTGACCCAGGTGTGCAATGTCTGCGGCACGCAGCCGATCATGCCGGCAATGGCCTCGATGGCCGCCCACTGCGACGGGTGCTCGCCACGATGCTCCTGCACCATGCGCACGGCACGCTCGCGCACCTCGGGGGAAAACTTCGGGGACTTCTTCATGGCTCCATTCTCCAGAGTTGGAGCCTCCGTCAAACCCGGGGCGGTTCAGGCCGCCGCCCAGGCCATCCGCCCCCTGGTGGGGCCGGGCACGGCGGTCATCTCCCTGCAGAACGGCGTGGTCAAGGAGGAGATGCTGCGGGCCGCGCTGGGCGAGGCGGCGGTGGTGGGCGGCGTCTGCTACATCGCCGCGACCATTGAAGCGCCCGGCGTGATCGCGCACAGCGGCACCCTGCAGAAGCTGGTGTTCGGCGAATACGGCGGCCAGCGCACGCCACGGGTGGAGGCCTTCCGCCAGGCCTGCGAGCAGGCGGGCATCGAGGCCGTGTTGAGCGAGGACATCGCCCGCGCCATCTGGGAGAAGTTCGTCTTCCTGGTGGGCCTGTCCGGCGCCACGGCCAGCACCCGCTGCGCCCTGGGGCCGGTCCGCAGCCACCCCGCCTCGCGCCGCCTGCTGTTGACGTTGATGGCCGAAGCGGTGGCTGTGGGCCGTGCCGAAGGGGTGGCGCTGCCGCCCGATTACGCCGAGGACCGGCTGCGCTTTTGCGACCAGCTGCCCGCGGACATGACCGCATCGATGCTGCGCGACCTGCTGCAAGGCCATCGGCTGGAACTGCCCTGGCTGAGTGGCGACGTCAGCCGCCGCGGCGCGTTGCTGGGGGTGGCCACGCCCTACAACAGCGCGCTGGCCGACATCCTGGCCCTGCACGTCCAGCCCGGATGAACACCTGGCCCTTGCGCCTGACGCCGGGCTGCGACCTGCGCGCGGCCCTGGCCGAGGCCGTGCGTTTGCAGCTGCCCACCGGCTCGGCCTTCGTACTCTCGGGCATCGGCAGCCTGGAAGACGCCCGGCTGCGCCTGGCCGGGGCCGAGGCCGCGACCTGCCTGGCCGGCCCCGTGGAGTTGCTGACCCTGGCGGGCACCGTCTCTCCGCAGGGACTGCATTTGCACGCCAGCGTGGCCGATGCGCAGGGGCGGGTGCTGGGCGGGCACCTGCTGCCCGGCAATGTGGTGCGCACCACCGCCGAACTGCTGCTGGCCTGGTCTCCTGAGTGGGCCCTGGGCTGCGCCCCCGATGCGCAGACCGGCTTCACGGAACTGCAGATCCAGGATCGACGCTGAACGCAAGCTGTCTGCAAGCTGTCGAGATGGACGCGCCAGGCCCTGCACTGGCCTGAAACCGGTCAGCCAGACGCCGGGAGCTCCCGTTAGAAAGATTGCCGCGCACAAGCCCCTCATTTCGGCGCCTGTCCGGTCGAACAAACGGCGAGGATGGAGGCATCCATCTTGCTTGCCCTCCCGTCGAAGCCCTGGTTCCGGACATGTGCCTGATCATCAAGAAGCCCGTGGGGCGGCAGATCGCCGCTGATTTCCTGGAGAACGTCTGGCAACGCAACAGCCACGGCTGGGGCGTCTTCCACCGCCATGGCGGGCGCCTGACCTGGGCCAAGGGCATGGCCTTCGACGAGCTGCTGGCCTTCAACCGGCAACTGCCGCTGGACGCCGAGGCCTATCTGCACCTGCGCAAGGCCACCTACGGCCACATCTGCCACGACCTGGCACACCCCTATCTGGTGCGTGAGGGCCTGCTGTTGATGCACAACGGCAGCATTCACCACCTGGCCCCCAGCGATCCGGCCCAGAGCGACACCGCCGAACTGGCCCGCCTGCTGCGTGACATGCTGGCCGGTCTGGACGACACCCAGGCCCAGGCCCTGCTGCGCAGCGAGGGCTTTGGCCGCCTGATGGCGCCGCTGGTGCAGGGCTCCATGGTGGTGCTGTTCGACGCCCAGGGCGCGGTGCGCCTGGGGCGCGACTGGCACACCGTGCAGACCCACGAGTGGGACGGCGAGATGCCGGGCATCCAGGTGTCCAACACCCATGCCTGGGCACCCAAGCCGGGGCTTCAGCGGCCGGCCGCCGGGCGCTGGCGCTGGTTGTCCTGGGCGCTGGGCTGAGCCCGGAACCGGGCGGCGCGTGGAGGCCGGCCGTCACTGAGAGCGGGCTGCCGCGAGCGACCTGCTACGGGCCTGCACCCCGAGCTGGCTCGCTCTTGATGTGAAGCACGATCGGGCTGGGATAGCTGTCCTGCTCGCCGCTGCGGAGTGCGCCGACCAGACCGCCGATTTCTCCGCCCTTCATGACCGCACCCGCGGCGATGAGCACGGCGAATGCGCCCCCCATCACGGGTGCAGCCGCAGCACCCAGCGCAATGCCCGCGCCTGCGCCGACCTTGGCGCCTGTGGATGCCCCTTCCCTCGAACGCTCTTTGACAGAGGCTTTGCCCGCGGAGGTGATGCTCGGCTCGGCGACGGCACCCGGGGGCACCTGGCATGTCAGTTCCAGCGGCGAGGCGGACCGCACCACGGTGACCGTTCCCGGTGCGCTGAACGCCCAGGTGCCGGCCGAGTTGGTGGCCTGGCACACCAAGGGTCCGGCCCATGCGGAGGACTCGGCCTCCACCCGCACGTCGATCGATTGCTCCGCCGGGGGCTTGTGGGCACAACCCGCCAGACCAGAGGCGGCGAGCAGCCAAGCTGCAGGGGGAAGCCGGAGCGTATGCATGACGTGGCGCATGACGGCTGACAACGCTGACGCAAAACCCTGCCGATCGCGGCCCGGGTGCGGTCAGGCCGCATGTGGGGCTCAGGGATCGGCTTTCCGTTTCGGGGCAATGAGTCCAGCCTATCGCTGCGACATGGGGTGTGCAAGACGACAGTGTCGCCTTGTGCTGGGACGGCCCGTGGCTCATGACCGCGCCGGCTCCTCTGAGGCGACGCGCCCTCCTGAGGCTGCGCACCGTCAACTCTCTGAGACTCTCCCGTCCCCTCGTCGCACCAGTGCCGGAGATGCATCACAGGTCTCAGACCGGCAGCAGGCCGGTGCGATGACGCGCCTGTGGCACCCGTCCACTCTGAACGAATGGGCCCAGCCGAGCGGTTCGCATCTGGGGCCTCGGTCACACCGTCGACACAAGCCCGTCTGTAGATGGGAAGGCGGTCTCTCGTGCTGTCCTCAGCGGCGCCTGTCAGACATGCGATGCACCGGGAATCTCAAGCTCCGCTTGGGAAGAAGAAATCAGCCGGGCTCTGCTTGACCGAAGGGGAAGTCCCTGAAAATTGGTCAGCTCAGGTCGCGCGGCGTTGCGCCAGGGATTGAAGAATGGCCTGCTCAACACCGGCTCGGTGACTGAAGTCTGTGATGCGAACTACCGATTCACTCTGGAAATTGTCATGTTCACAGACCACAGCAACGAACGCAGCGCCTGCCTCGCGAGCAGCTTCGTAGTCCGCAGAGGAGTCACCGAAGAACACGATGGGGCCATTCATATGGGCAGCCTTGATCGTGCGCAACGCCTCTGCCTTGGGCATTTCGCCTCCGTAGATGGCGGCGAAGTGAGCCTCCAGGCCTCTGCAGGCCAGTTGCTTTCTGACCTCTGACTCCGGTGCAGAGGAGCACACATGTTGACTGACCAGATCCGATGCGATGAACTCAGCAACACCTTCGACCATGTGTGCTGCCGCGAGCTGGTGCTCAAGTGCGGTGGCGTAGCGACGCAGATATTCCGAGAGCATTTCCTCGCTGGGGTCTGCATGTCGGTACTTGCGCAGTAGTTGAGCGAGCTTCATCCTGCGAGGAATGCCACCATTCTCCAAAATGAACCGGCTGATGGCATCCTGCTGATCAGAAATATCGGCGAACAGAGACAGCATCGTGTCGCGTTTGACGAGATTTGTCTTGACGATCACGCCATCCAGATCAAAAACTACAGCGCTAAGAGGCATAAGGATGGTGCGGACTGCGTGGAAGTGAGCGGTCCGATCGGCATTTCCCGCAGGTCCGATCGACTGCCAAGTTGGCTGTCATTGCTTGTCCGACCACACAGGGACGGATGAGAACTTCTCGCGCAGGCCCGCGGCGAAATATTCAGCCTTTGCAAGATCGCTCTCTGGCAGAGCGCGGGCGACCTTGGCCCGCGAAGACTCTAGGTACGCGCGCAACGGCGCATTGGCTTCACGAGCGATTGCAACGGTGAGCCACGCGTAGGACAGCACGGCGTTTCTTACGGGAGAATCGCCTTGGCCGTAAGTGAAACCAATATCGGCGAAACCGGCCTGATAGCCAAGTTGGGCGGACTGCTCGAAATACTTGATTGCTTCAGTGTCCTTGCCTTCGCGACGCAGAATGACTCCGAGAACATGAACTGCGGGAGGGAAGCTTTGAGACGCCGATTGGCGAAGCAGCGAGTTGGCACGCTCAAGGTCTTTCGGACCGCACTCGCCAATTTCAAGCTGCGTTCCCCGCCAGAATTGGGCTCGAAAATCGCCTTTGGAAGCGGCGGCTTCAAGAGCGGCGATAGCCTCGGGGGTGCACGACGTATTAGTCGGCGACGCTTGAGTGGCAGAGGAGGCCGCTGCGATCAGAGCGAGAAGCAGAGCGGGTGGATTCATGACGGCCGACGTTCTGGGCAAGGGGCTACCAAAGGCAGGTCCCTTGCCGGAGGGGCTAGGGTGAAGCTTGGTTGGATGACCCGATGGATTTGATCTCACCCCAAGCAATGGCAAGCGGCGCAAGAAGCATTGCGGGATTGAGGATTCGAATCGCAACCATCAAGTCACCCAGTGGAAACAGTGTGACAGCTACGAGTGCGATTACCCCCGCAACCAACGAGACAGCCGAGAGGCACAGGAGCGCATAGGGAACACCACTGTAGGCGTTGGGTATATTGAATCTTCGCTCCCGCCCAAACGCGACGAGGCGACGAACCACCAAGATTGCAAAAATCAGAGAGAGGAGAAGCCGCAACACAAGGGGTATGTGCATGCTGATAATACTCGGAATCGGATCGGAAAAGCGCCGGAGCAATCCGAGCCACCAGCGCAATCCCGCGCTGACCCTTTCTATGCCAGGAACCCAGGATACTATGCCGCTCATCGTGGCGGCAACGACAACAAAAAACGACAGAAGGAAGACGGCGCGGCGCATTTCTTTACCTACGTTTTAATTCACCGGCTTGTGCGGATTTTCGCGCAGGTCCGGTGGAATGATGGGGTTGACCTCGATCAGCGGTCTTCGTTGCTCTTGATAATATCGACCGCACGATAAACGACCATGGAAAGGACACGGTTGTTGAGGTTGGTGATTTTTCGGATTAGCTTCGGGTTCTGTTTCAAAGCGGGAATCAGGAGGCGCACAAAGCAATCTTTGTATTCGGATTGCCACAACGCCTTCGGCGTGTCAATCGAAGACGTGAGCGGCCTCGTTCAAGATGGCACTGAGCCGAGCATTTTTTTGATCGTCTGGCGACAGTGGATATATCGGCGTACCGAAACACTCCAGATTTGGCTCCAAGCTGCTCACCAGCGAACGTTCCGTGGAAGTGCGGCAGGTGATCGCATTGGCTCCGGGGTGCGGGACAGTTTCTGATCAGACATGGCGTTAAGAGACCCAACGTCCAAGATGAGCGGCAGGCAAGAGCTGACCCAGCGAAGGTAACGATATCGTGGCCAGCTCCTGCCAGTCCGATCCATCGTAGTGTCAGCCATCGATCACCACCCTGATCAATGCGGCGGTCACGAACAGCGCCGCGACGGCGAAGCCAAAGAAGAAGGCTCCAGAAGATGTATTCGCGCTACAGCCTGAGAGTTCGACCCGACTTACGAACCTGCCTTGCCCGTCGCTCATGTGTGGATAGCGAAGTTCCAGCCACCAATACGAGAAGTTGCCCCAGACAAACACAAGGCCCGCGGCAGCAACAACGGCGCTTACGGGGAACTCCGTGCTGTGCTTGAAAAAAACGATGGCCAATGCAGCGATGGCAAGACCACCGAGAGCCGCAAAAAGCAGCCATATCCGACGCTGGACGAAGGCTGGAGGCGGGGATGTCTTCACTTGATGGCTAACTAGTTATCGACCCCACTTTGTGCCACCAACAACCGGGATGCTCCCCAAAATTCCCGGTTGAACCTGCACCAAGTGGCTGTCTCTGTTGAATCTTCGAGGGCTTCTTTGCACGGTATCACTGCGTAATGAAGTGACAAAGGGCTCATCGATACAGGGGATGAGCGAGTCCGTCAACTTGGGGATGCGCGTGGCCAGCCAACGCCTGGGCTTGCTCCCGGCGGACGTCGAGCGATGGTCGCTCCTGGCCGATTCCCGTCCTGAGCTTTCCCCTCCACGGACGACGACAATCGCCGCATGAAGGATGCATCCGCACCACCGCCGGCACAGCCGCGCAACCCTTTGCACGGCCTGACGCTGGAAGCCATCGTGACGGCCCTGAGCGAGGAGTACGGTTGGGAGGGCCTCGATGCGCGCATTCCCCTGCGCTGCTTCGCCTTCGAGCCCAGCGTCAAGTCGAGCCTGAAGTTCCTGCGCAAGACGCCCTGGGCGCGCGAGAAGGTCGAAGCGCTCTATCTGTTCATGCTGCGGGAGCGCAAGCGCATGGGGCGCCCCTGAGCCGCGATGACCTGCCGGCGGCGCCCCCTCAGCCCAAGGACTGAAGGGCCTTGGCGATGCGCTGGCGGCCCACGGTGGGCCGCGGCAGCTTGCCGGGCAGGTGGTCGAACCAGGCGCGCACGTCCTCGTCCAGGCCGATGCCGTGCATGTAGTTGTAGATTGCCTTCTTCAGGCCGCGGCCCAGCGCGTCGTGGTCGGTGCCGGTGGGGTCGATGAAACCCACATCGTTCTTGGCGAAGCGGCCTTCGGGCAGCGGCAGCAGGGTGATGCCGTAGTCCTCGGGGTGCTGGCCCACCGGTGAATGCACGGTGCAGGCGAAGCGGTGGAAGAAGCCGCTGTGGATGCAGCCGTTGTCGAAGAGCTGGCGCACGTACTCCAGCGCGTCGATCGTGTCCTGCAGCGTCTGGGTGGGGAAGCCGTACATCAGGTAGGCGTGCACCAGCACGCCGGCGTCGGCAAAGCCCTTGGTGACGCGGGCCACCTGCTCGACCGAGACGCCCTTCTTCATCAGGGCCAGCAGCCGGTCGGAGGCCACCTCCAGCCCGCCGCTGATGGCGATGCAGCCGCTGTCGGCCAGCAGCTGGGCCAGCTCGGGGGTGAAGGTCTTCTCGAAGCGCACATTGCCCCACCAGCTCACCGGCAGCTGGCGGCGCAGCAACTCCTCGGCCAGGGCGCGCAGCATCTTGGGCGGCGCGGCCTCGTCCACGAAGTGGAAGCCCGTCTGGCCGGTCTCGGCGACGATGGCTTCCATGCGGTCGGCCAGCATCTGGGCGGTGGTGGTCTCGTAGCGGCCGATGTAGTCCAGCCCCACGTCGCAGAAGCTGCACTTCTTCCAGTAGCAGCCCTGGGCCACGGTCAGCTTGTTCCAGCGCCCGTCGCTCCACAGGCGGTTCATCGGGTTGAGCATGTCCAGCAGGGACAGATACCGGTCCAGCGGCAGGCCGTCCCAGGTGGGCGTGCCCACCTCGTCGAAGGGCACATCGGGCTCGGGCCAGCTGATGAGCCGCACCGTCGCCTCGGCCCCCTGGACCTCCTGCGCCTCACGCACGAAGGTGCGCACCAGACGCTCGCGACCGCGCTGGCCCTGCAGGTGCTCGATGAGGGCCAGCAGCGGGCGCTCGCCGCTGTCCAGCGTCACGTAGTCGACGAAGTCGAACAGGCGCGGCTCGGCCAGTTCGCGCAGCTCGGTGTTGACGAAGCCGCCGCCCAGCACGATGGGCAGGTCCGGCTGCAGGGCCTTGGCCGCCTGGGCGATGCGCAGCGCGCCATAGACCGCGCCGGGAAAGGGCACGGACAGCAGCAGCAGCTGGGGCCGGTGGCGCTCCAGCGCCTCGGCCGTCAGCGTGGCCAGGGTGCGGTCCAGCAGGTGCGGCGGGGCGGCCAGGGCCTCGGCCAGCGGGTCGAAATGGGGCTGGGCGGTGGCCAGCTTCTCGGCATAGCGCACGAACTCGAAGCGCGGGTCCACCGCCTCGCGCACCACGTCGGCCAGGTCGTTCAGGTAGAGCGTGGCCAGGTGGCGGGCCCGGTCCTGCAGGCCCAGGGCGCCGAAGGCCCAGGCCAGCGGGTCCTCGCCTTCCTCGGCGGGGTAGCTGTCCAGGGCCTGAAAGCGCGCCCCTTCGGGCAGGAAACCGCGGGTGTTGATGCGGTGGGCCAGCGTGGGGTCGCGCCCCTGCAGAAAGGCGATCACCCGGGCTACGGTGGTGCGGTAGGTGTCGAAGGCGGCCAGGAAGTGGTGGACCTGGGGCGGGCGCTGGCGCTCCGGCAGGGCCCGTGCCGCCGTGCGCAGTTCGTCCAGGCCGGTGGGCGTGAACAGCCGCAGCACCAGGCCCAGGGCAAGGTCTTCCTGGCTGGCGTCCAGGCCGCGCGAGCGCAGGAAGCCGGTCAGGTAGGCGGTGGAGGGGTAGGGCGTGTTCAGCTGCGTCATCGGCGGGATGAGGCTGAGCACGCGGTACGGGATCGGGGTCATGCAGGCGTGGCCGGGGAGCGTGGCGGCCGGGCACCGCCAGGGGCGGTCATTGTGCCAGCGGGGCGGCCGAGACGCCCTGGCCCTCGGGGCGCGGCCGGCTCATCAGCTGGCGCAGGCGCAGCAGCAGCTCGTCCCGGCCCATGGGCTTGACCCACAGGTCGATGAAGCCGGCGTCCAGCGCCTGCGCGCGCCGGCAGGGCAGTGCATCGGCCGAGAACATCACCGCCCGGGTCGCCATGCCGGGGCGGCGCTGCAACTGCCTGAGCAGGTCCACGCCGTCCATGTCGGGCAGCTGGCCGTCGATGATCCAGAGGTCGGGCGCCTCCTGCTGGGCCAGCGCCTGGGCGCCGTCGCGGCAGACCGTCACCTCCAGGCCCGGCTCCGCGGCCAGCATGGCCTGCAGCAGCAGGACGTTGGTCTCGTCGTCTTCCACGTAGAGGATGCGGCCCTGCAGCGGCGGCGCGGGAGGCAGCGCCTGCAGGCCGGGTGCGGGCGCCGGCATGGGCGGCGCCATGCGCTGCAGGCTCACGGTGAAGCGCGAGCCCTCGCCCAGCCGGCTGTGCACCTCCACGCTGCCGCCCATGGCTTCCAGCAGTCGCTTGACATTGGACAGGCCCAGGCCGAGGCCCTCGATGCCGGGGTCGGGCGTGGCCAGGCGCTCGAAGGGCTGGAACAGCCGGGGCAGGTCTGCTTCGGCAATGCCGCAGCCGTCGTCCTCCACGGCAATGCGCACCTGCGCGCCTTCCGCGCTCCACAGCAGGCGCACATGGCCGCCGGCCTGGTTGTACTTGATGGCGTTGCTCAACAGATTGGCCAGCACCTGCAGCAGCCGGGTGCGGTCGCCCCGCACCCAGTCGGGCGAGAGGATGCCCTGTTCGCGGGGCCATTCCAGCAGCACGCCGGCCGTGCGGGCCTGGGCCTGCACCAGATGCACGGCCGAGGCGATCAGCGGCCCGATGGCCACCGCCTCGTCACGCTGGCGGACGGTGTCACCGTCGCGTGCGTCCACGCTGGCCACCGCCAGCACGTCGTTGACCAGGGCCAGCAGGTGCTCGCCCGCCTCGCGGATGTGCATCACGTCCTCGCGCTGGGCTTCGCTCAGCGAGGGCGCCTGGCGGGTCAGCAGCATGTCGGCAAAGCCCAGCACGGCGGCCAGCGGGGTGCGCAGGTCGTGGCTCCAGCGGGCCAGGAATTCGGTCTTGGCGCGCGAGGCGGCGTGGGCGGCCAGGGCATCGGCCCGCTCGCGCACGGCGTTCTGCAGGCGCTGGCGCATGTCGTCCAGCGCGCCGGACAGTCGGGCGATCTCGTCGCTGCCCACCACCTGCACCCGGTCGTTGAACTGGCCGTCGGCCAGCCGGCGCGAGGCCCGCTGCAGGTCCCGCAGGCGCAGCACGGTGGAACGCTCGAAGCCGCGGTACATCAGCAGCAGGGCCAGGGCCACCAGGCCCATGACCAGCAGCGACACGGTGCGGCCATGCTGGGCGGCCAGCAGATCGTGCCGGGCGCGCCTGAGCAGCAGATCGGAGAAGGCGGCGGTGACCTCGGCCAGGCGGTCGATGGCGATGCTGCCTTCGCGGAAGTGCTGCGCGGCCGCGGCGGCGCCGCCCTGGCGGGCCATCACGATGGCCATGGAGCGCTGGCTGAAGATGTCGGCTTCGTCCAGCGCCATGGTCAGGGGCACGGGGTGGCCCGGGCGGGCCAGCAGCGCATTGGTCTCGCTCAGGGCTTCCCGGGCGCTCTGCGTCACCTCCAGCTGCTGGGCCGCCCCGCCGGCGTACAGCATGTAGCGGGTCAGGTCGGCGTCGGTGTAGGCCTCCTGGGTGAGCACCGCGCTGCCCCAGCCCCGCTGGCGCCCCAGGGCTTCCAGCAGCATGGGCAGCTGCTGGAAGGCCAGGTGCAGCAGGGCCGCTTCGTGGTGGTCGTCGGTGCCCAGGTCCGGGCCCACGCCCACCCGGGCGTTCAGGTTCAGCAGCGCGTCGATGACCGCGTTGTGGCGGTTGAAGTTGCGCTCCGGCTGCCCCGGGTCGCTCAGGCGCATCAGGTCGTGCACCTCCGACACCAGGGCCGGCCCCTGGGCCGGGTTGGCGGTGCGCCACTGTTCTGGGGGGATGCTCTCCAGGGCTTCGTTCAGCAGCCGGTCCACCCGCTTCTGCTGCCCGACCAGTTCGGCGCTGGCGCCTTCCTCGCCCGCGAGGATGCGGGCCGACAGGCCGCGGTGCACCGCCAACGCCACCGCCAGATCCCGCAGGTGGCTGCTGCGCAGCAGGGCCGATTCCCGCGCCTGGGCGTTGTCCACCCGCTGGTCGTAGCGCGAAGCGACAAAACCCACCAGGGTGGACAGCGGACCCGCCAGCACCATGCCGATGACCACGAACTTCGTGCGGAAGCTCAGGTGGTCGAACAGGTGCTGGGGGGCCTTGAACCAGCGGCGGGAGCGCGATGACAGGGCAGACAGCAGGGACATGGGCGGAGCCTGGAACTGGCGCATCCCATGGTAGCGGCCCGCGGGCCGCTGGTGCAGCCCGGCTAGGCGAAATGCGTCACGTCCTTCAGCCGTCGGTAGGAGTCCTGGCGGGCCAGCGGGTCGTGCACGGCGCAGGCGACGATCAGTTCGTCGGCACCGGTGCGCTCGAGCAGCTGTCCCAGCTGTTCGGTGACCCGCTGCGCGTCGCCCACGGCGCTGACCGCCAGCATGCGATGGACCCCGGCCTGCTCCTCGGGCCGCCACAGACGGGCCAGCTCCGCCGGGTCGATGGGCCGCGGCAGCGGGCCGCGCTGGCCGCGCAACATGCCCAGCACCCGCAGCTGGGCTGAGGTGAAGAGATGCTCGGCCGCCTCGTTGCTGTCGGCCACGATGACGTTGCAGCCCACCATGGCGTGGGGCCGCGGCCAGCGCTCGGAGGGGCGGTAGGTGCGGCGGTAGATGTCCAGGGCTTGGTCCAGCATGTCGGGCGCGAAATGCGAGGCGAAGGCGAAGGGCAGCCCCAGCCAGGCCGCCAGCTGGGCCGAGAACAGGCTGGAGCCCAGCAGCCAGACCGGCACCTCGGTGCCGCGGCCGGGGATGGCGCGCACGGTCTGGCCGGGTCGATCCTCGGCGGCCAGGTAGCCCATCAGCTCCTGCACGTCGCGGGGGAACTCGTCTTCGCTGCCGGCCAGCGCCTGCCGGCGCAGGGCGCGGGCGGTGGCGCCGTCCGTGCCGGGCGCGCGGCCCAGGCCCAGGTCGATGCGCCCCGGGAACAGCGTGGCCAGGGTGCCGAACTGCTCGGCCACCACCAGCGGGGCGTGGTTGGGCAGCATGATGCCGCCCGAGCCCACCCGGATGCGCGAGGTGGCGGCCGCCACCTGGCCGATCAGCACCGCGGTGGCGGAGCAGGCCAGGCCATCCATGTTGTGGTGTTCGGCCAGCCAGTAGCGCTGGTAGCCCCATTGCTCGGCCTGGCGGGCCAATGCCAGGGTGTTGCCGATGGCCTGGGCAGGCGTGCTGCCTTCGGGGATGGGAACGAGGTCGAGGATGGACAAGGGGATCATGGCCCGCATCCTGCCCGAGTGGCGGCAACCGTTCACAATGGAGGGCATGAAGACCTTGTTTTCGATGCTGTTCAAGGCCGTTGCCACCGCCCTGGGGCTGGTGCTGATGGCCGGCCTGCTGCTGGCGGGCCTGCTGACGGCGGTGATCGTTCTGGTGTGGGCCCGCCTGCGCGGCCGCCCGCTGCCCGCGGTCAACCTGCGCTGGGGCCGGCCCGGTGGCTTCTCCGGGGCGGGCCGCGCCCCCGCGGGCGAGGTGGTGGACATCGACGCCCGCGAGGTGGACGGTGCCGCCGCGTCGCGCGCAGGCACCGTCCGGCCGGCGCTGGAGGAGCCCGGCACCCGATGAGCCCGCCGGTGGGAGACCGCCCCGAGCGCTGGGTGCTGGATGCGGGTGAGGCCGATGTGGCCTTGCTGGACATTCCCGCCGTGCTGCATGACGAGCGGGTGTTCGAGATCGACGTGCGCCTGGAGGTGCGCCACCGGGGCGGGCCCGAGGCAGGCTGGCATGAGCTGAAGGTGGAGCTCGATGGCGCCCAGGTCTGGGCCCGCCGGCTGGATACCCCCGCCGGCAATGCCGATTCGCTCGACTACCATTGCCGTCGCGCAGTGCCGGCCGGTCGGGCCCTGCGGGTGCGGGCCGTGACTGCGGTCGGCCCGGGGGTGCAGCGGCGCCGCCTGTACATCGAAGCGGAATTGGCACAACTCTGAGCAGACGACCGGCGCCCGGGGATGGACAATCCTCGTCGGACGACGTGCTCCGCCGAGCCGTCCGTCGCAGGAGAAACAACGTCTTGAGCCTCAAAGCCAGCCATGCAGGGATGCCACAGCCGCCGGGGCCGGGGGCATGGGGCCTGCTGGCGGCCGGCGCGCTGGTGTTGCTGTCCCTCTGGCCCCCCTTGCAGGCGCTGATGCCGGAGTGGACCCTGCCGACCCGCCTGTCCTTCCTGATGCTGGCCGGCGCAACGTGGGGGCATCGGCGCCATCCGCGACTGGCCGCGGCCGTGGCCGCGGGGGCCGCGCTGCTGGTGCTGGCTTCCGCCCTCATCCACGGCCTGGCCCATGGCCCCGCCGGCATCGGCCGTCCCCCCGGCTGGCCCCTGCTGCAGCTGGGCCTGGCCTCGGGCGGGTTGGTGGTCTGGTCCGTCGCCCAGCCCCCGGCAGGGCGTGTCGGCTGGACCTGGCTGGGGGCCGCCGGGCAACTGGGCGTGGCGCTGGCCGCCTGGGGCGGGGCAGACCTGTCCTGGCCCATCCGGGGCCTGCTGTCCTGGCTGGCCGCCGCCGGTCTGTGGCTGGCCTGGGTTCAGCCGGTGCCGGCGGCCCTGCTTCGGGCGCTGGAGGGGATGCTGCACCGTCTGCGGCAGCGCGCGCCTGCCGGCGGAGCTTCGGGCCCGGGGCTGCCCGCACCTGGCGCGGCCCCGCCACCGGCCTCGCCGGCCGAGCCCGAGCCGGTGGCCCTCAGCCGCGGCCTGCTGCAGCTCGCCGGCTGGGGCATGGCGATGGTGTCGCTGGGCGAGGAGCCTCGCATCATTGCCAGCAACCCGGCCTTCGCGGCGCTGCTGGGGCATGACGTCGAGGCGCTGGAAGGCATGCTGGAGCGGCGCTGCGTGGCACCGTCCTGCTGGGTGGCCTTGGCCACGGCCCGGGCGCAGGCCCAGATCCAGGGCGGTGCGCAGGTGGAACTGCGGCACCGCCACCGCAACGGCCACGAGCTGTCCACGCTGGTGCATCTGACCCTGGTGCGCGACGCCACCGGTCAGCCATCGCACTACCTGGTCAGCGTGCAGGACATCAGTGCGCTCAAGCAGGTCCAGCAGCAGGCCCTGGGGCTGGCCACGCAGCTGCATGCGGTGCTGGAGGCCATGCCCGTGGGGGTGTGGATCGGCGACGCCCAGGGGCAGACCGAGCGCATCAACCCCGCCGTCCAGATCCTGGGCCTCTATGGCAGGCCGGAACAGGCCAGCGGGCGGGGCGACCATGAGTCGCTGATGCGCCGCGCGGTGATCACCGGCGATGTGGTGCGCAGCGGCCTGCGCGCCGTGCCGGACGCCCAGGGCGTGATGCGCGAGATCCAGATCACCGCCAAACCCATCCTCGACGGCCGTGGCCGGGTGGTGGGCGTGCTGGCGGTGGACGAGGACCTGACCGAGGCCCGGCGCAGCGCGCTGGCCCTGCGCCATTCCAGCGAGTTGCTGGAGCGCATCTTCAATGCCAGCATGGCGGGCATGGCCCTGGTCAACGAGGCGGGCGAGGTCGTGCGCTGCAACCTGGCCTGGCGGCTGCTCGTCGATGCCATGGAGGGCCAGTCGTTGCTGGCCACGCTGTCCGCCGGCGATCTGATCACGGTGCGCGAGGAGCTCGCGGCCATTGCGCGGGGAGAGCGCGGCATGCACATGGGCGAGCACGCGGTGCGCCGGCCAGCGGCCGAGCCGGCGTGGACGTCCCTGGTGCTGAGCCGTCTGCCGGGGGAAACCGACGAACAGGTGCGCCTGCTGGTGCAGGCCGCCGACGTGGAGGCACGCCGGCGGGCCGACGAGGAGATCGCCGCGGCACGTCTGCGGCTGACCGCGGCCCAGCGCATGGCCGGCATGGGCGAATGGCAGCTGGATGTGGAGCGCGGGACCGTGAACTGCTCCTTGGAGTTGCTGCGCCTGCTGGGCTACGGGCCGTCGGACCAGGTGCTGCCGCGCGGGCGCTGGATCGAGCGCATGCCGACCGAGGACCGGGCGAGCTACGCGGCGGCGCTGGAGCAGGCCCTGCAGGGCGACGGCCGCCTGAGCATCGACACCCGCCTGATGCGCCCCGATGGCGAGGTGATGGTGGTGCACCTGCATGCGGTGATGCAGCGCAGCGGCAGCGGCAAGGTGCTGATGGGCACCCTGCAGGATGTGACCGAGCGCAAGCGCATCGAGGACGCGCTGCGGGCTTCGCGCGAGCAGTTGCGTGCGCTGGTGGTCTACGAGGGCCAGTTGATCGAGGACGAGCGCAAGCGCATTGCCCGCGAGGTGCACGACGAACTCGGCCAGCTGGTCACGGCCCTGCGCATGGATCTGTCGATGCTGCGCCAGCGCCTCTCGGCCGACCCGGATGCCCTGCAGCGGGCCGAGCGCATGCGCCAGACCATGGCGACGATGAGCGACGTGGTGCGGCATGTGGCCTCGCACCTGCGGCCCGGTGCCCTGGACATGGGCCTGGTGGCCGCCATCGAGTGGCTGGCCGAGGACTTCTCGCTGCGCTGGGAGACCCGCTGCCAGCTGGAACTGCCCCATGAGCAGGAGCCCAGCCTGCCAGAATCGGTGGCGCTGGCCCTGTTCCGGGCCGTGCAGGAGTCGCTCACCAACATCGCCAAGCATGCACAGGCCAGCCAGGTCACCATCGCGCTGGAGCAGCGCGGTACCCTTCTGCACCTGACGGTGCGCGACAACGGCCGGGGTTTCGACCCCGAGGTGGTGGCCGCGCGCCGTGGCGGCGGCCTGGGGCTGCTGGGCATGCGCGAGCGCATGCTGGCCATCGGCGCCGTCATCGACATTGCCACCGGACCCACCGGCACGGTGGTGGATATCCTCTACGACATGGACAAGAACCCGAGCACACCATGAATCCGATCCACGTCATCCTCGCGGACGATCACAGCATCGTGCGCAGCGGCCTGCGCCAGCTCCTGGACAGCATCGACGGCCTGCAGGTCGTCGGCGAGGCTGCCAACGGCGAGGCCCTGCTGGAGGTGCTGGCCGGCACCCCGGCCGACATCCTGCTGCTGGACCTGTCCATGCCCGGCCTGAGCGGTGTGGACCTGATCAACCGCATCCGCCATGTCCATCCCAATCTGCCGGTCATGGTGCTGTCCATGCATGCGGAGGCGCCGATCGTGGCGCGCGTGCTGCGCGCCGGCGCCTCCGGCTACGCGACCAAGGACTGCGACCCCGGCACCCTGGTGGCGGCGGTGCGGCGGGTGGCCGAGGGTGGTCGCTTCATCGATCCCTCGCTGGTCGATTCCGTGGTCTTCCAGGTGGACCGGCCCGAATCGCAGCCGCACGATCTGCTGTCCCCGCGCGAGCGCGAGGTGCTCGAGCGCATTGCCGCGGGCCAGGCGCTGGGCGACATCGCCGACGAGCTGCACCTCAGCCCCAAGACGGTGAGTACCCACAAGATGCGGCTGATGCAGAAGCTCAACCTGCAGACCAATGCCGACCTGCTGAAGTACGCGGTGCGGCACGGCATCACGAACGGCTAGCCGGCGCCCGCTCAACCCGCTCCGGCCGGCCGCGCCAAGAGAAGCCCACAGCCCAGGACACGACCATGGATCTTCCCGCCCCCGCCACCTCCACGCCGCTGCTGAGCGGGGAGCCACCGTTCCGGGTGCTGCTGGTGGACGATGAGCCCCTGCAGTGGACCCTGGTGCAGGAGATCCTCTCCGGGCCCGGCTTCGAGGTCGAGATCGCGGCCGACGGCCTGCAGGGACTGGCCTGCCTGGGGCGGGCGGATTTCGATGTGGTCCTCACCGACCGCCGCATGCCCGGCATGGACGGTGACGAGTTCTGCCGCCGGGTGCGGCGGCAGCCCGGCCTGGCCATGCTGCCCATCCTGATGGTCACCGGCAGCACCGCTTCCAGTGATCTGCAGGCCGGTCTGTCGGCCGGAGCCGACGACTTCCTGGGCAAGCCCTACAACCCGGTGGAACTGCTGGCCCGAGTGCGGGTGGCGGCCCAGCGCAAGCGGGCCATGGACCAGCTCGACAGCACCGAGTCCACGCTGTTCGCGCTGGCGCGCATGGTGGAGGCCAAGGACGAGAACACCGGTGACCACTGCAGCCGCCTGGCCCACAAGGCCGTGGGCTTCGGCCGGGCCCTGGGCCTGTCCACGCCCGAACTGCACGCCCTGCGTCGTGGCGGCGTGCTGCACGACATCGGCAAGCTCGGCATCCCCGACCACATCCTGCTCAAGCCCGGCGCCCTGACCGACGAGGAATGGGCCGTGATGCGTCAGCACACCACCATCGGCTACCACCTGGTGTCCAACCTGCGCAGCATGCGGCTGACCGCGCCCGTCATCCGCCACCATCACGAGCGCTGGGATGGCAGCGGCTACCCGGACCGCCTGGCCGGGGAGGCCATTCCATTGCTGGCCCGCGTGTTCCAGATCGTGGACATCCACGACGCCCTGACCTACGAGCGGCCCTACAAGAAGGCGCTGAGCGAGGCCCAGGCCCGGGCCATCCTGGAAGAGGAGACCGCCCGGGGCTGGCGGGATCCGGCCCTGGTCCGTGCCTTCTTCGAGTGGACCGAACGGAACCCGGGCTGGGCCGAGCCGCCGGCCCAGCCGGCGGACGACCTGGGGATCCAGCTCTACGCCAGCCTGTCCAGCGCCGGCTGAGGCCTGCGCGGGCCCGCTGCCTCCCCCCATCTTTTCATCTGCCGTGTCCCAAGAGTCGCCTTCCTCGCTGCGCCTTCACCTGGGCGACCCCGGCCCCGAGTGGCGGCGCGCGCTGCCCTGGATGCTGCCCATCCTGGTGCTGCTGGCGCTGGAGTACTCGCCCTGGCGTGCGGCACTGGGCTTTCCCCTGTCGAGCTACCTGGGCTTCCACACCGCGGTCGAGCTGATCGCGATGACGATGGGCCTGGTGTGCTTCGGCCTGCTGTGGCTGACGCCTGCCACGGCGGTGCGCACCTCCACGGTGGTGCTGGCCAGCGCGGTGGCGGCGGCTGCGGGACTGGATCTGCTGCACGTGCTGTCCTATGCGGGCATGCCGGCGCTGGTGACCCCCTCCAGCCCCGAGAAGGCCATTGCCTTCTGGCTGGCCGGGCGGACGGCCCTGGCCGTGGGCCTGCTGGTCGCGGCCTGGGCGCCGCTGAGGCGCCTGGAGGCCCCCGGCCGGCGCTACCTCTGGCTGAGCCTGGCCCTGTTGGCCATGGCGGGCATTGTCTGGCTCGTGCTCTGGCATGCAGAGGCCTTGCCCCCCACCTTCCTGCCCGGCGAGGGACTCACCCCCTTCAAGGTCGGTTTCGAGTTGGTGCTGGTGGGCATGAATCTGGTGGCCGCTGCCCGCCTGCAGCGGGTGGCACGGCGGGTGGGCACGCCGGCGGTCAGCCTGGCCGTCGCGGCCATGTTCTGCGCCGTGGCCGGCCTGTGCTTTGCCAGCTACGCCAGCCCCTCGGACATGCTCAATGCCCTGGGGCATGTGGCCAAGATCCTGGCCTATGCCTACCTGGTGCGCACCGCCTACCTGCTGTCGCTGCGCCTGCCGCTGGCCCAGGCCGGCGGCCTGGCCGATGCCCTGACCGCCAGCGGCAATCCCACGCTGATCTGCTCCGAGCTGGGCAGCATCCACTGGGTCAACCCGGCGTTCACCCAGGTCACCGGCTACACGCTGACCGAGCTGCGCGGACGCAGCCTGGCCGGCCTGTGCAGCGGCGCCGATGCCCGGTGGTCCGAGCAGCAGCAGGCCATGGCCAACGGCCAGTCCTGGCAGGGCCACGTCACGATGCGGCGCAAGGACGGCAGCAGCTACCTGGACAGCCGCCGCCTGACTCCCATCCGCAACGCGCAGGGCCACCTCAATGCCTACGTGATGACGGGCGAGGACATCACCGAGCGGGAGGCCCAGGCCCACGCGCTGGCGGCCGGTCAGGAGCGGCTGCGCGCCCTGCTGGCCTCGGCGCCGGACGCGGTGATCGTCATCGACCCTGCCGGCATGGTGCAACTGGCCAACCAGGCGGCCGAGCAGATGTTCGGCTACAGCCGCGCCGAGATGGTCGGGCAGAACGTGCGCATGCTGATGCCGGCCGAGGTGGCGGACGTGCACGACGGCCATCTGCAGCGCTACGCCCAGACCGGCGACCCCCGCATCATCGGCCGGGGCCGCGACGTGGAAGGCCAGCACCGGGATGGCCACCGGATGGACCTGCACCTGACCGTCGGCGAGGCCCAGCTGCCCGACGGCAAGGTCTACATCGGCTTCATGCGCGACACCCGCGAGCAGCGTCAGGCCCAGCGCGCGCTGGCCGAGCGCGAGCAGCGCTACCGCGCGCTGATGGACACCGCCATCGACGGAGTGATCCTCAGCGACCTCGACGGCCGCATCCTCGAGGCCAACGACGCCTACAGCCGCCTGTCCGGTTACAGCCGTGACGAGTTGCGGCGCATGAAGATCGTGGACCTGCAGGCCGAGTTCGACACCGCCGGTGTGGCCGACCGCATGCGGCGCGTCGTCCAGCAGGGCAACCTGCAGTTCGAGACCTGGCACCGCAGCAAGCAGGGGGTGGTCTGGCCGGTGGAGGTCTCGGTGGCCCACTGGGCGGTCGATGGCGGTCAGCTGTTCATCTTTGCCCGCGACCTCAGCGCGCGCAAGATGGCCGAGCGCGCGCTGCGCGAGAGCGAGGAACGTCTGGCTCTGGCTCTGCGGGGCACCAACGACGGTCTGTGGGACTACGACTTCCTGGACCAGTCGCTGTTCCTCTCGCCACGCTGGAAGGAGATGCTGGGCTATGGCGAGGCCGAGCTGCCCAGCCAGCTCGACTGGGTGCGCCGGCTGCTGCACCCCGAGGACGCGCTGAGTGCCCATGCCGCGGTGGCCGACCTGCTGGCCGGACGGGGCGGGGACCGCTTCGAGCTGGAGCTGCGCCTGCGCCACAAGGACGGTCACTGGATGCCGGTGCTCTGCCGCGGCCAGCTGGTGCGCGACGAGGCCGGGCAGCCCCTGCGCCTGATCGGCACCCACCAGGATCTGAGCGAGCGCCGCCGGGCCGAGCAGTCCCTGCGCGAGAGCGAGGACAAGCTGCGCAGCCTCTTCGAGCTCTCGCCCCTGGGCATCGCGATGTGCACGATGGACGGGCGGCTGGTGGAATTCAACGAGGCCTATCGCGCCCTGCTGGGCTTCGACGCCGCGACGCTGCGCAGCATGACCTACTGGGAGCTCACACCCCCGGAGTACGTGCAGGCCGAGGCCGAACAGCTGCAGGCGGTGGCCCACACCGGCCGCTACGGTCCGTACGACAAGGAGTACCTGCGCGCCGACGGCAGCCGGGTGCCGGTGCGGATGAACGGGGTGCGCATCGAACTGGCCGGCCAGCACTACCTCTGGTCCATCACCGAGGACCTGACGGCCCAGCGCCGTGTCGAGGCCGAGCGCCAGGCGCTGGCGCAGCAGCAGATGCAGTCGCAGAAGCTCGAAGCCCTGGGCCAGCTGACCGGCGGCATCGCGCACGACTTCAACAACATGCTCGGCGGCATCCTGGGACTGGCCAGCCTGGGGCTGGAGCGCCACGTCGAGGATCCCGACAGCAAGCTCGCCCAGTACCTGCGCGAGATCGTGCGCACCAGCGAGCGGGGCCGCGACCTGGTGGCCAAGATGCTGGCCTATGTCCGCACCGGCGAGCCGGCCGTCAGCCCGCCCCAGGCCCTGGCGCCGATCGTCGGCGAGGTCTGCGACCTGCTGCGGGCCTCGATGCCTGCCGGCGTCAGTCTGGACTGCCGCTGCCCGGACCCGGTGCCGCCGGCACGCATCTCGGCGGTGGACCTGCACCAGATTGTCATGAACCTGGTGCTCAATGCCCGCGACGCGGTGGGGCAGGGCGGCCGCATCGAGGTGGGCTTGTGCCATCAGCGCCAGGTGCCTGCCTCGGGGGGGGGGCAACTGTGCAGCCACTGCCACCAGCCGCTGCCGCAGGATTGCGTGGTGCTGGAAGTGCGCGACGACGGGCCGGGCATCCCGCCGGAGCTGCGGCCCCGCATCTTCGATCCCTTCTTCACCACCAAAGCGGTGGGCAAGGGCACGGGCCTGGGCCTGGCTTCGGTGACGGGGCTGGTGCACCGGGCCGGCGGGCATGTGCAGGTGGTCGCGCCGGCCGGCGGCGGCACGCTGATGCGCGTGCTGCTGCCCGCGGCCGGCGAGGCCGTGGTCCGGGTCGAGACGGTGCGCCCGGTCCCCCTGCCCCTGCCCTCCGGGGGGGCAGTCTGGGTGGTGGACGACGATCCCGCGGTGCTGGTCTTCCTCACCGAGCTGCTGCGCGAGAGCGGTTTCGAGGTCCAGGCCTTTGCCGAGCCCCGGCCGGCCCTGGACGCGCTGCGGGCCATCCAGGGCCAGTCGCAGGCGCATCCCGTGGCCCTGATCACCGACCAGACCATGCCCGGCATGTCCGGCGCCGAGCTGGCCCAGGCGGCGCTGGCCCTGTTGCCCAAGCTGCCGGTGGTGCTGTGCACCGGCTACAGCGAGCACATCGACGCCGAGGGCGCGCGGGCGCTGGGGGTGCGCTGCTTCCTGCGCAAACCCTTCGATTCCCAGGAGCTGCTGGCGGCCCTGGCCGGCGTGCTGCCCGAGCCCGGCTGAACGCCCGGGCGCGGGAGCCCGCGCCGCCATCCCCCGCAGGATTGAGCGGCGTGCTCGCGCGTCCGGCCGGGCTGCTGCATGATGCAGCGCCAGACACCACACCACACACACAGGGGGAGCAGCCATGGCGGACACCCGGCCGGACTATGCGAGCGAGGTGCGCTTCGGGCTCGTCATGTACGGCGGCGTGGCGCTGGCCATCTACATCAATGGCGTGGCCAACGAGCTCTACGAGCTGGCCTGTGCCACACCCAAGCGGGGCGACGTGCCCGCGCCCGAGGGCAGCACCCGGGCGGTCTACCGCCGACTGTCCTGGCTGCTGCGCGACCCGGCCTTGCGCAGCGCCTACCTGGCCCACCTGGACGGGCAGGGGGCCGACCCCTTTGCCGCCGGCGATCCGCCCGACAGCGACACCCGGGTGCGCTTTGTGGTCGATGTCATCTCCGGCACCTCGGCCGGCGGCATCAACGGCATCTTCCTGGCCAAGGCCCTGGCCCAGGGCCAGGCCTTCGCGCCGCTCAAGACCCTGTGGGTGCAGGAGGGCGACATCGCCCGCCTGATCAACGACAAGGCCTCCTACGAGGGCATCGAGTTCGCCAAGCGCGAGGGTGCGCCGCAGTCGCTGCTCAACAGCGACCGCATGTACCTCAAGCTGCTGCAGGCCATGGAGGACATGGCCCAGGCCGTGCCGCCGGTGGGTCAGGACGAGTCGGCCCTGTCCGACGAGCTGGACCTCTTCGTCACCACCACCGACATCCGCGGCGCGGTGGTGCCGCTGCGCCTGGCCGACAAGGTGGTCTACGAAAAGCGCCACAAGCAGGTGATGCAGCTGCAGTACCGCGGCGCGGGCGGGCGCACCCTGTACAGCGACTTCCGCACCGAGCTCACCCCCTTCCTGGCCTTTGCGGCGCGCTGCACCTCGTCCTTCCCCTTCGCCTTCGAGCCGATGTCGGTGGACGATGCGCTGCGCCTGGCCCGGCTGCGGCCGGGCGGGGGCGGCTTGGAGGTCAGCGCCTGGCGCGGCTACCTCAAGGGTCTGTCGGCCGACGACCTCGCCAGCGGCCAGTGGCAGCGCCGAGCCTTCGGGGACGGCGGCTACCTGGACAACAAGCCCTTCAGCTACGTGGTGGACGCCCTGTCCTGGCGGCTCTCGGCCCTGCCGATGGAGCGCAAGCTGATCTATGTCGAGCCCACGCCAGACCACCCCGAGCGCGAGCGCCAGGTCTTCGATGCCAAGCCCGATGCGCTGGAGAACGCGGTCGACGCCCTGACCCGCATCCCGCAGTACGAGACCATCCGCGAGGACCTGGAGGCGGTGCTCAAGCGCAACCGCCGCATCGAGCGGGTCGAACGCATCGTCCGCCGGGTCGAGCTGGACGTCGAGACGCTCAAGGAAGAGCCCTTCGCCCGCGTGCTGCTGGACCAGGACGGCCAGGTGCCAGACTGGTCGGCCCTGGATCTGGGCGACATGATCACCTACTACGGCGCGGCCTTCCTGCCCTACCGGCGCCTGCGCCTGGTCACGGTCAGCGACGACCTGGCCGACCGCCTGGCCATGCGCTGGGGCGTGGACCGTCATGCCGACCTGCAGTACGCCATGCGGGCCCTGGTGCGGGCCTGGCGCGAGGCCCATTACTTCGAGCACCGGGAAGAGGCCACGTCCGAACGCAGTGCCTCGGTCAACGCCTTCCTGGAAACCTACGACCTGGGCTACCGCCTGCGGCGGGTGGGCTTTCTGCTGCGTAAGACGCACCAGCTCGGCCGCCTGGTGCATGCGCTGCGTGACCCGGCCGGCCGCCTGGGCGATGCCGACGAGGCCCTGCGTCAGCGCCTGCAGCGCCACGGCGATCCCGCCGAGTTGGCCCGCCACCCGGCCCTCGGGGCGGCGCTGACGCAGCTGCGCCAGGGCCTGGCCCGCGCCCTGGGCGAGTTGCGCGAGGCCTGCTGGCCAGGGCCCGAGCAGCGGCCGAGCCTGGGCAGCGAGGAGGAGCGGCGTCAGCTCCAGCGGCTGCTCAAGCTGCTGATGGGCGAGGCCCTGGACCCGCCGCTGGACAGCCTGCCCGACGAGACCGGCGCCGCCGTGTCCGTCGCAGGCCAGCGCCTGCCGCCGCTGGACCCGCAGCTCACCCTGCAGGAAAACGTGTTCGCCCGCGCCCAGGCCCTGTTCCGGCTGGCCGGTGCCGGCCGGCGCACCCGGCTGCAGGCCCTGCTCGAGGAGGATCTGCAGACGCTGGGCGGCCAGTTCCGCCGCTACACCCGGCGTTCCGAGGAGCGCCGCGCCAGCGCGCTGCTGGTGCGCGAGCTTCTGGGCCAGCCCCGCCTGGTGGCCCGAGAGGAGGGGGGGCGCCAGCGCGTTCGGGTGGCGCTGCAGCCGGTGGCCGACACCGGGGATGACGCCGCGCTCAACAGCCCGGTGGGCACGGCCCTGCGCGCGTTGCTGGCCGAGTATTACCTGCGCTTCGACGAGTACGACCAGGCCTCCTTCCCCCTCTACTACGACACCGGCACCGGCGAGCCCTCGACGGTGGAGGTGCTGCGCGTCAGTCCGGAGGACGCCCCCAGCCTGGTGGCCCCGGGCAGCGGGCGGCGCAAGCTGGCCGGCGACAGCCTGTTCCACTTCGGCGGCTTCCTGGACGCGCGCTGGCGCCGCAACGACATCATGTGGGGCCGGCTGGACGGCGCCGAGCGCCTGCTGGCGGCCCTGCTGCCGGGCGAGAGCGACACCCGGCTGCGCGAGACCCTGCTGGCCCAGGCCCAGCGCGCCATCCTGCGCGAGGAGATGGCGCCCGAAGGCTATGACGAGCTGGTGCAGCGCTTTGCGCAGGCCCTGCTGGCCCAGGGCCAGCCCACGCTGCAGCAGGCCTTCGGTGCGCTGTGGCAGCAGCTGGGGCCGGACGACGCGGCGCGAGGCCAGCGCACCGCCCAGGCCCTGAAGGCCGTGCTGGGCGATGGTGGCCTGCTGGCCTATGTGGCCGGGCAGTACGAGGTGAACCGCCAGCTCGACACCCCGCGCATGCTGGACAACGCCGCGCGGGCGGTCACCGTCACCGGTCGCCTGCTGCAGGACTTGGAGCAGCGCCAGCGGATGCAGGCCAGCCGGGCCGTCTGGCTGACGCGCGGCGGGCTGGCGCTGCAGGGCCTGCTGGCCGTGTCGCTGCCGGGCAGCCTGCCCACGGCCGTGGTGCGGCACGGCCTGATGCTGCTCTACGCGGTGGAAGTGCTCCTGTTGCTGGGCGCCTGGCTGCTGGCCGCGACGGGGACGCGCGACTTCGCGCTGGCGGCCCTGGCCCTCACCGCCGTGGCCCACCTGGCCACCACCCTCACTGGTGACATGATGGTGCGGCGCACCGGCCGGCTGAAGGCCGTGGTGGCGCTGCTGGCCCTCTTGCTGGCCGGCTTGGCCGCGGTGGGCGGCTGGACCCTGTGGCAGCTGGGGCCCACCACCCTGATGTGCACCGTGCCGGGCCTGGCCGATGGCATGGGCAGCCTCTGCGACGACCCGGCCGATGGCGGACCGGACGGGACGGATGAATCGGACGACCCGGCGGGGTCGGTCGGCGACGTCAGGCCGCCACCAGTCTGAGCAGGGTGATCTCCGAGGGGGCGCCGACCCGCTTGGGCGGGCCCCAGTAGCCGGTGCCGCGGCTGACGTAGATCCACATCTGCTGCACCCGGTGCAGGCCGGCCACGAAGGGCTGCTGCAGCGGCACGAACCAGCCCCAGGGCCAGAACTGGCCGCCGTGGGTGTGGCCGGAGAGCTGCAGGTCGAAGCCGGCCGCCGCGGCGGCCAAGGCGCTGCGCGGCTGATGGGCCAGCAGCACCTTGGCCCCGGCCTGGGCTGGGGCGCCGGCCAGGGCGGCCTGCGGGTCGCTGCGGTGGCTGGGCTCGAAATGGTGGGCGGTGTAGTCGGCCACGCCGGCCAACACCAGCGGACTGCCCTGGTGCTGCAGCGTCACGTGCTCGTTCATCAGCACCCGCACGCCCAGGCGTTCCACCTCGGCCACCCAGTCGCTGCCGCCGCTGTAGTACTCGTGGTTGCCGGTGACGAAGAAGGCGCCGTGGCGGGCCTTGAGGTCGGCCAGCGGCGCCACATGCTCGGCCAGCTGGGCCACCGAGCCGTCGACCAGATCGCCCGTGATGGCCACCGCGTCGGCCTGCAGGGCGTTGACCGCGTCCACCATGGCCTGCAGCTGCGGGCGGCGGATGGTGGGGCCGACGTGGATGTCGCTGATTTGGGCGATGGTGAAGCCCTGCAGGCCGGCCGGCAGGCCCGCGATGGGCACGTCCACCGTCACCACCGGCGGAATGCGGCGCGCCTGCCAGGCGCCCCACAGCGTCAGGGCCAGGGCCCCGCTGAGCACCGTGCCGGCCGAGCCCGTGGCCAAGGTGGCCGTGTTCAGGGCCCACCAGCCCAGGGCGTGACCCGCGGTGGCCAGGCCCAGCAGCAGGTCGCGCAGCAGGGTCAGCACCAGCAGCGAGGACATCCAGCCCATGGCCACCAGGCCGGCGATGGTCAGGCCCCGGTGTGCGCTGCCATGGCCGCGCTGGCCCAGCCCCTGGGGCACCAGCCAGGCCGAGAGCAGCAGCAGGATCGCCGTGCTCACGGCCAAGGAGCCAGGCAGGGCGGGCAACAGCCGCCAGCCCATGTAGGCGTGCAGCAGGGCCGACAGGGTCGGCAGCGTCAGACGGATCATTCTTCTTTAGATGGGGCTGAATTGCCCTGAATCAAGGGCAGCGCGGCCGCTCCTGGCGGGGCCGGGGCCTGAACGCGCCGGGCGGGGGGCGAGCAGGCACAATCGTCCCAGGACTCTTCCCGGAGCAGCCCTGCTATGGTTCAGCGCCCCCACAGCACCCACAAGCCCCTGCCGCCTCCTGTTCGCCAGCGCAGCCGGCGGCTGGAGAAGAAGCTGCGCATTGGCGCGTTCCAGGAGGTCGGCTTTCCGGTCAGCATCCGCCTGAATCCGGCGCTGAGTTCCAAGGCTTGCGACGAGTTCTGGGACGCATTCCTCGGCGAGCTGATCGGGCCCCGCGGCTTGGCCTATGGCGGCCGCGAAGAGGGTTTCGTGATGCGCTTTGGCAGCGGTTCGGCCACCGAGGACGACCGCGTCGCGGTGAGCGACTGGCTGCAGGCCCGCCCGGGCGTGGAGCGGGTGGTCGTCGGTCCGCTGGAGGACGCCTGGTATGCCCCGGCCCCGGCCCGGGGACGCAAGACATGAGGATCCCGATGCACCCGAATGCCTGGTATTCGCGGTTCGCCAAGGCGGCGGCCCGCTTCTGTGGCCGCCCGCGCGTGTTCATCCTGGCCTTGCTGGTCATCCTGGTGTGGATCGTCACTGGCCCCATCTTTCAATACAGCGACACCTGGCAGCTGGTGATCAACACCGGCACCACCATCGTCACCTTCCTGATGGTGTTCCTGATCCAGAACACCCAGAACCGCGACACCGAGGCCATCCAGATCAAGCTCGACGAGCTGATCCGGGCCACCAAGGGGGCCCACAACGCCCTGCTGGACCTGGAGGAACTGGAGGAGGAAACGCTGGAAGTCTTCCGTCAGCGCTACCTGGGGCTGGCCCGCAGCGCCCGGCGCGAGCTGGGCGAGGGTTTCAAGGACACGGACACCCCGGAGGCATGAGCGGCTTGCTGACATGGCGCGACAGGCGGCGGACGGCCAGGGGACTTGGGCTGGTGCTGGGCCTGGTGCTGGCGGTGGGCTGGGGCAGCGGCCACGCGGCCGACGACAAGGCCCTGCACCAGGCGTTGCAAGAGGCGCGCTTCGCCCTGGTGGACGACGGGGCCGGCGTGCTGGACCAGACCACCGGCCTGGTGTGGGCGCGCTGCGTGCACGGCATGCGCTGGACGGGCCGGCAGTGCACCGGTCAGGCCGACCGGGTGACCCAGGATGCGGCCATGCAGCTGGCCGTTCGCGAACGCGAAGGGGTCTCGCAGCGCTGGCGTCTGCCCCATGTGGCGGACTTGCGCCGCCTGGCCAACCGCCTGGCCAAGGTGCCCGAGCTGGTCCCCACGCTGTTTCCGCAGTCACCCCGTGGCCCGTGCTGGAGTGCCACCTCGGTCATCGACGAGACCGCGGTGAACCCCTACAACTACGGCAACATCCAGCGCGGTCGCAACGCCGACAACACGGTGCAGCTGCGCTTTCTGCATGCCTGGGCCATGGACCCGCTGGCGGCCGGCGAGTCCAGCGAGGAGCCCAAGCGCACCCTGCACCTGGTGCGCTTGCTCTACCCATCCGCGCCTTGATCACACCCTGATGGGGCCGCAGCCCCGGCTTGACCTTGCCCCCGTGGGAAGGTCTACAGTTCAGACATCGTGACCTTTTCGCGCGTCCTCTTCGTCCTGCTGCTGACCCTGCTGCTGCCGCTGCGGGGAGCCTGGGCCTGGATGCCGGCCCCGGGGCAAGGCCCGGCGCCGATGGCCGCCGCTGCGGTGGCGCCGCAGGAGCCGCCCTGCGCGATGCATGCCGCGGCTTCGTCAGCCCAGGCCCAGACGCCGGTCTGGCGCAGCAGCGAACCGGCCTCCACCCTGTGCCACGCCAGCGCGGGGGCCTGCTGCCTGGCCGTCATGCCCACGGTGCCGGCACCCTTGCCCGGCGCCATGCCCATCGTCTCCTTGCGCTACCCGCCCCTGGCGGTGCCCGCGCCGGCCTTCTTCGGCGATCCCCAGGAACGTCCCCCCAGGTCGGCCTGAACGCATCGGGCGCCCGGTGGGTCACCACCGGCGCCTGTCTGCCGTGCGCGCCGCGGTCCTGTGGGCATGCAGGCCCTGCGGCGCAGAAGTCGAACGCGACCCCGGTCGCGCCTTCGGTCGGTCCCCCGAGGTTCGTGTCTTCGGGTTCCGCACCGATGAGCCAGAGGGAACTCCATGCAAACCATGTCACCTGTGGGGCGGGCTGTGTGCCTGCCGCCCACCCGGCGTGCCCGCGGGCTGCGCCTGTCCCTGTCCGCCCTGAGCCTGGCCGTGCTGGCCGGCTGCGCCAGCTTTTCCGGTAACGGCGGGATGGACGACGTCAGCCGCCTGACCCAGGCCAGCCTTGGCCAGCGGCCGCAGGCCCACGGCGCCGACACCTCGCCCGAGGCCGTGCAGGCCCGTGTGCGCGAACTGCTGGCCCGGCCGCTGGGCGCGGACCAGGCGGTCGAGCTGGCGCTGATCCAGCAGCCCGGGCTGCAGGCCCGCTTCGACGAACTGGCCCAGGCCGAGGCCGAGCGGGTGAGCGCCGGGCGCCTGCCCAACCCGGCGATCAGCCTGGGCCGCCTGGCCGGAGGCGGGCTGCTGGAGGTGGATCGGTCGCTGACGATCGATCTGCTGGGCTGGCTGGCCTGGCCGGCGCGCGACGGCGTGGCCGAGCGCCAGTGGCGCAGCGTCCAGTGGCAGGCCGCGGTGGCCGCCGTGGGCCAGGGCCTGGCGGCCCGCCAGGCCTGGGTGGATGCGGTGGCCGCGCAGCAGCAGTGGGTCTTGCAGCAGCGCCTGCAGGCCGTGGCCGACACCGCCGCCGAGCTGGCCCAGGCCATGGCCAAGGCCGGCAACGTGCCGGCGCTGACCCAGCTGCGCGAACAGGCCTTCCAGACCGAGACCCGCTTGCAGGGGGCCCAGGCCCGGCAGGACGCCCTGGCCGCCCGCGAGCGCCTGGTGCGCGCCCTGGGACTGGATGCCGACGCCGCGCGTCTGAGCCTGCCGGAGCATCTGCCCGCGCTGCCGGACCAGCCGCGCAGCCTGAGCGAGGCCGAGCAGGCCGCCATCGACCAGCGTCTGGACGTGCAGATGGCCCGCCACGCCGCCGAGGCCACCGCCCAGGACCTGGGCCTGACCCGCGCGACCAGCTGGGTCAATGTGCTGGAGGCCGGGGTGCAGGACAAGCACGCCCGTGGCGAGCCCACCCAGCGCGGCGCCGAGCTGACGCTGGAGCTGCCGCTGTTCGACTTCGGCAGCACCCGCCGCACCGGGGCCGAGGCCCGCTACCGCCAGGCCCTGCATCGTACCGCCCAGGTGGCGCTGGAGGCCCGCTCCGAGGTGCGCGAGGCCTACGCGGCCTACCGCAGCGCCTACGACGCGGCCCAGGTCCACAGCCGCGAACTGCTGCCCCTGCGCCAGAAGATCTCCGACGAGATGCTGCTGCGCTACAACGGCATGCTCATCGGTGTGAACGAGCTGCTGGACGACGCCCGCAGCCGCGCGATGGCCGCCGGCCAGGCCCTGGCCGCGCAGCGTGCCTTCTGGCTGGCCGATGCCCGGCTGCAGGCCGCCCTGGCGGGCGTGCCCGCCCGCGCGACCGATGCCGCCGACCTGGCCGCCACCCTCCTCAACGACGCCCCGGCCAGCGCGGCCGCGGGCCACTGAAAGCCTGCCATGACCGCACGCAGAGATTTCTTCCGCACGGCGGGCGCCACCTTGCTGGGCGCGGCCGCCGTCAGCCGCGCCGGCGCCGCCCTGCTGCCCGAGGCCGCCACCCAGACCTCGCCCGAGACCCAGGTGCCGCCCCCGCCGCCCAATGGCCGGCCCTTCCAGCCCCTGGTCACGCTCAACGGCTGGTCCTTGCCCTGGCGCATGAAAAACGGCGTCAAGGAATTCCACCTGGTGGCCGAGCCGGTGGTGCGCGAGATCGCCCCGGGCATGACCGCCCAGCTGTGGGGCTACAACGGCCAGAGCCCCGGCCCGACCATCGAGGCGGTGGAGGGCGACCGCATCCGCATCTTCGTCACCAACAAGCTGCCCGAGCCGACCACCGTGCACTGGCACGGCATCCTCGTGCCCTCTGGCATGGACGGCGTGGCCGGCCTGACCCAGCCGCCCATCGCGGTGGGCAAGACCTGGATGTACGAGTTCACGCTGCAGCGCGCCGGCACCTTCATGTACCACCCGCACGCCGACGAGATGCTGCAGATGGCCATGGGCATGATGGGTCTGTTCATCGTGCACCCGAAGAACCCGCGCCAGCACCGGGTGGACCGCGACTACGGCTTCATCCTGAACGCCTACGACATCGAGCCCGGCAGCGCCACGCCCCGCGTGAACACCATGCTGGACTTCAACCTGTGGACCTGGAACAGCCGGGCCTTCCCCGGCATCGATCCCGTCGTGGCCCGCAGCGGCGAGCGGGTGCGCATCCGGGTGGGCAACCTGACGATGACCAACCACCCGATCCACATGCACGGCCCGCACTTCGAGGTGACCGGCACCGACGGCGGCTGGGTGCCGCCCGCGGCGCGCTGGCCCGAGGTCACGACCGATGTGGCCGTGGGCCAGATGCGGGCCATCGAGTTCGACGCCGTCGCCGGCGACTGGGCCATCCACTGCCACAAGAGCCACCACACGATGAACGCGATGGGTCACAGCGTGCCCACGATGATCGGCGTGGCGCAGAAGGCGCTGGCCAAGAAGGTGGCCGCCCTGGTGCCCGACTACATGGCCATGGGCGAGCACGGCATGCACGAGATGGCGGTGATGGAGATGCCGCTGCCGGACAACACCCTGCCGATGATGACCGGCCAGGGCCCCTTCGGCCCGGTGGGCATGGGTGGCATGTTCAGCGTGGTCAAGGTGCGTGACGACCTGAAGCCCGGCGACCACCGCGACCCGGGCTGGTACCGCCACCCGGCCGGCACGCTGGCCAGCGAGTACACCGCCGAACTGCCCGAACCCACCCGCGCCCCAGCCCCGCCGGCCGATGCGCAGACGATGCACGTGCACAAGCCCGGGGCCGACATGCCCATGGACCACTGAACGCCCCCCGAACCGGAGAACGACCATGAAGCAAACGACCGCGACCCGTCCTGTCCTGGACCGTCGCCATCTGCTGGGCCTGGGCCTGCTGGCCCTGGCCGGTGTCGCCCGCCCCGTGCGGGCCGCTGCGCCGCTGCCCACCGTGCAGGTCTACAAGAACCCTTCCTGCGGCTGCTGCGGCGCCTGGGCCGACCACATGCGGGCGGCCGGCTTCCAGGTCACGCTGCACGAGGTGGACTTCCCCGGCGCCATCCGGCGCCAGCACGGCCTGCCCGATCGCTTCGCCAGCTGCCACACCGCACTGGTCGACGGCTATGTGGTGGAGGGTCATGTGCCGGCGGCCGAGGTCAAGCGCCTGCTGGCCACCCGGCCGCAGGCCGTCGGCCTGGCCGTGCCCAGCATGCCGCCGAGCTCGCCCGGCATGGACGTGCCGGGCCGCAACGATCCCTACCAGGTCCTGCTGGTGGATGCCCAGGGCCGAGAGACGGTCTGGGCGAGCTACCCGCAGCCGGCCGGCCGGCGCGGCTGAGCTCAGGGGGTGGCCGTGGCCCGCATGTGGTAGAGCGCGGCCACCAGGTCGGACTGGGTGACCATGCCGACCAGGCGCTGACGCTCGTCCACGATGGGCAGGTGGTGGAAGTTGCGGTCCGACAGCAGCGGCACCAGCTCGCCCACGTGCAGGTCGGCCGGGGCCGTGCGAACCGGGTGGGTCATGATCTGACCGGCCACCTCCGGGTGCAGGCTGTGGCTGCGCCCGCTGGGGCGCAGCAGCGTGCGGATGCGCTCGCCCAGGGAGACCGGGCCGTCCAGACCGGCGTGGTGCAGGAAGTCCGTCAGCGTCACGATGCCCACCACGCGTCGGCCCCGGTCCAGCACCGGCAGGGCGTGGATGCGGTGCTGGCGCAGCGTGTCCCAGGCCTCCTGCAGCGGGGTGCCGAAGTCCAGCGTCACCACGTCACGCGACATGATGTCGGCGCAGCGCACCTCGCCCTGCAGGCGCCGGAAGGCGCGCTGCTCGGTCTGGTGCAGCAGCTCGGCCAGGTCGTCCGGGTCCACGTCCAGCACCTGGTCCTGCTGGCGCAGCACGGCGTCCAGGTCCTCGCGGGTGAAGCCCAGGCGCTCGCGCGGCGGCAGGTCGCGCGTGCCGTGGTCGGCCGCCGGCGCCGGCGGGCGGTGCGGATAGGGGTGGCGGGTGGCGTTGTTGTAGACCACCGCCACGGCCAGCAGCAGCAGCGATTCCAGGCCCACCGGCACCAGCACGAAGCCGGGCCCGGCGCCTTGCAGCGCCGCCGTGAGCGCGATGGCGCCGCCCGGCGGGTGCAGGCAGCGCAGCGCGAACATGGCCACCAGGGCGGCGGCCATGGCCGCCGCCGGCGCCACGCCCGGGCCGGCGTGGCCCAGCAGGGCCGCGCAAGCCACGCCCACACAGGCCGACACCGCGTTGCCCAGCAGCATGTTCCAGGGCTGGGCCAGCGGGCTGGCCGGCAGGGCGAACAGCAGCACCGCCGAGGCCCCCATCGGCGCGATCAGGGCCGGGGCGCCCAGCGCGTGGCTGGTGAACCCCGTCAGCAGGATGCCCAGGCCCGCGCCCAGGGCCGCGCGCCAGCGCTCGGGCCGGCCCACGTTCAGGGCCGGAGCCCAGTGCTGCCAGCGACCCTTCATGCGGCCTGCAGCGCTTCCAGCGGGCCGAAGAACTCCCAGCGCAGCCGCTCGGGGGCGACCCCTGCGGCCAGGCCGGCGGCGTGCACCGCCTGCATGAAGGGCTTGGGCCCCAGGAAGTACAGGTCCACGTCGCGGTCGGCCGGCAACTGAGCGGCCAGCAGCGCGGCGTCCACCCGGCCCACGGCGTCCGGCCGGTCCTGCGGCCGCGGCTCGTCGTAGAGGAAGAAGGGCTGCACGTTGGGGTGCTGGGCCGCCAGTGCCTGGACCCGCTGGGCGAAGGCGTGCCAGCCACCGTGGCGGGCGGCGTGGATGAAGCGGATGGGCCGGCCGCTGGGGGCGGCGGCCTCCAGCATGCTCATGGCCGGGGTGATGCCCACGCCACCGGTCACCAGCACCAGCGGGCGCTCGGCCGGGGCCTGGGCGTCCAGCACGAAGTCGCCGCAGGGCGCCAGGGCCTGCAGCGTGTCGCCCACCTGGGCCTGGTCATGGAGCCAGTTGGACACCTTGCCGCCGTCCTCGCGCTTGACGCTGATGCGCAGCCAGGGGCGCCCCGGGGCGTCCGACAGCGAGTAGTTGCGCCGGGTGGGCTGGCCGTCGATGGTCAGCACCAGCGTCAGGTACTGGCCGGGCTGGAAGGCCGGCAGCGCACCGCCGTCCACCGGCTCCAGGTAGAAGGAGGTGATGACCTCGCTCTCGGCTTCCTTGCGGGCGATGCGCATGGCCCGCTCACCGCGCCAGCCGCCGGGCTGCTCGGCATTGGCCTGGTAGAGCTGGGCTTCGGCGCCGATCAGCACCTCGGCCAGGGCCTGGTAGGCCTCGGCCCAGGCGGCGATGATCTCGTCGGTGGCGGCCGCCCCCAGCACCTCGCGGATGGCCTGCAGCAGGCACTTGCCGACGATGGGGTAGTGCTCGGGCTGGATGCCCAGGGCGACATGCTTGTGGATGATGCGCGGCAGCGCGCCGGCGATTTCGTCCAGGCGGTCGATGTGGGCGGCATAGGCCAGCACCGCACCAGCCAGGGCGCGCGGCTGGGCGCCGCCGGCCTGGTGGGCTTCATTGAAGAAGGCCTTCACCTCGGGATGCTCGCGGAACATCAGCGGATAGAAGTGGCGGGTGATGGCTTCGCCGTGTTCTTGCAGCACGGGCACGGTGGCCTTCACCAGGGCAATCGTCTGGGCGCTCAGCATGGGGAACAGTTCCTCGGGTGGCTATGGATGTTTGCGCCAGATCAAGATGCGGGCCAACCCGGAGTGTCCTTGCAAGTGGCTGTCAGACGGAACATTTTTTCCCTGCCTTCAGCGGGGTTGTCAGCTTGACCACAGGGAGCGTGTCGTCATCGCCACCACAATGTGGTCACGATGACAACTCTTGCGGCTTCTTTGCCGGCGGCCACCCCGGCGCCGGCCGGCGCGGCGGACCCCGACCGCACCCGCCTGGCGGCCCTGCTGGCGGCCGTGCGCGGCATGGTGCGCTGCGATGCGGCCGCCCTGTTGCGCCTGGATGAGGACAGCAGCGTGCTGCGGCCGGTGGCGGTGGACGGCCTGAGCGAGGAGGCCCTGGGCCGAGCCTTTCCGGTGGCCGCCCATCCCCGGCTGGCGCAGCTGCTGGCCAGCGACGAGGCAGGCCTGCGCTTTGCGGCCGATTGCGGCCTGCCCGACCCCTACGACGGCTTGGTGGAAGGGCAGCCCGACATCCTGCCGGTGCACGACTGCATGGGCGCGCCGTTGCGGGTGGGCGGGCGGCTGTGGGGCCTGCTGACGCTGGATGCGCTGCAGGCCGGCGCCTTCGAGCCGGTGGGCCCGGCCCAGCGCCAGGCCCTGGTGACGCTGGTGCAGGACGGCATCGAGGCGGCCGGCACCATCCGCCAGCTGGCCGAGCAGGCCCATCGCGAGCAGGCCCGCCTGCAGGCCCTGCAGCGCAGCACCCTGGCCCAGCGCAGCCTGGGGGGCCACAGCCCGGCCATGCAGGCCCTGCTGCACGAGATCGACCTGGTGGCCGGCTCCGACCTGACCGTGCTGATCCTGGGTGAGACGGGCGTGGGCAAGGAGCTGGTGGCCCAGCGCCTGCACGCCCAGTCGGGCCGGCGCGAGCGGCCGCTGGTGCAGGTCAACTGCGCGGCCCTGCCCGACACCCTGGCCGACAGCGAGCTGTTCGGCCACCGGCGCGGCGCCTTCACCGGTGCCCTGCAGGACCGGGCCGGCCGCTTCGAGCTGGCCGATGGCGGCACCCTGTTTCTGGACGAGGTGGGCGAGCTGAGCCTGCCGGTGCAGGCCAAGCTGCTGCGGGTGCTGCAGAGCGGCGAGGTGCAGCGCCCCGGCAGCGACCGCCTGCTGCGGGTGGATGTGCGGGTGCTGGCCGCCACCAACCGCGATCTGGAGGCCGAGGTGGCGGCCGGCCGCTTCCGGACCGATCTCTACCACCGGCTGTCGGTCTACCCGCTGCGCGTGCCCCCCTTGCGCGAGCGCGGCCGCGACGTGCTGGCCCTGGCCGGCGGTTTCCTGGAGGAGAACCAGCACCGTCTGGGCACGCGCAACCTGCGCCTGACGCCGGCCGCCAAGGCCTGGCTGCAGCAGCAGCCCTGGCCCGGCAATGTGCGCGAACTGGAGCATGTGATCAGCCGCGCCGCCCTGCGCGTGGTGGGCGAGCAGGGGCGCGCGGCGCGCTGGGTGCGCATCGAGCCCCGCCACCTGGGCGAGGCGGCACCGGCGGCGACGGCCGGACCCGCGCCGCTGCCGGGCCTGTCCACGCCGGGGCCGGCGGGGCGGAGCCTGCGCGAAGCCACCGAGGCCTTCCAGCGTCAGTGGCTGCAGGCCCTGCTGGCGCGCCATGGCGGGGTGGCCGCGGCCGCCGCGCGCGAGGCCGGCGTGGACCGCAGCAACTTCCACCGCCTGCTGCGCCGGCTGGGGCTGGCGCCGGTCTGAGGGGGCGCCGGCTCAGGCCAGCACGATCGGGCAACCGGCCCTGGCGAGCGCGGCATGGCCAGGGGCTCGGGGTGCCTTGCCGTCGGTGATCAGGCGGTCGATGCGTTCCAGCGGGCAGAAGCTCACGCGGCTGGTCTGACCGATCTTGCTGTGGTCGGCCAGGATCACCGTGTGCAGGGCCTGGCCCGCCATGGCGCGGGCCACCTCCGCCTCGTGCAGCTCGTAGCTGCTGGCGCCGAACTCCGCGCTCACCCCGACGGGAGAGAGCATCGCCCAATCGGCCCGCCACTGCTGGATGGCGGCCACTGTCTGTGCGCCGTAGGTGGCCCCGGTGGTGGGCCGGGGCTGGCCGCCCAGCAGGTGCACCTGGTGTCGGGTCTGGCCCGCCGTGTCGTCGGCCACCAGCTTCTGCGCCACGTCCAGGGAGTTGGTGATCACCGTCAGTCCGCGCAGCGAGGCCAGCGCCTCGGCCAGCAGCGACACAGTGCTGCCGGCGTCGATGAACACCGTCTGCCCCGGCTGCAGCAGCCGGGCCGCGGCCCGCACGATGGCCCGCTTCTCCAGCAGGTGGGCGCGGGCCCGCTGCTGCAGGGGGGGCTCGGGCAGGGCGGCGGTGCGCTGCACGCCGCCATGCACCCGGCGCAGTGCGCCCAGCGCCTCCAGGGCCACGACGTCGCGTCGCACGGTTTCCCGCGAGACGCCCAGGTCCTGCGCGATCCTTTCCGTGGTCACCAGCTCGGTGTTGGCGAGCAGGGCGCGGATGCGCTGGTGGCGTTCCTCTTGCAGCATGGGCGCGATGATGCCGCAGGACGGCCCGGGCGCGCGCAGCATGCCTCGGGCGCCCGCGGCGAGCCTCAGCCCAGCTTCAGCTGGTCGGCCACGGCCGTGCCGTGCATGGCCGGGTCGCTGACCGAGTCGCGGCCGGTCTCGACACGGCCGGCCACGCGCCGGCTGTAGCCGGCCAGCCCCTCCACGGTGACGCTGAAGTCGTACCAGTGACCGCTGTCCTTCAGGCCCCAGATGAAGGTCTCGGTCGCGCCCGGCTGCACCGTGCGCTTCTTGGCGCTGGTGCTCAGGTAGGCGTTGGCGGTGATCTGGAAGGTGCAGGCCGCCGTGCCGGTGTTGTGCAAGCTCAGCTGCAGGTCGCCATTGGCCACGTCGTAGCAGGTCTTGAGCTCCGGGTTGGGCTGGCTGGCGCTGGCGATCGCGGCGGCGTTGCCGGTGAAGTGGCGGTGGTAGCCGTTGGGGCCCAGCACCCACAGGTCGTAGGCCCCCTGGTCGGCGGCCAGTGACCACACGCCCCGGAGCTGCTTGCCCGCTTCCACCGTGTAGCGGCGGGGCTGGGCATCCAGGTGCAGGCGGTCGTAGACGTGGAACACGGCGGCGGCGCTGCCGGTGTTGGCGAAGTCCAGGGTCACCTGCTGGTCGGCCGGCGCCACCGTGGCGTGGGTGTGCAGCTCGTAGGGCAGGGCCCGCGAGGGGCGCACGCCCTGGGCCTGCTGGGGCATCTGGGCGTCGCTGGGCGGCAGCGGGGTGGTGCGGCCCGGCAGGGCGCGCGCCTTGGCCGCCAGCGCGCTGGTGTCCGGCAGCCCGGACAGGAAGCTGTCGTCGTTGGGGCTGGCGAAATTGAAGGCGGTGGTGAGGTCGCCGCAGACCGCGCGGCGCCAGGCGGAGATGTTGGTCTCCTTCACGCCGAAGCGCTTTTCGATGAACTGCAGCACCGAGGTGTGGTCGAACACCTGGGAGTTGACCCAGCCGCCCTTGCTCCACGGCGAGATGACGTACATCGGCACGCGCGGGCCCAGGCCGTAGGGCCGGTGCAGCAGCTCGGCTTCGCTGGGCGTGTCGTGGTAGCTGACCAGGATCTCGTGGTACTCGGCCGTGGTGTCCACGGTGCTGGCGCCGGCCAGCACGGCCTGGGCCGGATCGGCGTTCCAGCTCACGTAGGAGGGCGGGGCCGGCGGCGGCACGTGGTCGAAGAAGCCGTCGTTCTCGTCGAAGTTCAGGAACAGCACGGTCCGGCTCCAGACGTCCGGGTTGGACGTCAGCGCATCCAGCACCTGGGCGGTGTATTCCGCGCCCTGGGCGGGGCTGGAGGGGCCGGGGTGTTCCGAGCCTTCGGCGGTGGCGATGATGAAGCTGACCTGGGGCAGGGTGCCGTTCAGAACGTCTTCCTTGAGCTTGTCCAGGTCGCGGGTGCTGACACCGCGCTGGCGCAGCGCCTCCGAATAGCCCGGACGCTGGAACCAGGCGTCGCGGAAGCTGTGGAAGCCCGCCAGCGGGTTGTCGGTGAAGTTGTCGTCCATGTTCTCGTAGACCTGCCAGCTGATGCCGGCGGCTTCGAGACGTTCGGGATAGGTGGTCCAGGTGTAGCCACCATCGCCGTTGTCGGCATCGAACCAGTCGTAGTCGTTGTAGGTGGCCGGGCCGTTGCCCTGGCCCAGGCCGTCGTTGGTGCCGGTCCACTGGAACAGGCGGTTGGTGTTGGTGCCGGTCTGCGAGGCGCAGTGGTAGGCGTCGCAGATCGTGAACGCGTTGGCCAGCGCGTACTGGAAGGGCATGTCATTCGCGCCGAAGTAGGCCATCGAATGGTTGTTCTTGAAGGTGGTCCACTGGCTCATGCGGCCGTGGTCCCAGGCCCGCTGGGCATCGGACCAGCTGTGCGGCGTGCCGCTCACCCGCATGTACTCGAAGGTCTGCACCGTGTTGATGTGGAACGGGGCGATGACCGAGGGCGCGGCCGAGGCACTGGCGTTGGGCTGCGACCAGACCGTCTTGCCGACGATGTCGCCGCTGTCGGGCACGGGGATGGGGAAGGGGTCGGCGAAGCCGCGCACGCCGTTGAGGCCACCGAAGTAGTGGTCGAAGGAGCGGTTCTCCTGCATCAGCACGACGATGTGCTCGACGTCCTGGATGGTGCCGGTGCGCTGGTTGGCCGGGATGGCCAGGGCGCGCTGGATGGCGGGAGGGAAGGCGGAGAAGGCGGTGGCGGCACCAGCGGTGCCCGCCAGCGAGCGGAGGAAGTGGCGACGGGATTGGGTCATGGAGAGGGTCCGGAAACGGCGTGGACGGGGCGGGCGTGAGGGGTTCAGGGCGCGCAGCGCAGGTTGCGGGCCTGGCCTTCGGAGCCCTTGTCGCTGTTGCTGCCGCCGCAGCCGGCCAGGGCCAGGCTCAGACCCAGACACAGCGCCAGGCAGGCGCGCAGGCCGAGCCGGCGGGGCGTGCGGACGCCGTCGGAAGTGAGGTGGTTCATGGTGTGGGGAATCTCAGGGGATGGAGGAGGGCCCGGTCGGGTGCCGGGATGCAGGTCATGCTATGTGTGCTTATTTGCATTTGTGTGACTCTGTGCATTTCGATGGGTGGGGCCTCCGGGGTCCGTCGTGCAGGTCTGCGTTGCCGGGTGCGCCGAAACGCGGACAATCCCCTGTGCCCTTCATTCCTGCGTCCATGACTGACCAAGCCGCCGCTCCCGCCTTCAAGCTCCCCCAGCCCCGCCATGCCAGCCGGGTGCCGGCCCACATCACGCCGGAGCTGCTGGAGCGGGTGCGCCAGGGGGCGTACAACCTGCCGCAGGTGGTCAAGCCGGCGGACTTCATCCCCGAGGACAGCCCGAACCTGGAGCAGCACCTGGACGGCCTGGGCTTGATCCTGCTGCAGAAGGCGGTGCCGCATCAGCGGCCCAGCCGCTGGATCTCGCCCAGCCTGATCGACAGCGCGTTGCGACACCTGGACGAGGTGGGCGTGGGCCGCGAGACGCGGGCCATCATGATCGAGCGGGCCGCCACGCTGGAGGCCCTGGGCATCACCCGCGCCACCCAGGACGGGCCGGGCGACGGCTGGGAGCGCCTGTTCCGCCAGCCACTGCCGGTGCGCCACGCGGCCTGGCAGGGCAAGGGGCTGGATGTGGGCTTCCGGGCCCCCATCCCGGCCGAACCGGTCTGGGCCTTCTTCCGCCACGGCGACAAGCGGGCCCTGCTGGGCGCGCTGGCCGAGCAGCCGCGCTGGCCCGATGCCGCCGAGCTGGCGGCCCACCTGGACGCGCTGGCCGAGCGCAGTGCCTGGTGCGACGAGAAGGCGATGGACTCGTTGCTGCCGCGCCTGCAGGCCGAATGCCTGCGCCCGCAGAGCCTGGCCGAGCTGAAGGCCGCCTGCACCCGCGCCCAGGACCGCTGGGAACGCCAGGTCAACGAGCAGCAGACGCTTTCCAGCCTGAACCACGAGCTGGCCTTCCAGGGCTACCCGGACAGCTTTCCGATCGCCCGGCAGTTGAAGCGCCAGGTCACCCTCTTCGTCGGCCCGCCCAACAGCGGCAAGACCCACGCCGCCTTCGAGCGCCTGTCCCAGGCCCTGGACGGCGCCTACCTGGCGCCGCTGCGTCTGCTGGCGCTGGAAGGGCGTGACCGCCTGGTGGCCAAGGGCGTGCCCTGCTCGCTGCTGACCGGCGAGGAGAACGTGCCGGCCGACGGCGCCCGCGTGGTGTCGTCCACCATCGAGATGGTCAACACGCGCGACCCGATCGACGTGGCGGTGATCGACGAGGCCCAGATGCTGTTCGATAACTCGCGCGGCTGGGCCTGGACCCAGGCCATCGTGGCGGTGCCCGCGCGCGAGCTGGTGATCATCTGCTCCGAATACGCGGTGCCGGCCATCGAGAGCCTGCTCAACCTCTGCGGCGAAAGCCCGGTGGTGCGCAAGTTCGTGCGCAAGCAGCATGTGGAGCTGCTGAAGTCGCCGGTGCCCATCAATGCGCTGAAGAAGGGCGACGCGGTGGTGGCCTTCAGCCGCCGCGAGGTGCTGATGCTGCGCGACCAGATCGCCGCGGTGGGCCACCCGGTGTCGGTCGTCTATGGCGCGCTGCCGCCCGAGGTGCGCCGGCGCGAGGCCGAGCGCTTCGCCACCGGCGAGTCGCACATCCTGGTGGCCACCGACGCCATCGGCATGGGCCTGAACCTGCCGATCCGGCGGGTGCTGTTCTCCACCATGACCAAGTTCGACGGCGTGGGCGACCGGCCGCTGAGCGAGTCCGAGGTGCACCAGATCGCCGGCCGGGCCGGCCGCTTCGGTCTGCACGAAGAGGGCTTCACCGGCGTGCTGCACGAGGCCGAGCCCGGCGCGGCCCGGGCCCTGAAGGAACTGCTGCCGCGCACCCCGCGCGCGCCGCGCAACTTCAAGGCGCCGGTGGCGCCCAACTGGTGGCATGTCAGCACCATCGCCCAGCGCCTGGGCAAGCAGCGCCTGCAGGAGGTGCTCAACGTCTTCATGGACCAGCTGCGCCTGGACAACGCCCACTTCCAGGTGGCCGAGCTGGAGCAGATGCTGGACCTGGCCGGCGAACTGGACCGCAACGCCGCCAGCCTGAGCCTGCGCGACCGCTTCGTCTACGCCCAGGCGCCGGTGGACGCGCGCACCGAGACCCTGGTGCAGGACTTCCTGGGCTGGGCCTGGGAACATGCGCAGAAGGGCAGCGTGAGCCGCCCCGGCGTGCTGGACGAGGTGGACGAGCACAGCCGCCTGGACCGCATGGAGCAGGCCCTGCGCACCTGCACGCTGTGGCTGTGGCTGGACCTGCGCTTTCCCGGCATCTACGGCCAGGTGGACGAGGTGGTGGGCCTGCGCAGCCGCCTGAACGACGGCATCGAGCGCCAGCTCAAGGGCAAGAAGCCGCTGTGGCAGATGCGCCAGCGGGGCCGGGCGCGGCGTTAACCAGCGCGCCCATGAGGTCACGCAGATTGCGACCGAACTGCACGCCCAAACGCCCCCCGGTTCCCAGGAGGCCTGGCTCAGACGATGATCGGCGGGGGCTCAAACGCTTGGGGTTCGCAAGGGGAGAGACATTGAAGACACACGCGATCCGTGGCCTGGCGATCCTCCTCGGCCTGAGTCTCCCTTGCTTGGTGGGCGCCTCCGATGTCAGCCCGATACCGAGCGCCTCTCGCATGACCGACGTCGCCCCGGCGGCCGTGCCGTTCGACCTCGCCACGCTGAAGATGCATTGGAGGCGGCGCATCGAGGCGATGCGGGCAACAGGCGTCCTTCCCCTCATCGACGTCGAGTCCAACCTGGGGGACGACCTCGACATCCAGGTCTTTGCGCGTCAAATGGACGGCGAGGGCGTGGCGCTCATCGCATTTTCCGCAGTCCCTCAGGGACGCGGCTGGAACGACGCCGCGCGCCATGCGGTGGCGGCGGATCCCTGGCGCTACATCCCCGCCGGCAACGGCGGGCTGCCGCCGGACTGGAAGAGGGATCCGGTGGAGTTCGCCAGGGCGTCGCGCGAACACACGCGCAGCGACGGCTATCCCCTGATGGGGGAATACGAGTTCCGGCACTATCCTTCGCCGGACCAGATTCAGCGCGGGCACAGGGAACGCGACGAGGATCTGCCAATCGATGGTCCCGCAGGGCATGAGCTCTTTCGCTTCTCGGCCGAAAGCGGCATCTCGTTCCAGATCCATCACGAGATCGAGGACCAGACCCTGGCGCCGCTGGAGAAGATGCTCACGCAGTACCCCAAGGCCAAGGTGATCTGGTGCCATCTGGCCCAGATGCGCTACCAGAGCCGCAACACGGTCTACGGTCCGGACTACGTGCGCAAACTGATCGAGGCCCACCCCAATCTCTACTTCGATCTCTTTTCCGGTCCTCCGGATCACGTCTACCCCGGCAGCGGGGAATACGCCGGAAGATACTGGGATCGCTCGACTGGCAAGCTCAAACCCGAATGGGCGACCTTGATCGCCGATCACCCATGGCGGTTCATGGTCGCGCTCGATCTCAACCCGTTCATCATGAAGGCTTTCCCGCGCAAGGTGGCCGTGCAACGGGCTGTCTTGGACAGTCTGCCTCCCTCGGCGCGGGAGATCGTGGCCTACAAGGCAGCCTGGAAGCTGTTGTTCAACGAAGAGATCTGATCGGCGCAGGCGCCCCGGGTGACGCTGGGGGCGCCAGGACTGCCTCAGGCCGCCTGCAACAGCGTTGTCGCGATCGCTTCGCCCACCGCCGCCGTGCCGGCGCTGCCGCCCAGGTCGGGTGTCTTGGGGCCGCTCACCAGCACGGCCTCGATGGCCTGAACGATGGCGTCGTGGGCGGCCCGGCAGGCCGCGGAGTCCGCCGTGTCGCCCTGGCCGAGGAACTGCAGCATCATCGCGCCCGACCAGATCATGCCGATCGGGTTGGCGATGCCCTGGCCGAAGATGTCCGGCGCCGAGCCGTGCACCGGCTCGAACAGCGAGGGAAAGCGCCGCTCCGGATTCAGGTTGGCCGACGGGGCGATGCCGATGGTGCCGGTGCAGGCCGGTCCCAGGTCCGACAGGATGTCGCCGAACAGGTTGGAGGCCACCACCACGTCGAAGCGCTCGGGGCTGAGCACGAAGCGCGCGGCCAGAATATCGACGTGGTACTTGTCCCAGCGGACCTCGGGATACGCCTGCGCCATGGCCTCCACCCGCTCGTCCCAGTAGGGCATGCTGATGGCGATGCCATTGGACTTGGTGGCCGATGTCAGGTGCTTCTTGGGCCGGGCCTGGGCCAGCTCGAAGGCATAGCGCAGGATGCGGTCGGTGCCCTGGCGGGTGAAGACCGATTCCTGCAGCACCGTCTCGCGCTCGGTGCCCTCGAACATGCGACCGCCCACCGACGAGTATTCGCCCTCGGTGTTCTCGCGCACGACCAGGAAGTCGATGTCGCCCACGCGCTTGCCCGCCAGCGGGCAGGGCACACCGGGCATCAGCCGCACCGGCCGCACATTGGCGTACTGGTCGAACCGGCGGCGGAACTGCAGCAGCGAACCCCACAGCGAGATGTGGTCCGGCACCTTGGCGGGCCAGCCCACGGCGCCGAAGTAGATGGCGTCGAAGTCACGCAGCTGCTCGAACCAGTCGGCGGGCATCATCGTGCCGTGCTGCAGGTAGTGGTCGCAGTGGGCCCAGTCGAAGGTGGTGAAGGCCAGGTCCAGGCCGAAGCGCCGGGCGGCAGCCTGCAGCACGCGCAGGCCTTCGGGCATCACTTCCTGGCCGATGCCGTCGCCGGCGATCACGGCAATCCGATGGGTCATTTCTGCAACTCCTGAACAAGGGTGGGACACGGGCTGTGCAGCTTATCGGCAGCGCCAGAACGCACGATCCTCACGCACCGTGATTGCCGTGAACATGCTTCGTGAACGCTGAAGTATTCCCCGCCGGGGACCTGCACCGGCACCTCAGGGTTTGTTGGCGCTGGTCATCGGTCCGCAACTTGCTAGCCTGTTGTCCGCAAAAGGCTCCCTGGGGAGGGGGCAGGGACGCAGACGGTGGTGGTGATTGGCAGTGCCGCGACAGGCGGCGGGACGCGGCCCGGCGTGTTGGCCGGGCAGTGGGTGCAGGCCTTCAGCCGGCAGGTGATGGCCTTGCAGCGCCAGGCGCGCGAGCCGATGTCGGCCCGTTGGCTGGCCCAGGCACTGGCACCGCTGGGTGAACTGGTGCCGTTTTCGCGCGCCTGGTGGGGCCAATGCTCCTCGGGCGCCGATGAGGCCCCGCCCACCAACTGGCTGCATGGCAGCCTGCACCTGGCCCTGTCCTTCGGGGCGGAGTGGAACGAGGTCGGCCAGGCCGACCGTTTCGCCCGGCAGTCGCTGCGCCACCTGGGCCAGGTCTGCCGCTCCAGCGGCCACCGCTCGGCCGGCGATGCGCTGGAGTCCTTCTCGCGGCGGCACGACATCTTCCACGCCATGGCCATCTCGATGGACCTGCCGGCCAGCGGCTTCCGCTTCTTCGTTTCGGTCTACCGGGGCGAGAGCGAGCGGGCCTTCAGCGAGTTGGAGGCCATGGTCTTCGGCGAGTTCTGCCAGCACCTGATGCAGCTGTGGCAGCAGCGGGTCTGGGAGTCGCTGGGCCTGTCCCAGGCCGGGGAAGGGGACCAGCGCGCCCTGTGCGATGCCCAAGGCCGGCTGATCTACCTGGGCCGTTCGGTGGCCCAGACCCTGGCCCGGCATCTGAACAACTGGCAAGGCGAGGTGTTGCCGGGCGAGTGGCTGGACAACGGGCCGGCGCCCCGGCTGCTGCCCCTGGGCGCGCGCGAGGCCCTGCGGGTGCAGCGTCAGGGCGGGCTGCTGGCGCTGTCGCTCGGGCCGGCCACTGCGGGCCCGCTGCCGCCGCGGGAACTGGCGGTGGCCTGGCGCTTTGCCCAGGGCCAGTCGCACAAGGCCATTGCGCTGGAACTGGGCCTGAGCCCGGCCACCGTGCGCACCTACCTGCGCGATGCCTACCAGCGCCTGGGCGTGGACAACCGGGTCGCGCTGATCCACCGTCTGGCCGCGCTCGATGGGGGCGCGGCCAGTTAGTGGGCCAGTGGGTGGTCGATCAGGCCTGCCGCGGCAGGACGTTGTGGCGCATGCCGCACTGGCAGGCGTAGGGGTTGTAGGCCCCCCAGTTGAGGGACTGCTCGATCTGCCGGGCGCGGCTGGCCTGGGCGGTACTGACCTTGGCGTTGAGGGCAGAGCCGAGGGTGGCGTAGTCTCCCGTGCCCATCACCACGTTGCCGCCCACCATGGTCAGCAGCACCGAGTTGCGGCCCAGGGCCTCGTCACTGGCCTGCATGAAGTTGTTCTCCAGGACGATGAGGTCGGCGTACTTGCCCACTTCGATCGAGCCGATGTTCTGCTCCATGCGCAGCTGCCAGGCCGAGTTCAGGGTGATGGCGCGCAGCGTGTCGGCGCGGCTCAGGGCCGGGTCGCTGTTGATGGGGCCTGTGTAGTTGGGGTTGGTGTAGGCGGCGCTGTTGGGGTTTTGCGGGTCGCCGGAACGGGTGACGGCGCACTTGAGGGCCAGGAACTCGTCCATGGGGTCGATCGGCCAGTCGCTGCCGAAGCCCACCCGGGCGCCGGCGTTGCGCACGCTGCCGAAGGGCTCCATGCGCTGGAAGCGGTCCTCGCCCAGGTGGTACTGGGTGTCTCCGACCGAATAGCCCGCCTGCTGGGCCCATTGGAAGGCGAAGCTGGCCATCACGTCCAACTGGGCGTAGCGGGGGTAGTCCGCCACGGCCACGGTTTCGTTGTGGGCGATGACCGGGCGGAAGGTGGTGCTGGACACCTGCGTGCGGGCGTAGGCCACGGCGTCCAGCACCTGGCGCACGGTGCGCTCGCCGGTGGCGTGCACGTGGGGGTCGAAGCCACTGCTGGCGATGGCGGCCATCAGCGGGTTGAGCACCGAGGGCGGGAAGTAGTCGGCCCCGGTGTTGGTGCCTGGCACCCAGTTGGGGGCAGCATCCGTGCCCGCGTTGGTGAAGTAGGGAGTGAGCAGGCCGCCGGTGTCGGCGGGGGCGTTGACGACACCGTCGCCGAACAGCTTGAGGTGGCGGAAGCGGATGCCGGGGGTGACCTGCGGTTCGCCCTGGTCATAGGTGTTGGCCAGCGTCGCGGCTGCCGCCACGGCCGCGGCGGGGTCGGTGGCGGCGTCTTCGGGTGCGATCTGGATGGCGAAGAAGGCGCGGGCGGTCAGCTCGCCGGACTTCTGTAGCGCGGTGAAGGCCGAACCCTGGGCATCACCTGCCGAGGCGTCCATGAAGGTGGTGATCCCCGACCTGCGCATCTGGGCCAGCGCGGCGCGGGCCTGGTTGAGCTGATCGGCTTCGGTGTCGGGCGGAATGACGGCCGACACGGCCCAGCCGGCGGCGTCCTCGCAGATGCCGGTGGGGTTGCCGTCGGCGTCGCGGTCAAAGCTGCCGCCCGTGGGGTCGGGCGTGTCACGGGTGACGCCGGCCAGGGCCAGGCCGCGGCTGTTGGTCAGCACCGTGTGGAAATCGGACGAGCGCACGAGGATGGGGCGGCTGGTGTGCAGCGCATCCAGCGTCTCCTTGGTCGGGTCCGTGTCCAGCGATTGGGTGCTCTGGCGATCCCAGTTGACCACTTCCAGCCAGGTGTCGGGCTCCTGGTCGGCCGTGCTGTCCAGAAAGCCCTGGATGAGGGTCTGCATCTGGGCGCGGGTCAGCGGGGCGTAGTTCAGGTTGGCCTGGAGCAGGGCGCGGCCACCGGCCAGGGGGTGCATGTGGGCATCGACAAAGCCGGGCATCAGCATGCGCCCGGCCAGGTCGATGACCTGGGTGTTGGGGCCGATGTAGGCGGCCGCGCTGCTGTTGCTGCCCACATGGACGATCAGGCCGTCGCGCACGGCCACGGCCTGCTGCACGGCGTCGTGCTCGTCCACGGTGTAGACATAGCCGTTGCGCAGCACGGTGTCGGCCGGCGCGGGATCGCTGCTGTCGCCGCTGCAGCCCACCAGCAATTCGGTGGGGGCCAGCAGGGCCACGAAGGCGGCGCCCATGCTGCGGCGGCGGGTGAACGAGGTGGGTTGGTCTGACATGGCGGACTCCGTCAACGGCAACAAGGTTGGCCGTCAAGGTAGTCCGGGTCAGGGCGTTTGCCCCCTCCGCAGATGCGGAAGGGGTGGGGCAAACGGGGAGGCCTTCAGGCCAGCTTGAAGAAGGACACTTCCTGGCTGAGCTGGTGGGCCGAGTCGGCCAGGGCGGTGGCGGCCGAGGTGGTCTGCTCCACCAGCGCGGCGTTCTGCTGCGTGGCGCTGTCCAGGGCCTGCACGGCCGATTCCACCTCGCCGATGCTGCGCGACTGGCTGCGTGCCGAGTCGGCCAGCGTGCCCATCAGGCCGCTGGCCTGGCCGGCGTTGCTGACCACATCCTGCATGATCTCGCCGGCGCGCGTGACCACCTGGGTACCGCTCTCCACCTTCTCGATGCTGCTCTGGATCAGGCTCTTGATCTCGCGGGCGGCGGTGGCGGAGCGGCCGGCCAGGGCGCGCACCTCGGAGGCCACCACCGCGAAGCCGCGGCCTTGCTCGCCGGCGCGGGCGGCTTCCACCGCCGCGTTCAAGGCCAGGATGTTGGTCTGAAAGGCGATGCCGTCGATCACGCCGATGATCTCGCCGATCTTGGACGAGGCGGTCTGAATGTCCTCCATGGTGCGCACCACCTCGCTGATCGCCTCGCCGCCACGCTGGGCGGCCTCGGCGTTGGCGCTGGCGCTGCTGGCGGCCGTGTGCACATGCTGTGCGGCGCTCTTCACCGACTCGGCAATCTGGGCCATGCTGGCCGCGGTTTCCTGCAGGTTGGCCGCGTTCTGCTCGGTACGCTGGGACAGGTCCTGGGACGCCGAGGCGATCTCGCGCGAGGCGGTCTGCACCGTGGCCGAGCCCTGCAGCACGGTGGCGACGATGCGCCGCAGGCTGGTCTGCATCTCGCCCAGCGTGGTCATCAGTTGGGCGGCCTCGTCCTTGCCCCAGGGGGTGGGGGCGGTGGTCAGGTTGCCCTGGGTGATCTGGCGCAGGTGTTCCGACACCTCGCGCAGGCCGCCCATCATCACCCGGTAGAAGGCCAGCAGCAGGTAGCCGGCGATGGCCAGGCACAGCAGGCTCATGCCCAGCTCCAGATAGAAGGTGTGCCACAGGCGGTCGATGCGGGCCTGCAGCCGCTCCTCCAGGCGCTGGGTCACGGCCGCACACAGGGCGGCCTGCTTGTCCACGGCGGCCTGGCCGACCTGCCGGAATTCGGTGGCCGTGCCGCTGAGCTGGCTGCCCATCAGCTGGGTGCCGATGGCCGTACGGAAGGCATTCGACGCGGCGTCGGTGCCTTTCATGTCGAACTGGGCCGCCGTCTCCGGGAAGGCCTCGATGCCCTCGGTGTATTCGTTCTCGACGTCGTCGTCGAGGTACTGCTGCATGGTCTGCCACTCGTCGATGCGGGTGCGCCGCTCGGGTGTCATCTGCTGGCTGGACAGCACCAGATGCCCCAGGGCCAGCAGGCGTGCGGTGTTCTCGTACTGCCTGGGCCCACGCACCAGCGAGAACGCGACCATGTGGTAGGTGTCCCCTTCGGGGTCGAGGATCAGGCCGGAGCCGTCGGTGATCTCGCGCACCAGGGTCAGCAGGGCCGCCACATAGGCATCCTGCCGTTCGAAGGTCTCGTCCGGGCTGCCGGCTACGGGCTGGCTCTGCAGCGGGCCGTGCAGGCCACGCAACTTCTCGAAGCTCTCTGCCGTCCTGAAGCTCTCGCCGTATTGGCGCTGTGCGGCTTCCAGCTTGTCGAAGCTGCCCTGCACCTGCTGCTGCAGCTGCGCCAGGTCCGGCGCCTGTTCCACGGCCGCCAGGCGGCGGGCCTGGGCGTTGCGCATCAGATCCAGGGCTGTGCGGACGTATTGCAGGCCGTCCTGCTCCATCCGGGTGGCGTGGACCTGGTTTTGCGTGTCACGCCAGAGGTAGGTCATCAGCACCACCAGCGGAATCATGAAGGCCACCGACACCCAGGCCGCCTTGCCCGGAAAGCTCAGCCGCCGGAACAGTCGAATGCCGGGCGCCAACCACCCGTGATAGCGGAAGAACTCACCGAAACCGGAGTCGAGCGCGCGCTGGGGCGCGCCATGCGAGGCAGGCAGGGACATGGTGGGCCGAGGTTGGTCAGGAATGCCTGAATTCTCGGCAGGTCGATCTGAGGTGAGCCGGCGAAATGCGGGGTGGATGTTGCCCAGATCCCGCTTTGGTGAGCATGCAACTGTCCTGCTCGGGTACCCTGCGCCCCGTTGACCGGCACGATGCAGTTGACCGACGGGAGAAGGCAAGACATGACGTGGGCGTTTGGGATTGAAATATTGATGTTGCTGGTTGCCTTCGGCCTGGGCGGCTGGGGTGTTCGCAGCCACAGGCGGGCCGGCTGGTCCTGGTCGCGGTGTTTGGGGCTGGGCTGGGATCGGCAGGCGGCCCGTGATCTGCTGATGGGCCTGCTCATCACCGGGTCGGCCATGGCGGGGGTTTACGGCATCGAGGTCTGGACCGGGATGGTTCAGAGTCTGCCGGCTCCCGGTGGGCGGGGGTTGCTGCCCCGGGCCCTGTGGATGGCATTGGCCGTTCTGAAGGAAGAAGTCATCATGCGCAGCCTCCTGCTGGGGGGCCTGGTGCTTGTCCTGCAGGGGCAGCGGTGGCACCGGAGCCAGGCGGTGCTGATCAGCGCGGTGGCTTTCGGCTGCATCCACCTGAGCAACCCCTCTGCCAGCGCGCTGTCCGTGCTGGGCAACACGCTGGGCGGGGTCATCTACGGCGTGGCCTTCGTGGCCACTGGTCGCATCTGGATGTCCCTGGGCCTGCATTTCGCCTGGAATTTCGTGCAGGGGCCGGTGTTCGGCTTTCCCGTCAGCGGCCTGGTCGCCGGGGGACTTTTCAGCATCCAGCCCGTGGGAGCGGCTTGGCTCAGCGGCGGGGCCTACGGACCCGAGGCCGGCGCCGTGGGCATGGCCTCACGCGGCTGGATCCTGCTGATGCTCTGGCTCAGCCTGGCCCGACGGCCCGCCAACTGCCTCGCACAGTCCAGCGCACAAGCCCCGCGCTGAAGGGGCAGCAAGGCCGGCGGCGGCTCACTTGCCCTGGGTGGCGGTGTCGCCGCAGCGGGCGCTGTCGCTGCCGTCCCCGCAGGCCTGCTCACGCACGTAGCGCTGCACCAGCGCGAAGAAGCGGTCGTAGAAGCTGCCGGCGGGAATGGTCTCGCTGCCCACCCGCACCAGGGAGTCGTCCGACGAGGACAGCGGGATGGAGAAGGAGCCCACCGGCAGGCCCACGCTGGCCGAGGTCGAGGCCTTCTTCAGGGCGTAGCGCTCCTGCACCGCATTGACGAAGGCGGTGGAGAGCTTGGGCTCGCGCGGGTCGGCGGCGCAGGTGATGGTGAAGTTGATCTCCACGTGCATCTCGCCATCGGGCTGGAAGCGCTTGTTGCCGGTCACTACGTCCTTGCTGGCGGTGTTGATCACATAGCCCTGGCTCAGCAGGGCCAGGCGGGCGGCCTCGCAGGTGGAGGCGGCATCGGCGTCGAACAGCCGAGAAAAGGTTTCATCCGCCTTGAAATGTTCGTTTTGGTAGACCGAGGCCGCCTTGCGGGTCTCGGTGCTGCAGCCGGTGATCACCACGGCCAGCAGCAGGCAGGCCCCCACCCCGGCGTGGCGCCACCTGGCGCGCGGCAGATTCATGTTCATGCTCCCAAAGACTCGGATTCCATCCTGCGGGTTCCCGGCAGAAACGCGGCGGCAACACGGCCGGGAATCTGGCCGGGATTATCCGGCGCGCCGTGACAGCTTGCCGACGCTCACCGCGGCAGGCACACCCAGGGCCTGGTCCAGACGCTGGCGCGGGGCCCGCTGCAGTCGGCACAGCGTGGCGTGCCCCACCGGCATGCCGTCCAGCCGGTCCTCGAAGCGCCGGGCCACCTCGTCCTGCAGTCGGGCCAGCAGGTGGGCCGTGAGGGTGGCGTCGGACAGGGCCCGGTGGGCCCGGCCGTCGCGCGCCAGGCCCAGCCAGCCGGCCAGATCGCTCAGCCGGTGCGAGGGCGCCTGGTCGAACAGGCGCCGGCTCAGCAGCAGGGTGCACGCGAAACCGGGGCCTTCGCCCAGCGGGCGGCCGGCCCGGGCGGCCTCGGCCAGCCAGAAACCGCGGTCGAAGGCGGCGTTGTGGGCCACCAGCGGGCAGTCGCCGACGAAGTCCAGCACCTCGCGCATCACCTGCTCGGCCGGCGGGGCCTGGGCCAGCATCGCGTTGCTGATGCCGGTCAGGCGCTCGATGAAGGGCGGCACCCGCACATCCGAGCGCATCAGGCTCTGGTAGTGGCCCACCACCTGGCCGCCGCGCAGCAGCACGGCCGCGATCTCGGTGGCCCGGGCCCCCTGCTGGGGCCCCATGCCGGTGGTTTCGAAGTCGATGACGGCTAGGGTTTCTACTGAGTTCTCCGCGGAATCGGCGATCATGCCGGGATTGTGCCGCGCCCCCGACCCCGGGCACGGTTCCTGCCTCAGCTTTCGCATGTCCGATCTCACCGCGCCGTCCCCCCACACGCCCTTCGAGGATGCCCAGGCCATCTTCACCGGCACCCTGTTCATCTCGCTGGCGCTCATCCTGTTCAACCAGGTGGGCATGATCACCGGTGGCACCGCTGGCGCGGCCTTCGTGCTCAGCCACCTCACCGGCATCAGCTTCGGCAAGCTGTTCTTCGCCATCAACCTGCCGTTCTACGGCTTCTCCTGGAAGCACATGGGGCGGGAGTTCACGCTCAAGACCTTCGGCGCCATCACGCTGCTGTCGCTGATGACCGAGTTCTCGCCGGCGCTCTTCGCCATCGACCGCTTGCACCCGGCCTATGCCGCCATCCTGGGCGGGCTGCTGCTGGGCTCGGGGGTGCTGTTCCTGGCCCGCCACCGGGCCAGCCTGGGCGGGGCCACGGTCATCTCGCTGTACCTGCAGCAGTCGCGCCACTGGCGGGCCGGCAAGATCCAGATCGGCATGGACCTGGCCGTGCTGGCCACCGCGGCCGCCGTGCTGCCACCGCCCAAGCTGGGCTATTCGGTGCTGGGCGCCGTGGTGATGGGCCTGTTCATCGCCATCAACCACCGGCCCGGCCGCTACAACGGCACCTGACCGCCCAGGGGCCGGTGCTAAACTCCGACGCTGTTGGTGCCTGGGCCATTCCTTCTGGTGGCCTGGGGTAAACGGGAAGCAGGAAGGCCAGTCTCCACGAGATGCGCCCAACCTGCGCTGCCCCCGCAACGGTAAGCGGACGTGGTGTCCGGGGAGCCTCTTCCCGCACCGCCGCTCGTGCTCCCGGTCACTGAGGGTGATCCCCTCGGGAAGGCCGCACGGGTCGTTCCGCCAGCCCGGATACCGGCCAACGGGGGGTGGGGTGCTTCGGTGCCTCCGCCATGGGGTGACGACCTGCGGGGAAGCCGGTCGTCGCGTGGCCGTGATGGCTGTCGTGTCCGGTGTGCCGCCTGCTGAACAGGCCCGCCGCCGTCGGCTGCCGGCTCTGTTCGAGCGAGTCCTCTCATGTTCCTGCGCACGCCTGTCGCGCTTGCCGTGGCGCTGTCCGCGCCCGTGTTCGTCCACGCCCAGACTTCGGGCACGAACCTTCCCGCCACCGACACCACCGACTACGTCGTCACCGCCAGCCGCATGCCCGAATCGGCTGCGCAGGCCGTGCGGCCGGTCACCGTCATCACCGCCGAGGACATCCGCCAGTCCGGCGCCGGGTCCGTCACCGACCTGCTGCGCACCTTGGGTGGCGTGGAGATCACCCAGAACGGCGGCCTGGGCAGCAGCAGCAGCGTGTTCATCCGCGGTGCCAACAGCGACCACACGGTGGTGCTGGTCGACGGTGTGCGCATCGGCTCGGCCACCCTGGGCACCGCCGCCTTCGAGTCGATTCCGCTCGCCCTGATCGAGCGCATCGAGGTGCTGCCCGGCCCCTCCAGCAGCCTGTACGGCTCGGACGCCATCGGCGGCGTGATCCAGATCTTCACCAAGAGCGCCAAGCGCTCGCCGGGTGCCTCCGTGGCCCTGACCGCCGGCAGCCACGATCTGCGCCAGGCCGCGGCCAGCTATGCCGCCGCCCTGGGCGAAGGCACTCAGCTTTCGCTGGGCTTGAACTACCTGAGCACCGACGGCATCAACGCCACCACGCCGGACAACACCTACAACTACAACCCCGACCGCGACGGCCTGCTGCAGCGCAGCGGGCAACTGCGGCTGACCCAGCAGATCAACGCCGACCACGAGGTGGGCGTTCAGTGGCTGCGCAGTGCCAGCAAGGGCCGGTTCGACGACGGTCCCGGCATCGACAGCTACAGCGACTCCCTCACCCAGACCCTGGGGGCGCACTGGAACGGCCAGCTGGCCCAGAGCTGGCGCAGCGAACTGAGCGTGGCCCGCTCGCTGGACCAGTCCACCGCCCACAGCAGCTTCCCCGGCACTTTCGACACCCGCGAAGACCAGGCCAGCTGGCTCAACCGCCTGGCCGCCTTCGGTGGCACGGCCACCGTGGGCCTGGAATGGCTCAAGCAGAGCGTGGACAGCACCACCGCCTACACCGTGGACCAGCGCACCGTGCGCAGCGCCCTGGTGGGCTGGAAGGGCCAGATCGGCGAGCACGCGCTGCAGGCCGATGTGCGCGAGGACCGCAACAGCCAGTTCGGCCACCACACCACGGCCCAGCTGGGCTGGGGCTGGCAGCTGGCGCAGGACTGGCGCCTGCGGGCCGCCTGGGGCAGTGCCTTCCATGCGCCGACCTTCAACACCCTGTACTACCCCGGCTTCGGCAATGCCGATCTGAAGCCCGAGAAGTCCGACAGCTATGAGCTGGGCCTGGACGGCAAGCTGGCTGGCCTGGAGCTGGGCGCCACGGTGTTCGACAACCACATCCGCGACCTGATCGACTACGCGCCGCCCGACTATCTGCCGGCCAACGTCAACAAGGCCCGCATCACCGGCCTGAGCCTGAAGCTGGGCGGCCTGCTGATCGACCGCGACACCCGCTTCAAGGCCAACCTGACCTGGCAGGACCCGAAGAACGACGAGACCGAGCAGATGCTGCGCCGCCGTGCGCGCGTCTACGGCGGCCTGCACCTGACCCACAACGCCGGCCCGGCCCAGATCGGCACCGACCTCAGCTGGGTGGGGCGTCGCTACGATTCGGCCGACCAGTCCGCCGGCAGCGCCATGGGCGCCTACGGCCTGGTGGCCGTCTTCGGCAGCTGGGCCTTCACGCCCGAGTGGCGCCTGGAAGCGCGGGTGAACAACCTGGGTGACAAGCGCTACACCACCGCCCAGGGCTACAGCGCGCCGGGCCGCGAAGGCCAGGTCACGCTGCGCTGGACGCCGGCGCTCTGACCGGCTGAGCGCCCCAGCCCCGGCTCCACGGCTCGCCCGCCACCTGCGCACCATGTCCTTCGCGACCGTGCCACCGCCCCCGACCCGCCCGTCTGCCCACCTGGCCGCCGGGACGGGCCGCCGGCGCGTGGTCGCGCTGGCGGCGGTGGCCTTGGTGCACGGCGTGCTGGCCGCCGCCATCTGGGGCCCCGGGGTGGGCGGCCGGTCGGCTTCGGAGCCTGCCGCCCCCTCGGGGCAACTGGTGATGCTCACCCTGCCGCTGTCGGTGCCCACGCCGACGGTGCCGGCCGCGCGCCCGGGACGGGGCCAGCCACCGGCCGAAGACCGCGGCCAACCGCAGGGCGCGCTGTCCGCGCCCGTCGCGCCGGCACCGGCCGTGCCGATGCTGGCCGCGCAGCCCCCGGCCATCGCGCGGGTGGCCCAGGCGTCCCCGGTGGTGGCCACTGCATCCTCGGGGCCCGCGCCGGCCAGCCACGCCGAGGGCACGCCGGGCCAGGCCGTGGCCAAGGCCGCCAGCGCCGCCACCCCGCTCGCGGCGGCCGGCGGCGCCAACCATGGCGCCCGCGCCATGCCGGGCAATGCCTTGCCGCCGTACCCGGAAGCCGCCCGCGAGGATGGCCTGGAAGGCCTGGTGCGCCTGGCGGTGGAGGTGGATGCCCAGGGCCGCGTGAGCGCGGTGCGCTGGGACGCCCGCTCGGGCGTCATGCTGCTGGACATTGCCGCGCGCGACGCGGTGCGGCTGTGGCGCTTCGAGCCGGCCCGCCAGGATGGCCAGGCCGTGGCCAGCACCGTGCGCGTGGCCCTGCAGTTCCGCCTGGACGCCCCGGTGGGCTGGGTGGCCCAGGCCGACACCCGCTGATCGGCCCATGAACGCCACCCGTCCCCCCCTGACGGCGGCCCGCACCCTGCGGGTGCTGGGGCTGCTGCTGGCCCTGGCCCTGGGGGTGCTGGCCTGGGCCCTGGCCAGCGGCAGCGACGCCCTGGCCTGGGCCGACCTGCCGCGCCTGCTGTGGCAGCCCGACGGCAGCATGGCGTCCGAAATCCTGCACCGGCTGCGCCTGCCGCGCGCGCTGGCCGCGCTCAGCACCGGTGCGCTGCTGGCGCTCTCTGGCGCGCTGATGCAGGTGCTGCTGCGCAATCCGCTGGCCGACCCCTATGTGCTGGGCCTGTCGGGCTCGGCCGCGCTGGGGGCGCTCCTGATGCTGGCGCTGGGCTGCAGCTTCCTGGCGGTGCAGGCCGGGGCCTTCGCCGGGGCGCTGGCGGCCGTCGCCATCGTCTTCCTTCTGGGCCGGCACGACCTGGGCCGGCTGGAGGCCGCCAGCAGCCAGGACAGCACGCCGCGTCTCTTGCTGACCGGCGTGATGCTGTCGTCCATGGCCATGGCCGGCGTCAGCCTGGTGCTGAGCCTGGCGCCCAGCGAGCAGCTGCGCGGCATGCTGTTCTGGATGATGGGCGACCTCTCCGGCACCGATGTGCCCGCGCCGGTGCTGCTGCTGCCGCTGGCCCTGCTGACGCTGCTGCTGCCCTTCGGCCGCGACCTGAACCTGCTGCTGCGCGGCCCCGGCCCGGCCCAGATGCTGGGCGTGCCGGTGCGGCGGGTGCGGGCGCTGATCTACCTGTCAGCTTCCGCGGCGGCGGCCACCGCAGTGACGGTGGCCGGCTCGGTCGGCTTTGTCGGCCTGGTGGTGCCGCATGCGCTGCGCCTGCTGCTGGGCAACGACCAGCGCCTGCTGCTGCCCGCCAGCGCCCTGACCGGCGCGGTCTTCCTGCTGGCGGCCGACACGCTGGCACGCACCCTGGTGGACCCGCTGCAGCTGCCGGTGGGCGTCATCACCGCGCTGGTGGGCGCGCCCACCTTCATCGTGTTGCTGAGTCGTCGGGGGCGCGGATGAGCCGTTCCCCGGCCGCCATCCCCGGGGCGCCGCTGCTGCAGGCGCAGGGCCTGGGCGTGCAGGTGCCCGGGCCCGGCCGCGAGGCGCGCTGGCTGCTGCGCGGCCTGGACCTGGCGGTGCAAGCCGGCCAGTGCTGGGTGCTGCTGGGCCGCAACGGCGCGGGCAAGACCCAGCTGCTCAGCACCCTGGCCGGTGCCCGCCCCCCGGCCGAGGGCATGCTGGCGGTGGCCGGTCACCCGCTGGCGGCCTGGCCCCTGGCCGAGCTGGCCTGCTGGCGCGGCTATGTGCCCCAGCAGGTGGTGGACGCCTTTCCCGCCCCGGTGCTGGACGTGGTGCTGCAGGGCCGCCACCCGCACCTGTCGCGCTGGCACTGGGAGGGCGAGGCCGACTCCGCGCTGGCCCGCGCCGCGCTGGCCCGGGTGGGCCTGGCCGGCTTCGAGGGCCGCGACGTGACCACGCTCTCCGGCGGCGAGCGCCAGCGCGTGGCCCTGGCCACCCTGCTGACGCAGGACCCGCCGCTGGCCCTGCTGGACGAACCCCTGGCCCACCTGGACCTGGCCCAGCAGCTGCGCATGCTGGACCTGCTGGCCGAGGACGTGCGAGCCGGCCGCCGCGCCCTGGTCGTCTCGGTGCACGACCTCAGCCTGGCCCAGCGCGTGGCCACCCATGCGCTGCTGCTGGACGGGCAGGGCGGTCCGGCGCTGGCCGGCCCGGTCGAGCAGGTGATGCGCGAGGACACGCTCTCGGCCGCCTTCGGCCACCCCCTGCGCTGCCGCGAGATCGACGGCCGCCGCTGGTGGCTGCCGGCCTGAATCCGCCAGCGCCACCGTTGTTGAAAGATCCCATGTCCATCCCCGACACCCCCACCTCGCCCGAGGACAGCGAAGCCCGCCACAAGGCCAAGATGCAGCGCCACAAGGCCGCGGTCGATGCCCGCATCGCCCGGGCCGACCAGGACACCGGCCTGCTGCTGGTGCTCACCGGCCCCGGCAAGGGCAAGAGCAGCTCGGCCTTCGGCATGGCCGCGCGCACCCTGGGCCATGGCGGGCGCGTGGGCGTGGTGCAGTTCATCAAGGGCGCCATCCCCACAGGCGAGGAGCGCTTCTTCCGCCGCTTCCCCGACGAGGTGGAGTTCCACGTCACCGGCGAAGGCTTCACCTGGGAGACGCAGAACCGCGCCCGCGATGTCGAGCGCGTCGAGGCCGGCTGGGCCATCGCCCGCGGCCTGCTGCAGCGCCCGGACATCGACCTGGTGGTGCTGGACGAGCTCAACATCGTGCTGGCCCACGGCTACCTGCCGGTGGCCACCGTGCTGGCCGACCTGGCCGCGCGACCCGCGGGCCAGCATGTGGTGGTGACCGGCCGCGGCGCCCCGCCCGAGCTGGTCGAGGCCGCCCACACCGTCAGCGAGATCAAGGTCGTCAAGCACGCCTTCAAGCAGGGCATCCGCGCCCAGCCGGGCATCGAGTTCTGAACCCCGGCTGCCCCCCTTCCACGTCACCCTTCACCCCGCCATGACCGCCTTCACCGTCCGCATCCCCCCCGTGTCCACCGCGCTGGACACCGCCCTGCAGCACAAGATCGACACCAAGACCAAGCCGCTGGGCGCGCTGGGCCGGCTGGAGGCCCTGGCCCTGCAGATCGGCCGCGTGCAGCAGAGCCTCACGCCCCGGCTGTCGCAGCCGCAGGTGGTCGTCTTTGCCGGCGACCACGGCATCGCGCTGGAAGGCGTGAGCGCCTACCCGCAGGACGTGACCTGGCAGATGGTCATGAACTTCCTGGGCGGCGGCGCGGCGGTCAATGTGCTGGCGCGTGACCAGGGCTTGGCGGTGCAGGTGGTGGATGCCGGCGTCAACCACGACTTCGGCGAGGTGCCGGGCCTGGTGCACGCCAAGATCGCCCCGGGCACTGCCAACAGCGCGGTGCAGCCGGCCATGACGAGCGAACAGGCGGTGGCCGCGCTGGAGCGGGGCCGCGCCCTGATGCGCGAGGCCCGCGAGCAGGGCTGCAATGTGGTGGCCTTCGGCGAGATGGGCATTGCCAACACCAGCGCGGCCTCGCTGCTGCTGCACAAGCTGGCCGAGGTGCCGCTGGACGTGGCCACCGGCCGCGGCACCGGCGTGGACGAGGCCGGCCTGCAGCGCAAGCAGGCGGTGCTGGCCCGCGCGGCCGCGCGCACCGGCGCGCTGCGCGAGCAGCCGCTGCAGGCCCTGGCCGAGTACGGCGGCTTCGAGATCGCGATGATGGCCGGCGCCATGCTGGGCGCGGCCGAGGCGGGCATGCTGGTGCTGGTCGACGGCTTCATCACCAGCAGCGCCATGCTGGTGGCCTCGCGCCTGGCGCCCGAGGTGCTGGGCTACGCCGTCTTCGCGCACCAATCGGCCGAGCGCGGCCACCAGGCCATGCTGCAGGCCATGCAGGCCCAGCCGCTGATGATGCTGGACCTGCGCCTGGGCGAGGGCACCGGCGCGGTGCTGGCCTACAGCCTGGTGCGCGCGGCCGTGGCCTTCCTCAACGAGATGGCCAGCTTCGAGTCGGCCGGCGTCTCCAACAAGGACTGAAGCCGTGGGCGAGCGCTGCCGCGCGCTGATGGTCAGCGCACCCGCCTCCGGCCAGGGCAAGACCACCGTCACCGCGGCCCTGGCCCGGCGGTGGACGCGCCAGGGCCTGCGGGTGCGTGTCTTCAAGACCGGGCCGGACTTCCTGGACCCGATGATCCACGCCCGCGCCAGCGGCCAGCCCTGCTGGCAGCTGGACCTGTGGATGGGGGGCGAGGCCCATTGCCGGCGCCTGCTGGCCGAGGCCGCGCAGGACCATGACATCGTGCTGGTCGAGGGCGTGATGGGTCTGTTCGACGGCCGCCCCAGCAGCGCCGACCTGGCCCAGACCTTCGGCCTGCCGGTGCTGGCAGTGATCGAGGCTGCGGCCATGGCCCAGACCTTCGGCGCCCTGGCCCTGGGCCTGCAGCAGTACCGGCCCGGCCTGCCGGTGAGCGGCGTGCTGGCCAACCGCGTGGGCAGCCCCGGCCACGCCGAGATGCTGCGCGAGAGCCTGCCGCCGGGCCTGGCCTGGTACGGTGCGCTGCCGCGCGAAGCGGGCTTCGAGCTGCCCTCGCGCCACCTGGGCCTGGTGCAGGCGGCCGAGCTGGCCGACCTGGACGCCCGGCTGGACCGCGCGGCCGACGCCCTGGCCGCGCTGGACCTGCCGCTGCCGCCCGAGGTGGACTGGGGCCGGCCCGAGCCCGATGTGGATGAGTTGGCCGTGTACGAACAGGCCCCGCTGCGCGGCCAGTGCGTGGCCATCGCGCGGGACGCGGCCTTCGCCTTCCTCTACCCGGCCAATGTGCAGCTGCTGCAGCGCCTGGGCGCGGGCCTGTGCTTCTTCTCGCCCCTGGCCGACGAGCCGGTGCCCGAGGGTGCCACCGCCGTCTACCTGCCCGGCGGCTACCCCGAGCTGCACGCCGCCACCCTGGCCGAGGCCCGGCGCACGCGCCGCAGCCTGCAGGCCCACCACGCCGCCGGCCTGCCCCTGGTGGCCGAATGCGGCGGCATGCTGGCCCTGGCCGAGGGGCTGACCGACGCCCAGGGCACCCGCCATGCCGGCTGGGGCCTGCTGCCCGGCGAGGCCCGCATGAGCCCGCGCCTGGTCAACCTGGGCCTGCACGCGGCGGAACTGCCCGAGGGCACGGTGCGCGGCCACACCTTCCACCACGCCCGCTTCGAGAGCCCGCTGCCCCCACTGACCCACACCCAGGCCCAACGCCACCACGGCCAGCCCGAGGCGGTCTACCGCCAGGGCCGCCTGCAGGCCAGCTTCCTGCACGCCTACTTCCCCAGCGCCCCGGCGGCGGTGGCGCGCTGGTTCTCGGTCTGAGCCCGGGCGGCCCCGGGGGACGGGGTGCGTCGATACACTCGGCGGACCGCGTCCGTGTCCCTCCACCATGACCGACATCCCATCCCCGACCACGCCCATGCCGGCCATCGAGGCCAGCCGCGTCGTGGCCGACGAGTTGCGCTTCAAGGCCAAGCTGGCCATCGGCGAGCAGGCCGATGCCTCGCTGCGGGCCGTCAACCGCGCGCGGGAAATCTGGGATGTGCTGGGCGCGGCGGGCACCGGGGCGGCGGTGGCCAAGTCCAGCCTGGTGGCCTCCACCTTTTTCGCGCCCGGCGGCCTGCTGGGGGCGGTGGGCCTGGGCACGGCGGCCACGCCCATCGGCTGGGTGGCCTTCGCCGCCCTGGCCTCCGGCGGCGCCTGCTACGGGCTCTACCGTCTGCTGGGCAACCGGCGTGGCGAGCGGGTCATCGAGATCCCGCGCTACCTGAACACGCCGCTGGACCAGCTGGGCCTGGCCATCTTCGACCTCATCGCGCCGCTGGCCGTGCGCATGGCGGCGGTCGACGGGTGCATCGAGCGGGCCGAGCTGGACCACCTGCAGCAGCACCTGGTGCGCGAGTGGGGCCTGGACGAGGCCTTCGTCAACCAGGCTGTTGGCGCCGATCTAAATTTGACCCACCCTGCCGATTGAACTTTGACCCAGGGCTTGGGACCGGCATCAGGTGATGCCGGCTGTGGACAACTGTAGCGCGGGGCTTGTTCAGCCCGCCTCGTTGTCCTTGCTGCGGCGCTCCTGCTCCCTCGCTTTGATGCGCTTGCGCGTGGCCGCCGTGGCCTGCGTGACACGGTAGCTCTCGTTACCGGTCTCTACGATGTGGCAGTGGTGCGTGAGTCGGTCCAGCAGCGCCGTGGTCATCTTGGCGTCGCCGAACACCGCGCTCCATTCCGCGAAGTCCAGGTTGGTCGTGATGACGACGCTGGTGTGCTCGTAGAGCTTGGACATCAGGTGGAACAGCAAGGCGCCGCCGGCCTGGCTGAACGGCAGGTAGCCCAGCTCATCGAGGATCACGAGGTCCAGCCGCAGCAGGCTGGCCGCGATGCGACCTGCCTTGCCCTCGGCCTTCTCCCGCTCCAGCGCGTTGACCAGGTCCACGGTGCTGTAGAAGCGGACCCGCTTGCCGTGCATGCCGATGCCCGCCACGCCGATGGCCGTGGCCAGATGGGTCTTGCCCGTGCCGGGACCACCCACCAGCACCACGTTGTGCGCCGCGGCCGTGAACTCGCAGGTGGCCAACTGCGTGACCAGCTTGCGGTCCACCGGCGAGACCTCGAAGTCGAAGCTGGCCAAGTCTCGATGCATCGGGAAGCGGGCGCTGCTCATCTGGTGCTGCACCGAGCGCGTGGCGCGGTCGCTGGCCTCGGCCTGCAGCATGTGCTCCAGCAGCCAGCGCGAGCGCTCCACCTCGGCGTTGCGCTGCTCGCCGAGCTCGGCCCAGGTGGCCGCCATGCCGTGCAGGCGCAGGGCCTTCAACTCTGCAATGACATCAGCCATGGTCCACCTCCTGCTCGCTCAGGCGGCGCAGTCGGTCGTAGCTGCCCGGATCGGCCTGCGGTGGCGTCGTTGTGCTCAGCGACGTGGTGACGTTGGGCGGTCTCTCCGGAGCCGTGAGCCGCGCCAGCACGTTGGCCACGTGTTCCGGGCTGATCCGCCCGCCAGGGCCTGCGCGCTCCAGCGCCAGTTCGGCCGCGACGAGCACCTCGTCCAGCCCCGCCGTGCTGCTCAGGGCCAGCACCTGCGCCATCAGCCGGTCGCCCCCGGCATGACGCAGCAAGGCCTGGCGCAGCCTGGCCAGTGGCTCGGGCAGGTCCACGAAGGGCGCACCGTTGCGCAGTGCGCCGGGCTTGCGCTGGACCAGCGGCACATAGTGCTGCCAGTCGTAGGCCGTGCGGCCCTTGCCGCTGAGCCGGGCGTGCTCGGCCACCACGCGCTCGTCGGCCACGATCACCACGCGCTGCGGGTACAGCCGCGTGCTGACCGTCTGCCGCGCCAACTCGCACGGCACCGAGTAGCGGTTGCGGGCCACGGTGACCAGGCAGGTGCTGCTCACGCGCGCCACGTCCTGCACATAGCCGTCGAAGTCCACGGGCTTGGGCATCAGGTGGCTACGCTCCAGCTCCAGCATCTCCGCCACGCTGAAGTCCTTGTGCTCGGGGTGGCGTAACTCTGCCCACAGCGCCTTGCAGCGCTCACCCAGCCAGGCGTTGAGCTCATCCAAGGACCCGAAGCGCTGCTCGCGTGCCGCCAGCCAGATGCGGCGCCGGCTGTCCTGCACGTTCTTCTCGACGACACCCTTCTCCCAACCGCTGGCGACGTTGCAGAAGTCCGGGTCGAAGAGATAGTGCGCGCACAGCGCGGCGAAGCGGCTGTTGACGTCGCGACTCTTGCCGCGGCCAACGCGGTCCACCGCCGTCTTCATGTTGTCGTAGATACCCCGGCGCGCCACGCCACCCAGGGCCGCGAAGCCGCGCGTGTGGGCGTCGAACAGCATCTCGTGGCCCTGGCTGGGATAGGCCACCAGCCAGAAGGCGCGGCTGGCGCACAGCTTCATGTGCGCCACCTGCAGCCGCTGGTACACGCCGCTGATCACCAGCGGCTCCTCGCTCCAGTCGAATTGGAAGGCCTCGCTGAGCTCGAAGCAGGAGGACAAATCGACTGAACGCGGTGTCGTCAGCGTGACGGATGATCGAAGTTGCGTTGCCGAGCAGGGTCAACTGTTCCTATACAGGAGTATTGGATCGGGCTATCAGTCATTACTAAGGTTCGACCACCACGGACTCATACTCCACTACCCGGGCTGCTGGCGACAGGTCCAGCCGCTTGAACCCGGCGCTGAAGTCTTCTCGCACTTCAAGCATCTGGATTGACGTCGCCAGGTCAACGCGAGCTGGAGGGTCGGCCTAAATCAAAAGGCCTCCAAGGCGGCCGCTCACATGCTCCATGAACGCATGAACCTTGCGAGATTGACGACGATTGACCGAATAGACAAAGTGGATACCGGCATCCTGCATCGTGCTCACAAACGGGTAATCAACCAGCAATTGAACCAATGATTTGGCTTCGAGCCGGTCTCGTACCAGCCAATACGGCAGCATCGAAACCCCCAGGCCCGCCTCTGTCGCAAGCAGAAGAGCCTCGACATCGTTGGCCACGAAGTCTCCTTGCGGCAGGTGTTCCACGGTGCACTCCCCATCAGGTCTCGAGAACATCCACGTGACACGCTCGCCGGCGCGCCGGTACCGCAGACAGTTGTGAGCAACCAAATCCGAGGGAGCACGCGGTAGAGGACGTTCTCGCAGGTAGCCTGGAGTGCAAACAAGAATGCGCCGGTACCGCCCGAGAGGGCGGCTGACGAGCCGCGAATCCCCCAGCGCACCAATGCGAATGACAACGTCCGTGTCAGTTTCGACCAGGTCGACGTATTCGTCCGTCAGCGAAAGCTCTAGCGTGACCTTCGGGTGGGTAGCCAGAAACTCCGGGATCAAGGGCGTGATGAGGCGTTTGCCGAAGACCCTTGGGGCACTGACCTTCAAGCGCCCCCGCAGTTCGTCGCCAAAGGCCGCAATGTTCTCGTGCACCGCGTCCAGTTCCGCGAGGAGATCGTCCACCTGCAACTTGTAGGCCTCGCCGGCCTCTGTCAGGGCAAGCCTCCGCGTCGTGCGGGTGAGCAGCTTCACACCCAGCTCGTCCTCCAGCCCGTCAAGCTGGCGCGATACGCTCGAAGGTGCCAACCCTAGCAGGTCACCGGCTTCGGTGAAGCTCAAGGTAGACGCAACCTTCTGGAAGACGCGCATCGCTGCCAGCATGTCCATGAGCTTGCTCCGTGGCTAGGCCGCGAGCTTACCGAGTAGCGCAGCCTGGACGCCCTCGGCAAATCGGTTGGGTTCGAACTCGATGACCTGGTACTGCGCGACCTTTTCCCGATAGAAGGGATCCTCGGCGAGCACGCCGTCGAGCTCCGGGCGCGACAGGCCGCGCGCGAGGATCACCCCGCCGATTCGCGGCACCTGTGGACCGGAGGTCACGAAATGCCCCAACGAGAAATGACGGTCCAAGTACTTGCGGTGCTCGGCGAGGTGCTTCTCGACGACGGCGAGAGGCTGCAGGTAGTGAAGGAGGACGATGAACATGGTTTTTCTCAGACTTTGAGCACTACTTTTCCGAGCAGGTGGCCCGACTCAAGGAGGTGGTGGGCTTCCGTGGCACGTTCCAACGCAAGCACGTGCTCCACGTGAGGCCGAATGGCGCCACGGGCCATCAGCTCCAGCACGTGGTCGAAATCCTTTCGGCCGCTGCCCCGGCAGCCAAGTACCTCCAGCCGCTTGGTGAACACTGCCTTCAGATCAAGGGATGCCTGTGTGCCGGTGGTGACGCCGCCCAGGACCAGGCGCCCTCCAACGGCCAACGAGGCGATCGACTGCTCGAACGTCGCAGCGGCCACATGCTCGAAGACCAGATCGACCCCCTTGCCACCAGTGAGTGCTTGCACCTGCTCGGCCATGCGCGGGCCTGGCTCAACCACTGCGTCGGCACCCTGAGTCAAAAGGCTCGCGCCGCGTTGCGTTCCCCGGCAGACCGCGATGACCCGGGCGCCAGCGCAGCGAGCGAGCTGCACGGCAGCATAGCCGAGTCCGCCGCTCGAGCCGAGCACCAGGACGGTTTCGTCTTTCTTGAGACGACCACGACGCAGCATTGCCGACGCCGTGGCGTAGGTGAGGCCAAAGCTTGCCGCTGTGATCCAGTCAAGGTCGCCCGGCACCGGCCGGGCGTTGCGGGCCGGGATTCTGACGTATGCGGCGTAGCCCCCGTCGATGGTCGAGCCGACCGTGCCGAAGGCCTTGCACAGATTGTCCTCGCCCTGCAGGCAGTGCTCGCATTGACCGCAGGACAGGATTGGGGCCGCCAGCACCCGCTCGCCCACGCGACGGTCCGCAACGTCTGCGCCCACCGCAACGATGGTGCCGGCGAAGTCCGTTCCCGGAATGCGCGGCAGCGGGACCTGAAATATCTTGCCTTCGCGCAGCAACAGGTCGAGACGGTTGACGCCGCATGCGTGCACCTGAACGAGAACCTCGTGGGCAGCGGGTTGCGGTGTGGGAACGTCGACGCAGGCGAGCGACTCGGCTGGACCGTAACGTTGGATTTGAACTGCGAGCATGTGGACCCCGTGATTTCAGAGAAGTGGGACAAGGCCTTCACTGTAGAAAGTCACTAGCTCCGGAAACAGGGGGCGGCATGCACAAGACTTTTCGACGCTACGGCGCCCGCGTGCCGTTCGCCTGAGGCACTCACTCCGCCAGGATCGGCACCAATCCCGACAGATAGCTGCGCATGAGGGGGCGCCAGCCCAGGGTCTCCCGCGCCCGGCGATTCGATGCCCTGAATGAGGCCACGACCGGGGCGTCGGCCGCGTCGGCGGTGGGAGGACTGACAGCACCGACGGCGCAGCGTATCGCGTGGAACAGTTCGCCGTAGCGCACGGGAAGGTCGTCGACGGCGTTGACTACAAGTCCCGGCAACTCCCGCATCGTCGCGGCGAACAGCGCCTCGGCAAAGTCCGAGACATGGACTAGCGAGGCATATCGGCTGGCCGCCTCGCCCGCATGCAATCGGCCCTGACGGGCAAGAAGGGCCCAGTGCGACTCGCGCCCGGTGCCGGGGCCATAGAGCAACCCGCCGCGCACGATGCGCCAGTCCAGCTTCGACGCCCGCACCAGCTCCTCCATGTCGTGCGCCGAGGCGGTCACTGGTGTCGTGCTCACCTCGCAGCTTTCGTCGACCCAGTCGTCCCCATTGGACGGTACGAGCATGGCAATGCTCTGCTGCACGTAGCGCGTGATGCCATGCAACTCGCAAGCCCGAACCAGATGACACGTGCCTTCGCGGCGGATGCGGTCGTTCACCGGCCAGGAGGTCGGCATTCCGGGGCGGGCGATGGCGGTCGCGAGATGCAGGACTGCATCGACAGAACGATCGAGCGCGGCCACCACTTGACTCTCCGACAGCAGATCGAGACGCGCGTAAGTCACGCCAGGAACAGCCAACAGGCCGGGCGGCACCTCTGGCGCCCGGCCCAGGGCCAGCACCGAATGCCCCGCCTCGGCCAGTCGCGGCACGACGTGCCGCCCGATCACGCCGGTTGCGCCAACGATGGCCACGTGCATGTGGAGCTCCTTGACTTCCAGGATCCATCGGCGGCGAACATGTCCAGCTGCTGGAACAGGCTGCGGGAGTCGTAATAGAAGCGCTCGCCGGCCATGAGGCCGTCCCGGAAATCGACGACCACCACCATGCGCAGGTCCAGCGTGCGCCCGGTCGGGGGCACGCCACAGAAGACGTCCTGGTGGCTTCCGGTGAATCGCGTCTCGGCCACCAGACATCCATCGCGCGACCAATGCCTGCGCTCGCCGCGAACCACGAGGTCGAAGGCCTGCCACCACAGACGGTAGTAATGGGCTGCCCCGGCATGACCGCGAAAGGTCCAACCAAGCCCCAGGTCCTCGAAGACACAGTCGGGGTGCAGGGTTTGCAGGGTCGTGTCGAGGTCGTGGCGGTTCTCGGCATCGAGATGCCGGTTCACCAGATCCATGAGAGACGTGTCCATGTGTTGTCCGGTTGATCGAGAAGCAGACGGACTCTAGGACTCCTTGGTATGGTTGTGATGTGCCAAATTTAACTATTCTGGTAGTCCACTCAGAAGCACCATGCCTCGTCGTCTCTCCAGCTTCGAGCTCCCGTTCGTCCTGCGGAAATCGCCCGGAGGCCATCAACGCACGCTCTACGACGGTCTGTGCGCCGCAATAAGCACCGGCCAGCTGAAGCCGGGCGCACGCTTGCCCTCGAGCCGCGAACTTGCCCGCCAATACGGCGTTGCGCGAGCCACGGTCGTTGCCGTCTATGAGCAGCTCCGCGCAGAAGGCTATCTGTCGGCGCAAGCGGGTGCTGGCACCTTCGTGAACGCCGAGCTTCCAGACACCACGTTGCGTCGGCCTCGAACCATTACCCAGCCCAAGCCCACGGTTCAATCGGGTTTGCCTCAACTGAGCCCGACCGGGTGGGCGTTGAGTCAGTCAGCCTTTCCAACATCGACTGCGATCGGCAGCCCATCGCGTCCGTTTGCTGCGCATTTGCCCGCCCTCGACGAGTTTCCCCGTGAATTGTGGTCACGCGTCATGGCCCGCGCGATCCGCCGCTTGCCTGCCAGCGCGCTCGGCGACGGCGATCCGCTTGGCCTGCTCTCCCTGCGGCAGGCGATTTGCGACTACCTCGGCGCGGCACGGGGGGTAGCGTGCCTGCCGGAGCAAATCCTCGTCACTTCCGGCACGCAACAAGCGCTCGATATCTGCGCGAGGCTGCTGATTTCGCCGGGCGATGCGGTGATCGTTGAGGATCCTGGTTACGTGGGAGCACGCAGGGTACTGGAGGCTTCGGGAGCGCACATATGCCCAGGGCCGGTTGACTGCGCATTCCACTGATGGCGGACAGTGATTCCATTCCCATCGCGGACAGCGTTCCAGGCGATGGCGGACACGTTGCGCGGGTGTCCTGAGTGACGCTCAAATCGTAGCCGAAGTGTCCGCCATCAGCGTGGAATGGCGGTCGGCGCGGCCGGCTCAGACGGCCTTTGCCAGCTTTCTCATCGACTCGCCCTTGAGGGCTATCTTGTGCGAGCCGTGCACGATGCGGTCCAGGATGGCGTCGGCCAGCGTGGGCTCGTCCAGCCAGGCGTGCCAGGCCGTCACCGGCAACTGGCTGGTGATGAGCGTCGAGCGCGCACCCACCCGGTCGTCGAGCAACTCCAGCAGGTCGTTTCGCTCGTGCGCGGCAATCGGCGCGATGCCGAAGTCGTCCAGGATGAGCAGGTCCAGCCGCGCCAGTTGCGCCAGCCGTTTGCCCAGGCTGCCATCGCCGTGGGCCACGTGCAACTCCTGCAGCAGCCGTGGCGCGCGGGTGTAGAGCACCGAGAAGCCCAGACGCGCGGCCTGCTGCCCCAGTGCGCAGGCAAGCCACGTCTTGCCGCACCCGGTGGCGCCGGTCAGCAGCACGTTGTGGCCATGGCGCAGCCAGTCGCCGCCGGCCAGGCTGGTGATGACCTCCCGGCCCAGGCCCCGGCTGGCGCGCCAGTCGATGTCCTCCAGGCAGGCACTGGAGACCTTCAGGCGGGCCGCCTTGAGCAGGCGCTCCAGGCGTTTGCTGTCACGCCAGTCCACCTCGCGCTGCACCAGCAGCGCCAGACGTTGTTCAAAGGGCAGTTCGCTGGCTGTGATGTGGGTGGCCGCGTCGCTGAGGGCGGCCACCATGCCGTCCAGGCGCAGGGCGCGCAGTTGGTTCAAGGTCTGTTCGTTGAGCATGGTTCTTCCTTGTTGGGTTTGCTTGCGCGTTGGAGCTCAGTGGTAGTAGTCCGGCCCGCGCACGTTCTCGTGCAGCGGCAGGCTCGCCTGTGCGGCCATCGGCGCATCCAGCGGCCGCTGGTCCAGGCCGCAGCCCAGGATGGAGGCGATGCTCTTGTAGGACGGTGAGCGAATCGACTGCGCCCGCGCACAGGCGGCCTCCAGCCGGTCAGCCCCGTACTCACGGCCCAGGCGCATGAGGCCCAGACAGGAGCGGTAACCCTGCTCGGGATGCTGGCGGTGCTCCATCTGCCAGCGCACCACGGCGGCGGTGGCCGCACCCACGCGCTCGCCCCAGGCGATGAGCTTGGCCGGCGTCCACTGCAGGTGCGCCCGGTGCGAGGCCGGCATGTGCTCAGGTGTGGTGGTGTGTGCACCCCGGCGGGGATTGAGGGCGTGGGCGGCCACCCGTTTGCCGCCATGCAGGACTTCGACCGTGCCGGCCGTGATGCGCAACTCCACCGGCTCGCCCACCAGGGCGTGGGGCACCGAGTAGTAGTGGCCATCGAGCTCGACGTGGTAATCGATGTTGACGCGGGCGGGTTTGAAGCGCGCGATGGGCATGCGCACCGCCGGCAGGGGGCGCAGGGCCGGCCGGTCAAGCTCGGCGAAGGCACTGGCGCGGTTGCCCGGCAGCTTCTTGAACGCGCGCTGGTTCAAGTCCACCAGCAAGGCGGCAATCGCCCGGTTGAGCTCGGCCAGGCTGAAGAAGGTCTGGTGGCGCAGCCGGGCCAGAATCCAGCGCTCGACCACCTGCACGGCGACCTCCACCTTGGGTTTGTCGCGTGGCTTGGCCGGGCGCGCGGGCATCACGGCCAGGCTGTAGTGCGCACAGAGTTCTTCGAGCAGGCGGTGCGCGGTGGGCTCGTAGCGGTCGGGGCGGGCCATGAGGGCGCGCGGCTGGTCGGGCACCAGCAGGCGGGGCACGCCGCCGATGAACTCCAGCGTGGCAATGATGCTGGCCACCCAGTCAGCGGCCTTCTGGCTGGCAGTGGCGCAGGCGTAGGTGTAGTTCGATGCGCCCAGCACTGCCACGAAGACCTGGGCCGGGCGTATCTCGCCGGTGCTGGCGTCCACGACGGGCACGGTCTGGCCGGCGTAGTCCACGAAGAGCTTGTCACCGCCCGAGTGGGTCTGGCGCATGGAGCGCTGCAGGCGCCGGGCCCAAGCCTTGTACTTCTCGCAGAAGGCGCTGTACTTGTACGCCTGACCGCTGTGCTGTTGCTGGTATTCCTCCCACAGCAGCTGCAGCGTCACGCCAGGTCGGCGCAGTTCGCGGTGGATGTGGGCGTGGTCGGGTTCGAGGTGCCGGGACTCGCGCGCCACGGGTGGCTTGTAAAGCCGGGCCTGGAGTTCGTCGTCGTTCAGGCTCTGGGCCGTAGCCCAGTCCACGCCGGCCACGCGCGCGTAGCTGGCTATCTCGCTGACAGTGGATTTGGAGATGCCGAGGGCGGCACCGATTTGACGGGTGCTCAAGGCCCCGCGGTGCAGCAGTTGCAGTGTGTGTCGTAGTTTGCTCATGGTGACCCTGGGTGTGGGCATCGCTGGCTCCGGTCAAAAAAACCGGGCAGCGTATGCCGCGTTCGGGTCACTCAGAACACCCCGCAGGTGTCCGCCATCAGTTTGGAATGCTGTCCGCCTTCAGCGTGGAACACTGTCCGCCATCATGGTGGAACACTGTCCGCCATCAGCGTGGAATCGTGTCCGCCATCGCGTGGAATACGCAGGTTGACGAATCCGGCTTGGATGTCGAGCGTGCGGTGCAGGCCGCCCCGGAGGCCCGCTTGGTGCATGTCACACCGGCTCACCAGGCACCGACCGGTGCGGTGCTCGCCTTGCCACGGCGCCAGCACCTGCTCGACTGGGCGTCGGCGACGGGTGCCTGGGTTTTTGAAGACGACTACGACAGCGAGTATCGCTACGCGGGCCGTCCAATCCCGGCGCTGCATGGCCTGGATGTCCACGGGCAGGTTTTGCATGTCGCGAGCTTCGGCAAGACGATGTTCCCTGGCCTTCGGCTCGGCTACCTCGTCCTGCCTACACGCCTCGTGGAAAGGTTCGCCGCAGCCCGCGCCAACGTGGATCGCTTTCCTTCGGTGCTGCATCAGGCCGCAATGGCCGGCTTCCTGTCCGACGGACACTACGCGCGGCACCTTCGGCGTATGCGTCTGCTCTATGCAAGCCGCTACGAGGCGCTGCGGGAAAGCCTGCATCAACATGCCTCCGACTTGATCGAACTGCCAGCGGTGCCTGCGGGCCTGGAAACCGTCGTCTGGCTACCTGATGGGCTGGACGACTCGGCGGCCGCGAACCGGCTCGCCGAGAAAGGCATTCGCGTCGAGCCAATCTCCAAGTCGCGCGTTCACCGCGCCGGACGGCCCGGACTGGTTCTTGGCTTCGCCGCCTGGGATCCCAGCGCGATGGACAAAGCGGTGAAGGTCATGTCGGGGCTCTTGCGGGCCATGCTCTGAGCAGTGAACGCCAGAAATACCGGACTAGTTGTTTTCCGATTATTGGACCACTTCCAATGGACCGCATGCACCTAGAGTGATTGAGCGGCGACGTCGGTTCATGTTTTGCATGAGACGCACAAGTCAACTGCAGGCTCGCACCTGTGATTTCACAGCTAGGGCATACAGACTCTTGGCCGTGACTTCCGCATCAATCAACCGATGACCGATCTAGCAAACGCACTGGGCCTCCGACTCCCGATCTTCCTGGCTCCGATGGCTGGCGACGTCGCTCGGCCGGAGCTTGTAGCCGCGGTGTCTGAGGCAGGCGGGCTGGGACAGTTGGGAGGCGGCTATCTCGCACCCGAAGCGCTGCGGGCCTCGGTTCGAGCCATTCGCCAACGAACGGACCGCCCGTTCGGCGTGAACCTCTTCGTGCCTCAACGCACGTCCATCGAATCGCAGCACGTTGATGCCTTTCGCAAGGTGCTGGCGGCGTATTACGCCAAACTTGAGCTCGCGCAGCCCGACCCCATACCGGAATCGGAGGACCACTTCGAGCAGCAGGTCGCGGTGGTCATAGAGGAGCGAGTCCCCGTGTTCAGTTTCACCTTCGGCATTCCGCGGGACGTTCAGTTGGAGGCGCTGCGCAAATCGGGAGCCTACTTGATGGGGACGGCCACATCGCCTGCGGAGGCCATGGCGCTGCAAGCCGCGGGAGTCGATGCAGTGGTCGCGCAGGGCTGGGAAGCCGGGGGGCATCGCGGCACCTTCCTGCAGCCGACCGACGAAGGCATGCTGGGGACGATGGCACTGGTGCCGCAAGTCGTCGATGCCGTGAGCTTGCCTGTGGTAGCGGCGGGTGGCATCGCTGATCGCCGTGGCGTGCGAGCGGCGCTCGCCTTGGGCGCGAGTGCAGTCGCGGCGGGTACCGCCTTCCTGGCGACCAACGAAGCCGCTCTTCCACCTGCGCACCGCGAGGCTCTGCGCGGCCCTCGCGCTGCAGCGACGCGTTTGACGCGCGTGTTCTCTGGCAAGCTCGCCCGAGGCGTGCCGAACCGATTCATGGATGAAGTAGAGCGCTGCACGGCAGTTGTGCCTCCTTATCCCATCACACACCACTTGACCCGTCCCCTGCGCGCCGAGGCGGCTCGCCGTTCCGAAGTCGACTACCTCTCTGTCTGGGCGGGTCAATGCGCACCCATGGCGCGCCGGTGCAGCGCTTGCGATGTCCTGCTGGAACTGGCCGCTGGCATCGGCAATGGACCTTGATCGCTGAGAGGAACCTCATGAATGAGCTGAAAGTCAGCATCCGTGATCTCGAATTCCAAACATCGAGCCATGCGCCACGCTACGAATCACGTACTGCTGCAGTTGCAACGCGATTGGGCGCCCAAAAGCTGGGTTATCGGGTCATAGAACTTCCTCCAGGCAAGCGCGGCTGGCCACTGCACCACCACCACGTCAACGAAGAAATGTTCATGGTTCTCCAAGGGAGCGGCGTCTTCCGCCTGGGCGCGAACGAAATCGCGGTGACGAGCGGCGATGTCGTGGCAGCGCCGGCAGGCGGACCCGAAACGGCCCATCAGTTCGTCAACACCGGGTCCGAGCCGCTGCGATACCTCGCGGTGAGTACGATGGAGCAACCCGACGTGATGGGATACCCCGAATCGGGCAAGTTCGCGGTTTTCGTCGGTGCCGCCCCGGGCGGTTCCAAGTCAGATCGCTCTTTTGAGCACGTCGGCAAGTTGAGTGATCGTGTTGACTATTGGGACGGCGAGTGAGTCGCGCCCACCCGCTCTGACTCAGACACAGATCCATTGCGGAGCCTTCATGCCGGGCTCCATGATTTCGAATTGAACACTGGGGGTTTAAAGTGAATCCAGAACTCAATCGCCGGGTCGCCGTGGTGACTGGCGGAGCGACTGGCATTGGGCGTGCGACAAGCGTCCTGCTGGCGAAACAAGGAATCAGCGTAGCGGTCGTGTACTCGCGCAGCGTCGAAGAGGCAGAACAATTGGTGGCGGATATTCAGGCCGCCGGCAGCAGGGCGATGGCCGTGCAAGCCCCCATCGAGGACGCGCGATCAGTCGACTCCATGATTGACTCGGTCGTCGGCGCTTGGGGCCGCATCGACTACCTGATCAACAATGCCGGCGTGACTCGGCAACTGCGCTTCGATGACCTCGAGGGGATCACAGACGACGCCTGGAACGATCTCTTCGCGGTGAACGTCAAGGGCACATTCAACTGCTGCAGGGCTGCCGCACCACATTTGAAGCGACAGCAAGGCGCGTCCATTGTCAATGTCGGCAGTGTTGCCGGAGAAACTGGGTATGGCTCGTCGCTTCCCTACGCGGTTTCCAAGGCAGCAGTCCATGGCTTGACCCGCTCCTTGGCCAGGGCGCTAGCGCCGAAAGTCCGCGTCAACTGCATCGCTCCCGGTGCTGTAGAGACGAGATGGTGGCGCGGACATGAAGACAAGATGCGTGCACTGTCCGGACACCTGGCGCTACAGCGCATATCGTCGCCCGAGGACATCGCGCAGCTGATTCTGATGCTGCTGAACGCGGAGTCAATGACGGGGCAGATCGTGCGGGCATACAACGGTCAGACCCTGTAAAGCGACAGCCCTACCTGCACACACTTTCAGACCTTTGACGCCCTGGTGCGCATCATCGGCGAGGCCTCGGCCGGTGACCTGGCCCGCATGGCCCGCGAGCGCAGCGCCTTCCTGCACGCCAACCCCGATTGCAACCACGCGGCCATTGCAGCCGATGTGCTGCAGAGCCTGCGCCAGATGCTGGAGGCCGCCGGCCCCATCACCCCCGACGAGGCCGCGGCCCTGGACGAGGTGGCGGCCCTGCTGGCCCAGGCGCCACCGGGCGAGCTGGCCAAGGCCTGGGCACAGGCCCGCCAGCGGGCGCAGACGGCGGGCGCCGGCCTAGTGCAGGGGCTGGGGCAGGGCCTGAGCCAGGGCGGGCAGGCGGTGGCGCGCACCGCCGGCCAGGTGGCACAACGCCTGCCCGGCGTGCTGAAAGACATCGAATCCACCGGCCAGCAGGTGCGCGAGCGCCTGGGCCGGACCCTCAAGCGCTGAGGCGGGCCCTCCAGCCCCGTCCCGGCGAGCTTCCGTCCCCTTCGACTTTCCAAGAGACCCCCCTTCATGCCGACCCTGCTGAGTTCCCTGGTGGTGGCCTTCGTGGCCGTGCTGCACCTCTACATCCTGGTGCTGGAGATGTTCCTCTGGGACAAGCCCATGGGCCGCAAGGCCTTCGGCCTGAGCCCCGATCGCGCGGTCCTCACCAAGGTGATGGCGGCCAACCAGGGCCTGTACAACGGCTTCCTGGCGGCCGGCCTGCTGTGGAGCCTGCTGGCCCCGCAGGCCCTGGCGCGTCCGCTGCAGTTCTTCTTCCTGGGCTGCGTGCTGGTGGCGGGCCTGTTCGGCGCAGCCACCGCCAGCCGCAAGATCCTTTACATCCAGGCCCTGCCGGCGCTGGTGGGCCTGGGGCTGGTGTGGATGGGGTGAGAGAAGGGTAAGCCGACCCGTCGCGTCAGAAAATACTCAACTGTCGTCGCTGCAGGCCGATAGAACCCGGTGGTGGTCGGTGACCGGCCCGTCGGAGCAGGAAAGGCAATGGGCGCAGTGGGATCATGGCGGACACGCTTCAGGGCGGCATGGCGGGCGGCCGCGGCGGCGTGGGCTGCGCCGGAACAGCCGCCTGTGCGTCCTCCGCTGTCCCTGGCCCTTGCCACCGCGACGGATGCACCTTCCGGCCAGCACGTGCAGCGCCAGAACGACATCCTGCGCGCCATCACCGAATCCCTGCCGGCCACGGTGGTGATCGTCGATTCCACCGGGCGCTACCGTTTCGTGAACAGCGCCTTCGAGCGGCTGGTGGGGCGCCCGGCCCGTGACATCATCGGGCGCACGGCCGTCGAGGTGCTGGGGGCCGAGGAGGTGGCTCGCCGCATGCCCTACATGCAACGTGCCTTTGCCGGCGAATCCGTCGACTTCGTGCTGGAGTACCCCGCCGAGGCCGGCAGCACCTTCCTGGCGCTCAGCTGCATCCCGCTCAAGGTCGATGGCGCCTTCGACGGCTTCGTCGGCATCAGCCAGGACATCACGGCCCAGCGCCGCGAGCAGCAGCGCCTGGCCCACCTGGCCGAGCGCGACCCGCTGACCGGGCTGTTCAACCGCACCGGCCTGGCGCAGCGCCTGGAGGATGAGCGCCAGCGCCCCGACGCCGGGCCCATCGCCTTGCTCTACATCGACCTGGACCACTTCAAGCCGGTGAACGACCGCATGGGCCACCTGGCCGGTGACCGTGTGCTGCAGCTTTTCGCCCGGCGCCTGGTCCAGTCGGTGCGCAGCACGGACGTGGTGGCCCGGTTGGGGGGCGACGAGTTCGCCATCCTGCTCACCGGCATGCACGATCTTGCGCTGGCCCGGATCGTGGCCGACAAGGTGCTGCGCGCCGCCGAGCGCCCCTTCGAAGTGGACGGGGTGTCCGTGTCCGTCGGCGCCAGCATCGGCGTGGCTGTGCTGCCACCGGAGCAGGCCGGCCTGCGCGCGCTGCTGGCCCAGGCCGACATCCAGCTCTACCGGGCCAAGTCGGCCGGGCGCGGTCAGTTCTGCACGGAGTTCGCCGAGCTCATCGACTGAGCCTCGTTCGTTCGGAGGGCCGGGGTCCCGGGGTGTCAGCGCATCGGAAGGGCTTGCACATAGGCCGCCACGCTGGCGAAGTCCTGCTCGCGCAGGCCATGGGCCACCACGGTCATCACGGCGCCGTCCGGGCGTTCCTCGGTTCGCTGGAACACCGCCAGCTGCTTGACCACGTAATCCGCATGCTGCCCGGCCAGGCGGGGGAAGGTGTCATGCCCCTGTCCCTGGGCGCCATGGCACGACGCACAGGCCGGGACCTGCCGGGCCGGCACGCCGTGGTCGAAGATGGCCTGGCCGGCATGCAGCGTGGCATCGTCCGCATCGCCCGGCGGTGTGACCGGGACCTGGCGGGCGTAATAGTCGGCCAGCCCCTCGATCTGGGCATCGGTCAGGCTCCGGCTCAGGCCCCACATGTACTCGAAGCCGGCCGGATCGCGTCTGTCGTGACTGCGGAATCCCTTCAGCTGGGACACCAGGTAGGGCTGGGACTGACCGGCCAGGTTGGGGAAGTTCGGGGACGTGGCGTTGCCGTCGATGCCGTGACAGTTGGCGCAGACCTGCCGGGCGAGGACGAGCGCAGGGATGGCCGGATTGGCCAGGTCGCGCGAGCGTTCCGGGTTGGCGCAGCCCGCCAGGGCCAGCGCCGTGGCGATCGAGACGGTGATGCCGGGTGGTCGCATGGTGGTCTCCTGCCGTGCCTAGTAGGCGGCCCAGACATAGAGGAACAGGCTGTTGTTGTCCCGCGCGTTGCGGCCGAAGCCGTCGTAGTTGCTGGCCGCGCCGTTGAAGCGCGCGTAGCCGGTGTACTGCGCGCCGACCCGCAGGTATTGCAGCGGCATCCAGAAGGCCTCCACGGTCCACCCGCGGGTGCCGGGGTTGCCGGACAGGTTGCCGCTGACCCGCGTGGACGGGGCTTGCGCGGCGGGGTCCGAGGTGATGGTCAGGGTGGCCGGGTCGAAGCCCGAGCTCTGGTTGGCCGTGTCGGTGTTGCCCGTCAGGCTGAACAGGCCGAGGCTGCCGCCGTACCGGGCCTGGTAGACGTAGCTCAGCTTGGCGCGGACCAGCTGCGTAGTGTCCGTGCTGCTGGATGGGGCCAGGGGCTGGCCGGAGGCGTTGACGAAGCCGCTCGCCTGTCCGGCGAGGAAGCCGGGGAGATGGTGGCGCTGTTGGGCGAACACCAGCTGCGCGGTGACGGCATGCGGGTCCAGCAGGTACTGGTACTGCGCGTCGATGTTCCAGTCCTGGAAGCGGTGCAGCGTGCTGTTGTCCGAGGTGTCCAGCGGGTCGTCATAGACCCGGGCCACCATGCCGCCGGTGCCCAGCATCAGGCTGTGCGCGCCCCATTCACGGTTCCAGGCCAGGCGCCAGTAGGGGTTGAGCCCGTGCAGCCGGGTCTGGTCGGCCGCGGCCACGCCCGCGCTGAAGACGTGCAGCGCCCCGCGTGAACTGCCGTAGGCGCCGAGCTCTGCGTAGAGAGAGCGGTTCCAGAACGCATAGCCGGTCAGCCCGGCGATGTTGCCGCCCGCGGCGTAGCCCGGGTAGGGGGCCGCCCCATCGATGAACTGGCTGCTGCCCGGGCTGGGCACGGGCACGTACTGCATCCAGGCCGGCGCGGTGTTCCAGGGGTCGGCCACGGAGGGGTTGTTGTTGAGGCTCAGGCCTACGATCAGGTCGCGGTGCTCGTCGATGAAGCGATCGGCCCAGCGCAGGTCCATGTTGTCTGCCTGGGTGCGGCCATGGAAGGAGCCGTTGTCGGACTGGGCGGCGTAGGGGTCGTGGGTGATCTGCGCGAAGGCGCCCAGGTTGTCGGTGATCTTGCCGCCGACAAACAGGCTCGCGGTGGATGCGATGAGACGGTCGTTCTTGGCGAAGTCCGCCGCCGGATCATCGCTCTTGCTGGTGTTGGCCACCTTGGACAGGCTGCCCAGCACCATCGCGGACACGGGCACCGTGCGCTCGCCCAGCGTGTAGCCGGTCATCTTGAACAGGCGGCCGTAGGGCGTGAGCTCGGGGAACTGTCCGCCGGCATGGCATGCCATGCAGTTCTGCCCCGTCTGGCGGTTGAACAGCGGGATGGCGCTGGACAGATGGGGCCAGGCCACCATCAGCAGGGCCAGCATGGCGTGTCCGCTGCGGCGCCTGAGGGCCGATCGGCACCCCCTCACCAGGTGCATCATCATGCGAGCCTCCGATTCGTGAAGAGATCGGCGCCGGAGTCGGCGAGTTACCCCTCAGTGTATGAACCAGAACCTCGAGGAACCCCCGTGCAAACGTGAATGGGTGGCCCGATGTGTAGCCCCGACGCAGCAAAAATGGGGTGGCAGAAAGCTTGCGGCAAGCTTTGGGACTCCCCTACCGACTCGCTTACCTCTTACCGCTTGGCCGGGATCCGTCAGGGCAAGGGTGAAATCGGGCTGATGAGCGCCCGATGTGGAGCCTCAACCGCCCCATCGGCCCCAAGCCCGCCGAGGACAAGCCGAGGCACGGTGGGTCAAACTCGCCGTGCCTCGCTGGCAGGTGGGCCTGGCCTGCACGGGCTCAGCCGCTCAGAACGCCGGCACCACCGCGCCCTGGTACTTCTGCTCAATGAACTGGCGCGTCTCGGCGCTGTGCAGTGCGGCGTCCAGCTTCTTCAGGGCGACGCTGTTCTGGTTGTCCGGGCGTGCCACCAGCACGTTGGCGTAGGGGGAGGTCTTCTCGATGAAGAGCGCGTCCTTGCGCGGCGAGAGCTTGGCCTCCAGCGCGTAGTTGGTGTTGATCAGGGCCAGGTCCACCTGGGGCAGCACGCGCGGCAGGGTGGCGGCTTCCAGTTCACGGAACTTCAGGTGTTTCGGGTTGCCCACCACGTCCTTGGGCGTGGCCAGGATGTTGGCCGGGTCCTTCAGCGTGATCAGCCCGTTGGCCGCCAGCAGCAGCAGTGCGCGACCGCCATTGGTCGGATCGTTGGGCAGGGCCACGGTGGCGCCGTCGGGAAGATCGGCGAGCTTCTTGTGCTTGACCGAATAGCCTGCGAAGGGCTCGATGTGCACCGGCTGGCCCACCACGACCAGGTGCGTGCCGCGGCTCTTGTTGAAGGTCTCGAGGTAGGGCACGTGCTGGAAGTAGTTGGCGTCCAGGTGCTTTTCCTCGACCTGCACATTGGGCTGCACATAGTCGTTGAAGACCTTGATTTCCAGGTCCACGCCCTGTTGGGCCAGACGGGGCTTGAGCTGCTCCAGGATTTCGGCGTGCGGCACCGGCGAGGCGGCCACGGTCAGCTTGACGTTCTGGGCCCATGCGGTGGCGGTGGCCAGCGGCAGCAGGGCGGTGGCCAGGGCGCTGATCAGCGTGCGGCGGGTGAATGCGGACATGGGAATCTCCTTGTCAGGTGAAGGACGGTGGATGCAAAACGCAGGGACGAACACCCCCTGGGTGGGCGGCCCGGGAGCCGCGACACCTGCTGTGGCAACGGGGGGAGGACGCTGGCGGCTCGGGCGGCCGCTCAGCGGGTCTGACATCGGCGGACCAGCCGGTCGCCGAAGGTTTGGATGAGCTGTACCAGCACCAGCATGAGGGCCACGGTGACGACCATGACCTCGGTCTGGAAGCGCTGGTAGCCATAGCGCACGGCCAGGTCACCCAGGCCGCCGCCGCCGATCACGCCGGACATGGCGGTGTAGGACACCAGGGCCACCGCGGTCACGGTGGTGGCGCCGATCAGGCCGGGCAGGGCTTCGGGCAGCAGCACCTTGAACACCAGTTGATGCAGGCGCGCGCCCATGGCCTGGCTGGCCTCCACCACGCCGGGGTCCACCTCGCGCAAGGTGTTCTCGGCCAGGCGGGCGAAGAAGGGCGCTGCGGCAGCCACCAGCGGCGGGATGGCCCCGGCCACGCCCAGCGAGGTGCCCACCAGCTGCAGCGTGAGGGGGATCATCACGATCAGCAGGATGATGAAGGGCAACGAGCGCAGCAGGTTGATGGCCAGTGACAGCGCGGCATACAGCCGCGGACGGGCCAACAGGGCGCCGGGTGCGGTGAGGTACAGCAGCACGCCCACTGGCAGGCCCGCCAGCACCGTGAACAGCAGCGCCATGCCCAGCATGGTCAGCGTGTCCAGGCTGGCGAAGCCGATCTCGGACCAGTCGATGGCCGCGAAGGCGGCCCAGCTCAGAGTGTTCATGCGCCGACCTCCTCGGCCGCCTGCGCGGCGGCGGGCGCCACGCCCAGCCACCGGGCCTGTGCGCCCAGGGCCGCCACCACGGCGGGCAGCTCGGCCAGCGGCAGCGCCGCGCCCAGCACCTCGGCCCGCAGCCGGGCCACGGGCACGCCCTTGAGCCGGGTGAGCCGGCCTTCCAGCAGGTTCACGCGCAGGCCGGCGCTCTGGCGCAAGGTGTCCAGCAGCGGCAGACGGGCCACCTCGCCCACGGCCGTGAGCTGCAGCACCGGGTGTCCGGAGGCAGGCGAATCGCCCTCGTCCAGCAGAAAGCCCGCGCCCGCCAGCAGGGCCCGCGTGGTGGCGTGCTGCGGGTGCAGGAAGACATCGATCACCGGACCCTGCTCGACGATATGGCCGCGCTCGAGCACCGCCACCCGGTCGCACAGGGCGTGGATCACATGCATCTCGTGCGTGATGAGCAGGATGGTCAGCCGCAGGCGGCGGCTGATGTCACCCAGCAGCGCCAGGATCTGCTCTGTTGTTTCCGGGTCCAGCGCCGAGGTGGCTTCATCGCACAGCAGCACCTCGGGGTCGTTGGCCAGGGCGCGGGCAATGCCCACGCGCTGCTTCTGTCCGCCGGAGAGTTGGGACGGATGCCGGTCGCGCAGTTCGGAAAGACCAACCAGGGCGAGCAGTTCGTCGACCCGCGCGTCCATCTCGGCCGCGCTGCGCTGGCCAGCCAGCTCCATCGGGAAGCGGACGTTGCCGGCGACGGTGCGCGACTGCAGCAGGTTGAAGTGTTGGAACACCATGCCGATGCGCTGGCGCTGCTGTTGCAGTGCCCGGGGCGGCAGGGTGGTGAGGTCCACGCCCCCAACCCGCACACTGCCCTCGTCGGGCCGTTCCAGCAGATTGATGCAGCGGATCAGCGTGCTCTTGCCGGCGCCGGAGCGGCCGATGACGCCGAAGATCTCGCCGGCCTGCACGTTGAGGGTCACCTGGTCCAGGGCCAGCGTGGCGGCGGCGGGGGCACCACGCCGGCTGGCGTAGCGCTTGGTCAGACTGAGAAGTTCGATCACGGGACACAAAGGCCGCGGTGGTGGGCCGGTCCCGGGTGGGGGCCAGGGCCTGACGCGGCGGAACGCCTTCTGGTGAGGCTGGTTCTGCAGTCTAGACAGGCATTTTTAGATTAGGAAGTTTTGAATATCTATTAACAAATTTCCGATTGATATAAAGATGCGTGCCGCGGCCGATCGGCTCAGCGCAGCAGGGCGGCCACGAGACCCAGCACCGTCAGCGCCAGCACCGCGCTGACGGTCTGCCAGAAGCGCACCGGGTGGCGCTCGATCAGCGGCACGCGGGCCGGTTCGGCCCAGCGTGGGTCCGGAGCGGCCAGTGCGTGGGTGAACTCGGACAGGGCCTCGTGCCGGCGCGCGGGCTGCGGGTGCAGGGCCTTGGCCAGCACCGTGTCCAGCCAGGCGGGCAGCTCGGGCCGGTGCTGGCGCAGCGGGATGTAGCGCAGGCCGGCCAGGTCCCGCGGGCTGCGCAGCCGGGGCACCTGCAGGCCGTAGGGCAGCTGGCCGCTGAGCATCTGGTAGGTCAGCACCGCCAGCGAGAAGAGCTCCGAGGCCACGCCCGGCGGGTGGCCGACGAAGTACTCCGGCGCCAGGTACTGCAGCGTGCCGGCCAGCGCGGGGTCGCGTTCGGTCAGGCCAGCCTCGGCCAGCCCGGCCACATGCACCGAGCCGAAGTCGATCAGCTTGAGCGTGCCGGTGCGGTCGATCATCAGGTTCTCGGGCCGCAGGTCCTGGTGCAGCATCTCCTTGCGGTGGAAGGCTTGCAGGCCCGCGGCGATCTGCTGCACCCAGGGCCGCACCTCGGCCAGGCCGGGCCGGGGGTGGTCGCGCATCCACTGCGCCAGCGTCTGTCCGTCGATGTGTTCCATCACGACGAACAGGTGCTGGCGGGGCCGTGGGCTTCCCGCCGGCTTGAGCACATGCGGGTGGTCGATGCGCCGGGCCACCCACTCCTCCAGCAGGAAACGGTCGATGGCCTGGACGTCGGCCCGCAGATCCTGGGCGGGCACCTTCAAGGCCACCGGCTGCCCGCTGGCGTCGTCGGTGGCCAGCCAGACCTGGCTGCGGGCGCTGGCGTGCAGTTCGCGCAGCAGGGTGTAGCCCTCGAAGGACATGCGGGCCTGCAGCGGCGGGGGAAAGGGCAGACTGCGCTGCCCATCCACCGCGGCCTGGGCCTCGGCCGGCGGCAGGGCCTCCACGCGCACCAGCTGCACGGTGATGTTGTCCTGGCTGCAGCGCGCCAGCGCGGTGGCGGTCAGGGCCGCGGCACAGGCGTCCAGGTCGGTCGGGTGTCGGGCCAGGGCGGCGTGCACATCGGTGGCGCTGAGGTACTCATAGGCGCCGTCGGTGGCCAGCAGGTAGACCTCGCCCTCGGCCAGCGGCCAGCAGCGGTAGTCGATCTCGACCGCGGCATCGGCACCCAGCGCCCGGGCCAGGTGGCTCTCGGCCGAGGACAGGCGCACCCGGTGATCCTGGGTCAGCGCTTCCAGCGCCTGGGGATGCAGGCGGTGGATGCGGCTGTCGCCCACATGCAGCAGGTGGCCTTCGCGCCCCTTGAGGATCAGGGCGCTGAAGGTGCAGACATAGCCGCGGTCGGGATCGAAGCGGGCATCGCTGCGGCGGGTCTGGGCATGCAGCCAGGCGTTGGTGGCCTCCAGCACGCACTGGCCGGCGCGGCGCACGGTCCAGGTCTCGGCCGTGTCGTAGTAGTCCTCCAGGAAGCTGCGCACCGCGGCCGCGCTGGCCACCTGGCTGACGCGGCTGCTGCTGATGCCGTCGGCCAGCGCCAGCACGACACCCTGGGTGGCGAGCCGGGCACCGGTCGGCACGACCGCGCCGTGGAAGTCCTGGTTGACCGGCTTGGCCCCGGCCAGCGAGTGCTGGCCGATCGAGACGCGCAGTGCCTGGGTCATGGGGCCGTTCAGGCCAGGGCGCGCTTGGGCGCCGTCTTGTAGTGGGTGGAATACAGCGCCACGCCGACGAAGGTCAGGCCGCCCACCAGGTTGCCCAGCACCGTCGGGATCTCGTTCCACAGCAGGTAGTCCATGAAGGTGAACTTGCCGCCCAGCATCAGGCCCGAGGGGAACAGGAACATGTTCACCACCGAATGCTCGAAGCCCATGTAGAAGAACACCAGGATGGGCATCCACATGGCCATGATCTTGCCGGAGACGCTGGTGGACATCAGCGCGGCCACCACGCCGGTGGAGACCATCCAGTTGCACATCACGCCGCGCACGAAGAGGGTCAGCATGCCGGCGGCGCCGTGGGCGGCGTAGCCCAGGGTGCGGGCCTCGCCGATGCCGCCGATCTTCTGGCCGATCGCGTTGGGCGCCTCGGAGAAGCCGAAGGTGAAGATGATGGCCATGAACACCGCGACCGTCAGCGCCCCGGCGAAGTTGCCGACGAAGACCAGGCCCCAGTTGCGGGCCACGCCAGCCCAGGTGGCGCCGGGCCGCTTGTCCAGCACGGCCAGGGGCGCCAGGGTGAAGACGCCGGTCAGCAGATCGAAGCCCAGCAGGTAGAGCATGCAGAAGCCGACCGGGAAGAGCAGGGCCCCGATCAGCGGGTTGCCGGTGTTGATGTTGATGCTGACGGCGAAGGCGGCGGCCAGCGCCAGGATGGCACCGGCCATGTAGGCGCGGATCAGGGTGTCGCGGGTGGACATCAGCAGCTTGGATTCGCCGGCATCGACCATCTTGGTCACGAATTCGGTGGGGGCGAGGTAGGCCATGGGGGTTCCTTCAGGACAGGCAGACATGGAGGAGACAGTGCGGCCCATGCCGGCCGCAGCCGGGCATGAAAAAAGGCGCCCACGCCTGGACCGGTCCGCACCGGTTGCAGGCATGGACGCCTTTGTCCACACATTCGCGCACCCTTTGCAGGCAGCCAGGCGGCCTGCAGGGGCTGGTTCAAGCCGCCGTTAGCTTGACGGGCAGTCAGTAAGCACGTGGTGTGCCACCAGCGTTCCGGCCGGCCGGCGCGTCTTCAGTCCGCCGCCGGGGCCGCGGGCCTGGCAAAGGCCAGGTCGGGCAGCGAGAGTGTGGCCTCGGCGACGTCGAGCAGGCGGCGGTTCTGGTCCATGGCCGTCTTCTGCAGGGCGCGGAAGGCGGCTTCCTCGGACAGGCCCATGCGCGACATCAGCACGCCCTTCGCGCGCTCGATGATCTTGCGCTCGTGCAGGGCACGCTTGGCGGCCTCCAACTCCATCTCCACGCTGGCCAGGCGGGCCGTCTGGGCCTGCAGCAGCTCGACCATGGAGGACATGGCCTGGGCGTCCCGGGCCTGGGTGTCGGGCGCGGCCTCACCCGGCGGGTGGGTCAGCTGCGGCACGCTGCCCGGGTGGCCGGAGATGCCGAAGAACTCGACCACCGCGTGGGTGTGCGGTGGCGGGGTGTTGCGCAGCCGCTGGACCAGGCCCTCGGCATCCTGCAGCTCCTGCGTCAGCACCTCCAGCTGCCGGGCACAGGCCTGGCGCAGTCCCTGCACCAATTCGGTTTCCAGCTGCCACAGATCGGTGATGCGTTCGCTGGCCACCTCGAACCAGCGGCCGCTGAGCTGGGCGTCCAGCGCGGCGCCGGGGCGGGCCGTGCACAGGGTGCGGCGCAGCCGCTCCAGCTGGGCCACAGTGGGCGTGAGCTGCAGCTGCTGCCAGCGTGCGCGCAGGGCCGGTTCGGCAAATTCCTCGAAGATGCCCAGGCTGCGCTCCTGCGCCTCGATCAGGTGGGTGATGCGTTCCTGCTCGACCGGCAGGGCCTGGCCGGACGCGAAGAGCTGGCCGCCCACGGCGCGCTCCTGGCCCGCCGCCTCCTTGCCCTGCACCAGGTGGACGAAGGCCACCAGCTGGCGCGACACGCCGGGATGGACGGTGTTGTCCGCCAGGTGGAAGACCAGCTCCACCAGGCCGGCGATGACCCGGCTGAAGGCCGCCACGCTGTCGTGCGCGCTCGGCTGGCAGCGCTCGATCTGCAGGCGCAGCTCGCGCAGCGCGTCCAGATCCAGCAGCACCCAGGCCATCAGGGACAGCAGCCGGGCGGTCGCGCCCTGGGCGGGATCGAGCTGGGCCTCGAACAGCGCACGCAGCTGCTGCTCCAGCGGCGTGGCCGCCTGCTGGGCCTCCATGCGCTGGGTGTTGAACTGCAGGCCGTGCGAGGCCAGGAAGATGCTGCAGGCCCCGCGTTCGCGCTGCAGGGCGTGAATCAGCTGGCCGATGACCGTGACCAGCTCGACCCGCGCGGCCAGGTGGCGCACGGCGTCGATGTCCAGCTGCTTGGCACGCAGGACGAATTGGGAGACAGGCTGCGGCATGGGGTGGGGCGCTTCGGCGCGTTCGGAAGACGGCCCCGATTGTCCGCAAGATGGGTGCCGGCCGGAACCCTCAGGTGGCTTCGGTGCTCACCAGCACGCGTCCGTCCTTCACCCGCACGGCGTAAGGGCGCACCGACCATTCGGGTGACTCCAGGCAGACGCCGGTGCGCAGGTCGATGTGGTGCTTGTACAGCGGCGAGGCCACCACCAGGTGCTCGCCCAGGTTGCCCACCAGCCCGCGCGAGAGCACGCTGGCGCCGGCCTTCGGGTCCACGTTGTCGATGGCGAAGAATTGGTTCTGGCCGATGCGGAAGATGGCGACCTGGTGCGTGTCCACCCGGGCGCAGACGCCGGTGTCCGGCAGGATGTCCTCGACCGCGCAGACGGCGGTCCAGTCGGAAACGAGGGTGTCCATGGTTCGGGGCTCCTGGGTCAGGTGGGGCTGTTGGTGGATGCGGCGTGGGTGGCGTCGGCGCGTTCCTCCGGCCGGGCCGGGCGGATCTGGCCGCGCTCCTGCACGAAGACGATGTGCTCGTCGGGCTGCGTGCTGTTGACGAAGCTGCGGAAGCGCTGGCGCACGGCGGGCGTGGTGACGGCGGTCTTCCATTCGCACTGGTAGCGGTCCACCACCTGCTGCATCTGGGCCTCCAGCTCGGCGGCCAGCCCCAGGGTGTCGCGCAGCAGCACGCCCTTGAGGTAGTCCAGCCCGCCTTCGAGGTTGTCGCGCCAGGTGCTGGTGCGCTGCAGGCGGTCGGCGGTGCGCACGTAGAACATCAGGAAGCGGTCGATCAGGCGGATCAGCGCGTCCTTGCTCAGGTCGCTGGCGATCAGCTCGGCGTGGCGCGGCTTCATGCCGCCGTTGCCGCAGACATAGAGGTTCCAGCCCTTGTCGGTGGCGATGATGCCCACGTCCTTGCTCTGGGCCTCGGCGCATTCGCGGGTGCAGCCCGAGACGCCGAACTTGATCTTGTGTGGCGCGCGCAGGCCCTTGTAGCGGTTCTCCAGCGCAATGGCCAGGCCGGTGCTGTCGTCCACGCCGTAGCGGCACCAGGTGCTGCCCACGCAGCTCTTCACGGTGCGCAGGCTCTTGCCATAGGCATGGCCGCTCTCGAAGCCGGCGGCGATCAGCTCCTCCCAGATCAGGGGCAACTGCTCGACACGGGCACCGAACAGGTCGACCCGCTGGCCGCCGGTGATCTTGGTGTACAGGCCGTACTTCTTGGCCACCTGGCCCACGGCGATCAGGCCCTCGGGGGTGACCTCGCCACCGGGCATGCGCGGCACCACCGAGTAGCTGCCGTCCTTCTGGATGTTGCCCAGGAAGTAGTCGTTGCTGTCCTGCAGGGGCGCCAGCTCGGGCTGCAGCACGAAGTCGTTCCAGCAGGAGGCGAAGATGCTGGCCGCCGCGGGCTTGCAGATGTCGCAGCCCAGGCCCTGGCCGTGTTTGGCCAGCAGGTCCTCGAAAGTCTTGATCTGGCCCACGCGGACCAGGTGGAACAGCTCCTGGCGCGAGTGCGGGAAGTGCTCGCACAGGTGGTTGTTCACCGCCAGGCCGCGCCTGGCCATCTCGGCCTTCATGACCTGGGTGACCAGGGGCACGCAGCCGCCGCAGGTGGCGCCGGCCTTGCAGCCGGCCTTCAGCGCGGCGATGGTGGTGGCGCCGCCGGCCACCGCCTCGGCGATCTGGCCCTTGCTGACGTTGTTGCAGGAGCAGATCTGCGCGCTGTCGGGCAGGGCGTCCACGCCCAGGCCGGCCTTGGCCTGGCCGTCGCCGGCCGGCAGGATCAGCGCCTCGGGATGCTCGGGCAGGGCGATGCCGTTCAAGGCCATCTGCAGCAGGGTGCCGTACTCGGCCGCGTCGCCCACCAGCACGGCCCCCAGCAGCTGGCGGCCGTCCTCGCTGACGACGATCTTCTTGTAGATGCCGTTCAGTTCGTCGGTGAAGGAGAAGCTGCGGCAGTGCGGCGTCTTGCCGTGGGCATCGCCGATGCTGGCCACGTCCACGCCCATCAGCTTGAGCTTGGTGCTCATGTCGGCGCCCGCGAAGGCGGCCGCGGCCTCGCCGGCGATGTGGCGCGCGGCCACGCGGGCCATCTCGTAGCCCGGGGCCACCAGGCCGAAGGTCTGCTCGTTCCAGGACGCGCACTCGCCGATGGCGTAGACGTGCGGATCGCTGCTGCGGCAGTGGTCGTCGATCACCACGCCGCCGCGCGGGCCGATGGCCAGCACGCACTGGCGGGCGAGTTCGTCGCGCGGCCGGATGCCGGCGGAGAACACGATCAGGTCGGTTTCCAGGTAGCTGCCGTCCTCGAACACCATGCGGTGGCGGTGCTCGGCGCCGTCGGTGATCTGGGTGGTGCTGCGCCGGGTGTGCACGTGCACACCCAGGGCCTCGATCTTCTCGCGCAGGATGCGGCCGCCGCTCTCGTCCACCTGCACCGCCATCAGGCGCGGGGCGAATTCCACCACATGGGTCTCCAGCCCGAGGTCGCGCAGGGCCTTGGCGCATTCCAGGCCCAGCAGACCGCCGCCCACCACCACGCCGCGCCGGGCCTTGGCGCTGGCGGCCTGCATGGCCTCCAGATCGTCGATGGTGCGGTAGACGAAGCAGTTCGGCCGCTCGCGACCGGCGATGGGCGGCACGAAGGGCACCGAGCCGGTGGCCAGCACCAGCACGTCGTAGGGCAGCACCTCGCCATCGGCGGTGGTCACGGTGCGCACCCGGCGGTCCACGCTGGCGGCCCGGGCCGCCAGGCGCAGGTCGAAGCCGGTGCGCTCGAAGAAGCCGGGCTCGACCAGGGACAGATCCTGGGCGGACTTGCCGGCGAAGAACTCGGAGAGGTGGACCCGGTCGTAGGCCGGGCGGGCTTCCTCGCACAGGACGGTGACCTGCGCCTCGGTCAGGCCGGTCTCGGCCAGGCTCTGCAGGAATTGGTGGCCCACCATGCCGTGGCCGGCGACGACGATTTTCATGGGTTGCTCCGAAGGGAAGCGGCACACGCGGCGCGTGCGCACATCAGGAGGGGCACCGCGCGCCAGGCCGGTGCCGACAGAAAACCGCCGTCGTTAGCGGGCGAGGGGCGGAGCAGCCATACCCCGTTCACCTCGAGCCCCTGTCAAGCAAACGGGATGCCAGACGATGGACCGGGTGTTTCCGGGGCCCGTGGCGGGCAGACGCCGCCACGCCGGCCCGTGACGGTGCGCAGCCCACCAGTCCCGGGGCGGCCCGCCCCAGCCTGGTGCGGCCTGGCCGACTTGCCCGACATCAAGCCGCCCCCCGGCGAGGACGCGCACACTGCAGGGCATGGCCAAGCGCTTTCCGCTGCACCCCGCCCATCCCGAGCGCACCTGCTGGGGCTGTGACCGCTATTGCCCGGCGCATGCCATGGCCTGCGGCAACGGCTCGGACCGCACCCAGCATCCCGAGGAACTGTTCGGCCCGGACTGGGCCGAGTGGGTGCCGCCCACCGAGGCCGAGCGAAGCCCGCCGGCTCCCGCCGGGGTGCCCGCCCAGGATGGGCCCTGAACCGTCCGCCGCGTCCGCCTTACACTGCCAGCCCGAGAGACCTGAAGCTCGCAGAAGCGCAGGGGAGGGCGTTGTGGGGTGGAGTGCCGCCGTGTGAGCTTGCCTGATCCGATCCGCCTCGTGCCTGACGAGGCCTCCGAGTTCGTCCACCAGAACTTTCGCACCACCATCCGCGGTTCTGCGGTGGTCATCGCCTGCGTGGCCTGCGTCTATGCCGTGGCGCTCTGGTGGCTGGGCGATGCGCAGTGGTGGCATCACGCGCTCATCGCCCTGCTGGCTGCCGCGCTGCAGCCCTGCTTCGGTCCCCGCGCGGCCTACCCGGCCTTTCTCGCGGCCCTGCTCCTGCTCATCGGCACCTGCACCCTCTCCATCGCCCATCTGGCGCTGCGCTACGGGCCTTCGGCGCTCTTCCATGCCCTGCTGCTGGCCTACACGCCGGTGCTGGTCACCTCGGGGCGGCTGCCCCTGTGGGCCAAGGGGCTGCTGGTGGGCGGAGCCTGCCTGCTGACGCTGTGGCTGGATGCCGCGAGCACGGCACGCTGGGCCCAGCTGTCCGCCGCCGCACCGCTGGATCTGCCCACGGCGGGCACCCTGCGGCAGTTGCGCAGCATGAACCTGCTGGCGCTGGGGATGGCGCCGGCCGTGCTGGTCTATCACTTCTTCACGCTGGTGCGGCGCCAGCACCATGCCATGGCCGGCCTGGCGCTGCGCGACCCGATGACGCAGCTGTTCAACCGACGCCATGTGCAGGCCACCGGCGAGGCCCTGGTGGCCCAGCTGCTCCACCGGCCCCAGGGCGGGCCCTTCAGCGTGGTGCTGCTGGATGTGGACCATTTCAAGGCGGTCAACGACAGTTGGGGCCATGAGATCGGAGATCAGGCCCTGCGTCGGGTGGCTGAGCTGGTGTCCCGCACGGCCCGCACATCGGACGTGGTGGCCCGCTGGGGCGGCGAGGAGTTCCTGCTGCTGCTGGCCGACACCGACGAGGGCCAGGCCCTGCTGCTGGCCGAGCGGGTGCGCTGCGCCATCGCCCAGGACCCCCTGGAGGTCCAGGGCCAGCGGGTCGCCCTGACCGTCACGATCGGCGTGGCGCAGTCGCTGCGCGCCGGCTCGTTCGCCGAGGTGATCCGGCACGCCGACGCCGCGCTCTACGAGGGCAAGCGTCAGGGCCGCAACCGGGTGGTGGCCGCCAGCGGGGTGGGGGTCGAGGTCCGGCCGGCCGATCTGGCCGGAGCCTGAGCACGGCTCAGGCCCGCGGCCCCGGCAGCTCGCGCAGCCAGGCCACGCAGCGCGCCACCAGAAAGTCCCGCAGGCGCTGGATGGCCGGGCCCAGGCTGGCCCGGTCCGGGCAGACCATCTGCAGCGGGGCGGGCTCGCCCCAGTCCAGCGGAAAGAGGGCCACGAGGCGACCGGTGCGCAGGTCTTCGGCCACGTCCAGCGCCGATTTGTAGGCGATGCCCTGGCCCGACAAGGCCCAGCGGCGCACCACTTCGCCATCGTCGCTGATCCGGTCCCCACGCACCGGCACGGTCTGCAGGCCGCCCTGGGCCGAGGGCAGGTGGAAGCTCCAGCGCTCGTGGGTGTGCTCGCCCATCACATAGCGCAGGCAGTTGTGCTGCCGCAGCTCGGCCGGCGTGGCCGGGCGGCCGTGACGTTCCAGATAGGACGGGGCCGCGCAGGCGATGCGACGGTTGTCCGAGGCCAGCGGCAGCGACACCAGGCCCGAGTCGGCCAGCTGCCCGTAGCGGATGCCGGCGTCCACCGCGGCGCGGAAGAGGTCGGTGAAGCGGTCGCTGACCCGCAACTGCAGCTGCAGCCGGGGGTGCTCGGCCTGGAAGTCGTCCAGCCAGGGCAGCAGCACCTGCCGGCCCAGGTCCGAGGGCACCGACAGGCGAAGCGGCCCGGCGATCTCGGCGCGGCCCTGGTCCAGCGCCTCCTGGCCGGCCGCCAGCGCGGCCAGCACGCTGCGGGCATGGGGCAGGTAGCGCGCGCCTTCCTCCGACAGCCGCATGCTGCGGGTGGAGCGCACCAGCAGGCGCAGGCCCAGTTCGCGCTCGAGCCGCTGCACCGCGCTGCTGGCCAGGGCAGGGGTGAGGTCCAGCAGCCGGGCCGCGGCCGAGAAGCTCCCGGCCTCGGCGGTCTGGACGAAAACCTGCAGATCGTCGATGCGGATCATCTTCTTGCCTGTGAAGAAAGTCTTTGAGATCGGGTGTTCTTTATCTTGCATGGACGTTAAATCAAAGTCGCTCCCCATGCCGGACCCCGGCTTTTCCTGTCACTCACTGCGAGGGAGCACATCGACATGCACCGTCTTTCTTCACGGCCCACGGGGCTGAACCTTCTGACCATCGTGGCCGCCGTGGCCACTTTGTCGGCCGTGGCCGGCCCCGCCCGCGCCGAGGAGGCGCTGATCCAGCCCCGCACCCTGGTGGTGGATGCCCAGTTGGACCGGGCCCAGGCCGAGCGCGAGATCCTGGCCGCGCGCCGCTATGGCAGCTTCTGGTCGACCGGCGAGGAGGCCCTGGCTCGGGCCGCCCTGGCGCCGGACTTCATGGACCGCACCCTGCCGCCCGGCCGCGCCCAGGGGCTGGCCGGGCCGCTGGCCGCCTCGGCGGGCTTCCGCCAGGCCGTGCCCGACCTGCGCTGCGAGATCGAGCAGATGATCGTCTCGGGCGACCGGGTGGTGTCCCACCTGCGCTTCACCGGCCACTTCAGCGGGCAGTTCCATGGTCGCACCGGCCAGGGCCAGGCCATTGACTTCATCGCCACCGACATCTACCGCGTACAGGACGGCCGCATCGCCGAGAACTGGCACCTCGAGGACAACCTGACCCTGCTGCAGCAAATGGGGCTGGTGGTCCTCTGAACAGACGCCACCCGCTTCGGGTCACACTCTCACCTTCAGGAGCATTCCCATGAACATCGATCTCACGGGCCGCGTGGCCCTCGTCACGGCCTCCACCGCCGGCATCGGCCATGCCATCGCCCGCGGTCTGGCCGACAGCGGCGCCGAGGTGGTGCTGCACGGCCGCAGCGCCGCCACGGTGGACCGGGCCCTGCAATCGCTGCGGGCCGCGCTGCCCGGGGCCCGCCTGCGCGGCGCGGTGGCCGACCTGAGCGATGCAGCCGGTGCCGAGGCCCTGCTGGCGGCCGTGCCGGCGGTGGACATCCTGGTCAACAACGCCGGCATCTACGGCCCGCAGGACTTCTTCGAGACCGACGACGCCACCTGGGAGCGCTACTGGCAGACCAACGTCATGTCTGGCGTGCGCCTGTCGCGGGCGCTGCTGCCGGCCATGGTGGACAAGGGCTGGGGCCGGGTGGTGTTCATCGCCTCCGAGTCGGCCCGCAACATCCCGGCGGACATGATCCATTACGGTGTCAGCAAGACCGCGCAACTGGCCCTCTCGCGCGGCCTGGCCAAGCGGGTGGCGGGCAGCGGGGTGACGGTCAACGCCGTGCTGCCGGGGCCCACGCTGTCCGACGGCGTGGCCGAGATGCTCAAGGACGAGGTCGCCCGCACGGGTCAGTCGCTGGAGGATGTCTTCAACGGCTTCGTCCGCACCCAGCGTCCCAGCTCGATCATCCAGCGCGCCGCCACGGTGGACGAGGTGGCCTCGATGGTGGTCTACGTCTGCTCGCCGCAGGCCTCCGCCACCACCGGCGCGGCCCTGCGGGTGGATGGCGGCGTGGTGGACGACATTGTCTGAACCCGTGGCGACGGACCCGGCCCGCCTGGACCGCCGCACCGCCGTCGCCTTGCTGGTGGCGGCGGTGTACTTCATGGAGAACCTGGACGCCACCGTCATCACGACGGCGCTGCCGGCCATGGCGGGCGACTTCGGCGAGGCCGCGGCCCATCTGTCGGTGGGGATCTCGGCCTATCTGGTGGCCCTGACGGTCTTCATCCCCATCAGCGGCTGGGCGGCGGACCGCTTCGGCGCGCGCCGGGTGTTCTCGCTGGCCATCGCGGTGTTCACGCTGGCCTCGCTGGCCTGCGCCGCCGCGCAAGGCCTGTGGAGCTTCACGCTGGCCCGCACGCTGCAGGGCATCGGCGGGGCGATGATGGTGCCGGTGGGCCGCATGCTGGTGCTGCGCGGCACGCCCAAGGAAGGCATCGTGCGGGCCGTGGCCATCCTCACCTGGCCGGGGCTGGTGGCCTTCATGCTCGGCCCGCCGGTGGGTGGCTGGATCAGCACCCACTGGGGCTGGCGCTGGATCTTCTGGCTGAACCTGCCGCTGGGCGGGCTGGCCCTGCTGGCCAGCGCCCGCCTGCTGCCGCCCAGCGCATCGACGGCGCTGGGCTTCGACCGCCGCGGCTTTGTGCTGACCGGATCGGCGCTGGCCCTGCTGATGGGCGGCATCGAGATGGCCAGCCGGGCCGACCTGCCGGCCTGGGGCTGGGCGGTGGCGCTGCTGGCGGGCCTGGGCCTGCTGGGCCTGAGCGTGGGGCACCTGCGTCGGGCCCCCGAACCTCTCTTCGGGCTGGCGCCGCTGCGCATCGCCACCTTCCGCGCCTGCGCGGTGGGGGGCTCGCTGTTTCGCATGGCCATCAGCGCGGCGCCCTTCCTGCTGCCGCTGATGTTCCAGCTGGGCTTCGGCTGGTCGGCGGTGGAGGCCGGCGCCATGCTGCTGTGGCTGTTCGCCGGCAACCTGGCCATCAAGCCGGCCACCACGGCGCTGCTGCGTCGCTTCGGCTTTCGGCGGGTGATGCTGGTCAATGGCCTGCTGGTGGCCCTGGGCTTTGCGGCCTGCGCCGGGCTGGAACCCGACACCCCCCGGCTGTGGACGGCGCTGCTGGTCTTCATCAGCGGCATGAACCGCTCCATGCAGTTCACCGCCACCAGCACCCTGGCCTATGCCGATGTGCCGCAGGATCAGATGCGCCACGCCACCACGCTCTTCTCGGTGCTGGCCCAGATGAACACCGGCATGGGCATCGCGCTGGGCGCCCTGGCCCTGAGCGTCACCGAGTTGCTGCGCGACACCCCGGCCGGCCAGCCCGGCGTGGGTGACTTCCACGGCGCCTTCCTGGCGATGGCCGGCCTGGCCCTGCTGGCGCTGGTGGATTGCTGGCGCCTGCCGGCCGATGCCGGACAGCGGCTGCTTCGGCGCTGAGGGGCCCCGCCGGGCAGGTCGTCACGGTGGGGCGGGCTGGGGGGCCTGCAGCTTCTGGTGGATCTCGTAGAGCGCCATCAGCCCGGCCGTGCCGTAGAAGCGGTGGTATTCCGCCACCATCTCGCCCTCCCGGATGACCGGATCGGTGCCGACAAGGGCGCGGGCGGCCTCGATGTCCGGCACCGCCAGCACGAACAGGCCGCGCAGGCCCTCCACCCCGTCGGCCGGCCCGGCCAGGGCCAGCGTGCCGGCCTGGGCCAAGCGTCCGATGTTGGCGAAATGACCCTGGAACATCGCATCCCGGGCGGGGCCGGCCGGCACCGGATGCCCGCTGCTGCGCAACAGCACCAGCACATAGGAACGCATGCCGCGTGCATCCGCGCCCAGGCGCTGGGCCAGCGCCGCGTCGTAGGCCGGGGCCTCGGCGGCCCGGGCCGGCCGCAGGGGGGCTGCCTGCAGCACGAGGCCGGCGAACAGCGCGCCCAGCAGTGGCAGGGGCCGGCGGGCCGGTGGGAATGCGCGCAGGGCGGGGGACCGACACAGCATGGGCGTGCTCCAGGACCGCGGTGTCCGGATGCTAGGGGCCGTGTCTGCGGCCGCAAGTGGGGAAAGCCGTGACCGCGGCGCTGGCTTGGACCAGAGGGTGTGAATCAGAAGGTAAACTTCCAAAATGCCGGCTTCGCCTTCCCCCATCGACCCCGACGAGCTGGGGGCCGCCCTCGGCGAGTTGCGCGGGCTGCTGGGCCGCCTGCAGCGGCGCCTGCGCAGCCAGAGCGAGCTGCGCCAGTTCAACACCGCCCAGGTGGCGGTGTTCCACCACCTGATCCGGCACGAGGACGCCACCGTGGCCGAGCTGGCCCAGGTCGAGCACATGCGGCCCCAGTCCATGGGCGCGGTGGTGGCCAGCCTGCAGGCTCTGGGCCTGGTGCAGGGCCGGCCTGACCCCGGCGATGGCCGCAAGGTGCTGCTGAGCCTGACCGCCGCCGGGCGACGGGCAGTGCACGACAGCCGCGCCAGCCGGGACGACTGGCTGCTGGCCGCCGTGAGCCGCTTGTGCAGCCCGCAGGAGCAGGCGCTGCTGGTGCAGGCCGTGCCGCTGCTGGCCCGCCTGGCCGATGCCGAGGACTGAGCGCATGCCCGCACCATCGCAGGATGTCCGCTCCGCCTCGCTGGCCGTGCGCTGGGCCGGGCTGCTCGCGCTCACCGCGCTGTTGTCGGGCCTGCTGGCCCTGCTGCGCACCCCGGCGCCCACCCTGCTGGGGGCGATCGTCGCCGGCGTGGTGGTGGCCCTGGGCGAGCGCCGGGTGCCGGTGCCGATGGCGGGCTTCATGCTGTCGCAGGGCCTGCTGGGCATGATGATCGCCCGCGCCTGCCCCCTGCCGGTGTTCACCGAGCTGATGCGGCACTGGGAGGTCTTCCTGCTGGGCGTGACCTCGGTCATCGTGTTGAGCGTGGGCCTGGGCTGGCAGTTGGCCCGCTGGCGGCTGCTGCCGGGCTCCACGGCCATCTGGGGCTCCTTTCCGGGGGCGGCCACGGCCATGACGCTGCTGGCCGGCGAGTTCGGCGCCGATGTGCGCCTGGTGGCCCTGATGCAGTACCTGCGGGTGGTGATGGTGGCCTCGCTGATGATGGTGGCCGCGACGGTGGTGGGCGGGGCCGATGCGCCGGCCGGCCACGCACGGGTCGCCTGGATGGCCCCGGTGGACGGCCGCGGCCTGACGCTGACCCTGGGGGTGGGCGCGCTGGCGGCGCTGGCGGCCTGGCGCTGGCGTCCGCCGGGCGGGGCGCTGGTGCTGGGCCTGGCCGCCGGGGTGCTGATGCAGGACGTGGCCGGGCTGGACATCGTGCTGCCCCCCTGGCTGCTGGCCGCCGCAGCCCTGTGCCTGGGCTGGAACATCGGGCAGCGCTTCGACCGGGCGGTGATCCGCCATGCCCTGCGCCTGCTGCCCCGCCTGTTGGCGGTGCTGTCCCTGCTGATCCTGCTGTGCACCGGCATGGCCGCGCTGCTGGTGGTCTGGATGGACATCGACCCGCTGACCGCCTACCTGGCCATGAGCCCTGGCGGGGCCGACTCGGTGGCCCTGATTGCCGCTTCCAGCCATGTGGACGCGCCCTTCGTGATGGCCATGCAGACCGGCCGCCTGCTGGCGGTGCTGGCCGTGGGGCCGGCGGTGGCGCGCTGGGTGTCCCGGCGTTCGTCCCTGCCACCGGCCCCGGTCCAGTGACAGATTCGTCATGAGCACATAGCGATCTTTTCCTTGGACAGGCGAGGTGGGCCGCCTACAGTGGGCACCCCGTTCATACATCAGGATGTATCGATGTCTCGCCGTCTCCCGCTGTCCTTGCTGTCCATTCTGCTGGGCAGTGCCAGTGCCCTGCCCGGGGTGGCCCACGCCACCAACGGCTATTTCGCCCACGGTTACGGCGTCAAGAGCGAGGGCATGGCCGGCACCGGCATCGCGCTGCCGCAGGACGCCCTGACCGGGGCCACCAACCCCGCGGGAACCGCCTGGGTCGGCGACCGGCTGGATGCCGGCCTGAATGCCTTCCTGCCCAGCCGTGGCGCCAGCATCGAAGGCAATGGCGCCGGGCTGGACGGCAGCTACAGCGGCAACGGCCGCAAGGCCTTCTTCATTCCCGAGTTCGGCCTGACGCGGCAGCTCGACGAGCGCCTGAGCCTGGGCCTGGCCGTCTACGGCAACGGGGGCATGAACACCCAGTACGACCGCAGCCCGTTTGCCGCCTTCGGCGAGACCGGGCATACCGGTGTCAACCTGGAGCAGCTCTTCATCTCGCCCTCGGTGGCCTACCGTTTGAACGAGGACCACGCGGTCAGCGTCGCGCTCAACCTGGCCTGGCAGCGTTTTTCCGCCGAGGGCCTGAGCCCCTTCACCCCCGCATCACAAGCCCCCACCCAGGTCAGCGGCCTGGGCAATGACAGCTCGGTGGGCGCCGGCGTGCGCCTGGGCTGGATCGGCCAGCTCAGCCCCGCGTGGCGGCTGGGGGCGACCTGGTCGTCCAAGATCCACGGCCGCTTCGACAAGTACCGGGGGCTGTTCGCCGACCAGGGCAGCTTCGACATCCCGGCGAATTACGGTGTGGGCCTGGCCTACCAGCCCAGCCAGGACTGGACGCTGGCCCTGGACTACCAGGTGATCCAGTACAGCGGCGTCCAGTCGGTGGGCACGCCCCTGGCGCCGCTGCTGGCCGGTCAGCCCCTGGGCGCCGATGGGGGCGCGGGCTTCGGCTGGAAGGACGTGCAGGTGGTCAAGCTCGGGGCCGCCTACCAGTGGTCGCCCGCGCTGACGCTGCGGGCCGGCTACAGCCATGCCACCCAGCCCGTGCCGCAGAGCCAGACCTTCTTCAACATCCTGGCTCCCGGGGTGGTGCAGGACCATGCCACGCTGGGCCTGAGCTGGAAGACCGGCGAGCGCAGCGAATGGAGCGCCTTCTACGGCCACGCCTTCAAGAAGGCCGTGCATGGCCAGGGGTCCATCCCGGCCAACTTCGGCGGGGGCGAGGCCAACGTCCACCTGAGCGAGGACGTGATCGGCCTGTCCTGGGGCTGGCTCTACTGAGCCCCGTCGTTTGAGACAATCGGGCCCAGATCCGCGGACTTGAGTCCGCACGGCCGTTGCCGATAAGAGGATCAGCCGGGTCAGGATGGGCCGCGCCCGGATGAGGGGGCAACCCTGCGGCACACCTGGATCCGATGGCGACTCTGTTCTGGCTTCAAACCGGCGCCTGTGGCGGCGACTCCCTCGCCATCCTGAGCGCGGAATCTCCCAGCCTGGAGCAACTGCTCCAGGACGGGGGCGTGGAACTGCTCTGGCATCCCTCGCTCTCGCATGGTCATGCCCGGCGCTTCGACCACCTGGTGGATGCCATCCTGGCCGGTGAGCAGACCCTGGACATCCTGTGCGTCGAGGGCAGCATCATCACTGCCCCGCGCGGCACGGGCCTGTGCGACCCCTACCGCGGCCGCGGCAAGATGGACCTGGTGCGCGACCTCGCCGAGCGGGCCGGCGTGGTGGTGGCCATGGGCACCTGCGCGGCCTTTGGCGGGGTGCATGCGGCCCCGCCCAACCCCTCGGACTGCATCGGCCTGCAGTTCGACCATGCCCAGCCCGGGGGGCTGCTGGCGCCGGACTGGCGCTCGCGCCGGGGCCTGCCGGTCATTAACGTGGCGGGCTGCCCCGCCCACCCCAACACCATGACCCAGACCCTGGCCGTGCTGGCCCTGGGCCTGCCGCTGCCGCTGGACGGGCTGAACCGGCCGGCCTCGCATTTCAGCACCGTGGTGCACCAAGGCTGCACCCGCAACGAATACCACGAGTACGACGTCGAGGACACCCAGCCGGGCGACCGCGCCTGCCTGTTTTTCAACCTGGGTTGCCAGGGGCCGATGACCCAGGCGGTGTGCAATGCCGACCTGTGGAACGGCACCAGCAGCAAGACCCGGGCGGGCGTGCCCTGTTTCGGCTGCACCTCGCCGACCTTCCCGCGCGACGGTGACCTGTTTCGCACCGAGAAGATGGGCGAAGTGCCCATCCGCCTGCCGCTGGGGGTCGAGCGGCCGCGCTACATGGCATACAAGAACCTGGCCCGTGCGGCAGCCCCGCAACGGGTGCGTGACAAGAAGATGAAGCCCTGAGCGGGGCGGCTAGCATCGTTCCACATGGCCCGCATCGAACTGAACCTGGATCTCAACCGCGTCGAGGGCGACCTCAGTGTGCAGGTCACGCTGGAGGACGGCGTGGTGGTGGCCGCGCGCACCCAGGGCACCATGTACCGCGGCTTCGAACAGATCCTGCTGGGGCGCGCCCCGCGCGACGCCATGGTCATCACCCCGCGGGTCTGCGGCATCTGCGGCACGGCCCATCTGTATGCCGGCGTGCTGGCGCTGGAGCAGATCTGGTCCACGCCGGTGCCGCCCAACGCCACCCGCATCCGCAACCTCTGCCTGATCGCCGAAGGCCTGCAGAACGACCTGCGGCAGACCTTCCTCTTCTTCGCGCCGGACCTGTGCCACCCGCGCTATGCGGCCGATCCGCTGCATGCGCCGCTCATGGCCGCCTTCGAACCCTTCAAGGGCGACGTCTACCGCGAGACCCTGACCCAGACCCGCCAGGTGCTGCAGATCGTCGCGCACTTCGGCGGGCAGTGGCCGCATTCGTCCTACATGCTGCCCGGCGGCGTGGTGACCCCGGCCGACACCCGCCGGCTGGTGGCCTGCCGCAGCGCGCTGCTGGGGCTGCAGCGCTGGTACGAGCAACGCATTCTCGGCGGTGGGCTGGGCGCCTGGCTGGCGCTGGATTCGGCCGAGGCCTTCGAGACCTGGCTGGCCCAGCCCGGCCCGGCCGCCGCGGCGCTGGGCCTGCTGACCCGCTTCCTGCGCGGGCAGGGCCTGGACATGCTGGGCCAGGGCACGCCCCACATGCTGGCTTTCGGCACCTGGTGCGAGCCCGAGGCCTGGGCCCGCGGCGAGCCGCGCCACACCCTGCCGGCCGGCTTTCTGGATGGCGACTCCGGCCAGATCCAGCCGCTGGACCCGGCGCGCATCACCGAGCATGTGCGGCATTCCTGGTTCCGGCCCTACGAGGGCGGTCGACATCCCTTCGAGGGCGAGACCGTGCCGGACTACCAGCCCGAGACCGACCGCTACACCTGGGCCAAGGCACCCCGCTACGACGGCCGCGTGGTGCAGACCGGCCCGCTGGCCGAGTTGCTGATCGCGGGCGATCCGCTGATCCGTGATCTCTGGTCCCGCCAGGGCGGCGGGGCCTGGCTGCGCCAGTTCGCCCGGGTGCGCCACATCGGCGTGGCCCTGCGGCACGGCCTGCGCATGCTCGACGAACTGGGCGCCCACCTGGACGAACCGCATTTCGTGCCGCCGGCGCCGGGCACCGAGGTGGACGGCGATGGCGCCGGCCTGATCATGGCCGCGCGAGGCGCGCTGGGCCACTGGGTGCAGGTGCGCGATGGCGTGGTGCACCGCTACCAGATCATCACGCCCACCGGCTGGAACGCCTCGCCGCGCGACAGCCTGGGCCAGCCCGGCCACTGGGAGGCCAGCCTGGTGGGGCTGCGCGTGCAGGACCCGGAGGACCCGATCGAGGTCGGCCACCTGATCCGCTCGCACGACCCCTGCCTGGTGTGCACCGTTCACTTCGTGGGTGCCGACACGCCCAGCCTGAGGGTGGACGCATGAGCCATGGGGCCGGTGGTGTGGTGTTGTGCTTCGGCAATGCCCTGCATGGCGACGACGGGGTGGCCGAGGCGGTGGGCTGCTGCCTGGTGGCGGCGGGGCTGCCGCCGGGCTGGTCGGTGCAGGCCGTGGGCACCCGGGGCCTGGACGCCCTGGCCTGGCTGATGGACGCCCCGGCCGTGGTGCTGGTGGACGCGGCCGAACCCGCGGGGCAGCCCGGCCGCCTGGCCGAACGCGATCCGGCCCAGGTGCCGCTGGAGACGGCCGCCGTGGGCCACGGCATGGGCCTGGGTCATCTGCTGCGGGCCTGGCGGGCCGCCCGTCCGGCAGGTGTGCCGGCGCGGCTGCTGACCATCGAGATGGCCGCGCTGCGGTCCTTCCACCTCGGGCTGTCTCCCGCGGTCGCGCAGGCCGTGGCGCCCGCCGCCCGGATGGTCGCCGACTGGCTGGCTGACCGCCGCTGGCAGATGCCGGCCGTGGCCGGCGTCTGCTGAGGGCGCGCGATGAGCCAACCGTCGAGCCGTCCCTTGCCTGCAGGGCTGCTGCCACCCGCCCCGGCGGACGAACTCGCCAGCCTGAGGCTGGAACTGCAGGCCCTGCGCCTGGCCAACGGGGCGCTCGAATTCGAGCTGATGGCCGGCGCCGAGCAGGCCGATGCCATGCTGGCCCGGCTGGAGCAGCAGCGGGCGGCCCTGCAGTCGGCGCGTGACCGCGAACAGTCGCTGGCCGCCTTCTCCGAGCGGGTGATGGACACCGTGGGCAGCGTCGTCATCGTGCTGGACGCCCACGGCCGGCTGCGCCGCAGCAACAGCCGGGCCCGCGAGGTGCTGCGGCCCCTGGCCGAAGGCGACAGCGTGGACCTGCTGCTCTACCCGGAAGACCAGATGCGCCTGGCTGGCGAGTTGCCGCCGCTGCCGTGGCCTGTGCATTCGGTGCTGTTCGAACTGGTGCGCCGACGCGGGCACTACCGCGCCGAGCACCGCCTGGCCCTGCGCGGTGGGGGCTACCGCCACCATCTGATCGAGGCGGTGCTGCTGCACAGCGCCCAGGGCAAGGAGGAGGGCGCTGTCATCACCGGGGCGGACATCGGTCCGCTCAAGCAGCAGGAGGCCGAACTGCTGGCCAGCGACGCCCGTTTCCGGGACGCCGAGAGCGTGGCCCACCTGGGCAGCTGGGAACTCGACCCGGTGGACGAGCGCATGAAATGGTCGGCCGAAACCCGCCGCCTGCTCGGTGCCTCGACCGACACCGAGCCCACCCTGGCCGCGCTCTTCTCGGCCATCCACCCCGAGGATCGCCTCTCCAGTGCCCGGACCTTCATGGAGGCGCTGGCCGAACGGCGCAGCTGCGACCTGGAGTTCCGCATCGACACCCGCGACGGCCCGCTGCGCTGGGTGCACCTGCGGGCCAGCCTGCAGGCGCTGCCGGGCCAGGGCCTGCGCGGCGTGGGCACGGTGCAGGACATCACCGAACGGCGCCAGGTCGAGGACGCGCTGCGCCTGGCCGCCACCGTGTTCGATGCCAGCCTCAACGCGGTGCTGATTGCCGACGGCGAGGGCCGCATCCGCAAGATCAACCGCGCCTTCACCGCCATCCTGGGCTATGAAGAAGCCGAGGTGCTGGGCCGCAACCCCAGCATGATGCAGTCCGGCCAGCACGCCCTGAGCTTCTACCAGGACCTCTGGGGCCAGTTGCTGGAGAGCGGACACTGGGAAGGCGAGGTGCTCAACCGCCACCGCGACGGCCGCATCGTCCCCATCTGGGAGAGCATCACCGCGGTGCGGGACGAGCAGGGCGCGGTCAGCCACTTCATCGGCATCTTCTCGGACATCTCCGAGCAGAAGGCCCAGGCCCGGCGCATCCACCAGCTGGCCTATTACGACGCGCTGACCGGCCTGCCCAACCGCACCCTGCTGATGGACCGCTGCCGCCAGGCCCTCTCGCGCGCCAAGCGGGGCCACAGCCAGCTGGCCATGCTCTTCATGGACCTGGACCGCTTCAAGCACATCAACGACAGCCTGGGCCACCCGGTGGGCGATGCGCTGCTGCAGGCCGTGGCCCAGCGGCTGGAGCAGGTGGTGCGCGACACCGACACCGTGGCGCGGCTGGGCGGCGACGAGTTCGTCGTGCTGCTGGAGAACGTGGCGTCGCCGCAGGATGTCGATGTCAGCGTGCAGCGCATCCTGCAGGCCTTCCGTGAGCCCTTCGCGCTGGAAGAGCACAGCCTCTCAGTGGGCACCACCGTGGGGGTCAGCCTCTACCCCGAGCATGGCTCGGACGTCACCAGCCTGTTCAAGTTCGCCGACCTGGCGCTCTACCAGGCCAAGGAATCTTCCCGCGGCGGCTATCGCCTGTTCGAGCCCCGGCTCAATGAGCTGGCGCTGGACCGCATGCGCCTGGAGAGCGACCTGCGCCGCGCCCTGGAGCGGCAGGAATTCCAGCTGCACTACCAGCCGGTCTTCACGCTGGGCGACGGCCAGCTGGTGGGCGCCGAGGCCCTGCTGCGCTGGACCCATCCCGAGCGGGGGCCGGTGTCGCCGGCCGAGTTCATCCCGGTGGCCGAGGACAGCGGGCTCATCATTCCCATCGGCGCCTGGGTGCTGGAAGAAGCCTGCCGTCAGGCCCGCGCCTGGCTGGACCAGGGCCTGGCCATCGGCGTCATTGCGGTCAATGTGGCGGGCCTGCAGATCCAGCGCGGCGATCTGGCCGAGACGGTGGCCGCGGTGCTGGCACGCACCGGCCTGCCCGCCGAGCGCCTGGAGCTGGAGATCAGCGAGTCCTACATCGTGCGGCACGCCGAACGCGACCTGCGCCAGCTCGCCCGGCTGCGCGAGCTGGGGGTGGCGCTGGCCATCGACGACTTCGGCACCGGCCAGACCTCGCTGAGCCACCTCTGGCGGCTGCCGCTGTCCAAGCTCAAGGTGGACCGCGCCTTCATCAAGGACCTGGAGCGCGATGCCGCCGGGGCCACGGTGACCCGGGCGGTGATCGGCCTGGGTCACGGCCTGGGCTTCGTGGTGCAGGCCGAGGGCGTGGAAACCGAAGGTCAGGCCGCCTTTCTGAAGGCCCACGGCTGTGACCTGGTGCAGGGCTTCGGCTTCGCCCGCCCCATGCCGGCGGCCGACTTTGCCCGCCGCTGCGCCGAGGCGACCCGGGGAAACCCGGGTTGCATCGCGGAGAAGCCCGGCTCTCCCGGATCAGGGTAAACGCCTAAGCTCTGTTGCAAAACCTTGAGAGATGAAAGGTCTTGCACCATGAGAGAAGACAGCACTCCCCGTCGCCGGCTGGCCTGGGCCGCCGGTGTGGTGGTGGCCCTGGGCGCCATCGCCGCCGTCTGGATGGCCATTCCCCCGCGGCTGGATGAGGCCAAGACCCCCGGTTTCAGCGGCACGGCCGAGGCCGGCCTGGTGGCCAAGGGACGCTACGTGGCCCAGCTGGGCGATTGCGTGGCCTGCCACACCGCCCCCGGCGGCCCCGAGATGGCCGGTGGCCGTGCGCTGGAGACGCCGTTCGGCACGATCTACTCCACCAACATCACGCCGGACCCGCAGCAAGGCATCGGCGGCTGGAGCTACGCCGCCTTCGACCGCGCGATGCGCCAGGGCGTGGCCGCCGACGGCCACCGCCTCTACCCGGCCATGCCCTATCCGTCCTACGCCAAGATGAGCGACGACGACATGGCCGCGCTGTGGGCCTATCTGCGCCAGGGCGTGCCGGCGGTGGCCCAGGCCAACAAGCCCCTGGGCATGCACTTCCCCTTCGACCAGCGCTGGGGCCTGGCCTACTGGGATGCGGTGTTCGCCGACAAGACTCCCTTCGTGCCCAACCCGCAGAAGGACGCCATCTGGAACCGCGGCGCCTACCTGGTGCAGGGCCTGGGCCACTGCGGCGCCTGCCACACCCCGCGCGGCATCGGCTTCCAGGAACTGGCCATGAGCGACATGGGCTCCAAGGGCGCGCTGTTCCTCTCGGGCGCCCAGGTGGAACACTGGAACGCGGTGGAACTGCGTGACCTCTGGACCGTGCCCGACACGGTCGAGATGCTCAAGACCGGGCAGAACCGCTTTGCCACCGCCTCGGGCAGCATGACCGACGTGATCTTGCATTCGACGCAGCACGTCAGCGACCCCGACCTGGTGGCCATCGCCACCTACCTGAAGTCCCTGCCGTCGGCCACGCCCGAGGCGGCGCTGCCCGCGCCTGTCGCCGCCTCGGCGGCGGCCTCGGCCACCGAGACCCCGGTGGCGGCCTACACCAGCCGCGGCGGCCTGGGCTACATGCAGTTCTGCACCGATTGCCACCGGCCTGACGGCGGTGGCGTGAAGGGCGTGTTCCCGGCCCTGGCCGGCAACCCGACCGTGGCGGCAAAGGACCCGGCCACGCTGATCCACATCACGCTGACGGGCTGGAAGACGGCCTCCACCGGCGCCCATCCGCGGGTGTACACCATGCCGGCCTTCGCCCGCCTCAGCGACGCCGAGATCGCCGAGATCCTGAGCTATGTGCGGACCAGCTGGGGGCAGGGCGCCGGCGCGGTGGATGCCGCGGCGGTGGCCGACGCCCGCAAGAGCCTGGACCCGAAGATCGACAAGACGCCCTTCGAGACGCCGCGCCTGGCCCGGCTCCTGGACGCGCCCAATGCCGCGCAGCTGGTGCGGGGCATGCGGCTCAACGCCGAGACCCACATCCTGCTGCCCAAGAACGTGGGCAACGATCTGAACTGCACCTCCTGCCACCTGAACGCGGGCACGGTGGCCGATGGCTCGCCCTACGTCGGGGTGTCGGCCTTCTTCCCCTCGTATGCGCCGCGCGCCGGCAAGGTCATCACGATGGAAGATCGCATCAACGGCTGCTTCCGCCGCTCGATGAACGGCAAGCCGCTGCCGCCCGACTCGGACGACATGAAGGCGATGGTGGCCTACTTCGACTGGATGAAGGGCACCACCAAGAAGGAAGACAAGGTGCCCGGCCGCGGCGTGGGCAAGGTCGATCCGAAGATCGTGCCCAATGTGGCCAACGGCGAGAAGGTCTATGGTGCCCAGTGCGCCGTCTGCCACGGCCAGAGCGGCGAAGGCCTGAAGGACGCGGCCGGCCGCACCGTCTACCCGCCGCTGTGGGGTGACCGGTCCTTCAACATCGGCGCCGGCATGGCCCGCACCTACACCGCGGCCGCCTTCGTCAAGCGCAACATGCCCATCGGCTTCCATGAGAAGTTCCCGCTGGGGCAGGGCGGTCTGTCGGATCAGGACGCGGTGGACGTGGCCGAGTACTTCACCCACCAGGACCGGCCCGACTTCCCTGACAAGGTCAAGGATTGGCCGAAGGACCCCAAGCCCAAGGATGCGCGCTACTGATCCTCGCAAACTCCGTCAGGCCGCTGAGACACCGGGCCTGTTGGCCGGTCGCCCCCAAGGCGGCCGGCCCTTTTGCCTTTCCCTCGCCACAGCCTGTGCTAGCGTGAACACCGTGCCGCGCTTCCTCTTCGCACCTGTCCTGATCCTGGCCGCCGCCGTCATGCCGATCGCAGCGCAGGCGGACACGGTGCGCATCGCGGTGCTGGCCTTCCAGGGCTCCGAGCGCGCGGCCCAGGACTTCGAGCCCACGCTGGCCCACCTGAACGCCACGCTGCCGCAGCACCATTTCGAGCTGGCCGCCTTGGACCCGGCGGGCATCGAGCTGGCGGTGGCCGAGCACACGGTGGACTTCGTCGTCACCAACCCCGGCGACTACGTGGAGCTGGAGGCCGGCCACGGCGTGACCCGCCTGGCCACGCTGGAAGCCCGCGACCATGCCGTGCCCACCGACACCGTGGGCTCCACCGTCATCACCCTGAACCGGCCCGGCCACCCCACCCGATTTGCCGACCTGGCCGGGCGCCGCCTGGCCGTGGTCTCGCCCGAGGCCTTCGGCGGCTGGCGGGTGGTCTGGCGCGAGATGGACCAGGCCGGCGTGCCGCCCGAGCGCCTGCAGGCCCTGGTGAGCACCGGTTTCCCGATGGACACGGTCATCACCGCGCTGCGCGAGGGCCGGGCCGATGCCGGGGTGCTGCGCACCTGCCTGCTGGAGCAGGAGATCGCCGCAGGCCGGGTGCGGCCGGACGAGTTCGCGGTGGTGGCCGAACAGCCGCCCAGCGGCTTCCCCTGCCGGCTGTCCTCGCGCCTGTACCCGGACTGGCCCTTCGCCCGCCTGGCGGGCACTTCCCCCGATCTGGCCAAGGCGGTGACCGCCGCCCTGCTGACCATGCCGCCGGTGGACGGCCGGGCCTGGACCGCGCCGCAGGACTACACCGGCGTCCACGCGCTGTTCCGCGAGCTGCGCATCGGCCCCTATGCCTATCTGGGCCACACCACCCTGGGCGGCATCCTGCGCGAGCACTGGCCCTGGTTCGTGTTCTCGGCCCTGGCCGTGCTGTGGTGGATCTTCCATGTGGTGCGGGTGGAGACCCTGGTGCGCCGCCGCACCGCCGAGCTGACCCGTGCCATCGAAGGGCGCGAGGCGGCCGAGCGCGCCGCCCGCCAGCACCGCGAAGAGCGCGACCAGTTCTCGCGCCTGGGCATCCTGGGCGAGATGGCGTCCAACATCGCCCACGAGCTGAACCAGCCGCTGGCGGCCATCACCAACTACGCCGAGGGCATCACCCGCGTCATCGACGCCGGCCGCATCGACCCGGCCTTCATCCGCAACGGTGCCCGCGGCATCGCCGGTCAGGCCGAGCGGGCCGGGGTGATCATCCGCCGCATCCGCGGCTTCGTGCGCCGGCGCGAGGTGCAGCGCGAGCAACTGGACATCAACGACGTGGTGCGCGAGACCCTGGCCATGTTCGAGGGCCAGGCCCGGCTGCGCGGCGTGCCGCTGACCGTGGATTTGGGCGAGGGCCTGCCGCCGATCAGCGCCGACCTGATCGAGATCGAACAGGTGCTGCTCAACCTGCTGCAGAACGCCCTGGACGTGATGGACGGCCGCCCCGACAAGGCCCGCGGCATCACCGTGACCACGCGCCGCAGCGTGGAGAACACCGACTCGGTCGAGGTGGCCGTGCGCGACCACGGCACCGGCCTCACGCCCGAGGTGCAGGCGCATCTGTTCGACCCCTTCTTCACCACCAAGCCGCAGGGCCTGGGCCTGGGCCTGTCCATCTGCCGCACCATCGTCGAAAGCCACGGCGGGCACCTGTGGGCCACGAATGAACCCGACGGCGGGCTGAGCATGTGCTTCGCCTTGCCCATCCTCACCGAGGACAGCCCCTCATGAGTTCCGTCACGCTCCCCGCCGAGGCCGATGCCCCGCTGATCCTGATCGTCGACGACGACGAGGCCATGCGCAGCTCCATGGCCTTCCTCTTCGATTCCATCGGGCTGGCGGCCCAAAGCTACCCGGATGCCGCCAGCTTCCTGGCCGCGCTGCCCCCGCCCGAGCAGCTGCGCCCCGGCGCCCTGGTGCTGGATGTGCGCATGCCCGGCATGAGCGGGCTGGAGCTGCAGCGCCTGCTGGCCGAGCGTCACTTCCCCTTGCCCATCCTGATCGTCACCGGCCACGGCGACGTGCCGATGGCGGTGCAGGCGCTCAAGGCCGGGGCCTACGACTTCATCGAGAAGCCCTTCAAGGAGCAGTACCTGCTGGACATGGTGGGCGCGGCCATCCGGGTGTCGCAGGACACGCTGGCCCGGCAGAGCCGGCAGCGCTCCGTCAGTGAGCGCCTGGCCCGCCTGGGTCGGCGCGAGCGCGAGGTGCTGGACGGCATCCTGGCGGGCAAGCTCAACAAGGTCATCGCCTACGAGCTGGAGCTGTCGGTCAAGACGGTGGAGGCCTACCGCGCCTCCATCATGCTGAAGATGGAGGCGGGCTCGCTGGCCGAGCTGGCCACCATGGTGGCCAAGGCGCAGGGCTGAGGCTGCGCTGGCCTCTCAGGCCTGGGCCGGCAGCGCCATCTCCGCAACCAGGGTGTCGACCAGCACCTCCGCCGGCAGGGCGCGGGCCAGCGGCGCGCCCTGGCCGGCCCAATGGGCTGCGTACTGGGTGGCCTCGTCTCTGCCGCCTTCACGGCTGGCAGCGGCATGCAGCTGCTTGGTGGCGTCATAGGCGCGCGGGTAGGCCGCCGGCTGCAGCCCGGCGGGCAGTTGTTCGCCTTCGGCGATGAAGGGGCCCAGCAGCCCGCGGGCCGGGCGGCCGGACAGCACGCGGGTGAGCCGGGTGTGCTCGGCCCGCTCGCTCTGCAGCGCGGCGCGGTAGGCCGCATCGGCCGCCGATTCCGGGCACAGCACGAAGGCGGTGCCCAGCTGGGCCGCCACGGCCCCCAGGGCCAGCGCCGCGCGGATGCCCGCGCCGTCCATCAGGCCGCCGGCCGCGATCAGCGGCAGGCCGGTCTCGTGCCGCAGACGCTGCAGCAGCACCAGGGTGCTCAGGCCCTCGTCGGGCGCCGAGGGGTCGAACATGCCCCGGTGCCCGCCAGCCTCGATGCCCTGGGCCACGATGGCGTCCACGCCGGCGGCCTCGATCTGCCGGGCCTCCGCCGGGCAGGTGGCGGTGGCCAGGGTGACGATGCCGGCCTGCCGCAGCGCGGTGATCCATGCCGCCGCCGGCAGCCCGAAGTGGAAGCTGACGACGGCGGGGCGCAGTTCCAGCAGCAGCGCGAACACGTCGTCGGCCTGCACGAAGCTGCGGTAGATCTCCCGCAGCTGCGCCGGCGGGGTCAGGCCCAGGGCCTGGAAGCGCGGGGCCAGGTGGGCCAGCCAGGCGGCGTCACCGGCCGGGTCGTCCGGTGCCGGCGCGTGGCAGAAGACGTTGACGTTGAAGGGCCGGTCGGTCAGCGCCAAGGTCTCTTCGATCATCGCCCGGGCCTGCGCGGCGGTGCTGGCGCCGATGCCCAGCGCCCCCAGGCCGCCCGCGTTGGACACGGCCGCCGCCAGCCGGGGCGTGGAGACGCCGGCCATCGGGGCCTGGAAGATGGGGTGGCGCAGGCCCAGGCGGGCCAGCAGGGCAGAGTCGGATGGCATGGCGAGGATTCTCTCGCCAGCGCTTCAAGCCTGCGCGCCGCAGGGGTAGGCTGGCGGCTGCACACCTTTGCCGGGAGAGCCCATGACCCGTCCCACCGATTCCCACGCCCGTCAGCAGCGCGATGCGGCCCTGCGCACGCTGGACGAGGCCATTGCCGACCATCTGGCCCAGGCCCAGCGCTCGGGGGAACTGCAGGGCGCCCCCAGCTACGGCAAGCCGCTGGCCGAGATGGCGGGCTGGGAGGAGACCCCGGTCGAGTTCCGGCTGCCGTTCAAGATCCTCAAGAACGCGGGCGTGTCGCCGCCCGAGATCGAGCTCTTCCACCGCCGGGCCGCGTTGCGCCAGGCGCTCGCCGCAGCCTCTTGCGACGAGGAGCGCGGGCGCTTGCAGCGGGAGCTGGGCGAGCTGGAACAGGCCCTGGCCCTGCGGCTGGAGGGCATGCGCGCGACGGGGCGGGTGTGATAGGCGGGGTGGCGGGCGGGGGCAGTGGAGGGCCCGCTCCGCGCAGGGTTTCCTGCGCTATGTCACACGCCGGAAACGGCGCCGGGTTTTAGAATTAGGGGTTTTCCCTATAAATACGGTGCCTCAGAGCACTGACAACACCATGCGCTCCGTTCTGACCGTACTGAAAAACCTGTTCCATACCACCCCGTCCTCGCAAGAGGACAGCCGCGCGGCCTACCTGGCCGAGTTCGCCGAACTGGGGAATGCCGAGCAACGCCGGCGTGAAATCGAGCATCGCCAGCGCACGCTGCTGATGCTGGCCCCCCAGCTGACCCCGTTCATCCGCTGAACGGCCCGATGCACGCCCCGCCCGTGGTGCATGCCGCCCGGGCGGGGCGTGTGCTTTTGGGGCCTCAGACCAGGGCCGCGATCCGGTTGCGGCCTTCCTGCTTGGCCCGGTAGAGCTGCTGGTCCACCGCCCGCAGGGCATCCTGCGGCTCGGCCCCGGGGCCGGGCGTGAGGGTGCCCACCCCGATGCTCACGGTGACCCGCTGCCCATGCGGGTTCTGCGCATGGGGCAGGGCCAGCTTTTCGATCAGGCGCAGGCAGCGCTCGGCCACGCGCTGCGCGCCGGCGGCGTCGGTCTCGGGCAGCACCAGCACGAACTCCTCGCCGCCGTAGCGGGCCACCAGGTCGCGCGGGCCCACCAGGGCCAGCCGCAGGGTCTGGGCAATTTCGGTCAGGCAGGTGTCACCCTGCAGGTGGCCGTACAGGTCGTTGTACTGCTTGAACAGGTCCACATCGACCAGCAGCAGGGACAGCGGCTGCTGGCTGTGGCGGGCGCTCTCCCACTCGCGAGCCAGGCTGGTGTCGAACTGGCGGCGGTTGGCAATGCCGGTCAGGCCATCCTTGAAGGACAGGGCTTCCAGCTCCTTCTGCAGGGCCAGCAGCTTTTCCTCGGTCTTCTTGCGTTCGCTGATGTCGAACATGAAGCCGACCAGCGATTCCACCTCGCCCTGGTCGTTGCGCACCACATGCACCACGTCGCGGATCCAGACATAGCCGTTGTCCTGGGTCAGCGCCCGGTAGTCGGCTTCGTGGTCCACCCCGGCCTGGGACTGGGCGATGCAGAAGTTCACCACGCGCTCGCGGTCCTCGGGGTGGATGCGGCTGGCCCAGTCGTTGGCCGACACCCAGCTGTCCTGGCGCCAGCCCAGCAGGGGCTCGATCTGCGGCCCGATGTAGCTGAAGCTCATCGTCGGCCAGTCGATCTTCCAGGGAATGGCCCGGGTGGATTCCAGCAGGGTCTTGTAAACGGCGCTGTCGTTCGGAAGGTCGCTGATCTCAGCCATCAAGGTGGTGCTCAGTTCTGCAAAAGCACACCTTATCGCATATCAAGATGACGCGCCGGATACCGGTGTCGTTGCCAGGGCCTGCAGCGCCGGCAGGCCCACGGGCGGTTCCGCCTGCCAGGGCACCGCGTGCAGCCGCCGGGCCAGGCCCGACGCCACCCGGCGCACCTGCAACTGCTCGCCGCTCAGGCGGGCCTGCAGCAGCGGGTTGCGGGTGCCGGTGGCCAGCAGCGAGCGGTTGAGCACCCAGGCCCAGGGCTCCACCCCAGCGCGGCGCAGGTCGTCCTGCAGGGCCGCGGCCTGGGACACGGGCGTCGTCTCCGGCAGCGTGACCAGGATCACCCGGGTGTAGGCCGGATCCTGCAGGCGCATCAGCGGGGTGACCACGTGCAGGGCCGGCTGGCCCTCGAACTCGCGGGTCATTTGCCGGTGGTAGGCGCCGGTGGCGTCCATCAGCAGCAGCGAGTGGCCGGTGGGGGCGGTGTCCAGCACCACGAAGGCGCTGCGCGCTTGCGCCACGGTGCGCGAGAAGGCGTGGAAGACGGCCACTTCCTCGGTGCAGGGCGAGGCCAAGTCCTCGCGCAGCAGGGCCAGCTCCTGTTCGTCCAGGCCGGGCGCGCGCGCGGCCATGATCTTCTCGATGTAGCGCGCCGTCTCGGCCTTGGGGTCGATGCGGCTGACGTCCAGGCCCGGCAGCGAGCCGACCAGCGTGTCGCCCAGGTGGTCGGCCGGGTCGGTGGTGCTCAGGTGCACCGCATGGCCGCGCTGCACCAGGCCCACGGCCAGGGCGGCGGCCAGGGTCGTCTTGCCCACGCCGCCCTTGCCCATCACCATGATCAGGCCGCGCCCGGCCTGGGCCAGCTGGTCCACCAGGGCGCCGAAGCTCTCGGCCTGGACATCGGCCGGCGCCGGGGGCAGGGCCGACAGGCTGGGGGGCGTGTCGCTCAGCAGCTGGCGCAGCGCGCCCACGCCCACCGTGTCGAAGGGCCGCAGCGGTACCTGCACCTGTGGCAGGGGCTGCAGCGCCGCGGGCAGATCGGCCAGCGCCGCGGCTTCCTGGCGGGCGATGGCGGCGGCCACCGCGTCGCTGGCCTGGGCGGCCGGGAAGACACCGTTGACGGCCAGGCGCTGCGCGTTCAGGCCCAGCGCGGCCAGTTCCTGGGCGCTGCGGCCGGCTTCGGCCAGGGCGCTGCGGTCGGCGCGGGCCACCAGCACCACGGTGGTCAGCGCGGGGTCGGTCAGCGTGGCCAGGGCGGCGTTGAAGCGGGACTCCTGCATCTTCAGTCCCGAGTGCGGGCCCAGGCAGGAGGCGCCCCGGTCGTTGTCCTGCAGGAAACCGCTCCAGGCCTGGGGCAGGCTGAGCAGGCGCAGGGTGTGGCCGGTGGGCGCGGTGTCGAACACCACATGGTCGAAGTCCTGCGCGCCACCGGCCAGCAGGCCGGAGAACTCGTCGAAGGACGCGATCTCTGTCGTGCAGGCGCCGGAGAGCTGCTCGCGCACCGTGTTGCGCTCCTCGGTCGAGGCCTCGGCCATCTGGGCCAGCACGCGCTGGCGGTACTGGTCGGCCGCCACCTGCGGGTCGATGTTCAGCACCGACAGGCCCGGCACCGTGGGCACGGCCACCGGCGCGTTGCGCAGCGGCACGCCCAGCATCTCGTCCAGGTTGGACGCCGCGTCGGTGCTGACCAGCAGCACCCGCTGGCCCTGGTCGGCCAGCTGGATGGCGGTGGCCGTGGACAGGGAGGTCTTGCCCACACCCCCCTTGCCAGTGAAGAACAGGTAGCGGGTGGGGTGGGGGACGAGGTTCATGTCGGTGTCAGCTCAGCCAGGCCTCGATCTTGTCACGGCTGGGCAGGCCGCCGGCATGCACCACCTTGCCGTCCAGCACCACCCCCGGGGTGGCCATGACGCCGTAGCCGATGATGGCCTGCATGTCCTGCACCTTTTCGATCGTCACCGGCACGCCCTTGTCCCGGGCCACCTGCTCGATCAGGGCGATGGTGTTGCGGCAGTTGGCACAGCCCGAGCCGAGAACCTTGATGTCTTTCATGTTCACTCCTGGTTGAAGAACGGGGTCGGTGCCGTCACAGCACCGCGTTGAAGACGTAGCCCACCAGCAGGATGCCGCCGGCCACCACGCCGGCGAAGGTGGCGATCAGGCACGGCTTGAGCGCCTTGCGCAGGATGATCATTTCCGGGGCCGAGAGGGCGATGACGCTCATCATGAAAGCCAGCACGGTGCCCAGCGCCGCACCCTTGCCCAGCAGGGCCTGCACGATGGGGATGATGCCGGCCGCGTTGGTGTACATGGGCACGCCCAGCAGCACCGCCGCCGGCACGCTCCACCAGGCCTCCCGCCCCATGATGGTGGCCATGAAGTCCTGCGGCACATAGCCGTGGATGCCCGCGCCCAGGGCGATGCCGGCCACCACATAGGGCCAGACCTTGCCGACGATCTCGCGCACGTGGGTGGCGCCGGCCTGCAGGCGTTGCAGCATGCTCTGCGGCTCGCCCGCCACCGTGGCCCCGCCCTGGCCGCTGGCCACGGCCTGCACCCAGTCTTCCAGGTGGCGTTCCATGCCCAGCCGGCCGATGACCCAGCCGGCCACGATGGCCACGCTCAGGCCCAGCCCCAGGTAGAGCGCCGCCACCTTCCAGCCGAACAGACCCAGCAGCATCACCAGCGCCACCTCGTTGACCATGGGCGCGGAGATCAGGAAGGAGAAGGTCACGCCCAGCGGCACGCCGGCCGAGAGGATGCCGATGAACAGCGGCACGGCCGAGCAGGAGCAGAAGGGGGTGACGATGCCCAGCAGGGCGGCCAGCACATTGCCGATGCCGGCACGGTGCCCGGCCAGCAGGGCGCGGGTGCGCTCGGGGGCGAACCAGGTCTGCACCACCCCCATGACGAACACCACGCCGACGAGCAGCAGCAGCACCTTGGGCGTGTCGAAGAAGAAGAAGTGCAGCGATTCACCCAGCGCCGTCTGGCGGCTCAGACCCGTCCATCCCAGCAGGGTGTCGGCGAAGGCGGTGAGGTGGGTGTAGGCCCACCACCAGGCCGGCAGCAGCACGGCCAGGCCAATCCACCAGCGTTTCAGGGGCGTCATCGTGTGTGTCCAGTGTCGTCTCCATCAGAAGACGCAGGACCGCCCCAAAAGATGCAGGGGCGCCGCCGCGGGCGACGCTCAGGGCTCCCGCGGCGTGAAGCAGCAGACGCCGCCCTGCGGATCCAGCACCACCTGGCAGGAGGCGACCAGCTGCGCGCGCAGCCGGCGCCGGGCCCGCTGCACGCGCGACTTGGCCCCCGCCAGGCTGATGCCCAGCTGCCGGGCATAGGCCTCCTGGCTCAGGCCCAGCAGGTCGCACTGGGTGATGGCGTCTCGGTCGGCGGCGCTGAGCTCGGCCAACACCCGGGGCAGGCAGGTGGCCAGGCTGTCCACGGCCGGGGCGGCGTCCGGCTCGGCCTCGGGCAGGCTGTCGTCCAGCACCACGGTGGGGCGCTGGCGGCGCCAGTGGTCGGACAAGGCGTTGCGGCTCACTTCGAACAGCCAGGCCCTGGCATTGGCCACGTCGCAAAAGCGGCGGCCCATGCGCAGGGCCTTGATGAAGATCTCCTGCAGCAGGTCGCGCGCCAGCGCCGGGTCGTCCAGCCGGCTGGCCAGCCAGGCCTGCAGCTCACGCTCGTGGGCGTGCCAGGCCTGCATCAGGCAGGGGCGGGCTTCGACCTCGCTCATGCGCAGCGCGCGCCTTGCTCGTACCAGCCCTTGCTCTGGTTCACCACCCGCACCACCAGCAGCATCACCGGCACCTCGATCAGCACGCCCACCACGGTGGCCAGGGCCGCGCCCGATTCAAAGCCGAACAGGCTGATGGCCGCGGCCACCGCCAGCTCGAAGAAGTTGCTGGCGCCGATCAGGGCCGAGGGGCAGGCCACGTTGTGGGCCTCGCCCACGCGGCGGTTGAGCCAGTAGGCCAGGGCCGAGTTGAAAAAGACCTGGATCAGGATGGGCACCGCCAGCATGGCGATGACCAGCGGCTGCTGCAGGATGGCCCGGCCCTGGAAGGCGAACAGCAGCACCAGGGTGGCCAGCAGCGCGGTGATGGACCAGGGGCCGATCCTGGCCAGGGCCGCGTCGAAGGCGGCTTGGCCGCGGCGCAGCAGTGCCTTGCGCCAGAGCTGGGCCAGGATGACCGGGATGACGATGTAGAGCACCACCGAGGTGAGCAGCGTGGCCCAGGGCACGGTGATGGACGACAGGCCCAGCAGCAGCGCCACGATGGGCGCGAAGGCGAACACCATGATGGTGTCGTTGAGCGCCACCTGGCTGAGCGTGAACAGCGGGTGGCCGTTCGTGAGCCGGCTCCAGACGAAGACCATGGCCGTGCAGGGCGCCGCGGCCAGCAGGATCAGGCCGGCGATGTAGCTGTCCAGCTGATCGGCCGGCAGCCAGGGTGCGAAGAGCTGGCGCACGAACAGCCAGCCCAGCAGCGCCATCGAGAAGGGCTTGACGGCCCAGTTCACGAACAGCGTGACGCCGATGCCGCGCCAATGGGCCTTGACCTGGTGCAGCGCGCCGAAGTCCACCTTCAGCAGCATCGGGATGATCATCACCCAGATCAGCAGGCCCACCGGCAGGTTGACCTGGGCGACCTCCATGCGGCCGATGGCCTGCACCGGGCCGGGCAGCAATTGACCCAGCGCGATGCCGGCCACGATGCACAGCGCGACCCAGACGCTGAGGTAGCGCTCGAAGACGCTCATGGGGGCGGGTGCGGCCGGGGTGGGCAGGGTGGTGGCGGTGTTCATCTTTGCTTCTTGCTCAGCTGCGGGCGATGTCCTGCAGGGCAGCCTGCAGGGCGGGGCGGTCCATCGTCTCCAGCGGCAGGGCCAGCAACTGCAGCATGCGGTAGCCGATGGCCTGGCGGGTCAGCTCGAAGGCGCGGCGCTTGTCGCTCACGCCTTCTTCGTTGGAGGGATCCGGGTAGCCCCAATGCACCTTCACCGGCTGGCCGTTGCCGCCGAAGAAAATCGGGCAGGTCTCGGCCGCGGCGCTGTCGCAGACGGTGATGACGATGGCCAGCGGCGGCACCTCCGGGCCGGTGAAGGCATCCCAGCTCTTGCTGTGGAAGCCCTCGGTGGCGATGCCGGCATGGGCCAGCGCCTCCAGCGCGAAGGGGTTGATGCGGCCGCTGGGGGCGGAGCCGGCGCTGTGCGCCTGGACATCCTTGCCCAGGCGGGCGGCCAGGTGGTTGAGCATGCCCTCGGCCAGCACGCTGCGGGCCGAGTTGTGGGTGCAGAGGATGAGGACGTGGGTGGTCATGGCGGGAAGGATCTCAGCGGGTGCCGATGTCCTTGATTTCTTTTTTGATGGCCAGGGCGTCCAGGCTGGCCAGCGGCAGGGACAGCATCAGGCGCAGCCGGCGCTGCAGGGTCACGAAGGTGTCCAGAAAGGCCCGGCGCTGGGTGTCGGCATCGCCCTGGACGGCGGCCGGGTCGGGCATGCCCCAGTGGGCGGTCATCGGCTGGCCGGGCCAGACGGGGCAGACCTCGCCGGCCGCCTGGTCGCAGACTGTGAACACGAAGTCCATCTGCGGCGCGTCGGGCTGGGCGAATTCCTCCCAGCGCTTGCTCCGAAAGCCATCCGTGGGGATGTGGTGCTCGGCCAGCACGGCCAGGGCCAGCGGGTGAACCACTCCTTTGGGGTGGCTGCCTGCCGACCAGGCACGGAAGCGGCCGCCGCCCATCTCGTTGAGCAGCCCCTCGGCAATGACCGAGCGCGCCGAGTTTCCGGTGCAGACGAACAGGACGTTGTAGACCTTGTCGCGCATGGTGAGCCTCAGCAGCAGCTGGAGTTGGACTTCACGGGGATGCCGATGGGCTTGCCGCGGCTGGGCGTGCAGCAGGCGGCAGCCTCCGGCTGAGCGGCAGCTTGTGGGGCCGGGGCAGCGCTGGGTGCGCAGCAGGCCGACGGCGAGGTCTCGGCCTGGCCGGCTTCCTTGAACACCGGGATGTTGCCCAGGGTGTGGAAGTGCTCCCAGGCGATGCCCTGCGGGTCGGTGACCCAGTGCTTTTCGCTGCGGGCGTAGCAGCAGGTGGTCTCGCCCTCGTCCAGCAGCGCCATGTCGGCGGCTTCGGCGCGGGCCTTCATCTCGGCCAGCTCGGCCGGGTCGTCCGTCTGGATGCCCAGGTGGTCGATGCCGGGCTGGCTGCCGCGGGTGGAGATGGCGAAGTTCACCGGCGGGTCCTGCAGCATCCACTTGGCGTAGTCGGCCTCCACACGGGCGGGCTCGGCGGCGAAGAGCTTGGAATAGAAGCCGATGCTCTGGCCCAGGTCATCGACGTGCAGGTGGACGTGAAAGCGCTTCATGGTCGTTCCTTCAGCAAGAGGAGGGTTCAGCAACACGCGGGGCCGCAACTCGACGCGGCCGTGGCGGGCACATCGCAAGGCTGCCCCTGGCAGCAATGCGCGGTGAGGTAGGCAAGCAGATCGTTCATCTGCGCCAGGTTGGGCTTGTAGAAGAGGTTGCGGCCCTCGCGGTCCACGTTCACCAGGCCGGCATGCACCAGGCCCTTGAGGTGGAACGACAGGGTGGAGGCCGGCAAGTCCAGCAGGGCGGACAGGGCGCCCGGCGTCATGCCGGTGGGGCCGGCCCCCACCAGGGCGCGGAACACCCGCAGGCGGGCTTCCTGGGCCAGGGCAGCCAGCGAGGCGACAGCGGTTTTCTCTTCCATGCTTCCATCATTATGGAATTGTTGGTCGCTGTCAAATGAAGATTTGAAGACAGCCCGAGCAGGGCCGACACGCCAAGGTCCCATCCGGGCCTCCATCGGCTTCGAGCGCTTCCCATTGCAGAATGGGCCGCACTCCCGCTGCTGGACACCTGAGGCGACAAGAGACTGGCGAGATGACTGATCGAACAACGAAGCCGGAGCCTGCTCCCTTGGCGATACTCGTGCGGCCCCGGGTCTACATCGGCAACGAGATCTCACTGGGGCCTGGCAAGATCGACCTGCTGCGATGGGTTGGCCAGACCAAGTCCATTTCGGCAGCGGGCCGGGAACTGGGCATTCCCTACAAGCGCGCCTGGCTCCTGATCAACACCCTCAATGCGGGGTTCGGTCAACCGGTGGTCCTCACCACCAAAGGGGGACGCGGCGGCGGCGGTGCTCAGCTGACGCCACTGGGCCAGGCGCTGATTGAGCGGTATCAGGCCCTTGAGGACCGGATCGTGGCGACCTCGGCCGCAGAGCTCGAAGCACTCAAAGCCTTGGCCGGCTGACGGTCCTGCTGCTGCAGGACCAATCCTTGCTGCACGCGGTTCGATATGTCGTCGAAAACATATCGGTGTCGCATTCTCAACAATCACGCCGCGGTCCAGGCCCACAGCTTCGGAGCAGAGATGACCTCAGTTTCCTCACCGTCACCAGATCCGGGATCCGGTCCCCAAACCGTCACGCCCACCGGAAGGAGATCGCTTCACGGCTTCGTGAGTGGCACGGCCATCGGGACGCTGGGGGGCTTGATCGGGCTGGGGGGCGCCGAGTTCAGGTTGCCCCTCCTGGTGGGGCTGTTTCGCTTGCCTACCCTGGAAGCCATCATTCTCAACAAGGCCATGAGCCTGGTGGTCGTGACGGCTGCGCTGCTGTTCCGCGCACAGGCCATTCCGTTCGGGCTGCTGTGGGATCACCTCGGCATCGCCGCCAATCTGCTGGCAGGCAGTCTCGTGGGCGCATGGTGGGCCGCTGGCCACGCCATGACCATGCCCAGGGCCTGGCTCAACAGGATCATCCTGGCGCTGCTGTGCGGCTTGTCCTTCCTGATCCTGGCGGAGGCCACCGTGGGCCTGCATCAGGTCGCCACGCCGCTGGTCCAGGCCGGCATGGCACGGACGGTGGCGGGCGTGGTGGCCGGCTTTGGCATTGGCGTGGTGGCCGCCGTCCTGGGGGTGGCCGGTGGGGAACTGCTGATCCCGACCATCGTGTTGCTCTTCGGCGCGGACATCAAGCTCGCGGGCAGTCTGTCCCTGGCGGTGAGCCTGCCCACCATGGTGGTGGGCTTCAGCCGCTACAGCCGCTCGGGCGCCTTCTCCGTGCTGAGGGCTGAGAGGCCCCTGCTCAGCTGGATGGCTGGCGGCTCGGTGCTGGGTGCCGCGTTGGGCGGCATGTTGTTGGGCAGCGTGCCCACCCGCTGGCTCATGCTGCTGCTGGGCGTGATCTTGCTGATCTCGGCGATCAAGACGTTTCGCCATCGGTGAGTGCCAGAGGGCACCGGCAGCCACGCAGACTTGCTCAAGCCATGGCCACCCGCACCGGCACCCGGCGCCGGCCGCGGCCGCTGGGGGCCTGGCGGGCAAAGCGCCCGGCCAGCGCGGTGGCGCAGTGCGGGCAGCGGCCCTCGGGCGTCAGTTCGTACTGCAGGATCTCGTGCCAGTCCCGCACGATCAGCGCTGCGCCGCAGCCGCTGCAGAAGGTGGTGCCACCCTCCGGGTCGTGCACATTGCCGGTGTAGACGTGGTGCAGGCCGTGGTCGCGCGCAATGCGCCGGGCGCGCTGCAGCGTGGCCGTGGGCGTGCCGGCAATGTCGCTGAGCTTGTAGTCCGGGTGGAAGGCGCTGAAGTGCAGCGGCACGTCCGGCCCCAGCTCGCGGGCCACCCAGCCGCTCAGGGCCTGCAGCTCGGCGTCGCTGTCGTTCAGGCCGGGGATCAGCAGCGTGGTCAGCTCCAGCCAGCAGTCGGTCTCGTGATGCACATAGGCCAGCGTCTCCAGCACCGGGGCCAGGTGGGCGCCGGTCTGCTGGAAGTAGAAGTTCTCGGTGAAGGCCTTGAGGTCGATGTTGGCCGCGTCCATCTTGGCGAAGAACTCCCGCCGCGGCTCGGCGTGGATGTAGCCGGCCGTCACCGCCACCGTCTTCACGCCCAGGGCGTGGCAGGCGTCGGCGGTGTCCATCGCGTACTCGGCAAAGATCACCGGGTCGTTGTAGGTGAAGGCCACGCTGGCGCAGCCGGTGTCGTGCGCCACCTGGGCGATCTGCGCCGGGCTGGCCTGGTCCATCAGCCGGTCCATCTCGCGGCTCTTGGAGATGTCCCAGTTCTGGCAGAACTTGCAGGCCAGGTTGCAGCCCGCCGTGCCAAAGCTGAACACGCTGCTGCCCGGCAGAAAGTGGTTGAGCGGCTTCTTCTCGATCGGGTCGATGCAGAAGCCCGAGCTGCGGCCGTAGGTGCTCAGCACCATCGCGTCGCCCACGCGCTGGCGCACAAAGCACAGGCCGCGCTGGCCTGCATGCAGCTTGCAGTCGCGCGGGCACAGGTCGCACTGCATGCGGCCGTCATCCAGCAGGTGCCACCAACGGGCGGGGTGGTCGGTGCTCATCGTGTGGCCTCCTGTTCTTCAAACGCCTGCTTCAAAGGCCTGTACCTGGTAGCGGGCCAGCGTCAGGTCGTCGGCCCAGAAGTCCTCCGGCAGGCCGGCCTTGCGCTTCAGGGCGCTCAGAAAGTCGATGGGCTCGGGCAACTGCTGCCACACCTGCGGCAGGAAGGTGGCGCGCCGGCCCCGCCAGGCCAGGATCAGGCCGTCCACCCCCGGCTGCAGGCGGGCGCAGGCATCGGCCTCGTCCCGCACCGGGAAGGGCACCGGCGGGCTCAGCACCGACACCTCCACCGACAGGCCCGGCCATTCGGCCGCGGTGAGCGGCGCAAAGCGCGGGTCTTCAAAAGCCGCCTGGAAGGCGTTGTGCCGCACGTCCTCGTCCAGCGAGCGGTGGCCCGCCTCCAGCCGGCCGATGCAGCCGCGCAGCTGCCCCTGGTGCTGCAGCGTGACGAAGGTGGCGCCCGGCGCTGCCAGCGCGGGGCAGGGCGGCTCGGGCTGCAGCGGCAGGCCCAGTGCCGCGGCAATGCTGTTTCGCGCCCGGGCCAGCAGGGCCAGGCCCAGGCCGGCGTCTGCAGGGTCTTCAGCCTTCCTCGCCTTTTCCGGCGGCAACGGGGCCGGCGCGTCGAAGCTGAAGGCCGCGTAGCCCACCACGCGCTCGCGGTCCCCGGCCGTGTCGCCGGAATTGCGCAGGTCCAGCAGATGCGGCCGCAGCCCGTGGCGGCGGGCGCAGAGCATGGCGCCGTTGAGCGGCATGGCGCCGCAGGCATCGTGCGGGTCCAGGTTGCTGCGCTCTTCCAGCACCTGGGCCACCGTGCGGGCGTCCATCACCCGGGCCTGCGCATAAGGCAGGTAGTGCGACAGGTCGGAGCTGATGACGATCAGCGTGTCGTCCCCGCCCCACACCCTCTCCAGCACCTGGGCCACGGCCTCGGGCGCGGCGTCGCCCACCGCCAGCGGCACCAGGCTGAAGTCGTCCAGCACCAGCTGCAGAAAGGGCAGCTGCACCTCCAGCGCATGTTCCTGCGCGTGCACGCGGTCGTTGCGGCTGACCTGGGGCAGGGCGTCCAGCGTGGCCAGGGCCGCGTCGTCCAGCGGCACCGGGCCCAGCGGCGTGTCGAACACCGCCACCGTGGGCGCGGCCAGGCCCTGCACCGCCACCCGGTGGGTGGGCCCCAGCAGCACCACGCGGTGGATCTGATCCCGCCAGGGCCGCAGCCGGGCGTAGGCGTGCGCGGCAATGGGGCCCGAGTACACCGTGCCCGCATGCGGCACCACCAGCAGCTTGGGCGGGCGCGAGCCCGGCGGCGTGGCCGGCACCGCGTCCAGATAGCCCTGCAGCTCGGCCCGCAGCAGGGCCGGCGCCGCCGGGTAGAAACGGCCGGCGACGGCGGCAGGGCGGTGGGCGGTGACGGGCATGGCAGACCTCCTGGCGGATCTGCCTGCAAGATGATCCTATCGGCGGTGAAATTCAAGCCCGCCCGTCAGGAACGGGGCGCAAAAGAGCAACCGGCTGCAAGCGGCCGCTCAGCCCAACCACCACACGACCGCGGCCACCACGCAGGCCCAGAAGAACACCGCCAGCCAGATCGGAATGTCGATCTCTCTGTCCTGCCGCTCGAATTCAAAGAGGCCGGAAAGGATGTCACCAACGAGCGAACCGACGTGCGATCCGCGCACAAGGCCATAGGCGGCTAGTGCGGCTGCCGCGCTGAGCACCCAGTGGACAGGATGGGCCACGCCGTGCCCTGGGCCCAAGGTCTGTGAGTAAACGCCCCACAGCCAGACCAGCGCTGCGCCGATGAGCGCGCCAAAGAGGGCGCCGATGCACGCCGAGGTGGCGCGCTCGCCGAAGGAAATGCCGCCTTGTTTCCGCATGCCGGAGGGCTCAGGGCTGAAGCCCGACCAACGGGCGGGAGAGGGTCATCTTCACCGCGGCTGGGAACCCGACCGGCTGAGCGTGGCGACCAGCACGCCAACCTCGACGCCGACGGTCTGATGAATTTCAGTTGCCATGACGTGGCTGACCTGCCGGTTCTCTCGACGCGCTCAACCCACCCAGCCGCGCTGGGCCGCCATGCGTGCCAGGACGACCTGCACAACACCCATCAGCGCGATGAACAGCGGGAACGGCGCCGTGGCCGCCGCGCCCTTGTGGGCCAGCAGGTCCGTGCCCGCGAACACGTAGCCGAACTGAATCACCACGCCGACCAGCGACAGTACGTACAGCGGCACGGCGAACCGGGACCGCATCAACAGTGCGACCGCGCCTGCCAGGGCGGCCAGCGTGGCCAGCGCATAGTCCCAGGCAAACCAGACGGGCAACGCGCGGAAGTAGGCCAAGTCCCACTCGCCCTGCTTGGCGGCCATCTCTTCGCCGACGAAGACGTGGGCTGCGAACGATGCGACCCCGGCCAGCGCCCACAGCAACAGGATCACGGCGGCGGCGATGAACCAGGTGGGGCGTGCGGATGGGGTGTTGTTCATCGCCGGGAGTGTGCATCCAACTGTGCGCGTAGTGCTGAGCAGGCCAGGGGGTGGCGTGGTTTGGGGCGCCCTATGTGGTTACGAAGCCAAGTTCGGAAATTACCGCATCGGCCTTTGGTGAATTCAGGTTCCGCCCCAGTCCCGACATTCGTTGAGCCCGATTGGGGCTAGCTACCGGACGGCAGCACGACCATTCGACCCCGAGGTCACGCCGAAGATATGTATATCTTTGCACACAGGAATGTGTGCTCTATGGGGTTGTGTTTGTCAAATTTTTTCCAGCTCCGCAAATCTCACCTCTGGAAGAGAGTCTTTACTTGCCAAGTTGATAATTTCAAGCAATCCGGTTTCATCTCGGAAATGCATCAGAAGCGTTCTGGCTAGAACGACGCACGCGGAGCGAATGGTTGATGCATTCACCATCACCTCGGCGCGAGGCGGAATTTTTTCGTAGGCTACGGACTCAAATACCGACGGAAGCCTGTCCTTCAAGGCAAGCAGTTGATAGTCGGACAACCTGTTTGATATCGCGAGTTTATTGGCTAACAAGATCAACTGGTGCAGGGCTGTCGGCATCTCAGATTCAATGATTGCCAATACGGACGAAATTAATCTATCCAGAGCCGGCACGCTTCCTGGCTTCGTCGATTCGGCCCACCTTTCGATCGCGATTGCCGCGTAGGTTGAACTTACATGGTCGCGGCCATGAATCGCATTTCGCAAGATATCAGAAGTTGCGGTGACCACCTCCATACCAAGGTGCACGAAGGCAGGGAATCCGGGTAATACTGATGCGGCGCCATCGACCTCAGAGTACAGCTTTCGCAAAGCATCGAATCTGGCTCGGCTTCTTTGGGGCTTTCGTAATGCGGGAACAACCGAATTGGAAAGCGCCCTGCCAATTGCCATCGTAAGTTCTCGGTCCTGATGTCCACCAAAGAATCGATCTTGTTTCGCGCTAGGGCGCCAAGCCGTCATCGCATGAAAGATCTTGAGTGCTTGGGCAGGCGTCGGCAGCAGTCGATGCCGCTTCGATAATGCGGCGCCGTTGATGCCATCGCACCAATCAATCGCGCGCTGCATTTCCGGCGAGGGAAAACTGCGAAACTCTCGCTGTGTGTTCCCAAGGACTTCAGGATCCATGTCGAAGAGATCTCGTCGTACCAACTCTTCAACGCGGGACGGGTCTTGACTGGGCAGATCTAGGAAGGTGTGGGGCAGCAAGCCCGTATCCGGCACACTCGAAAAGTCGGGGGTAGCGCCCCACAGAGCTATCGCCAAATTCGCACTTTCAGCTTGGGTCAAGAACCCCGGCTTCGCACAGATCCTCAGAAGTCGAAGCAAGGGGTCCAAACGCAATCGTCCGACAGAAGTTCCGCTCCGCCGGATGAGTTCAGCGATGCGAGCGTCCAATGACGGGTAGGTGCTTCGCTCATCTAGTTGATTGATCATCATCAGCGGGTTAGCCCAGTCGTGGTGGCGCTCGCCGGCCAGCTCGCAGGTCAATGGAAACTCCAGGGCCTCAGGAAGAAGCCTCGCGCGCTGATCTGGGGGGATGCTATTCAGCGAATTAACGGCAAGGTGCGTAAAGCTCTCAGAGGTCCAAGGATGCTGCAAACCAGGTTTTTGTGCAGATGCGGCAGTAAATATAAAAATCTCCGTAGCTGCTTCGGGAGGCATGCGAACAACGAGTCTGCTGAGTACCTCATATAGAACCCTGAGCATTGAAATGGATTTGTGTCGTTGATCAGCAGTGCCTTGCTGCTGGGCTGTCTGCCAATACTCAATCGCAGCACGCACCCGTTGAGCAAGGAAAACCACCACATCAAGTTTTGCCTTTGCGACGCCGACTCGCGTAAAATAGTCTTTTACAGAATCAGAACTCTCCGTGCTTGCCGCGCGAATCGCCCAGGCGCCGTCAATCAGCTCGTCTCCGGTGCCGCCGGTAAGGACAACTCTCTTAATGTCGTCGGATAAGAGATTGACGTCCGGTGTGCTGCCTAGTCTCAAAGGAATGCCGACGACGCGCGTTAGCCCATCGATAAGGAGCAGCTCCTCGGATTTCCCCTCTATATAGCCGCTACTTTGTACCTGACGGTAGTGTCCTTGAGCGAAGAGCGGCTCTATGGCTACTTGCTGGTCGATATGCTTCTCGAATCGCTCTTGCAGCTTCTCGCGAATATGGTCTATATAATCCCATGGGTCGCATTTCCAGTGCCTGTAGTTCTGCTCGACAAATGAAGGTAGCTCTTCCTTGCTCTCGGCGAACTTCAGCGCTTGGACGAAGCGCAAAAGCCAATGTGCCCAGACCAGTCGAGATAAAATTGGAATAGAACGTCGATCGCTTCGATGAGACCTTAGCAGCTCGCCATAGGCACGAGCCACCAGTTCTGACATCTCATCAGCGCGTCCAAGCTCCGAAAGAAGCGCGGCTTTGCGCAACTTCCAGACTGGATCTTCGCCTGTGACCTTTTCAACAAGCTCAGATAGGCCTGCATAGTCGAGTTTGTCTCTACATACGAGGGCCTGGTGATAGGCTACCTCCGCAGCAGAATCTGGTAGGTATTCACCGAACGACGAGATCGTCATGATCAGCTTTTGAGTAATCTGATCTTTCGCCTGCCGTTCGTCTTCAGTATGGGCAGAAAGCCAACGACAGTGGTTCAGCAGTGCGAGCGCTATCTCAAGCTGTTGCCGCACAGAGATGGAAGTGGGAATAGCTGGATCAGCAATCGATTCAAGCATTTCAGCGAACCATAACTCCATTGGCTCGAACGCTATGGTCTTTCGCCAGCAAAGCTCATAAAGGATTCTTGACCGGTCTTCGGGCTTCAGCGCGTCAAGCATTGCCTTCGTTGGCCAAGGGTTTGTCACTTGGTTCGCAAGCTTCCAACGAATCGAAGGCGGGCAGACCAGCCAGCCCGGGTAGGACTCACGCGTGGCTTTTAACTGAGCGAGTTGTGCCACTAGTCTTGCTGCGCCTCTATCCGGAGTGTGTTGAAGCCGAATTTCCTCGATGCTTGTGGTTGCCTCTTCTGAAGTCGGCGTCGGGCGCCAGTCCCGCGGATTGATATGGGACTTGAGTTCGTCGTGCAGAGCAGTCAAGAACAATCTAGTGGCGATTTCATGCTTGAGATCTACATCCGGAACGTCAGTGACAAGCGGACCTAAATCAATTGGCGCGACGTTCATAGATTCGAGTTGGGTTCGGCGTGCAGCAGGAAGATCTAGTGCTCCGACGAGATAGATCTTTCGCGCATGATCCGCAAGATGATCTCTGACCCAGCCCGCCCACGCTAGGAAGTTCGGATCGTCGCCCGAGAACCCCAGGAGACACAACTCGTTTTCGATGAAAACCTGCCTAGTCAGGTTCACAAACGGTGCGAACGTGATAGGGTATCTCCGATAGTCCTCCTGAGCGGCGATAAATTTATCGGTAACGCCAATCGTTCCATGGAGTTTGACGATTCGTGGCGAGGGCGCCCACGCCAGGTCAGTGCACTTCGTGACGGTCGTGTAGTAAGGGCTGTTGAGTTCCGCTGCTGCTCTTTCTAGAAGCGTGTCCCAATTCGTCGTCAATACGTCAGTCCAAGGGAGGCTCAGTAGCGACTGATAGAGAGGCCCGTTTTTCCAAGCGTCGTCCTCAATCTCGAACCGGATTTGGTCGTTCAGGACTGACTGACCGAAGTACGCCCGGAACTCCTCCGCAACGCGTAGTGGGTCTACGAAGCTTACGTCTCGTCCCGGATAGAGCTTCTCAACAAGTCGCTTCGTGAATTGGTTCCACAACGGCATTCGCTTGCTTCCACCAACGTGCACAGCCGCCGAACGGCTGAATCCTGCGCCCACCATGATTGCGGCACCGTGATGGCTTGCGTCTAGGCGATGCAGGGCAGAAGCAAGCTTCTTGAGTTGCGGATAGTCCGGCAACTGGCTCGGTGAGATGAGTTGTTTGGTAGTCATATGTCCCAATGATCATCAAGAATGAACCTGCCGCGCGGATTAGGTGAAGGAGGCTCACGGCGTCGCATGGTTGCGAAATCGGACGATTCCACACATTTTGGGGCTTACAGAGTTTGCCACTAGCGGGGATGACCGAAAACTCTTTCTGTTCAGGTGGTCCTGCATGGTTCCTGATCGACGGGCGGTGGTAGTCCACTGAAAGGCAGCTGTTGTTGACCGAACAGTCATTCCCCAGTGGCCGAGCCCCATCACCCCTCCTCCCCCACCTCCCAATAAGGCGGATCCCCAAACGCCGTGCGCAGCCAATCCACCAGCGCGCGCAGCTTGGCGGACACCTTGCGCCCTTCGGGGTGGGCCACGTACAGATATTCCGGCGCCGCCTGCAGGCCGATGTCCACCACCTTCAGCGTGCCGGCGCGGATGTCCTGGCCCACGATGAAGCTGGGCAGCATGGCCAACCCCAGGCCGGCCAGGGCGGCGTCGCGCATCATGTCGCCGTTGTTCACGCGCAGGGCCGCGGGTGGGCGCACGAAGTCGGTGGGCTCCTCGCCTTCACCTTCAAAGCGCCAGTCGGCAATGCCGCGGTTCAGGTAATAGATGGCGCGGTGGCCGGTCAGGTCGGCCGGGCTCTGGGGCTCGCCGTGGCGGGCCAGGTAGTCGGGCGACGCCACCAGCCTGCGCCGGCCGCGCGCCAGCGTCCAGGCCACCAGGCGGGAGTCTTCGATGCGGCCGTGGCGGATGACGGCGTCGAAGCCTTCGGCCATGGCGTCCACCCGGCGGTCGTCCAGTTCCAGCGTCAGCGCAATGGCGGGGTGGCGGGCCAGAAAGGGGTAGAGCGCCGGCCCCAGGTGCGTTCGCCCGAAGGTGACGGGGGCGGACAGCCGCATGGGCCCGGCCAGCTCGCCGCGGCGCTCGGCCATGTCGGCCACGGCCTCGTCCACGTCCTGCACCAGGCGCCGCGCCCGCACCAGAAAGGCGGCGCCGTCCTCGGTCAGGCTCAGGCGCCGGGTGGTGCGGTGGAAGAGGCGGGCGCCCAGGTCTTCTTCCAGCGCGGCCAGCCGGCTGCTGACGACCGATTTGGACCAGCCCCCGCGCCGCGCGGCGGCGCTGATGGAGCCCACCTCCGCCACGGCGACGAAGCTGGCAATGTCCTCGAGCTTGAGCATGGCGGGCCCTTCCGGCGGGCGCTGGGGTGGCCCGGTGGCTGGCAGTTTACGGACGGCGCTCGGTCGGATTGTTCTGCTTTTGCGGAAAGTTGATCCGCGGCTGGCTGGCTTCTCTCGCGGTTGCTGCAGGAACAGACTGCGTCATCGCCATTGAAGGCGCAACCCAACGGTCTGCAACTGTCAGACGAAGGAGAACAGCATGAGCGGAAGACTGAACGGCAAGGTGGCCCTGGTGACGGGCGCCAGTTCCGGCATTGGGCGGGCCACGGCGCGCCTGTTTGCGGCCGAAGGGGCCCGGGTGGTGGTGGGCGCGCGCCGCGCCGCCGAGCTGGATGAACTGGTGGCCGAGATTGCCGCTGCCGGCGGCAGCGCGGTGGCGCTGGCGGGCGATGTGCGCTCCGAGGCCTACGCCCAGGCGCTGGTGGCGCTGGCCGTGCAGCGCTACGGCCGGCTGGACGTGGCCTTCAACAACGCCGGCACGCTGGGCGAGGGCGGGCCCAGCATCGAGGTGTCCGAAGCCGGCTGGGCCGACACGCTGGCCATCAACCTCACCGGCGCCTTCCTGGGCGCCAAGCACCAGATCGCGCAGATGCTGAAGAACGGCGGCGGCTCGGTCATCTTCACCTCCACCTTCGTGGGCTACACGGTGGCCTTTCCGGGCACCACGGCCTATGCGGCCAGCAAGTCGGGCCTGATCGGCCTGACCCAGGCGCTGGCGGCCGAATATGGCCCGCAGCAGGTGCGGGTGAATGCCGTGCTGCCCGGCGCGGTGGACACCGACATGTACCGCAGCAAGAACGACAGCGCCGAGGCGCAGACCTTCATCACCGGCCTGCACGCCCTCAAGCGCGTGGCCCAGCCCGAAGAGATCGCCCGCTCGGTGCTCTACCTGGCCTCGGACGATGCGTCCTTCGTGACGGGCACGGCGTCGCTGGTGGATGGCGGGCTGTCCATCACGCGCACCTGAGGGTGTGCGCGGGTCAGCGCGCGCTGTCTTGGTCCGGCGCCACCGGCTCCAGCCAAGTCACCACCTGGCCGTCCAGCGCTTCCTGCAGGGCAATGTGGCTCATGGCGGTGGCAGGGGCCGCGCCATGCCAGTGCTTCACCCCCGGAGGAATGGTGACCACGTCGCCGGGGCGGATGTCCTGCACCGGCCCGCCCCATTGCTGCACCCGGCCGCGGCCCGCGGTGACGATGAGCGTCTGCCCCAGCGGGTGGGTGTGCCAAGCCGTTCGGGCGCCGGGCTCGAAGGTGACCAGGCCGCCGGAGGTGCGGGCTGGCGGGGCGGCCGCGAACAGCGGGTCCACGCGGACCGTGCCGGTGAACCAGTCGGCCGGGCCGGGGTAGGAAGCCTGGCTGCCCACGGGAATGACCTGAACGGTCGCGGGCTCGGCGGCCGGGGGGGCGGAAAGGGTGTCCATGAGGAACTCCTGTCAGTGAAGAGAGCGGGGGGATGGGGCGGGCGCGCGCCCGGCCTGCGCCGCCAGCAGTGACGCCAGCACCAGCACGGCTGCCGCGGCGCCGACGAGGCCCCACAGCACCAGCAGCACGGCGGTGGCGCCCGACATGGACCAGAAGCCGCCGATGGCCACGCCGATCAGCGCACGGCCGGCCATGAACACGCCGGCGCTCGGCGCCAGCGCCACCACCGTGCCGGAGACGACCATCAGCCCCGTCAGCCCGATCAACAGGGTCTTGCGGTTCCACCCCGTGGTGAGCGGCGCCACGAGCAGGCTGGTCAGCAGCGCGAAGCCGCCCAGCGACAAAGCCAGCACGGCGCCCCAGTGGGCCGGGGGAGTGTCGGGCAGGGCCGATGAAGAGGGCGACAGCGCGGTGGAAGCCATGGGGTGCCATTGTTGGCAGGAGCATTGATGCTGACTAGCTCATCAATCTTGCTTGCCCTTATCGATTGGATTCATGAGTTCGCATCAGCCCTGCTGCGTGCGTGGGTGGGGCCCGGATGAAACAATCCGGCTCTACTCATGAGGGAGGATCATCAGTGGCAAGGGACAACGACATCGGCGACCTGATGGCCTTTCTGGCGGTGGCGCGCGAGCGCAGCTTCACCCGGGCCGCTGCCAAGCTGGGCGTGTCCCAATCGGCGCTCAGCCACACGCTGCGGGCCATGGAAGCGCGCATGGGCCTGCGCCTGCTCACCCGCACCACGCGCAGCGTGGCGCCCACGGAGGCGGGCGAGCGCCTGCTGCAGACGGTGGGGCCGCGGCTGGACGAGATCGAGGCCGAGCTGCGGGCCCTGAAGGAGATGCGCGACCAGCCCGCCGGCACGGTGCGCATCACCGCCATCGACTTCGCGGTGGACCATGTCATCTGGCCGCGCCTGGCGCCGCTGCTGCTGCAGTACCCGGACATCCAGGTGGAGGTCAGCGTGGACTACCGGCTGACCGACATCGTGGCCGATGGCTTCGACATCGGCGTGCGCCATGGCGACCAGGTGGAGAAGGACATGATCGCCGTGCCGGTGGACGCGCCGATGCAGATGGCCATGGTGGCCAGCCCGGCCTACTTCACCCGCCACCCGGTGCCGCGCACCCCGCAGGACCTGACGAGCCAGCAGTGCATCACGCTGCGCCTGCCCACCAAGGGCGGGCTCTATGCGTGGGAGCTGGAAAAGGGCCGGCAGAAGCTGCAGGCCCGGGTGTCCGGCCAGGTGGTGTTCAACGGCGTGTACCAGATGGTCAACGCCGCGCTGTCGGGCCTGGGTCTGGCCTTCGTGCCCGACGATCTGGTGGCTCCGCATGTGGCCCAGGGCAACCTGGTGCGGGTGATGGAGGACTGGTGCCCGGCCTTCCCCGGCCTGCACCTGTACTACCCCAGTCGGCGCCAGTCCTCGCGCGCGCTGCAGCTGGTGGTGGAGGCGCTGCGCTACCGCCGCCCGGCCCTGGGCGAGGCGCCGGTCAAGGGCAGCACGCGCAGCAGGAAAGTCCTGACGAATTCATGAGTCGGCCTCATGGGGTCTAGAGGTCTGACCCGACTACACAGGGCCAGCCTGGCGCCTTAACGTTCCGCCTTCCTGCCGCCCGACGCTGGGTGGCCAGGGCCACATGAACGCACAGGGAAGGACGCAGACCATGGAACCTTTGGACGCACAGGTGCTGCGCCAGAGCCTGCAATGGCAGGCCCAGGGGCAGCGCGTGCTGCTGGTCACCGTGGCCCGCACCTGGGGCTCGTCGCCCCGGCCGCCGGGCTCGCTGATGGCACTGCGCGAGGACGGCCTCACGGTCGGTTCGGTCTCCGGCGGCTGCGTGGAGGACGACCTGGTGCACCGCCTGCGCCAGGGCGACATCGGCCTGGACGCTGCCACCGACCGCCCGCGCCTGGTGCGCTACGGTGTGACGACCGAGCAGGCCCACCGTTTCGGCCTGCCCTGCGGCGGCACGCTGGAGCTGATGTTGGAGCCCCTGTCGACCCACAGCCGCCTGGCCGAGACCCTGGCCGCGCTGGAACGGCGCCAGAGCCTGCAGCGCACGCTGGACCTGCGCAGCGGGGCCGTCACGCTGGCGCCCGGCGCGCATGACGCCGTGCCCCATTGGGCGGATGAACACCACTTCGTCAGCCAGCTGGGGCCGCAGGCGCGGCTGCTGCTGATCGGGGCGGGGGATCTGTCGCGCTACCTGGCCGGCATGGCGCGCGGCATGGGCTTTGACGTGACCGTGTGCGACCCGCGGCCCGAGCAGGCCGACTGGGCCGAGCCCGGCATCGGCTTCAGCCGCGAGATGCCCGACGACCTGGTGCAGCGCCTGCGGCCGGACCGCCGCACCGCGGTGGTGGCCGTCAGCCACGACCCCAAGCTGGATGACCTGGCCCTGATCGACGCGCTGCAGACCGAGGCCTTCTACGTCGGCGCCATCGGCTCGCGGCGCAACAGCGCCACCCGGCGCCAGCGCCTGCGCGAGCACTTCGACCTGAGCGACGCCCAGCTCGACCGCCTGCGCGGCCCGGCCGGCCTGCCCATCGGCAGCAAGACGCCGGCCGAGATCGCCCTGTCCATCCTGGCGGAGGTGGTGGCCACCAAGAACGGTGTGGCCCCGGCCTCTGCGCCTTCTTCTGCCCCCTCACAACCTTCCACTCAAGCGGTGACGCACCCATGACCACCCTGAAGATCAACGGCCGCCCCGTGGCGGTGGACACCCCGCCCGAAACCCCGCTGCTGTGGGTGCTGCGCGACGAGCTGGGCATGACCGGCACCAAGTTCGGCTGCGGCATGGCCTTGTGCGGCGCCTGCACCGTGCACATCGACGGCCGGCCCACGCGCGCCTGCGTGACGCCCATCGCCGCGGTGGGTGACCAGGCGGTCAGCACCATCGACGCCATGGCCGACGACCGCGTGGGCCGCGTGGTGCAGCAGGCCTGGGTGGAGCTGGGCGTGGCCCAGTGCGGCTACTGCCAGGCCGGTCAGATCATGTCGGCGGTGGCCCTGCTCAAGCAGCAGCCCAAGCCCTCGGAGCGCCAGATCGACGAGGCGATGAACGGCAACATCTGCCGCTGCGGCACCTATCCCCGCATCCGTGCGGCCATCCAGCTGGCGGCCAGCCGTCTTCAAGGAGCGAAGTGATGAACACCGCCAACCTGACACTTTCGCGCCGCGCGCTGCTGAAGGCCGCCGGCGGCGGCCTGGTGCTGTCGGTGGGGCTGGACGGCGTGGTGCACGCCGCCACCGAAGCCAAGAAGTACGGTGGCGACGCCATGCCCGGCGGCACGGTGGACGACCCGCGGGTCTTCGTCAGCATCGGGGCGGATGGCCGAGTGCAGATCATCGCCCACCGGGCCGAGATGGGCACCGGGGCGCGCACCAGCCTGCCCATGGTGGTGGCCGACGAGCTGGAAGCCGACTGGGCCCAGGTCAAGGTGGTGCAGGCCGATGCCGACGAGGCCCGCTACGGCAACCAGAACACCGACGGCTCGCGCAGCATCCGCCACTTCTACCAGCCCATGCGCCGCGTGGGCGCTGCCGCCCGGCAGATGCTGGAGGCCGCCGCTGCCGCCCAGTGGGGCGTGCCGGTGGGCGAGGTGAAGGCCGCGCGCCACGAGGTGCTGCACAGCGCCAGCGGCCGCCGCCTGGGCTATGGCGCGCTGGCCGAGGCGGCGGCCCGCCAGCCGGTGCCGGCCGGCAGCGCCCTGCGCCTGAAGACCACGGCCGAGTTCCGCTACATCGGCAAGGGCCAGGTGCGGCCGGTGGACCTGGCGGACATCGGCCAGGGCCGCGCCGTCTATGGCCAGGACATTCACCTGCCCGGCATGGTGTATGCCGTGGTGGCCCGCCCGCCGGTGGTGGGCGGCAAGGTCAAGGCGGTGGACAGCGCCGCGGCGCTGCAGGTGGCCGGGGTACAGAAGATCGTCGACATCCCGCCGTTCAAGGGCGTGCCGGCCTTCCAGCCCCTGGGCGGCGTGGCCGTGGTGGCCCGCAACACCTGGGCGGCGATGCAGGGCCGCGCGGCGCTGAAGATCGGCTGGGACGACGGCCCCAACGGCGCCTACGACTCCGCCCGCTACCGCCAGGCCCTGGAGGCCAGCGCCCGCGCGCCGGGCAAGGCGGTGCGCAGCGACGGCGACGCACTGGCCTCGCTGGCCCAGGCCGCGCCGGCGCAGAAGCTGGTGGCCGAGTACTACCTGCCGCACCTGGCCCACGCCAGCATGGAGCCGCCGGCCGCCACGGCCCTGGTGACCGAAGGGCGCTGCGAGGTCTGGACCTCCTGCCAGGCCCCGCAGGCCGCGGTGGAAGGCGTGGCCGGCGCGCTGGGCCTGAAGCCCGAGCAGGTGACGGTGCACCAGGCGCTGCTGGGCGGCGGCTTCGGCCGCAAGTCCAAGCCCGACTACGTGGTGGAGGCGGCGCTGATCGCCAAGACCATGCCCGGCACGCCGGTGAAGGTGGTGTGGACGCGCGACGACGACATCCGCCACGACTACCTGCACACCGTGTCGGTGGAGCGGCTGGAGGCGGTGCTGCGCCCCGATGGCCGGCCCGAGACCTGGCTGCACCGCTCGGTGGCGCCGTCCATCGCCTCGCTGTTCGCCCCGGGTGTGAAGACCGAGGCCGAGTTCGAGATCGGCATGACGGCCATCAACGTGCCCTATGCCATTCCGAACGTGCGCATCGAGGTGGGCGAGGCCGAGGCCATGGCCCGCATCGGCTGGTTCCGCTCGGTGTCCAACATCCCGCACGCCTTTGCGGTGCAATGCTTCCTGAGCGAACTGGCCCACCGCGCCGGCCGCGACCCGAAGGACTACGCGCTGGAGCTGATCGGCCCGCCGCGCCAGATCGCACCAGCCGCACTGGGCGACCACTGGAACTACGGCGAATCGCCCGAGCGCTACCCGGTGGACACCGGGCGCCTGCGCGGCGTGATCGAGGCGGTGACGCAGGGCGCCCGCTGGGGCCGCAAGCTGCCCAAGGGCCACGGCCTGGGCCTGGCCTTCGCGTACAGCTTCATGAGCTACACCGCCACGGTGGTGGAGGTGGCGGTGGACGCCAAGGGCGCGCTGCAGATCGTGGCGGTGGACATGGGCATCGACTGCGGCCCGCAGATCAACCCCGAGCGCATCCGTGCGCAGATGGAAGGTGCGGCGGTGATGGGCATTGGCCTGGCGCTGACCGGCGAGATCAGCTTCGAGAACGGCCACGTCAAGCAGAGCAACTTCCACGACTACGAGGTGCTGCGCCACGCCCAGTCGCCACGCACCATCCGCACCCACCTGGTCAACAACGACACGGCCCTGCCGCCCGGCGGCGTGGGCGAGCCGCCGCTGCCGCCGGTGGCGCCGGCCCTGTGCAATGCCATCTTCGCGGCCACCGGGCGGCGCATCCGGCAGCTGCCGGTGCGGGATCAGCTGACGAAGATGGCCTGAGCGCGGCCATGCAGAGCCCTGGCGCGCAGCGAGGCCCGGTCGGCATCCTGCTGTGCGCGGGCTTCGGCCGGCGCTTCGGGGGGGACAAGCTGCTGGCGCCGCTGGCCGATGGCACGCCGGTGGCGGTGGCCAGCGCCCGCACGCTGGTGGCCGCACTGGGTCCACTGGGCCGGGCGGTGGCGGTGCTGCGGCCCGGCCAGCAGGCGCTGCAGTCCGCCCTGGCGGGCACCGGCATCGCGCTGCTGAGCAGCGCGGCGGCGGTGGAAGGCATGGGCGCGGCGCTGGCGGCGGCCGTTCAGGCCCACGCCCAGGCCCCGGGCTGGGTGGTCGCCCTGGGTGACATGCCCTGCGTGGCCGAGGCCACGGTGCGCCGGGTGGCGTCGGCGCTGGCCCACGACGACGCGCTGGCGGCGCCCTTTCACCAGGGGCGCCGGGGGCATCCGGTGGGCTTTGGCCGGCACTGGGGGCCCCAGCTGGCCCACCTGGGCGGCGACGAGGGCGCCCGGGCCCTGCTGCGTCGGCAGGCCGGGCAGATCACGCGCATCGACGTGGACGACCCGGGCTGCCTGCTGGATGTGGACACGCCGCAGGATCTGGCCGACTTGACCGCGCCCGGGAGCTGACTCAGCCGCGCACTTCCATCTGGTTTTCCACCCCGCGCACGCCATCGACCTGCATGGCCAGCTGGGTGGCGCGAGCGCGCGATTGGTCATCCGGCGCCTCGCCCTTGAGCAGCACATGGCCGTTGCGGGTGTCCACGTTGACCTTCAGTACGTTGAGCTTGGGGTCCTGGGCCAGCTTGGCGTTGACCGCGGTGGTGATGGCGGCGTCATCCACCGCGTTGGCCATCTTCTTGGCGGTGCGTTCGAAGCGGTCGCCGACCTCGGCGGCGGCCTCGGCGCTGGCGTCACGCGCCTGGTTCAGTTCCTGGGAGGCGCGGGCCTGGGCGGCGTCGATCTTGGCGTCGGCCTGGGCGATGGCCGCATCGACCTTGTCGCCGGCGGTGTGCTCCTGCTCGCGTTGGGAGCAGGCGGCCAGGGTCAGGCCCCAGGCACACAGGCCGGCCAGGGCCAGGGTTCGCAGGGGGGGGCGGTTCAGGGGGCTGTGCATGTTCATCTCCTGTCGATGGGGGGTGAAAGACCGGGCTCAGCGCTTGCGCAGCAGGCCGGCCACGAAGGACGCGACCGCCATGAGCAGAAAGACCAGGAACAGGATCTTGGCGATGCCTGCCGCGCCGGCGGCGATGCCGCCGAAGCCCAGCAAGGCGGCGATCAGGGCGATCACGAGAAAGACGACGGTGTAGTGCAGCATGGTGAACTCCTCTCTGTGGGAAGAAGACGGTGTCTTCCATGGGTTCGCGGCCCCGTCCGGACCGGCGATGGGTTCACTGTAGGCAGCACGGTGGCCCCGGGCCATCGGCCCAGGAGAGGTGTCCGTGTAGGAAGGCGCGAGCCCGGCGTGTCAGTCAGCGGCCGCTGGGGCCAGCGCCAGGCTCTGGCCTTCGGGCAGGGCCAGGTGCAGGGTGCGGGTGGGGAAGGCGAAGCCGGTGCCCAGCGCCTGGGCCATGTCCATCAGGGCCAGGTTGATCTGCTGCTGGGTGTCCATGTAGGGGCCGTAGTCCGCCACTGTCATGTAGTAGACGACCTCGAAGTCCAGGCTGCTTTCGCCCAGGGCGGCGAAGTGGGCGCGGTCGAAGCGGGCGTTGTCCAGGCCGTCGATGATGGCCTTCACCTTGTCGGGCACCTGGCGCAGGGTCTCGGTGGGGGTGTCGTAGGTCAGGCCGAAGCGGAAGACGATGCGCCGCTCCTGCATGCGCTTGTAGTTGCGGATGCGGCTCTTGAGCAGGTCGTTGTTGGCCACCACCACCTCTTCGCCGGTGATGCTCTGGATGCGGGTGGTCTTCAGGCCCACGTGCTTGACGGTGCCCGAGAGGTTGTCCACGACGATGAAGTCGCCAACCAGGAAGGGCTTGTCCAGCGAGATGGAGAGCGAGGCGAACAGGTCGCCCAGGATGTTCTGCACCGCCAGGGCCACGGCCACGCCGCCGATGCCCAGCGAGGCGACCAGGGTGGTGATGTTGAAGCCGAGGTTGTCCAGCACCATCAGCGTCACCACGGTCCACAGCACCAGCTGCATGCCCCAGCGCATCATGCTGAGGTTGGTCTGCAGCTGGGCGTTGTTGTTCTCCTGGCTGCTCTTCTGGCGCCGCAGCAGCCAGGCCTGCAGGGCGGCCTGCACCCACAGGCCCACCTGCAGGATGAACACCAGCACCATGCCCTTGTCCAGCAGCCGGTCCAGCCGGTCGGGCACCTCCAGCATCCGCAGCCCGAACATCAGCGACAGGGCCAGCAGGGCGAAGCGCCGGGTGGCTCGGGCCACCTCCAGCAGGGTGTCGTCCCAGTGGTTGTCGGTCAGCGGGGCGAACTTCGCCAGGCGGTTGACCACCACACTGCGCACGCTGGTGAGCAGCAGGAAGGCCACGGCGAACACGCCCAGGGCCACGGCGAGATGTTCGATGTCATTGCGGGTGAAGAGGGTGATCCAGTCATTCATGCAGGGGGTCTCCTTGACCTCCCATGCTGCCGGTCACCTGCGCGCGTGTCTGTCGGAACAGTCCGATTTTCCGGGGCGTGCCCCGGCCCGAGGGGGCTCAGGGCCAGCGGCTGCGGAAGCTCGCCGGCACCTCGGCCACCTGGCGCGTGTCGTAATTGAAGAAGACCACGCCCGATTTGCCCAGGGCCACTTCGCGCCCGGAGAGCTTCTCGGTCATGCGCCAGACGAAGTCGCAGCCGCGCCGGCTGAAGTCGTCGGCGGCCATCTCGATGACCATGACCTCGCCGTAGAAGGATTCGCTGCGGTACTGCACCGCGTTGTCGGCCAGGATGATGCCCAGGCCCTCGATGTCGGTTTCGGAGCGGTAGCCCATCCAGCGCAGGAAGCGCTGGCGGGCCTCGCTGACCAGCACCAGCACCTGGGCGTTGTCCAGGTGGCCGGCGTGGTTGATCTGCGAGATCAGCAGCGGCAGCTCGGTGCGAAAGGGCAGGCGTTCAGGCAGCTGGATGGTGACGCGGGACATGGCGGCGTGAGCGGGAGAGGAATGGCGCCGACATCATGCCCGAGGCTTCAGCGCGTGGGTGGCCGATGCCGCCAGATGCGCATGGCAGAAGGCCTCGAAGTCCGACAGGCTGACCGGGCGGGCGAAGAGGTAGCCCTGGAAGGCGTGGCAGCCCACCCCTTCCAGAAAGGCCTTCTGCTCGGGCAGCTCCACCCCTTCGGCGATGACCTCCATGCCGAAGTTGCGCGCCAGCTGGGTGATGACCTGGGTGATGGCCGCGTCGTCCGGGTCGTCCAGCAGGTCACGCACGAAGGACTGGTCGATTTTGATCTGGTCCAGCGGCAGCTTTTTGAGGTGGCTGAGCGAGGAGTAGCCCGTGCCGAAGTCGTCCAGCGAGAAGCGGATGCCCAGGGCCCGCAGGGCCGTCATGGCGCGGATGGCGGTCTGTTCGTCGCCGATGAAGGCGCTTTCGGTCAGTTCCAGCTTCAGGCGCTGCGGGTTGCAGCCGCTGCGCTCGAGCAGCTGCCTGAGGTGCAGCACGAAGCCCGGCTGCTGGACCTGGTGGGCACTGACATTGACTGACAGGGTCATGGCCTGCAGCAGCGGGTCCCGCTGCCATTGGGCCAGCACGGCACAGGCCTGTTCCAGCACCCACTGCCCCAGCGGCAGGATCAGGCCGCTGGTCTCCGCCACCGGGATGAACTCGCCCGGCGGGATCAGGCCCCGCTCGGGGTGCTGCCAGCGCACCAGGGCCTCGGCACCGGAGGGTTGGCCATCGCGGATCTGGGGCTGGTAGTGCAGCAGCAGCTGGCCCTGCTGCAGGGCCAGCCGCAGGTCGGCCTCCAGCCGGGCCCGCTGCTGGGCCGCTTCCGCCAGGCTGGGGTCGAAGAAATGCACGGTGCCGCGACCCTGGGCCTTGCCCTGGGCCACCGCCTGCTCGGCCTGGTGCAACTGGTCGCCCGCGCTGCCGGGGCCGTCGAAGGCGCTGATGCCCACCGTGACGGAGTGCGACTGCAGCTGACCTTCCAGCTGGATGGGCTGGGCCATCGCACGGGTGATCTGGTCGGCCAGCCGGGTCACCTCCAGCAGCAGTTCGCCGCCGTGGGCACGGCCGGTGACCAGCACGCCGAACACGTCGGCGCCCAGCCGGGCGAGGGTCATGTCCGGGCCCACCCGCTGGCGCAGGCGCTCGGCCACGGTCATCAGCAGCGAGTTGCCCAGGCGGGCACCGAAGGCCGCGCCGAAGCGGTGGAACTGGTCCACGTCGATGAGCAGCAGCGCGCCATGGCGCTGGTGGTTCTGGCTGTCCTGCAGGGCCTGGCCCAGGCGGTCCAGGAACAGCCGGCGGTTGGCCAGGCCGGTGAGCCCGTCGACGAAAGCATGCTCCTGCGCGATGCGGATCTGTTCGCGGTGGCTCGATTCGGACAGCAGCCCGATCGAGAGGCTGATCAGTAGGTAGACCAGCAGGGTGATGCCGTACTGCAGGGGTTCCGGCGGCGGCATGCGGGGCTGGCCGCCCAGGTGCAGGTACAGGCCCACGCCCATCACCTCCAGCACGGCGGCCACGGTGACCCACACCGCGGCCCGCCGCCCCAGCAGCCAGGCCGTCACCACCACCATGGGTGGCAGCGCGGCCACCGCGGGGATGTAGATCGAGCGCGCGGTATAGATCACCAGCATCAGCAGGGCCGGCGGCAGGTAGCCGGTCAGCAGGGTCACCTGCCGGATCTGCCCGCGCTGCAGCAGCACCAGGGCACCCAGCGCGCAGGCCAGGAAGACCGCGTTGAAGACCAGGCGCATCGGCGGGTTGTCGCCCGCCCACAGGGCATAGCCCTGGAGCATCAGGAACAGGGCGAAGCTGCCGCCCCAGAACAGATGCAGGAATGCGCGGTGAGACCGGGTGCCTTCCAGCCCTCCGGCCGCCAGCCAGCTGCCACCTTCTTCTTGTGTGTCCTGCGAAATCACCTGTTCGTCCTGATGCCGGCTGCGGCAGAGCCTCCCAACGGCTGCCCAGGCGACCTGTCAGGCGTAACTTACTGCAAACAGGCGGTTTTGCGCCGCGTCCTGCGGCCGGTCCCCCGAATCGAGGACAGGGCTGTGGTCAGCCAGGCACACTCTCGCCGCGCAAGCCAGGGTTCAGCCGATCTGCCGGGCGCGGTAGAGCATGTCCAGCGTGATGTGCCGCACCTCGAGCTTGCTCTGCTCGATGTGGGCGCGCAGCAGGCGCTGGGCTTCGGCGGCGCGGCGCCGGGTGATGGCGCGCAGGATGGCGCCATGCTCGTCGTAGGTGGCCTCCACCCGCGGCGGCTTGGTGAAGTCCAGCCGCCGGATGATGCGGATGCGGTCGGTGATCTCGGCATGAACGCGCATCATCTCGTGGTTGCCGCTGCCTTCGACCAGGCTGCGGTGGAAGGCCTCGTCCAGGTCGCGCACTGCGGCCGGGGTGTCCAGGCGCTGGTCGGGCGCCACCTCCCACAGGGCGCTCAGGGCCGCCAGGCCGGCCCGGTCCACGCTTTCGCACAGACGACCCACCGCATGGCATTCGAGCAGGATGCGCAGGTCGTAGAGCTCGTCGAACTTGTCGAAGTCCAGCGGCGCCACCTGCCAGCCCAGCTTGGGAAAGACCTGCAGAAAGCCCTCGCGCTGCAGCCGCTGCAGGGCCTGGCGCAAGGGGGTGCGGCTGACCTGCACATGCTCGGCCAGCTCGGTCTCGCTGAAGCGGTCGCCCGGCATCAGGCTGAAGTCGAAGATCAGGCCCTTGATGCGGTCGTAGGCCTGGTCGGCCAGGGTGGGGGCCGCATCGGCCGGGGCGGGGGCCGCAGGGCCGAGGGCGGAGGCAGGGGCGAACGGCAGGCGCGGCTTCATCGGAGGGTCATCATACGGGGGCAGTCTGCCGCTCAGTCTGCGGGCCAGGGGATCATGCTGACGTGGGCGCTGACGATGCGCCAGCCCTCGGACAGCCGCACCCAGGTCTGGGTCTGGAAGCCGCGCAGCGCGGTGTCGCTGCGCACGAACTCCACCTGGGCCACCGCATGGTCGGGCCCGAAGGCGTGGATGCGCAGGTGTTCCAGCCGGCGGGTGAAGCTGGGGGCCGGCGTGGCCTGGCGGTAGGCCACCAGCTCGGCGTGGCCCCACTGCCGGTCGGCGATGCCGTAGCGGGTGGTGCGCGGGTCGGCCCAGAAGAAGGCGTTGAGGGCCTCGACATCGTTGCCCATCAGCGCGGCCTCGTAGGCATGGAAGGCGGCTTCCACCTCGCGCAGCACCTCGGGCAGGTCGATCTGTTCGGTCGGCAGGGTCATGGTCGGTCTCGGTGCGGGTCAGCGCTGGCTGGCCAGATACGCGCGCCAGCCGCCGTGGGCGCTGATGTCGGGTGCGCCGGCCAGGGCCGCGCCTTCGCAGATGAAGCCCTTGACCCAGCTGCCGTCCAGCAGCTCCACCGAGCCCAGGCCCAGCGGCGGCGGGATCAGGGCCAGGAAGGAGCCCACGCGGTCCAGCGGCATCTCGTAGACCTCCACCTCGATGGTGTGGCCGGTTTCGTCGGGCGTCACGCGGGCCAGGCCGGGCTTGGGCGGCACGGTGCCCGGCAGGGCATGCAGCCGGTAGGCCGGCGCGGTGCTGGTGCGGGCCAGCAGGCGGCAGCCCCGCTCCACCAGTTGCCCGTGCAGCGGCAGGCCTTGCAGATGGGCACCCACCACCGCCAGCACCAGGCTGGGGGCCGCGGCCGGGTGGCGACGCAGGGCGTGGTCGTCTTCGCGCGGGGGACGCAGGTGGGCACCCAGGAAGGCCCCGGGCTCGGCCAGGCGGGCGGCTTCCCAGCGCTGGCCCCACTGGGCCAGGGCCGCATCGGCGCCGCCCGGGCCGATCAGCGTGATGCCGAAGGGCAGGCCGGCGGCCGTGAAGCCGCTGGGCAGGGCCAGGGCCGACCAGCCCAGCAGGTTGACGAAGTTGGTGTAGCGGCCCAGCGCGCTGTTGCGGGCGATGGGCTCGGCCGCCACCTGGGCCCGTGTCGGGTGGGTAGGGGCGGTGGGCACCAGCAGGGCGTCCAGTCCGTCCCACATCGGGGCCACGGCGCGGGCCAGGGCGTCGAGCCGGTAGCGGGCGTCGAAGGCCTGGGCGGCGTCGAAGCGGCGGGCCTGGCTGATGACCTCGCGCACCACCGGGTCCAGGGCCTCGGGCTGTTCGTCCATCAGGGCGCGGATGGCGGCGTAGCGCTCGGCCACCCAGGGGCCGTCGTAGAGCAGGCTGGCCACCGCGAAGAGCGGGCCGAAGTCCACCGGCACCAGCTCGGCGCCCAGGGCGCGGGCGCGGGCCAGCGCGGCGGCCCAGGGGGCGGGGTAGCCCAGGGCGGCGTCCAGCTCGGGCACGGCGGGGATGCCGATGCGCGGCCGCTGGGGCAGCCAGGCCGGCTGCAGCACCGGGTGGGGCAGAGGCGAGCCGGCGTCCGGCCCGTCGATGACCGCGGCGGCTTCGGCCGCGTCGCCCAGCGTCAGGGCGAAGACGTTGACCACATCCAGCGTGCGGCAGGCCGGCACCACGCCCTGCATGCCCAGGCGGTGCGGCGTGGGCTTGAGGCCGATGAGCTGGTTGAAGCCGGCGGGCACCCGGCCCGAGCCGGCGGTGTCGGTGCCCAGGGCGAAGGGCACCAGGCCGCGCGCGACGACCGAGGCCGAGCCCGAGCTGGAGCCGCCGCTCACGTAGGCGGCATCGAAGGTGTTGGGCACCTCGCCATAGGGCGAGCGGGTGCCCACCAGGCCGGTGGCGAACTGGTCGAGGTTGGTCTTGCCCACCAGCACTGCGCCGGCCGCGCGCAGCCGGGCCACCACGGTGGCGTCGGCCTCGGCGGTGTGGGCGAAGGTCGGGCAGGCGGCTGTGGTGGGCCAGCCTGCGGCGTCGATGTTGTCCTTCACGGCGAAGGGAATGCCCCAGAGCGGCGCCTGCGCCGGATCCAGGCTCTCCAGCCGGGCCAGCTCGGCGGCCAGGCCGGCCGCGTCCAGCCGGGCGATCCAGGCCGGGTCCTCGGGCGCCATGCGGGCCAGCAGCGCGCCCAGCAGGGCGGCAGGCCGGGCACCGGCCGCATAGGCGGCGCGCCAGTCGGCCAGGGTGACGGGGGTGTTCATGCGTAGAGGCTTTCGATCAGGGGGGCGGCGGGACTGGTCCAGCCGACGATGGCACCCTGGGCGCGGACCATGTCCAGGGTGGCCTGCTTGAATTCGGGGAAGTAGCTGGCGGTGCCGTCCTCGACCAGCAGGCAGTCGTAGCCGCGGTCGTTGGCCTCGCGCATCGAGGTCTGCACGCAGACCTCGGTGGTCACGCCCATGAAGACCAGGTGGGTGATGCCGCGGCCCTGCAGCAGGGCGTGCAGCGGCGTGGCGTAGAAGGCGCCCTTGCCCGGCTTGTCGATCACGAACTCGCCCACCCGCGGGGCCAGCTGCGGCACGATCTGGTTGCCGGGTTCGCCGGCGATCAGGATGCGGCCCATGGGCCCGTCGTCGCCGATGCGCAGCCGGGGCTCGCCGCGCAGGCGCTTGGCCGGCGGGCAGTCCGACAGGTCGGGGGCGTGCGCTTCGCGGGTGTGCACCACCAGGCCGCCGGCCTGGCGCCAGGCCGACAGCACCGCCTGGCAGGTGGGGATGATGGACTGCAGCTTCGTCACGTCGTTGCCCAGGCTTTCGCCGAAGCCGCCGGGTTCCACAAAGTCGCGCTGCATGTCGATGATGACCAGCGCGGTGTGGGGCAGCTCGTAGCGGTAGGCGAAGGGGTTGGCGTCCAGGGTGCGGGGGGGCGGTTTCATGCGGCCTCCAGTGCGGCAGAGGTGGGGTGGGCGCCGTGGCCGCCGCCCATGTGGGCGCTGTGATCGCCATGGCCGCCCCCCATGTGGGCGCCCAGGGCCTGGCGGTCGGCCTGATCGGCGGGCAGGTCCAGCACGATCCGGCCCTCGCTCATCACGACGATGCGGTCGGCCAGGGCCAGCAGCTCGTCCAGGTCTTCGCTGACCAGCAGCACCGCGCAGCCGCGGGCGCGGGCCGCGCGCAGCCGGGCGTGGATGTCGGCCACGGCGGCAAAGTCCAGGCCGAAAACCGGGTTGGAGACCAGCAGCAGGCGCGGTTCGCCGGCCAGTTCGCGGGCCAGCACGGCGCGCTGCACATTGCCGCCGGACAGGCTGCGGATGGGCGCGCGCTCGCCCTGTGTCTTGACGCCGTACTCGCCGATCCAGGCCCGGGCCTGGGCGCGCAGGCGGCCACCCAGGCGCCAGCCGCCGCGGGCGAAGGGCGCCTGGTCGAAGTTGCGCAGGCCCATGTTGTCGGCCACGCTGAGCGCGCCCACGCAGGCATTGCGCAGCGGTTCTTCCGGCAGGGCGCGCACGCCCAGGCGCTGGTTCTCGGCCCGGGTGGCGGCAAAGGGCTGTCCGGCCACCTGCACCTGGCCGGACTCGCGGGCGCGCTGGCCGACCAGGGCCTCCATCAGCTCGCGCTGGCCATTGCCCGAGACCCCGGCCACGCCGACGATCTCGCCAGCGCGCACCGCCAGGCTCAGGTCGCGCACGGCCGGCTCGCCGCGGTCACCGCGCACGGTCAGGCCGCGGATGTCCAGCTGCACCTCGCCGGGCGTGTGCGGCCCCAGCGCGGCGGCGGGGCTGCTGGCCAGCTCTTCGCGGGCCTCCTCGGCCCCGGCCTGGGCCCCGCCCACCATGGCCTCGGCCAGGGCCTGGGGCGTGGTGTCGGCCACCGCGCCGGTGTGCACCAGGCGGCCGCGGCGCAGCACGCTCACGTCGTCGGCATAGGCGCTCACCTCGCGGAACTTGTGGGTGATCATCAGCACCGAGCAGTCGCCCGCATGGGCGCGCTCGCGCAGGGCGCCCAGCACCTCGTCGGCCTCCTGCGGCGTCAGCACCGAGGTGGGCTCGTCCAGGATCAGCAGGCGCGGCTTCAGGAAGAGCTGCTTGAGGATCTCCAGCTTCTGCTTCTCGCCGGCCGACAGGTCCATGGGCGTGGCGTCCAGGTCCAGCCGGAAGGGGGTGGTCTTCAGGAAAGCATCCAACTCGGCGCGCACCCGCTTCCAGGGCACCACGGCCGGCAGGCGGCCGCGGGCCAGCAGCAGGTTTTCGGCCACCGTCATGCCCGGCACCACGGTGAAGTGCTGGTAGACCATGCCGATGCCCAGGTCGCGCGCCACGGTGGGCGAGCCGATGGCCTGCTCGCGTCCGCCCACCAGCACCGCCCCCTCGTCGGGCGGGTGGTAGCCCACCACGCATTTGACGAGGGTGCTTTTGCCCGCGCCGTTCTCGCCCAGCAGGGCGTGCACGGTGCCGGGGCGCACGCTGAGCGAGACATCGCCCAGCGCGGTGAAGCTGCCGAAGCGCTTGGTCAGGCGGTAGGTGTCGAGCTGGACGGCGTTCATGGGGGCCTCCCTTCCGGGGATGGGTCAGAAGGTGCGCAGGACCTCGAGCACGGCGGCCGAATCGGCCACCGCGCCGAACACCCCGCCCTGCATCTGGATCATCTGGAAGGCGGCGGCATGGTTGCCGGGGTCGGTGGCGCCGGTGCAGTCGGTCAGCATCACGCACTCGAAGCCGCGGTCGTTGGCTTCGCGCATGGTGGTGTGCACGCAGACATCGGTGGTGATGCCGGTGAGGATCAGGTTCTCGATGCCGCGCACGCGCAGGATCAGCTCCAGGTCGGTGGCGCAGAAGCTGCCCTTGCCCGGCTTGTCGATGATGGGCTCGCCGGCGATGGGGTAGAGCTCGGGGATGATGTCCCAGCCGGGTTCGCCCCGCACCAGGATGCGGCCGCAGGGGCCCATGTCGCCGATGCCCGCGCCGATCTGCTGCGAGCGCCAGCGCTTGTTGGCCGGCAGGTCGGAGAGGTCCGGCCGGTGGCCCTCGCGGGTGTGGATGACATGCATGCCCACGCGGCGGGCCTCGGCCAGCAGGCGCTTGAGCGGTTCGATCGGCGCGCGGGTGAGCGAAAGGTCGTAGCCCATCTTGTCCACATAGCCCCCCACGCCGCAGAAGTCGGTCTGCATGTCGATGATGACCAGGGCGGTGTTGGCCGGGCGCAGGTCGCCGTTGTAGGGCCAGGCGTAGGGGGTGGAGGCAAGGGTGGGCATGGCGGGCTCCGACAAAGGGGTGAAGGTTCAGCGCGAGACGGCCAGTTCGACCGGCGCGCCCTTGAGCGAGCGGTGGGGCGAGCAGGTGAGCACCAGGATCAGCAGCGTCAGCGCGTAGGGCACGGCGTTGAAGAGGTAGTAGCCGGCGGTGATGCCCACCGACTGCAGGGCCGGCCCGATGGCACCGGCGCCGCCGAACAGCAGGGCCGCGCCCAGGCAGCGCCAGGGGCTCCAGCGGGCGAAGATGACCAGGGCCACCGCGATCAGGCCCTGGCCGCTGGACAGGCCTTCGTTCCAGCTGCCGGGGTAGTAGAGCGAGAGCGAGGCCCCGCCCAGGCCGGCGATGAAGCCGCCGGCCGCGGTGGCGGCGATGCGAACGCCGTGGACCGAGTAGCCCAGGGCGCGGGCGGCGTCGCTGGAGTCGCCCGCCATGCGCACCACCAGGCCCCAGCGGGTGCGGGTGAAGCCCCAGGCCATCAGCCCGGCCAGCAGCACGCCCAGCGGAAACAGGGCGTTGACGGACAGGGCCGTCTGCACCTGGGGCGAGGCGCTCCAGGCGCCCAGCGCCAGCGCGGGGATCTGCGGCGCCTGCGGCTGGATGAGCGGCTTGCCGAAGTAGAAGGCCAGGCCGGTGCCCAGCAGCATCAGCGCAATGCCGGTGGCGATGTCCGACACCCGCGGCAGCGAACACAGCAGGCCGTGCAGCGTGGCCAGCAGCGCGCCGCTGGCACCGGCCGCCAGCACGCCCAGCCAGACGTTGCCGCTGAGGTAGGCGCCGCCGAAGCCGGCCATGGCCGAGAGCACCAGCACGCCTTCCAGGCCCAGGTTGATGCGGCCGGACTTCTCGGTCAGGCATTCACCCAGGCTGACGAACAGAAAGGGCGTGCCCACGCGGATGGCGCCGCCCAGCACGGCCAGCAGCAGGGTGGTCCAGGCGTCGGCGTTCATGGCGTGGTCTCCTTCAGGGCCGGGGTGGCGGGTGCGGGGACGGACAGCGCGTTGGCCAGGCCGGCGGCGATGCGGCCGCGCAGCGCCTCGGCCGCCAGGATGAGCACGAAGGCGAAGCCCTGCAGCACCAGCACCGAGGCGTCGGGAAGGTCCAGCCGGCGCTGCAGCAGGCTGCCGGCGGCGCCGAAGCCGCCGAAGAGCACGGCCACCGGCGGGATGGCCCAGGGGTTCTGTCGGGCCACGAAGGCCACGAGGATGCCGGTGTAGCCTAGGCCGGAGAGCACCGAGGCATTGGCCGCGCCCTGCACGGCCGCCACCTCCACGGCGCCGGCCAGGCCGGCACAGGCGCCGCCCGCGGCACAGGCCACCAGGATCAGCCGGTGGCTGGGCAGGCCGACCAGGCGGGCGGCCTTGGCGTTGCCCCCCACCACGCGCACCGCAAAGCCGTGGGTGGTGAAGCTCAGCCACAGGCCGGCCAGCAAGCACAGCACCATGCCGATGACCAGGCCCCAGTGCACATCGCCCAGCCAGCTGTCGAAGGCGGCCTCGCCCATGATGGGGCCGATGCGCAGGGCCTCGGCCAGCGGCGGGGTGGAGGGCTTGTTCAGGCTGGCCGGGTCCCGCAGCGGGCCTTCGACCAGGTGCTTGAAGACCGCGATGGCGATGTAGCCCAACAGCAGGCTGGAGATGGTCTCGTTGACGCCTCGGTACTGGCGCAGCGCGCCGGCCAGCGCCACCCAGGCGGCCCCCGCCGCCGCGCCCGCGGCCAGCACCAGCGCGATGCCCAGGCCGTTGGCGGGCGGGGTGAAAAGATAGGGCAGGCTGGCGCAGCCCAGGGCCCCCAGGGCCAGCGCGCCCTCGCCGCCGATCACCGTCAGCCCGGCCTGGGCCGGCAGGGCCACGGCCAGGGCGGTGAGCATCAGCGGTGCGGCGCGCAGCAGGGTGTTCTGCCAGGAGAAGGCCGAGCCGAAGGCGCCCTCGTAGAGCAGCTGCCAGGTCTCGACCGGGCTGGTGCCGCCCAGCCAGACGAAGCCGCCGAACAGCAGCAGCGCACCGGCCAGGGCCAGCACGGGCAGGAGCAGGTTCTCGGCGGCGACGTGCCAGGGCCGGGGGGCAGCAGCGGGCATGGCGTTCTCCGTGGCGTCTTCAGGGGGGACGGGGCCTCAGACCTTGCCGATGACGCCGGCCACCAGGTAGTTCATGCCTTCCAGGGCCACGTCGGTCTGCTTGTGCACCGTGCCCTTGGGGATCACGACCTTGCCGGTGTTGTCCTTGAGCTCGCCCTTGAAGATGTCGAAGGTGCCCTTCATCATCGCGGCGCGGATGCCTTCGGCCTGCTTGCGGGCGGCCTCCGGCACCATGCCGCCATAGGGCGAGGACTTGACGAAGCCTTCCTTCAGGCCGCCGCGCACGAAGTTCGGGTGCGGCTGGCCGTTCTTGGCGGCCTCGACGATCTGCTTGTAGGGTGTGACCCAGTTCCACTCGGCCCCGGTCAGGTAGGCCTGCGGTGCCAGCTTGGCCTGCGAGGCGTGGTAGCCGCAGACGAACTTGCCGCGCTTGGCCGCGGTCTCGACGATCACCTTGGGGCCATCGACGTGCATGGTGAACACGTCCACGCCCTGGTCGGCCAGGCTGTTGGTGGCCTCGGCCTCCTTGACGGGCATGGACCAGTCGCCGGTGAAGATCACCGAGCAGGTGATGTCCGGGTGAACCGACTGCGCGCCCAGCGTGAAGGCGTTGATGTTGCGCAGCACCTGCGGGATGGGCTTGGCCGCCACGAAGCCGAGTTTCTTGCTCTTGCTCATGTGGCCGGCGATGACGCCGTTGAGGTACTGGGCCTCGTCGATATAGCCGAAGAAGCTGCCCACGTTCTTCGGGTGCTTGCCCTCGGTCCACAGGCCGCCGCAGTGGGCGAAGCGGATGTCCGGGAACTTGGCGGCCATGGCCAGCACATGCGGGTCGAAGTAGCCGAAGGAGGTGGGGAACAGCAGCTTGGCGCCGTCCTGCACGATCATGCCCTGCATGGTCTTTTGCACCGCGGTGGTCTCGGGCACGTTTTCTTCTTCCACCACCTTGATGCCCGGCCAGGTCTTGACCACGGCGGCGGCTTCGGCATGGGCCTGGTTGTAGCCGTAGTCGTCCTTGGCGCCCACATAGATGAAGCCCACGGTGAGCGGGGCGGCAGCCTGCGCCCACGAGGCCCAGCCCCCGGCACCGGCGGCTGCGCCCAGGGCGCCCACCTGCTTGATCCAGTCACGCCGCTTCCACTGCATTTCTTCGGACATCGCGTTGCTCCAGTCGAAAAGGTCTGATGGGGGAACCTGCCAGCCCACCAGGGATTGGTGTTCTTTCTGGGGTTCTAACTGGTATACAAGCAAGCGACGGGCCAGGTTTTGGGGGGCGCGTGGCCGGAGATTCATGCGCTGGCACGGGGGACGTGCGCTCTTCCGGTGCCCCTCCGGCGGCGGTGTGACCCCGGGCGGGTCGCGTCGCACCAAGGGTGTGCCCACATTCCGGGGCGGGAAATAGATGTCATTTGAAATCTATTTGCTATGCTGGGTCCGCTTCCCTTCATGCGCTGGCCGCGCATCGTTTCTGGAGACCTCATGGCCCTGACCGCCGCTGTCTATCTTGAAGACCTGTCCGTGGGCGATACATTTCGCAGCGGCGAACACGCGCTCGACGAGGCGCAGATCGTCGACTTCGCCCGGCAGTTCGACCCGCAGCCCTTCCACACCGACGGCGAGGCGGCCCGCCAGACCTTCTTCCAGGGGTTGGCCGCCAGCGGTTGGCACACCGCGGCCGTCACGATGAAGCTGCTGGTGCAGAGCATGCCGCTGGGCGGCGGCCTGATCGGTGCCGGCGGCTCGGTGGAATGGCCCCGGCCCACCCGGCCGGGGGACTTGCTGCGCGTGGTCTGCCGGGTGCTGGAGATCCGCCCCTCGCGCTCCAAGCCGGACCGCGGCATGGTGACCGTCGAAACCCTGACCCTGAACCAGCGCGACGAGACCTGCCAGCGCCTGGTGACCCAGATGGTCGTGATGCGCCGCCCGGGCTGAGCGATGGGACGGGTCTCCAAGGTGCAGGCGGCGCTCAACCGCCAGCACATCGTCGAGACGGCCAGCCGGCTGTTCCGTCAGCACGGGGTGGAGGGCGTCTCCATCGCCGACATCATGTCGGCCGCCGGGCTCACGCCTGGCGGCTTCTACAAGCACTTCGCCAGCAAGGAGGCGCTGATCGACGAGGCGTTCGCGCTGGCCTTCCAGCAGGCGCTGGGTGTCTGGGACCAGGTGGCTCAGCGGGAGCGCTCGGGGCCGGACAGCGCGCTGGCGGCGCTGGTGCGTTTTTACTTCCGGCCTCGTCCTGCCGAGTGGAGCTGCCCGATGCTGGCCTTCGCGGGCTGCAATGACGGGCAGGCCCCGCAGGCGCCGGCCATGGCCACCTACCGGGAGGGCGCGCAGACCCTGCTGGAACGCTTCCGCGCGGCGGCCCGCAAGACCCCGGCGCCGTCACCGGGGCAGGCCCTGACGAACGCGGAGGTGGATCTGCTCTTTGCCGCCATGGTCGGCACGGGCCTGCTGGCGCGTTCGGTGGGGGATGCCGCCTGGATCCGCGACCTGCAGGCCGCGGTGCTGGGGGCGCTGCCCCCGACCGACCGCCCCACGGACCCGTCCGCCTGAGGCGAACGCGATCGGCGGGCTTTCAGGCGCCAGGCCCTCAAGCCGGCAGCTGCGCCAGGCTGTCCAGCGTGGCCAGGCAGGCCTGGGCCGCTTCCTGCCCCTTGGTGATGAAGTGGGTGCGGAAGAAGCTCTGGTGCTCTTCGTGCGAGTGGAAGTCACGCGGGGTCAGCACCACCGAGAACACCGGCACGCCGGTGTCGAGCTGGATGCGCATCAGCGCGTCGATCACCGCGCTGGCGACGAACTCGTGGCGGTAGATGCCACCGTTGACCACCAGGCCGCAGGCCACCAGGGCGTCGTAGCGGCCGCTGCGGGCCAGGCGCTGCAGGTGCAGCGGGATCTCGAAGGCGCCGGGCACTTCGAGCTGTTCGAACTGGCATTGGCCGGGCCGCTGCCGCTCGCATTCGGCGCGGAAGCCTTCGACGGCGTTCTGCACGATGTCGCGGTGCCAGCTGGCGCTGACGACGGCGATGCGGCGCGGGGTGTCGCCCGTGGCGGGCGCGAGGGGGGAGCTGAGGGGCTGATTCATGGTGATCCTCATGGAGAGTGGCCAGAATCAGGGCGAACGCAGCAGCGCCACCGGCGCCTGAACAGCGCGGTGGCGAACACATGCGGTCTCTTTCATCCGGACTGTGACCGTCGGCCCTGGCCTCTCACCAGGTCTGCTGACCCCCGCGGCCATGGTGAGCCACGGGGCGCTCGCGGGCTCCCGTGACAGGCACGGATACCGCCGGTGGGGAATTCCACCCCGCCCTGAGAACGCTGCCGGCACAAGACCGGCCCAGCCATTCTAGGCAGGCGAGGACAGCCTCCGGGGACGCAGGGTCAGAACAGGTCGCAGGCCCGGTAGCGCAGGCGGACGTTCAGGTCGTCCACCACCTCGGTCCACTCGCCGGAGGCGTCCATCATGGTTTCCAGCGCCTGGGCCTGCTGGGGGCTCCAGAACGGGGCCTCGCACAGGCGCAGCTGCAGGGACAGCGGCCGGTGGGCGTCGATGAAGCGCTCGATGGCGCCGTCCTCGCTGGGCAGACCCAGCTGGCAGAACAGCGCCGGCAGATCATGGTGGGCGGATGGCTGCATGGCAGGTCTCCTTCGGGCGGCTTGCCCAGTCTAGGAAGCCGGGGCGGCGAGCTGGCCTGGGACAAACCACCGGGATGCCGCGGCAGGGGGCTGCCGCAGCAGCGAAGCCGTCTGACCCCCAAGGACTTGTGCTGGCTGCTAGGCTGCGGGCCTGCACCGTGCCCACCTGCCGTGCATGCCGGCGGCCTCACGCCCTGGCATGGCGGCTGCTCCTGATCTTCGATATGTCACTTCCTCCTGCGGCCGAAGGCCCCACCCCGGCCCTGGCCGACCACGCGGCCCATGGCGCCGCCGACGACCGCCTGTTCCTGCGCACCGTGCTGGCCCTGGCCGCCGGGGGCTTCGCCATCGGCACCGGCGAGTTCGTCATCATGGGCCTGCTGCCCGAGGTGGCGCGCGATCTGGCGGTCTCCATCCCGCAGGCCGGCCATGTGATCAGCGCCTACGCCCTGGGCGTGGTGGTGGGCGCGCCGCTGCTGGCGGTGCTGACCGCCGGCTGGCACCGCCGCACCCTGCTGATGGTGCTGATGCTGATCTTCGGCCTGGGCAACCTGGCCAGCGCGCTGGCGCCGGGCTATCTGTCGCTCAACCTGCTGCGCCTGTGCGCCGGCCTGCCGCACGGCAGCTACTTCGGCATCGCTGCGCTGGTGGCCGCGGCATTGAGCGAGCCCCACCAGCGGGCCCGCGCCGTGGGCCTGGTCATGCTGGGGCTGACCAGCGGCACGTTGCTGGGCGTGCCGGTGGCCTCGGCCCTGGGCCAGTGGCTGGGCTGGCGGGCGGCCTTCGTCTTCGTCGCGGCGGTCGCGCTGCTGTCGGTGGGCATGATCCGCGCCTGGGTGCCCAACCTGGCGCCGCCGCCCGGGGCCAGTCCGTTGCGCGAACTGGGCGCCCTGGGGCGCAAGCAGGTCTGGCTCACGCTGGGCATCGCGGCCATCGGCTTCGGCGGCATGTTCTCGGTCTTCAGCTACGTCAAGCCCACCCTGCTGCAGGTGGCGGGCATGCCCCTGGGCTGGATGCCGGTGGTGCTCTCGCTGTTCGGCGTGGGCATGGTGGGCGGCAACCTGATCGGTTCGCGCCTGGCCGACAAGGCCCTGATGCCCACCATCGGCGGGCTGTTGATCTGGTCCGCCGCCATCCAGCTGCTCTACGTGCTGACCTGCCACCATCCGGTGGCGGCGGCGCTGACCGTGGTGCTGGTGGGCAGTGCGGTGGCCATCGGCCCAGCGCTGCAGATCCGCCTGATGGACGTGGCCGGCGATGCCCAGGCCCTGGCCGCGGCGCTCAACCACTCGGCCTTCAACCTGGCCAATGCGCTGGGCGCCTGGCTGGGCGGCTTGGCCATCGACGCCGGCCTGGGCTACCCGTCCACCGGCTGGGTGGGCACGCTGCTGTCGCTGGGCGGCTTCGGCGTGTTCTGGTGGGCCCGGCAGGATGCGCGCCGCGCGGCCCAGGCGTCTGGCACTGCGCTGACAGGCTGAAGGCGCCGAACGCGCTGCTACACTGCCTCTTGCTTCAGGTGCTTCTGCCGGCTGTTCATGCGGCAGGAGTGAAACGGGAAGCCGGTGCGTGGCTCGCTTTGGCGAGTTGCAAGGCCGGCGCTGCCCCCGCAACGGTAAGCGAGTCCGTGGCCCGATCGGCCGGCGTCTTCAGATGCCGGTCCCGCCACTGTGTCCTGCGGGACATGGGAAGGTGATCGGGTCCGGGCCGGGTGTTTTCGCACCCGGTCCCTCGTGAGCCCGGAGACCGGCCTGTCGCACAGGAACAGTCCGCCACGGTGGGTGGTGGGGTGTGCGTGCCGCCGGTCGGGCCCTGTGGGCCTCATGTGCCTTCACCTGGCCGGGTGTCGCCTTCGTGCCGGCCGTCCATCCCTCTTTCCGCCTTGACGGGCTGATGTCGCCGTCAACGTCGCGCCCGGTGGGGGCGCAGGAAAGAGAGACCCATGCACATCGAACCCGGCCTGCTGGCCCAGACCAAGATCCTGGCCGCCAACGGTGTGGCCGCCGCCGTGCTGGCCAGCCACGCGCCCGCGCTGCTGCGCCGCCCGGTGCTGTGGCTGCGCACCTTGTTGGCCACCGTGTTTTTCACCCTGTTCATGCAGATGTTCCACCTGAAGGTGGGGCCGTCGGAGCTGCATTTCGTGGGCGCCATGCCCATCTACCTGACCCTGGGCTACCTGCCCACGCTGTTCGGCTTTGCCGCCGGCCTGCTGCTGCAGGGCCTGTTGTTCGAGCCGCAGGACCTGCTGCACCTGGGGGTCAACTCGCTGTCGCTGATGGTGCCGCTGATGGTGCTGCACGCCACGCTGGGCCGCCGTCCGCAGGCGCTCACCGTGGCCCGGGTGCTGCGGCTGGACGCGGTCTACTACGCCGGCGTCACGCTGATGGTGGGCTTCTGGCTGTCGATGGCCCAGGTCGCCACGCCGTTCTCTGACTGGCTGTGGTTTGCCAGCAGCTACCTGAGCCTGGTGGTGCTGGAGCCCATGTTCACGCTGACCGTGCTGACCGGTCTGCAGCGCCTGAACCCGCCGGCCTGGCTGCGCCTGTGCTTTGACGAACGCCTGAGCCAGGCCTGAGCATGGCCGCGCACGACAGCGCCGCGCCGGCAGGCTGCGGCACGGTCTGGTTCGTCGGTGCCGGCCCGGGGGACCCCGAGCTGCTCACCGTCAAGGGCCGGGACCTGATCGCCCGCGCGGGCGCCATCCTGTTCGCCGGCTCGCTGGTGAACGTGGCGGCCACCCGCTGGGCCCCGCCGGGCTGCGTCGTCGCCGACAGCAAGGACATGACGCTCGAGCAGATGGCCGCCTGGCTGATCGAGCAGGCCGGGCGCTGCGAGACCGTGGTGCGCCTGCAGACCGGTGACCCGGCGCTCTACGGCGCGCTGATCGAGCTGGTGCAGCCGCTGGACGCCGCGGGCGTGCCGCTGCAGGTGGTGCCCGGTGTGTCCTCGGCCATGGCCTCGGCGGCGGCCGCGGTGGAAAGCTTCACCCTGCCCGAGGTGACGCAGACCACCATCTTCACCCGCGTGGAAGGGCGCACGCCCATGCCCGCGGGCGAGGACCTGGCGGCCCTGGCCGCGCACCGCAGCACGCTGTGCATCTTCCTGTCCATCACCCTGCTGCACCGGGTCGAGGCCGGCCTGCGCGCGGCCGGCTGGCCGGAAGACGCGCCCATGCTCGTCGTGCACAAGGCCAGTTGGCCGGGCGAGGAGCAGATCGTGCGCGGCACCCTGGCCACCATCAAGCAGCAGTGCCGCGATGCCGGCATCGTCAGCCAGGCCATGGTCATCGCCAGCCCCACGCTGGGCGCGCGCCACTGGCCCGAGCTGACCCGCTCCAAGCTCTACGACCCCGCTTTCACCCACCGCTTCCGAAAGGCCAGCGCATGAACACCGACCTGAACACGGCCCTGCGCGATACCACCATCCTGATCGTTGGCCACGGCTCGCGCGAGGAATCCGGCAACCAGGAGATCCGCGACTTTGTGGCCCAGTGGCGCTCGCGCCAGCCCGGCTGGCGCATCGAGGTGGGCTTCATCGAGTTCGCGTCCCCGTCGCTGCACGATGGCCTGCGGGCCGCCGCCCAGGGCGCGCGCCGTGTGCTGGTGCTGCCGCTCATCCTGAACGCCGCCGGCCACGTGAAGATGGAGATCCCCGAGGCCATCGAGCATGCCCGGGCCGACTGCCCGCAGGTCGAGTTCCTCTATGGCCCGCACCTGACGGCCTGCGATCCCATCCTGGACATCCTGAAGCGCCAGCTGCGCCGTGCCATGGCCGCGCTGGACATGCCCGACCCCACCACCACCGGTGTGGTGCTGCTGGGCCGCGGTTCCTCGGACCGCGGCGCCAACGGCGACATGGCCAAGATGGCCCGCTGGCTGCAGGAGGCCGGCGACCACGAGCTGGTCGACCTGGCCTTCACCGGCATCACCTTTCCGCGCCTGGAACGGGTGGTGCAGCGCCAGGCCCGCATCGGCATGACGCAGATCGTGGTGCTGCCCTACTACCTCTACACCGGCACGCTGATGCAGCGCATCGGCCGCCAGGTCGAGCATCTGCGCGCGCAGTACCCGCAGATCCGCTTCGCCCTGGGCACGCACTTCGGCTTCGAGCCGGAGATCTTCGCCCTGCTGGAACAGCGCGTGACCGACCTGGTGGCCGGCCGCCAGGACAGCGCGCTGAGCTGCGACGGCTGCCGCTTCCGCGAGATCGCCCACGACCTGGGGCATGGGCACAGCCATGAACACACGCATGGTCAGGCTCACGCCCACTCCCACTCCCACGACCACGCACCGGTGGTGATGGCATGAGCGTCCCCCAGGCCAACAGGGTCACGGAGCAGCTGACCCGCGCCGGCCAGGCCATCGAGCACGACAGCTTCGCCATCATCGATGCCGAGGCCGGCCCGCACCGCTACCGCGCCGAGCAGTGGCCCATCGTGCGGCGGATGATCCACGCCAATGCCGATTTCGAGTTCAACGGCCTGACCGACTTCCACCCCGACGCGGTGGCCGCCGGCATCGCCGCCATCCGGCGCGGTGGCACGCCGGTGGTGGCCGATGTGGAGATGATCTGCTCGGGCCTGTCGGCGCCGCGCCTGGCGCACTTCGGCATGGCCACGCATCAGTTCATCAGCGACGCCGATGTGATCGCCGCGGCCCAGGCCGAGGACAGCACCCGCGCCGTGCAGGCCATGCGCAAGGCCCATCGCCTGGGCCTGCTGCAGGGCGCCATCGTCGGCATCGGCAACGCGCCCACCGCGCTGATCGAGCTGGTGCGCCTGATCCGCGAGGAGGGGGTGCGACCGGCCCTGGTGATCGGCATGCCGGTGGGCTTTGTCTCGGCGGCCGAGTCCAAGGACCTGATGGCCGCACAGGCCGAGGTGCCCTGGATCGTCATCCGCGGCCGCAAGGGCGGCTCCACCCTGGTGGTGGCGGCCCTGCATGCGCTGCTGGCCCTGGCCGAAGCCGCGGAGCGCGCCCCGGCATGATGGAGAAGACCGTCCGGCGCGGCGAGCGCACCGGCTTCACCACCGGCGCCTGCTCGGCTGCGGCCGCGCGGGCGGCGGCGCTGGGCCTGGTGACGGGCGCGGTGCCGGCCACGGTGGAGAGCCTGCTGCCCAACGGCCAGCGGGTGGTCTTTGCCGTGCAGGACGGACATGCGGACGGGCAGAGCGCCCACGCCATGGTGGTCAAGTTCGCGGGCGACGACCCCGACTGCACCGACGGCGCCCACCTCACTGTGGACCTGCGCCGCCTGCCGGGCCTGGCCGGTGTGGTGACGCTGCGCGGTGGCGTGGGCGTGGGCACGGTGACCATGGCGGGCCTGGGACTTGAGGTGGGCGGCCCCGCCATCAACCCGGTGCCCCGCCGCAACATCGAGGACAACCTGCGCGAGGTCGCCGCCGAGCTGCTGGCGCGCGACGGGCTGGAAGTCACCGTCTCCGTGCCGCAAGGCGAGGAGATGGCCAAGAAGACCCACAACGCGCGGCTGGGCATCCTGGGCGGCATCTCCATCCTGGGCACCACCGGCATCGTCAAGCCCTACAGCACCTCGGCCTGGCGGGCCAGCGTGGTGCAGGGCGTGCAGCTGGCGGCCACCTTGCCGCACGGCGTGGTGGTGCTCACCACCGGCGGGCGCACCGAGAAGTTCGCGATGGCCGAGCGCCCGCAGTTGCCCGCCACCTGCTTCGTGCAGATGGGCGACTTTCTGCGCTACGCGCTGGACGAGGCGGTGGCCCGCGGCCTGCGCGAGGTGGTCATCGCCGGCATGGTGGGCAAGCTCACCAAGATCGCCCAGGGCGAGACCATCACCCACGCCAACCGGGCCGAGGTGGACACCGCGCTGCTGGCCCGGCTGGCGGCCGAGGTGGGCGCGCCGCCCGACGAATGCGCGGCCATCGCCGCTGCCGAGACCGCCCGCTTCGCCGCCGAGCGCATGGCGGCGCTGGGTCGGGTCGACGCCTTCCACACCCGCCTGGCCCAGGCCGTGGTGGCCACCCTGAGCGACCCGGCGCGCTACGGCGGGCGCTTTCGCCTGCAGGTGCTGGTCTGTGATTTCGAGGGCCGGAAGCTGGCCGAAGCCGCTTCTGCCCCCTGTTGCTGAGATGCCCATGAAAGACTCCCTGGAACCGGGGTTCCGCGACCCCAACCCCTGCCGCGTGATCGGCGTGCTGGACGACGGCGCCGCCAGCCTGGACGCCACGGCCCTGGCCCATCTGCGCACGGCCGATGTGGTGATCGGCGCCACCCGGCAGCTGCAGACCCTGGCCGCGGAGATCCGCCCCGAGGCGCGCCGGCTCGACCTGGGCGGCGCGCTGGCCCGGGTGCCCGGCTGGGTGGACGCGGCCCGGGCCGAGGGCCAGCGGGTGGTGGTGCTGGCCAGTGGCGACCCGTTGTGCCACGGCATCGCCGCCTACCTGGGCGCGCGCCTGTGTCTGGACGCGCTGGAGGTGCTGCCCAACCGCTCCACGCTGCAGCTGGCCTGCGCCCGCATCGGCCTGGCCTGGCAGGACGCCGTCATCGTCTCCATCCATGGCAGCGATGCCGGCGAATGGGCGGCGGGCGCCGAGCCCGGCCACGGCCTGTATCGGCTGGCCCAGGCCCTGCGCCAGCACGACCGCCTGCTGGTGCTCACCAGCCCGGACAACAGCCCCGACCGCGTGGCCCGCCTGCTGCTGGCCGAGGGCCTGGGCGAGGACTTCCAGCTGGCGGTGGCCGAATGCCTGCTGCAACCGGGCGAGCGGGTGCGCAGCGGCCTGAGCGCGGCCGAGGCCGCCACGCTGCGCTTTGCCGATCCCAATGTGCTGCTGCTGTGGCGGCTGCAGCCGCGCCAGCCCGCCGTGCGTTTCGGCCTGGCCGATGCGGCCTATGCCCAGCGCCAGCCCCGGGGCAACCAGGAAGGGGGCCTGATCACCAAGCAGGAGGTGCGCGCCGTCAGCCTGGCGCGGCTGCAACTGCGGACCGACAGCCGCGTCTGGGACCTGGGCGCGGGCAGCGGCTCGGTGGGCCTGGAGGCCGCGCGTCTGTGTCCGCAGGGCCATGTCTGGGCCATCGAGAAGAACGCCGACGATGTGGCCATCGCCGCGCGCAACCGCGCAGCCTTCGGCGTCAGCAATCACACCCTGGTGCACGGCAGGGCGCCTGAACACCTGGACCGCTGGCCCGACCCGGACGCCGTCTTCATCGGCGGCTCCGGCGGCGAGCTGGCCGGGCTGATCACGCTGTGCCTGGCCCGCCTGCGCCCGGGCGGCTGGCTGGTGATGAACTTCGTGACCTTGGAGAACCTGGCCACCGCCACCCAGGCCCTGACCGAAGCTGGGGCGGCCTGGGATGTGCTGCAGTTGCAGGCGGCGCGCAGCAAGCCCATCCTGCAGATGCACCGGATGGCGGCCGAGAACCCGGTGTGGATCGTCTGCGCCCAGCGCGGCACCGCGCCTGAGGAGGCGAGCGCATGACGGTCCCCGTGACCCCCGGCACCCTGATCGGCGTCAGCCTGGGCCCGGGCGATCCGGAGCTGATCACTCGCGCGGCCTGGGCCCAGCTGCAGCGCCAAGAGGTGGTGTGGGTCTACCCGGCCCGCAGCACCAAGACGCCCAGCTACGCCTTCGACATCGCCCGGCGCGCGGGCCTGACGCCGCCGGCCGAGCACCAGGCCCTGCTGTTCCCCATGACGCACGACGCCGAGAAGCTGCTGCGCCACTGGCAGCGCGCGGCCGAGACGGTGCTGCCCTGGCTGCAGGCCGGGCGCGACGTGCTCTTCCTGGTGGAGGGCGACGCCAGCACCTACGCGACCTTCGGCCACCTGGCCCGCACGCTGCAGGCCCTGGTGCCGGGCCTGCCGGTGCAAACCCTGGCCGGCGTCAATGCCTTCACGGCGGCCTGCGCGCGCCTGGGCCGGCCGCTGTCCGAGCAGGACGACACGGTGGCCATCGTGCCGGCGGCCTACGGCGTGGATGCGCTGGACCGCTTGCTGCCCGAGTTCGACACCCTGGTGCTGCTGAAGGTCAAGCCGCTGATCGAGCCGATCTTCGACTGGCTGATCGCGCGCGGCCTGCTGGCCGGTGCCGACTTCATCGAGCGCTGCGGCGCCCCGGACGAGCGGGTGTACCGCGGCGCCGAGATGCTGGCTCTGCGCGGTCAGCCGGTCAGCTACCTGTCGCTGCTGCTGGTGCGCCATGGGCAGCGCCTGCGCGGCGAGCGCATCCGCGGCTGCCTGAAGAAGACCGCCCCCACCCTGGCTCCCCTCGACACGCCATGAACGACCTGTCCTTCTCACCCCCGGTGCCCCGCACGGTGCTGGTGGCCCTGACCAAGCACGGCGCCGCCCAGGCCGTGGCCCTGGCGCGGCAGCTGCCCGCGGCCGAGGTCTGTGTGGCGGCCAAGTTCGCCGCCGCCTTCGCCGGCCAGCTCAACCCGGTGCGCGCCTACGAGGGCGCCTTCAAGGACGAGGTGCCCGGCCTGTTCGCGCACTACGACCAGATCGTCTTCTTCGTCTCGCTGGGTGCGGTGGTGCGGCTGATCGCCCCGCACCTGAAGAGCAAGGACGAGGACCCCGGCGTGCTGGTGGTGGACGACGCCGCGCAGTTCGTCATCCCGGTGCTCTCGGGCCATGTGGGCGGTGCCAACGCCATGGCCGAGACGGTGGCCGCGCTGCTGGGCGCCACGCCGGTGCTGACCACCGCCTCCGACGTGGGCAGGACGATTCCGGTGGACATCCTGGGCCGCGAGCTGGGCTGGACCGTGGAGGCCCCCAAGCTCAACATCACCCGCGTGTCGGCGGCGGTGGTCAACGAGGAGCCGGTGGCCTTTGTGCAGGAAGCCGGCAGCCCGCACTGGTGGACCCGGCCCACGCCGCTGCCGGCCCACATCCACCGCTTCACCCGTTTCGACGAGGTCGACCTGGACCGCTATGCCGCCGTGCTGTGGGTCACCCACGCGCCGGTGCCGCCCGCGCTGTGGCAGTGGCTGGACCAGCGTTTGGTGGTCTACCGGCCGCCGCTGGAGGACCGGACATGAAGATCGCACTGGGCCTGGGTTGCGACCGCGGCACGCCGCTGGACACCTTCGAGCAGGCGGTGACCCGCGCCCTGGTGGAGGTGCGTCTGCGCCACGGCTGGGCCGAGCTGCAGGTGGTGGGCATGGGCAGCATCGACCTCAAGGCCGACGAGATCGGCATGCTGGCCCTGGCCCGCCACCGCGGCTGGCCGCTGCGCTTTTTCACGCCCCAGGCGCTGGCGGCGGTGCCGGTGCCCAACCCGTCCGAGACCGTGCGCCGCCACACCGGCACCCCCTCGGTCAGCGAGGCCGCGGCCCTGCTGGTGGCCGGTGCCCGTGGCCCCGAGGCCTTGCTGCTGGAGAAGTTGCGCGTGAAGGGCGCCGATGGCCGCAACGCCACCGTCTCGGTGGCCTGGGCCGAACCCATGAACCCCGGAGAGAACGCATGAACGATGTGACTGAGACGGCCGCGCCCGCGGGCAAGATCATGCTGGTGGGCATCGGCCCCGGCAGCGTGGAACACATGACCGGCCGCGCCCGCGCGGCCATCGCCGAGGCGGACACCATCATCGGCTACGTCACCTACATCAAGCTGGTGGCCGACCTGATCGAGGGCAAGGAGGTCATCCGCAAGAGCATGACCGAGGAGCTGGACCGCGCCATCGAAGCCCTGGCCCGCGCCCGCGCCGGCAAGAAGGTGGCCCTGGTGTCCTCGGGCGATGCGGGCGTCTACGGCATGGCCGGGCCCACCTACGAGGTGCTGTTCGAGGCCGGCTGGACGCCCGACTCGGGCATCGCCGTCGAAATCGTGCCCGGCGCCTCGGCGCTCAACAGCTGCGCCGCCTTGGTGGGCGCGCCGCTGACGCACGACTTCTGCGCCATCTCGCTGTCGGACCTGCTGACCCCCTGGCCGGTCATCGCCCGCCGGCTGGACGCGGTGGCCCAGGCCGACTTCGTCGTCGCGCTCTACAACCCCAAGAGCGGGCGGCGCACCCAGCAGATCGTGCAGGCCCAGCAGCTCTTGCTGCGCCACCGCCGGCCGGACACGCCGGTGGCCATCGTCAAGAGCGCCTACCGCCGCCGCGAGCAGATCAGCTTCACCACGCTGGACCAGATGGCCGAGGCCGACATCGGCATGCTCAGCACCGTGCTGATCGGCAACAGCCAGACCTTTGTGCGCGAGGGCCGCATGGTCACCCCGCGCGGCTACGCCAACAAGTACGCGCTGGAAGAGGGCGGCGCCACCCGCGCCGGCGAGCAGGCCGGGCGGTCCCTCTCCACCGGCCTTCTGGGCTGGCTGCGGGCCCTGCAGGCCGAACACCAGGCCGGCGCCACCCCGGACGAGCTGGCCCGCCGCCACCGCCTGCCGGCCGACTACATCGTGCAGGCCCTGCTGGCACCGGCCGAGGCCCCCACGGCGGCGGCGGCCGAGGAGGGCGAGGCATGAGCGAGGCGACGAACCCCGTGCCCATCGTCCCGGCCGACGCGCTGCCGCGCCCGCGCATCGGTGCGTATGCGCGACATCTGCTGGTGTGCACCGGCCCGCGCTGCGCGCAGGAGGGACAATCGCAGGCCTTGTTCGACAGCCTGGGCGACAAGCTCAAGGCCGCCGGGCTGAACGAAGGTGCCCTGCGGGTCAAGCGCAGCCGGGTGAGTTGCTTTGCCGCGTGCAAGGGCGGCCCCATCCTCTGCGTGCAGCCCGACGGCACCTGGTACGACAACGTGACCCCCGAGACCATGGACCGCATCATCGACGAACACCTGCGCCACGGCCGGCCCGTGGCTGACCGGGTGTTCCACCAGGGACCGGGCTGCGCGGCCACCGCCGCCGACGACGAGACCCTGGGCCTGGAAGGAGACCGCGCGGCGTGATCGGACTGGATCTCTCCTGGCCAGCGGCCGCCGTGGCGGTGCTGGTCGCCCTGGCCTGGGACCGGGTGCTGGGCGAGCCCCCGGCGCGTTGGCACCCGGTGGTGGCCATGGGCCGGGCCCTGGGTGCCGTCGGCCCCCGGCTGTGGCCGCTGGCACCGCGCCGGGCGGTCGTGGCGGGCGCGCTGGCCTGGGGGCTGGGCGCTGTGGCTGTGGCGGGGGTGTATGGCCTCTTGCAGGCCGGCCTGCTGTCGTCCGCCTGGCTGGGGACCGGGCCCTGGCGCTCCCTGGCCCAGGGCCTGCTGCTGGGCGTGCTGCTCAAGCCTCTGCTGGCCTGGCGCATGCTGCGCGACGAGGTGGGTGCGGTGCAGGCTGCGCTGGACCGCTCGCTGGCCGAAGGGCGCCAGCGCCTGTCCTGGCTGGTGAGCCGGCCGGTGGACCGGCTGAGTGCCGACGAGGTGCGCGAGAGCGCACTGGAGACCCTGGCCGAGAACCTCAGCGACTCGGTGGTGGCGCCGCTGTTCTGGTTTGCCGTGGCCGGCCTGCCGGGCGCGGCTCTCTACCGTTTTGCCAACACCGCCGACGCGATGTGGGGCTACCGTGACCACCGCGAGTGGGGCGGCAAGTGGGCCGCCCGCGCGGACGATGTGCTGAACTGGCCGCCCGCCCGCCTGACGGCGCTGGCCCTGTGCGCGGCGGCCGGCCGCTGGCCGGGCGCGTCTGCACTGCGCGGCCAGGCCCGGCGCACCGCCTCGCCCAACAGCGGCTGGCCCATGGGCGCGCTGGCCCTGCTGCTGGGCCGGCGCCTGGGCAAGCCGGGCGTCTATGTGCTGAACGAGGGCCATCCCGTGCCGGCGGCGGCCGATGTGCCGCGGGCGCTGCGCTGGTGTGGCCGCGTGGTGGGCGCCCTGGCCGCCATGGCCGCCCTGGTAGGCCTGGCCTGGCTGTGGGGCGGGGCGTTGTCGCTGGGCGGGGGGCGCGCATGAGCCTCGCTCCCATGCCCTGGCCCGAGCACGGTGGCCCCGATGGCGGGCCGGCCATCCTGCATGACTTCTCCACCAACGCCAACCCGCTGCCCCTGCCCGAGGCGCTGGTGAACGCCCTGGCTGCCACCGACCGGCGCCGCTACCCCGACCCGCACTACGGCCGTCTGTGCGAGCGGCTGGCGGCACACCATGGTGTGCCGGCCAACCGCGTGCTGCCCACCGCCGGCAGCAGCGAGGCCATCCGCCGCCTGACCCTGCTGGCCCAGCTGCAGGGCCTGGGCGAGGCCTGGGTGCCCGCGCCCGGCTATGGCGACTACGCCGCTGCGGCCTACGCCCTGGGGCTGAAGGTGCATGGCTGGCCGGCGCCGGCCACGCTGCTGGAGGCGCTGGACCGTGCCCACCACCCGGCCCTGGTCTGGCTCAACGAGCCCTGCAATCCCACCGGGGTCAGCCTGCCGCACAGCTTCTGGCAGTCGCTGGCCGAGATCGCCTGGGCCAAGGGCCACTGGCTGGTGCTGGACCGCGCCTACGAGCCGCTGCGGCTGGAGGGCGGCGACCCCATCCTGCCCGGCATGGCCGCGCGGGCCTGGCAGCTGTGGTCGCCCAACAAGGCGCTGGGGTTGACGGGCATCCGCGCCGGCTATGTGCTGGCGCCCACCGAGGCCGCCGAGGGCCTGGGCCAGCGGCTGCGGGCGCTGGCGCCCAGCTGGGTGCTGTCGGCCGAGGGCGAGCAGATGCTGCTGGCCTGGTGGGGCGAGGCGGTGCAGGCCTGGTTGGCTGACAGCCGCCGCACCCTGGAACAATGGCGCACCATGCAACGCCACCTCTTGGGCGACCTGGGCTGGGCCCAGCGCGCCACGGTCACCCCCTTCTGGCTGGCGCGCCCGCCGCTGCCGGCCCGCTTGCTGGAACTGCGCCTGCGCCAGCTGCGCAGCGCCGGCCTCAAGCTGCGCGACGCCAGCTCCTTCGGCCTGCCGGGCTGGGTGCGTGTGTCCACCCAGTCGCCCGACGCCCAGGCCGCGCTGGCCCTGGTCTGGCATGACAGCCGCTGGAAGGGCGAGGAAGGCGAGGGCGCATGAACAGCACCGCACCGGGGCCCGAGACCCCGCGCCAGGAGGGCGCTTTGCGAGGCGAGTTGCGCCTGTTCTTCACCGCGCTGCAGTTCTTCACCCGCGTGCCGGTGCCCGCCTGGGTGGGCTGGTCGGCCGCGCAGCTCAATGCCTCGGCCCGGCACTTTCCCAGCGTGGGCTGGGTGGTGGGCACGGTGGTGGGCGCGGTGCTGTGGGGGGCCAACCAGCTGTGGACGCCCGGCGTGGCGGCCTGGCTGGCCATCGCCGCAGGCGTGCTGCTGACCGGTGCCTTCCACGAGGACGGTCTGGCCGACAGCTGCGACGGCTTTGGCGGGGGCTGGCAGCGCGACCAGGTGCTGGCCATCATGAAGGATTCGCGCGTGGGCAGCTACGCCACCCTGGGCGTGGTCATCACCCTGGGCCTGAAGGCGCAGCTGCTGAGCCTGCTGGCCGAGCGGGCCTGGGGCCTGTGGCCGGTGCTGGGCGTGACCATCGCCGCCCACACCCTGAGCCGCTGGGGCGTGCTGTGGATCATGGCGCGGCTGGACTATGTGCGCGAGGACGCGCTGTCCAAGTCCAAGCCCATCGCGCAGGGCGTGGCCCGCGGGCCGCTGGTCTTCGCCTCCATCGTGGCCCTGCTGCCGGCCGCGCTGCTGGGCCTGCCGGGCCTGTCGGCCGCGGTGTCGGCCGGCCTGGTGGCCTGGTTTGCCATCCGCTACCTGCGCCGGCGCCTGGGCGGTTATGTGGGCGACGCGCTGGGCGCCACCCAGCAGATCACCGAGCTGGTGGTGCTGCTGTCGCTGCTGTCCGTGACGCCGGCGGTGGAACACCTGAGCCGCTGGCCCTGAACCCATGGCCCTGATCCTCGTTCGCCACACCCGCGTGGACCTGCCGGCCGGCACCTGCTACGGCCAGGCCGATGTGCCGTTGCTGCAGCCGCACGACCCGCCCTTCGACGGCGTGGGCCAGCGCCTGCGCGCGCTGCTGGAACGCATCGGGGCGGGCGTCCGGCTGGGCCCGGTGGTGTGCAGCCCGCTGAGCCGCGCCCGCCTGCTGGCCCAGCACCTGGCGACGGACCACGGCCAGGCCGTGGCCGTGGACCCGCGCTGGATGGAGCTGCATTTCGGGGCCTGGGAGGGCCGGCGCTGGGACGACATCCCTCGTGTGGAGAGCGACCCCTGGGCGGCGGACACCCACCACCGCGCCCCGCCCGGCGGCGAGACGCAGAACGCCCTGATCGCGCGCGTGCAGGCCGCCCTGGCCGCGCTGCACGCCCCCGCCAGCCAGCCCGGCCAGGCGGTGCTGGTGGTGGCCCATGCCGGGCCCTTGCGCGTGGCGCTGGGCGCGGCCCAGGGCTGGGTGGCCTCGGCCGATCCGCAGCAGGCGCCGGTGTCCCTGGACTTCGGCGGCCTGACCTGGCTGGACCCGCTGCCCGGTGGCGGCTGGGCGCTGCGCGCCCTCAATGCATGAAGACCGACCCATGGCCGAACACACCCTGATCCTGGGCGGCGCCCGTTCCGGCAAGAGTGCCTGGGCCGAGCGCCAGGCCAGCGCCTGGGCCGCCGAGGCGCCGGGCCGCGAGGTGGTGGTCGTCGCCACCGGCGAGGCCCGCGACGAGGAGATGCGGGCCCGCATTGCCGCCCACCAGGCCCAGCGCCCGGCGGGCTGGCAGACGGTGGAGGCGCCGCTGGCGCTGGCCGAGGCCCTGGCCGCGGCGGACGGCCCGCAGCGCCTCTTGCTGGTCGACTGCCTGACCCTGTGGCTCACCAACCTGCTGCTGGCCGATCTGCCGCCGGAGCTGGACCTGGACAGCGTGCGCGCCCTGCAGCCCGGCCCGCGCTGGCAGGCCGGCCGCGCGGCCCTGCTGGCCGTGCTGCCCCGGCTGCAGGCCCCGGTGCTGCTGATCGGCAACGAGGTGGGCCACGGCATCGTGCCGCTGGGGGCGGTCAACCGCCTGTTCGTCGATGAAAGCGGCCGCCTGCACCAGGCCCTGGCCGCGCAGTGCGCCCGGGTGCGTTTCGTGATGGCCGGCTGCGTGCTGCCGCTCAAGGGGTGAGATGAAGACGCTGAGTTTGTGCGTTGCCGGCCTGCTGGCCGCCACGATGGTGTTGAGCGGCCCCGCCCGGGCCAGCGTCAGCGCCCAGGACGATGACGGCCGCACCGTGACGCTGCCCGCGCCCGCGCGGCGCATCATCAGCCTGGCGCCGCACACCACCGAGCTGCTCTACGCGGCCGGTGCCGGCCCCCGCATCGTGGCCACCGTGCGCTATGCCGATTACCCGCCCGAGGCCAAGGCCCTGCCGCAGGTGGGCGACGCCCATGCGCTGGACCTGGAACGCATCGTCGCCCTCAAGCCCGACCTGATCGTGGTGTGGATGCACGGCAGCTCGGCGCGGCAGATCGAGCGCCTGCGGGCACTGAAGATCCCGCTCTTTCACAGCGAGGCGCACACCCTGGAAGACGTGGGCGAGGGCATCCGCCGCCTGGGCGTGCTGGCCGGCACCGAGGACGTGGCCAACGCCGCCGCCAACACCTATGCCAAGCGGGTGACGACGCTGCGGGTCCGCTACAGCCAGCGCACCCCGCTCAGGGTCTTCTACCAGGTGTGGCAGCAGCCGCTGCTCACGCTGAACCGGCAACACCTGATCAGCGACGCCATCCGCCTGTGCGGCGGCGTCAATGTGTTTGCCCAGCAGACAGCGTTGGTGCCCACCGTCAGCCCCGAGGCGGTGTTGGCCGCCCAGCCGCAGGTGCTGGTGGCCGCCAGCGTGGGCGGCCAGCCCGACGACAGCCTGGCCCTGTGGGCGCCGTTCAAGCAGTTCGAGCCCATCGCCCGCCACCATGTGGTGTGGCTCAACACCGACCTGATCAGCCGCCAGGGCCCGCGCATCGTGGACGGCGCGCAGCAGCTCTGCGAGGGCCTGGACAAGGTGCGCGCCGACCTGGCCGCCAAGCCATGACGGCCCGGCCCTGGCGCGACATCCCCAGCCGGGCGCTGATGGTGCAGGGCACCACCTCGGACGCCGGCAAGAGCACGCTGGTGGCCGGCCTGGCCCGCTGGCTGGTGCGCCAGGGCGCCCGGGTGGCGCCCTTCAAGCCGCAGAACATGGCCCTGAACAGCGCGGTGACGGTGGACGGCGGCGAGATCGGCCGCGCCCAGGCCCTGCAGGCCCTGGCCGCCCGCGTGCCGCCCACCACCGACATGAACCCGGTGCTGCTCAAGCCCAGCAGCGACACCGGCGCGCAAATCATCATCCACGGCCGGGTGCGCAGTGACATGGATGCGCGGGCCTACCACCAGTACAAGCCCATCGCCTTCGAGGCGGTGCGCGAGAGCTTCGAGCGCCTGCGCGCCGCGCACGACCTGGTGCTGGTGGAAGGCGCCGGCAGCCCGGCCGAGGTGAACTTGCGCGACCGCGACATCGCCAACATGGGCTTTGCGCTGCCCTACCGGGTGCCGGTGCTGCTGGTGGCCGACATCGACCGCGGCGGCGTCTTCGCCCACCTGACCGGCACCCTGGCCTGCCTGTCGCCCGAAGAGCAGGCCCTGGTGCGCGGCTTCGTCATCAACCGCTTCCGCGGCGATGTGAGCCTGCTCACGCCTGGCCTGGACTGGCTGCGGCAGCGCACGGACAAGCCCACGCTGGCGGTGCTGCCTTATTTGCACGGCCTGCACCTGGACGCCGAGGACGCGGTGGACGCCCAGCAGGCCGCCGCCGCCCATGGCCCGCGCCTGGTGGTGGCGGTGCCGGTGTTTCCGCGCATCAGCAACCACACCGATTTCGACGCGCTGCGCGCCCACCCGCAGGTGGACCTGCGCTTCGTCGGCCCGGGCCAGGCGCTGCCGGCCTGCGATCTGATCGTCCTGCCCGGCAGCAAGAACACCCTGGCCGACCTGCGCTGGCTGCGCGAGCAGGGCCACGAGGCGGCCATCGCCCGTCACCTGCGCTACGGCGGCAAGCTCATCGGCATCTGCGGCGGCTTCCAGATGCTGGGCCGCGCGCTGCACGACCCGCTGGGCCGGGAAGGCCCCGCCGGCAGCCAGGCGGCCGGCCTGGGCCTGCTGGACATGACGACCACGCTGGCGGCCGACAAGCAGCTGCGGCGGGTGCAGGGGCGGTTGGCGCCCCTGCCCGGGGCAAGCGATGGGCCCGCGCATGTGGAAGGCTACGAGATCCACCTGGGCATCAGCCAGGGCACGGCGTTGCAGCAGCCCGCGGCCTGGCTGCAGCCGGTGGGTGAAGAGGGCGTCGCCCCGCGCCCCGATGGCGCGCTGAGCCCCGACGGCCAGGTGCTGGGCAGCTATGTGCACGGCCTGTTCGACGACCCGCGGGCGCAGGCCGCGCTGCTGCGCTGGGCCGGCCTGCGCGACGCCGCCGCGGTGGACCTGGCCGCGCTGCGCGAAGCCAGCCTGGACCGGCTGGCCGATGTGCTGGAGGAACACCTGGACGCCGACACCTTGTGGCGCTTGGCCGCGGGGTCCCCGCGCTCAGGCTGAAGAGGGCGCAGGCCGCAGGCGCCCGGACAAGCGCAGACCTGTGCGGACATTGCGCGCCAGCAGCGTTAACTGCACGGCCCCCACCAGCAGTTCCAGCCCCTGTACGACGTAGAAGACGTCGTCGAACTGGCCGGCGCTGGCGCGCGCGTTCAGGAACAGCGCGGAGGGCACCAGCACCAACAGGCCATTGAGGCCCAGCAATGGCATGCGCCGGCGCTTTTCATCCACCAGCCGACCACTGCGGCCGCGGGCCAAGGCCAGGCCGGTGGCACCGGTGGTTGCCATGCACAGCACCAGGGCGGCCAGGCCATACCAGGCGATGGCGTGCTTGACGGCCTGCACGGCGGGCGGGCCCAGCAGCAATTCCGAGACCAGGGTCGATGTCCAAAAGGTGGCCACCAGCAACAGGGCCAGGGTGCCGGTGGCGGCGTGAAGGGCGGTCTTGCGCATGGGGCGTCTCCAGATTGACGTGTCAATGATTTCAAAACGACATGATGATGGCAATATGCGCGTGAAATGCCATAGCGGCACAATGCCGCACCATGCGCAAGACCACACACACCCCAGCCGGAGCCGCGCTGAGCGAGACCGTCCTGGCCCTGTTCCGCGTGACCAGTGGCCTGCTCACCGCGGGCGACCGTCTGGTGGCCGATCTGGGCCTGACCAGCGCCCGTTGGCAGGTGCTGGGCACCATCGTGGCCGCAGAGCGCCCGCAGCCGGTGGCCTGGCTGGCACGCGACATGGGGGCGAACCGGCAGAACGTCCAGCGCATCACCAACGATCTGCTGCGCGATGGCCTGGTCGAGCTGGCGCCCAATCCCCATCATCGGCGCGCGGCGTTGGTGGTGCTGACGGCGCAGGGGCGTCAGGCCTTCGAGCAGGCCATGGCGCTGGAAGCGCCCTGGATGAACCACCTGGCCGAGGGCATCGAGCCTGCGGACATCCAGGCCATGCAGCGGGTGCTGGCGGCGTTGCGTGGACAGCTGGACGCCGAGCTGTCAGAGGCTGCCGGTGGCTGACCGGGCGTAACGCCCCGGCGCCTGACCCACCTGCCGGCGGAAGGCCAGGCTGAAGGCACTGGCGGAGCCGTAGCCGACGCGCTCGGCCACCTCGGCCACGGGCAGGCGGTCTTCGCGCAGCAGAGCCTTGGCGATCTCCATGCGCCAGGCCAGCAGGTACTCCATCGGCCCCTGGCCCATCACGCGCCGAAAACGCTCGAAGAAGGCGGAGCGGGACAGGGCTGCCAGCTTTGCCAACTGGTCGCTGGTCCAGGGCCTGTCGACCTGGGCGTGCAACTGGCTGAGCACGCGGGCCAGACGCGCATCGGCCAGGCCGCGCAACAGCCCGGGGGGCGCGGCGTCGGTGGCCGCCAGGCGCATCGATTCGATGAGCAGCAGCTCCACCAGGCGGGTGAGCGCGTAGTCCGCGCCGGGGCGGGCATCCGCGGCCTCCTCACCCACCATGCGCACCAGCTGTGTCAGACGGTTCGAGCCCCGCACATGGACCACACCGGGCAGCATGGCGGCCAGCAGCGCGGCGTCGCCACCATCGAAGGCGAAGGCGCCGCCCAGCGAGCGCAAGTCCGGGCGCCCGCGCCGCTCCCCGTAGCGCAGGCCGCCCCGTGTGTTGGCGGCGGCCTGCGGGTCCAGGGGGATGGGCGGCGGGGCCTCGCCCGGGCTCGAGAGCGTGAACCCCGGTGTGCGCGCCAGCAGCACGAAGTCCCCGGCTTGCAGGGTGATGGGGGCATGGCCGTCGACGCTGAGCCGGCAACTGCCCGCCAGCAGGATGCAGAAGCTGGGCAGACCGTACTCCGCATAGCGCACGGCCCAGGCACCCTTGGCCGTGATGGGGTTGGCCATCACCGCACGGGGGCGCAGCAGGCGGACGACGTCGGACAGGGGATCGTGCATGTCTGGACGATCAATCATGTTTGATGGACTGTAGACGATTGGAAGTCCGGTCTGGCATTCCTATCGTTCATCCCATGTTCCACGCATCAGGAGATGAACCATGAAAACCGTGCTGATCACTGGCTGCTCGTCCGGCTATGGGCTGGAGACGGCCCGCCACTTCCACGCCCTGGGCTGGTCGGTCATCGCGACGATGCGCCAGCCCCGTGACGACAGCTTTCTTCCCGTGTCGGACCGACTGCGTGTGCTGCCGCTGGATGTGACCCGTTCGGAGAGCATTGCCCATGCGCTGGAGGTGGCCGGTCCCATCGATGTGCTGGTGAACAACGCCGGGATCGGCCTGTTCGGCGCCTTCGAGGCCACGCCGATGGCCACGGTGAGGGAGGTCTTCGAGACCAACACCTTCGGCACGATGGCGATGTGCCAGGCGGTCATTCCGCAGTTCCGGGCCCGCGGGGCCGGCACGCTCATCAACGTCACCTCCAGCGCCGTGCTGGCACCCATGCCCCTGGTGGCGGCCTATACCGCCAGCAAGACGGCCATCGAGGGCTTCAGCGCGTCGCTGGCGCTGGAGCTGGCACCGTTGGGCGTGCGGGTGAAGCTGGTGCAGCCTGGCTACGGACCCACGACCCGATTTGCGGCCAATGGACAAGGGCGTATACAGGGGCTCATCACCGAGCCCTATGCCGCTTATGCGCACAGCGTCTTCGCCCAGTTCCAGGGCGCTGCACTGACCACCCAGCCGGCCGATGTGGCCGAAGCCATCTGGTGGGCGACGCAGGATGAGACGGGTCAGTTGCGCTGCCCTGCGGGGCCCGACGCGATGGCCTTGGCGACTCGGGCTGCGGGAGGCTGACGGCCGCCGCTCAGTCAGGCGTCATGTCCGGCTGCAGCAGCACCTCGTCGGGCAGGCCAGCACTGTTGTGGACGATGTCCACCGCACCCAACGGCGAATAACCGGCGTCGCCTTCCAGCAGCACGCTGGCATCGGGCGGCAGTTGGCTCAGGGCCTGGATCAGTTGCTGAACGGTCACGGCAAGGGCTCTCTTTCCGGGGGCTGCTCGAACAGTGTCACCATGCTGCGCAGCGCGCCCGTCTGCCGCTGCCCATGGGCCTGCAGGGCGGTGCGCAGTTGCTGCCGCTCGTCGCCGGACAGGCCAGGCTGCAGTGAACGGGCAAAGGCGTCCAGCGGTGTGGCCAGGCCGTTGCAGTCGAAGCGATGGGCGCCCAGCTCGGGGGCCAAGGCCGCAAACACCGACTTGAACGACCAGGAGCCCGCCATGGCCGGGTGGTAGTAGTGGCCGCGGGCGATCTGGAACAGATCGACGATGCGCTCGGCCAGCGCCAGCAGTCCGGGCGACAGGTCTTCCCATTCGCCCGCCAGCTCGCGCACGCGGTTGCGCTCGAAGCCGGCGTTGTAGGCCAGCACCGGGCCGTCGTCGTTCCCCAGGGCCTGCAGCAGGCTCTGGGCAAAGGCGCGGCGTGGGTCGCCCGAGGGGCCAGCCAGAAAACCCTGCGGCCGCGGTGGCGCGCCAGGCCCGGCCACCGTGTCGCAACTCCATTGGAAGGGCAGCACCTGATAGGGCCGGGTGCCGGCCCACACGGGCACCGCAAAGCCGATGGTCTCGAAGCGCAGGAAGTGGCGGGGGTAGGGCAGGGCCTGCAGCAGCGCGGCGGCCTGGGGCGCCAGCACCGGCGCGCCTTGCTGCACCGCCTGGGCGGCGCGGCGCAGCCGGCCATCGGGCAGGGCGTCCAGCGGCACGCTGTGCACATCGGCGTGGCCGTCGGCGCGCAGTTGGGCGGCCAGTTCGCGCCCGAGGATGTCCAGGCTGGCGCATGGGTCCACGGGGCGGGTCTGCCCCGTGGGCGGGCTGCAGCGGGCCAGCTGTTCGCAGGGGCTGGGCTGCGTGCAGGGCGCGCCGGTGGGCATGGGGGGCAGCCCACCGCGCAGGCAGGCCTGCATGGCGGCCAGCCAGTCACCGGTGGGCCGCGAACCCAGCGAGGGCCCCAGGTCCACCTCGCGCAGCAGGCCCGCGTAGCAGCCGTGACCGGGGTAGATGAAGCCGGTGTCCACCAGCAGCAGGCCGACGGTCTGCACCCGCAGCCCGCAGCGGGCGGCCACGTGGGCCCACAGCGCCACCGTGTCCACATCCGCCTCGGCGCCCACGGTGGCGTAGCGCAGCTTGAACAGCCGCCAGCCATGGGGGCCGCGGGTGATGAGGTCGATGCGCGCCCGCGCGCCGTCGTCGCTGGCCAGGCAGGCCCCGAACAGCGCCCAGCCCTCGGCGTCGGGCGTGGCCGCGGCCAGGGCGATGTGCGTCTGCTCCTGCGCATGCGCCCAGTCGGCGGGCGTGCTGGGTGCGGGCAACCATTTCCCGGCGGGGAAGGACGCCCGCAGCGCCGCGTCCGGGGCCGGCCCCTGGACCACATGGGCCTCGGGCGGCTCGGCCACGGGGTTCGGCCGGGCCGGGGTGTGCCGCTGCAGCCAGAAGCGGCGCGTGCAGGCCCGCCAGCGGCGCAGGTCTGCGTCGTCCAGGGGTGTGGCGGTGTCGACCATCGTCATGGGCAGAAACAGACAAATACGACAGGGGAAACCGCTGCAGCGGGGACGTCAGCCCAGGCCATCAACTGGCGCGCGCCGACCTCACCGGCCCCACGTCCACCAGGATGTCTTCGCCTTCGACCTGCAGCGCATAGGCGTGCAGGGCGCTGGGGTGGGCATGGGACACGCACTTGCCGCTGCCAGCGTCATAGCCCCACTGGTGGATGTGACACACCACGCGCTGGCCATCGAAGCAGCCTTCGGCCAGGGGCATGTCGGCGTGCGGGCAGCGCCCGCGGTACGCCTTGAGTTCCCCGCCCTGGGGCCAGACGAGCAACACACTCTTCTTGCCCACCTGGAACAGGCCCATGCCGCCTTCGGCGACGGCGTCCTTGGAACAGACAGCGGTGAAGGCCATGGCGCGGGCTCCAAGAGGTTGGTCTTGGACGCGGAAAGGCAAATTGCGGGCCATGGGCGACTGACGTCGGCGCAGGGTCTGAGGCCGTCGTCTGCAACATGACCCGCCAGCCCACCTCGACGGACCCCTTCGAAACCCGTGAACCACTGCGCGCCGGCAGGCAGGCTCATTGGCGAGCTCGGGAACTGGAGGCTGCCCGCAACTCAAGGCCCGGCAGGGGGATGCGCAACTCTCATGGGTCCGAATCTCCGTGAATGCCAGCGCCCGTCAGCGCTCGGGTGGAGGTTCCAACGCGGTTGTCCTGGAGACGCTGGCGCAGACGGGCGCGAACCCACAGCGGCTGATGTCGGAGCCCACGGAATCCCCCTTGGCGGGCGGCCTGGCAGCGTTCGCTCCGCCATCGAGAATGTCCGTTCCCAGGGTGTTGAATGGGCCTCGGAAGATTTCGTGACGGGGTCTTCTTCCCTGTTCCGGTGAAGATCCTGGACGAAGCGAATTTCGCCTGGCACCACGGCCCGCGGCAGCAGGGTGTCGCAGGTGGAGGATGTGAACTCGCTGCCGGCCTTCGGTGATGCTGTTCACGCCGCGTGGCCGCACGTCCGCGGCATCCCGCTCAAGACGCGGGTGCTGATCGACCCCTTGGTCGAACGGTTGATGCCGGCGCTGGCCGTGCGCTGAGCACGAGGCTGTCTTCGGGCGCCAGGCTCCTCAGAACCCTTCGCTCTTGCGCCCCCAGGGCGCGCTGCCGGCCACCAGGCTGGCCTTGATGCCGGCCTTCTCCACGGCGGCCTGGTCCTTGTAGAAGGTGGCCTCATGGACCAGGGCGCCTTTGGGGGACATGACCGCCACGTACTTGGCGGGCAGGTCCACCTCGCAGCGGTAACCGCCACCGCAGTCGGTGGTGCTGCGCAGCTGGCCGTCCCAATCGACGAAGAAGCCTTCCGGGGTGCTGCTCATGTTCATGCTCCGTCACTCCGCTCAGACCTGGGCTTGCAGGTCGATCTCCACCTGACCATCGTCGGTCAAGCGCAGTGGGTATTCGTCCAGCGCGCAGCCCTCGGGCCGCAGGCCTTCACCATTGCGGCCGTCAAACACCCAGCCGTGCACGGTGCAGGTCAGGGTGCGGCCGTTGAACTGCGAGTTGTTGACCAGCGACTGCCGCTCGTGTGGGCACAGGCCGGTGAAGGCGCGGGGCTGGCCCCCATCGGGCCAGATGACCAGCACCTCGTGTCCATCCAGCAGGAAAGGCACGGCTTCACCTTCGCCCAGGTAGCGTTGCTTGCACAGAGTTTGAAAGGCCATGGCGTGGCGGCTCCTCGCTTTGCCTGGGGCCGGGCAGCCAGCGCGGCGGCGCTGTCGACAAGCCGACAACCCAGGCGTGTGAAGCGCCAGCAGCAAAAGCCGCGCCAGCGGCTGTGAGGATCAATGTCCCGACGAGCCCGCCTCGCTGTCGTCGGCGGGGCCATGAGGGCTGGGCGGGAGGCCACCAGGCACCGAGCGCTTGGGTGCACAGCCTGATAGTTTTCTTTGAAATGTAATTGATTGCCTAAAGCAACTATATGGTCCAGAATGCTGGGCCATGGACAATGCCGACCGCATCGAAGCCGTTCGCCGCTTCAACCGCTTCTACACCCGCCGCCTGGGTGTGCTGAACGAGGGGCTGCTGGATTCGCCCTTCTCGCTGACAGAGGCGCGGGTGCTGTGGGAGCTCTCCCGGCTGGAAGAGGAGGGCGGCATCACGGCCAGCGAACTGGGGCGCACCCTGGACCTGAATGCCGGCTATCTCAGTCGGTTGCTGAAATCGCTGAAGGAGCGGGAGCTCGTCGCGTCTACCCGCAGCGCGGCGGACGGGCGGCAGTGGCTCTTGCAGCTGAGCCCGGTGGGCCGGGCGGCCTTTGCGCCGCTGGATCAGCGTTCCCAGCAGCAGGCGGACGCCTTGCTGGCGCGCCTGAGCGACACCCAGCAGGTGGCGCTGCTGCAGGCCTTTCAGCAGGTGCAGGCGCTGCTGGATGAGCCGCAGGCCAAGCCGGCCCGGGGCGGCTTCATCCTGCGGCCCCATCGGCCGGGCGACATGGGATGGGTGGTGTCACGCCACGGGAGCCTCTACGCCCGGGAATACCAGTTCGACCAGTCCTTCGAGGCCTTGGTGGCCCGCATCGCCGCGGACTTTCTCGACCGTTTCGACGCACGCCGTGAGGCGTGCTGGATGGCCGAGCGCGACGGCGTGAACCTGGGCTGCGTTTGCCTGGTCCAGGCCCGTGACGAGGCCTCGGCCCAGCCCATCGAGGGCACGGCGCAGCTGCGCCTGCTGCTGGTGGAGCCCGCGGCCCGCGGTCTGGGGCTGGGCGAGCGGCTGGTGGCCGAATGCACGCGCTTTGCGGTAGAGGCCGGCTACCGGCGTATCCGGCTGTGGACCAACCGCCAGCTCGGGGCCGCCCGGCACCTCTATGCCAAGGCGGGTTATCGGCTGGTGGCCAGCGAGCCCTTCACCGGCTTCGGCCACGAACAGGTGGCCGAGACTTGGGAGCTGGATCTGGCCGCACACCTCTGAGAGACCCTTGAGCCTCGAGGGCCGCGGGGCCCTCCGGGGCCGTCTCAGCCGCCGTTCGCCGCCGCCGCCCGCAGCTTGTCCTTCTTGCTCGGCCGCTTGCCCTTGATGCCACCGGTGGCTGCGCCGGCCGGTGCGGTTTCGGTCACGTCGAAGCCGTCGATGCGCTCGCGCGGCAGGCGCCGGCCCTGGCGCTTCTCGATCAGGCGGAAGTGCGCTTCAGTGGCCGGGCTGATGAAACTGATGGCCAGGCCGCTGGCGCCGGCGCGGGCGGTGCGGCCGATGCGGTGCACGTAGTCGGCCGCGGCGCGGGGCAGGTCGTAGTTCACCACCACCGGCAGCTGGGCAATGTCGATGCCGCGTGCGCCCAGGTCGGTGGCCACCAGCACCTGCAGCTCGCCGGCTTTGAAGGCGGCCAGCAGGCGGGTGCGGGCGCCCTGGCTGGCGTCGCCGTGGAAGGCCTCGGCCGTCAGGCCGGCACGGCGCAGCTTGTCGGCCACGTGATCACAGGCGTAGCGGGTGGCGACGAAGACCATCACCCGCGGCCAGCCTTCCTGGTCAATCAAATGGCGCAGCAGCGGGGTGCGGCGGGTGCTGTCCACCTCGATGGCGCGTTCGGTCAGGCGGCGCTCGACCGCCTCTCCGGCCTCGCCGGTGTCGGCATCCGCGTCGGTGAGGCTGCCGGCGGCCTGGTGGGCCAGTGCCACCCGCAGCGGGTCGTGCAGCAGGCACTGGGCCAGGGCGTCCACCTCGGCCGGGAAGGTGGCCGAGAACAGCAGGTTCTGGCGCTTGCTCGGCAGGGCGCGCAGCACGCGGGCCAGCTCCTCGGCAAAGCCGCTGTCCAGCAGGCGGTCGGCTTCGTCCAGCACCAGGGTGTGGACGTCGTCCAGGCGCAGGCCGTTGTGGTCCAGCACGTCCAGCAGGCGGCCCGGGGTGGCCACCACCACGTCGGCGCCGCCGCGCAGCGCCATCAGCTGCGGGTTGATGGACACACCGCCGTACAGCACGCTGAGCTTGACCGGGGTGGGCCCGTGCTCGGTCAGGGCCTGCAGGGTCTCGCCCACCTGGGCGGCCAGCTCGCGGGTGGGCACCAGCACCAGGGCCTGGGGCCGGCGCTTGCCGATGGGGGCGTGGGCGGCCAGGCGCTGCAGCAGGGGCAGGGCGTAAGCGGCCGTCTTGCCCGAGCCGGTGGGCGCGCAGGCCAGCACGTCCTGCCCGCCCAGAGCGGCCGGGATGGCCGCGGCCTGCACGGGGGTGGGGGCCTCCAGGCCCAGGGTCTGGACGGCGCGCAGCAGCCGGGGCGCCAGGCCCAGGGCGTCCCAGCCGGCCACCGCGGGCGTGTTCACGGGTGTGTTCATCGGCGATTCGCTCACAGCGGCCTCACCTTCACCGAACGGCCCTTGACCTTGCCGGCCGACAGGCCGCGCAGCGCGGCGTCGGCGATGCTGCGGTCCACCGCCACATAGGTAGAGAAGTCGTTGACGTTGATCTTGCCGATCTTGCTGCCGTCGAAGCCCAGGTCCTTGGTCAGCGCGCCCAGCACGTCGCCGGGGCGGATCTTCTCCTTGCGGCCGCCCAGGATCTGCAGCGTCACCATCGGCGGCAGCAGGGGCGGGGCGTCGGCCGCGTCGGCCAACTCGCTCAAGGGGTGCCATTCGCTGGGGCGGCCCTGCATCTCGTCGATGCGGCCCACGCTGCCCATCTCGTCCAGGCTGGCCAGGCTGAAGGCCCAGCCCTCGGCATCGGCCCGGCCGGTGCGGCCCACGCGGTGCACATGCACCTCGGGGTCGGGGGTGATGTCCACGTTGATGACGGCTTCGAGCTGGGCGATGTCCAGGCCGCGGGCGGCCACGTCGGTGGCCACCAGCACGCTGCAGCTGCGGTTGGCAAAGCGCACCAGCACCTGGTCGCGCTCGCGCTGGTCCAGGTCGCCATGCAGTTCCAGCGCGGTGAAGCCCTGGGCCTGCAGCACGGCCACCAGATCGCGGCACTGCTGCTTGGTGTTGCAGAAGGCCAGGGTGCTGATCGGGCGGAAGTGCTTGAGCAGCAGGCTCACCGCGTGCAGGCGCTCGCTGTCCTTCACCTCATAGAACTGCTGGCGGATCTTGGTTTCGGCGTGGCGCTCGGTGAGCTTCACCTCCTTGGGGTCGCGCATGAAGCGCCCGGCCAGCTTGGCCACGCCCTCGGGGTAGGTGGCGGAGAACAGCAGGGTCTGGCGCGCCTTGGGGCAACGCTCCACCACCTGGGCGATGTCCTCGGCGAAGCCCATGTCCAGCATGCGGTCGGCCTCGTCCAGCACCAGGGTGTTCAGCGCGTCCAGCGCCAGCGTGTCGCGCGAGAGGTGATCCAGGATGCGGCCGGGCGTGCCCACCACGATGTGGGCGCCATGCGCCAGGCTGGCCAGCTGGTTGCGGATGGGCGCGCCGCCGCACAGGGTCAGGGTTTTGATGTTGTCCTCGGCCCGGGCCAGGCGACGGATCTCCTGCGTCACCTGCTCGGCCAGCTCACGGGTGGGGCAGAGCACCAGGGCCTGCACGGCAAAGCGGCGCGGGTTCAGGTTGGCCAGCAGGGGCAGGGTGAAGGCGGCGGTCTTGCCGCTGCCGGTTTTGGCCTGGGCGATCAGGTCGGCGCCGGCCAGGGCCAGCGGCAGGCTGGCCGCCTGGATGGGCGTCATGGCCAGGTAGCCCAGTTGCTGCAGATTGGCCTGCATGGCCGGGGGCAGGGGCAGGCTGGCGAAGGAGGCGGCGGCGGGCGCGGGAGCGCCGGTCGTGTCGGTGCGGGTCATGCGCGATTGTCCGCTGCAATGCCCCGCTTGGCACGCGCCGGCCTCCAGCCGCCGCTTTCCGGGTCGCTTCAGCCCAGGGCCGAGGCGACGTTGGCCGCCACCATGTCGGCGGTCACGGCCGACAGCGTCCAGCCCAGGTGGCCGTGCCCGGTGTTGTAGAACACGCCGGGCGCGCGGCCCTTGCCCACCTTCGGCATCATGTTGGGCATCATCGGCCGCAGGCCGGCCCAGGGCACCACGCGGCGCGTGTCCACGCCGGGGAAGCACTGGCGCACCCAGTCGACCAGCGGTCGGATGCGGTCGGCGCGGATGTTGCGGTTCTCGCCCGCGAACTCGGCCGTGCCGGCCACGCGGAAGCGGTCCGGCCCCAGGCGGCTGCTGACCAGCTTGGTCTCGTCGTCCAGCAGGCTGACGTTGGGCGCGGCCGCGCGGCTGGCCTCGTCGTCCAGGTGCACGGTGATCGAGTAGCCCTTGACCGGGTAGACGTTCACCCGGTCGCCCAGCTGGGCCGCGAAGCCGCGGCTGGCCACACCGGCGCACACCACCACACCGTCGAAGCGGCGCTGGCTGGGCTCGCCCTCGGGGCCGGTGGCGGTGAGGGTGACGCCGCCACCGGCCTCGGGCCGCAGCTGGTTGACCTGCTGCTCGTACAGGCATTCCACGCCGCGGCGCTGGGCCGCCTGGGCCAGGCCGAAGGTGAAGCGGTGGATGTCGCCGGTGCTGTCGCTGGGGGTGTAGAAGCCGCCGTGGTACTGGCCGGCCAGCGTGGGCTCGATGGACTTGATTTCCTCGGGCGTGACGGCCCGGCGGTCCAGCCCGCCGCGGGCCAGCAGCGCGGTGACCTTGGCAGCGTGGTCGAAGCCGGCCTTGTCACGGTAGATGTGCAGGATGCCTTCGCGCTTGTGGTCGAAGTCGATGCCCTCGGCCTCGGCCCAGGCGAACAGGTGCTGGCGCGCGGCAATGGCCAGGCGGGCCGTCTCGATGGTGTTGCGCTCGTACTGCGGCATGGCGGCGATGAACTCGGCAAACCACGAGAGCTTGTGCCAGCCGGGCGTGGGCGACACCAGCAGCGGTGCATCGGCCCGCAGCATCCACTTCAGGCCCTTGAGCACGGTGGCCGGCAGGTTCCAGACCTCGGCGTTGGAGGCCGAGAGCTGGCCGCCGTTGGCGAAGGAGGTTTCCATTGCCGCATAGCGGTGGCGTTCGTACAGCGTGACGGCAAAACCGCGCAGGGACAGCGCGTAGGCGGTGGTCACACCGGTGATGCCGCCTCCGAGGACGGCGAGATGGGCTTGGCGCATGACAGGACTCCGACGTCGAGGGGTGGGGACCGGTGCACGGCTGTGTGCACCAGACACCCCCTCTGTTCGGAACCTGAGAGATTCACGCCGCCGGGCCGCCATTGGCCGGCAACGCTTGCTCCTTCGGTGCAGCCGGCGGACGTGTGCGCCGAACGCTCTTCAGAGTTGCTTCGTGGGACCGGTCCATGAGCCTGAGAGTTTCCGGGGTGGTTGCTCCTTCGGCGCCGACCCGGGCCGTGGTGGCCAGGGGCGGACTCTCCCGATCCCGCGTCGTCCGGCCAGGGGCCGGTCGATTGCGTTGAGGCGCGATTGTGCGCGATGTGGCGGAGGATGTCGATGCGCTGCCCGGCCCCCGAGCGACAAGGATGGCACGGTATGGACCGCTTCATGGGCCGATTGCGGCGCTGGGACAAGCGCCAGAATGCCGGATCGCCTGCCGGCAGTGGCAGGCCCCCCGGAGCGCGCCATGGCCCAGACATCCCCCACCCCCGACAGTTCCCCCCAGGCCACACCGGACACCCGCTCGCCGACCTGCGGTGGCGGTGGGCCAGGCCCTTGCACCATCTGCGGCCAGGGGCAGGACCCGGACATCGATTTCACCTTCGCCTACCAGCCCATCGTGGACGGGCGGTCGGGTCAGGTGTTTGCGCACGAGGCCCTCGTGCGGGGCGTGGCGGGCGAGCCCGCCCCGAGCGTGCTGGACCGGGTGGTCGAAGCCAACCGCTACAGCTTCGACCAGGCCTGCCGGGTGCGGGCCATCGACCTGGCCTGCGACCTGGGCCTGATCGAACGCGGGAACGAAAAGCTGTCGATCAACTTCCTGCCCCACGCGGTGTACCGGCCGGAGGTCTGCATCCAGACCACGCTGCAGGCGGCCCACCGGCGCGGGCTGGACGTGTCCAGCATCATCTTCGAGGTCACCGAGGGCGAGCGCATCGAGGACGGCCCCTGGTTTGCCGAGATCCTGCGCGAGTACCGCCGCCAGGGCTTCCTGACCGCGATCGACGACTTCGGCGCCGGTTACGCCGGCCTGCGTCTGCTGTCCGATTTTCAGCCAGACTTGATCAAGCTCGACATGGACCTGGTGCGCCATGTGGACACGCTGCGCCCGCGCCAGGCCATTGCCCGGGCGGTGATCCGCCTGGCCCAGGACCTGGGCATCCGTCTGGTGGTCGAAGGGGTGGAGACCGCGGGCGAGCGCGACTTCTTCCTGCACGAGGGGGTGACCCTGTTCCAGGGCTACCTGTTCTCCCGGCCGCTGTTCCGCGGCCTGGCCTCGGCACCGCTGCGGGGCTGAGCGGGACGTTCTGCTTCAGCCCGCCAGCGGGTGGGCAATGCCCCCATCCCCATGGGAGCGCAGCACCTGCGCCACCACCACGTGGTAGCCCTTGAGCCACCGGGCCTGCCGGGCCTTGGCTTCGCGGTGGACTGGGTGATCCATCAGCCGCTGCAGGGCCTCCAGCGTCTGCCAGTAGTAGACGTTGGAGACCAGCCCATTGGCCGGGTTCTCCCAGGCCTCTTCGCCCAGATAACCGGGGATGGCGCGGGCCGCTTCGGCGATGGCCTGATCCAGGCGGTGGAACTCGTCGTCGTATTCGCCCGGGGCGAAGGTGAAGGTGGCGGTGTACATCGCGGTGGCTCTTCCGTTGTCAGGGCAGGGTGTCTCGCATGGCCTGGGCCAGCGCGCCCTGGCCACGGGCGTCCAGCCCCTGGATGGCGCCCTCGCGGTCCCGCAGCTCATGGTTCTGGCCCAGCTTGCGCTTGCCCACCAGGCGGGTGATGCGCAGCTCGATGCCCACGATGCGCTGCAGCTGTTCGTCCAGGTAGTCGGCCGGCGCGTCGCCCATCTTCCAGGGTTGGGGCTGGGCCGCCTCGTGGGTGCGGGTCAGCAGGGCCAGCACGCGGCGCAGGAACTTCTCGTCCTCATGCACATGCAGGGTGCCGTGGGCATGCACCACCTCGTAGTTCCAGGTGGGCACGCGGCGGTGGGCGTCCTGTTTGCCGGGGTACCAGCTGGGCGAGATGTAGCCCTGCGGCCCGTGGAAGACGGCCAGCACCGCCGCGCCGTCGGTCAGCGTCTGCCACAGCGGATTGGCCCGCGCCACATGGGCCAGCAGCGTGCCGGCTTCACCCGCCTGGGCGTCCAGCAGAAAGGGCAGGTGGTTGGCGTCCAGGCCGTCGGCACCGTGGCTGACCAGGGTGCCCAGCGGGTGGGCCTGGATCAGGCGGTGCAGTTCGTCCTGGCGGGGCTCGGCAAAGTGGGCAGGCAGGTACATGGGGGCAGGGCTGGTGACATCAGACAGACTCCACTGTGCCGTGCCTCTGGTGTGTGGAAAATAGCCAGTTCTTGTGGTTTTGACTGGTCCAGTGCCTGGCACTGACTCGCAACAAGGAGCGTCGCCATGCGTGCAGAAGGACAGGGCAGCGTGAGCCGCGCGCTGTACGAGGAACTGCGGGCCCGCATCGGGGATGGCACTTTGCCGTCGGGCGCTGCTCTGCCTTCCACCCGTGGCCTTGCGGCAGAGCGTGGTCTATCCCGCACCACAGTGTCGTTGGTCTATGAGCAACTGGCCGCAGATGGCTTCATCGAAACCCGGCCGGGGGCCGCGAGCCAGGTGGCCCGGAGCCTGCGACAGGGGGCAGTTCACGGGGCCCAACCAGCCGCTACGCCAGGGCCGACAACGCCGGGCGACGCGCCACTGCGGAGGACCTCCCGCGGCGGTGCGCGGTTGGCCGGGCTTCAGTTGCCTGCCGCGACCCCGCCCCATCCATCCGAGATCGACTTCGTCTATGGTCCGCTGGCCCGACGGGACTTCCCCGCAGCGGCTTGGCTCAAGGCCCAGCGTGCCGTGGTGCAGCGGGGGCCGGTACGGCTGGCCTATGGCGACCCGATGGGTGACCCGACACTGCGCCAGGCGTTGCAAGCCCATCTGGCTCGCTCGCGCGGCATGGCCTGTGCCGTGGAGCAACTGATGATCGTCAACGGCTCGCAGCAGGCCCTGGACCTGTGCGCGCGCGTGCTGCTGGACCCCGGCGACGTGGTGGTGGTGGAACAGCCGGGATACCGCATGGCCCACCATGTATTCGAGCAGGCCGGTGCCGTGCTGGCGCCGGTGGCGGTGGATGCCCAGGGCCTGCAGACCGATCATCTGGCCCAGGTGGCGCAGGCCCAAGCGCTGTACGTGACCCCTACCCACCAGTTCCCGCTGGGAGGCTTTCTGCCCATGGGGCGTCGGCTGGCCCTGTTGGCCTGGGCCCAGGCCCGGGGCGCTTGGGTCATCGAAGACGACTATGACGGTGAATACCGCCATGGCGTGCGCCCGGAGCCCAGCCTGCGCGCCCTGGACGCGCAGGACGGTGTGGTCTATATCGGCACCTTCTCCAAGACCCTCTCGCCCGAGTTGCGCCTGGGGTACCTGCTGCTGCCCCGCGCGCTGGTGCAGCCCTTTGCAATGGCCAAGCGCCTGGCCGATCGCCACACGGCCACCGTTCCGCAGCGCGCACTGGCTCAACTGCTGGCCGACGGCAGCTATGACCACCACCTGCGCCGCATGCGCCGCCAGCAGCGCGCACGACAGCAGGCCCTGCTGGTGTCGCTGGCGCGAGCACTGGGCGCCCAGGTGCAGGTCCAGGGCGCGGCCAGTGGCCTGCATGTGGTGGTCTGGTTTCCCGGGTTGCCCGCTGATCAGGAGATGGTGCTGGTCGAGGCCGCGGCAGACGAGCGGGTCCGCGTGTACCCTGTGGGCCGCTTCGATGTGCCGGGCCACACCGCACCGGGGCGGCCGGCGGGTCTGGTGATGGGCTATGCCCTGCTGGAGCGGGAGCAGATCGAAGAGGGCGTGAGCCGTCTGGCCGCGGCCTACCGTCGTCTGCGGCAGCCCGCGACCCCGGCCTGACGGCCACCGGCAAGCTCCGACCCCTATGCTGGGGGTCGGTCTCCACAAGGCATGAACCCATGAGTCGGCACTTCCGCGTGTCTCGCGTCTTGCGCGCCCATCCCCGTCTGTTCGGCTCCATCGTGGTGGGCGTGCTGGCGGCGGCGTTCCTGCCCCATGCCTGGGTGGGGCGCGGGGTCACGCGGCTGATCGTGGGCTGGAACGTGGGCGTGTGGCTCTACCTGCTGCTGGCCGGCTGGATGATGGCCAGCGCCAGCCTGGCCCAGATCCACCGGCGTGCCCAACTGCAAGCCGAAGGCGCCAAGACCATCCTGGCCCTGGTGGGCGTGTAGTCCATCGTCAGCCTGTGGGCCATCGTGGGCGAGCTGTCGGTGGCCAAGGATTACGCAGGCACCGACCGGTTGGCGCACGTCGGCTTGGCGGTGCTCACCATCGTGGCGTCCTGGCTGTTCACCCAGGTGATGTTCACGCTGCACTACGCCCACGACTACCACGCCGCCGTGGCCCGCGGCCAGCCCGGCGGGCTGCAGTTCCCGGACACCGAGTCACCCGACTACCTGGACTTCTTCTACTTTTCGGCGGTGATCGGCACCTCCGGTCAGACGGCCGACGTGAGCTTTGCCAGCGGGCCGATGCGCCGCGTGGGCACGCTGCACTGCATGCTGGCCTTCGTCTTCAACACCAGCCTGATCGGCCTGATGATCAACGTGGCGTCCAGCCTGCTCTGAGGCTGCGGCGGTGGCACCATGGCGCCACCGCACCGCCTGGAGCCTCCATGGTCGCCCCCCGTGCCGCACATCCCTGTGCCCCTCTGAAAGAGGCCCTGCCATGGGCAGCCTGAACCTGGCCACCCTGGCTTTGGGGCTGGCGGCGGGGCTGGACGCACTGGCCGCGCTGGCCCACCTGGCCTGCATCGCCCTGGGGGCGCCCGCCTACCGCGTCATGGGCGCGGGAGAACGCATGGCCAGGGCTGCCGAGGCCGGGCAGTGGCGCCCCACGCTGGTCACTCTGGTGATCGCCACCGGCTTGGCCGCCATGGCCTTCTATGCCGGTGCCGCAGCCGCCCAGTTGCCACCGCTGCCCTTGCAGCGGGTGCTGCTGCTGACGTTCGCGGCGGTGCTGCTGGTTCGGGCCCTGGCCTTCCCGTGGCTCAAGCCCATGTTCCCCGACAATTCGGCCCGGTTCTGGTGGGTGTCTTCGGGCATTTGCCTGGTCATGGCGCTGGCCCATGGTTGGGGGGCTTGGCGGTTGGGTTGACGGTGGGTGGCGGGTGTCGGCTAGGAGTAGCCGCAACTCGAGTCGTTGAGCCGCGCGCTGCACTCAGCGTTCCGAAGCAACTAACTCCTGCGGTTGAGCCGACCCGTGGCCGGATCTGAACCGCCCCGGGTTTGACGGAGGCCAGTTGGTTTAAGTCAGACGGTCGCGGCCTGACCAGCGCGTTGTCGATGGTAATTGGCCTCGAACTCTGCCGGCGGCACATAGCCCAGTGGACCCATCAGGCGGTGGTGGTTGAACCAAGACACCCATTCCAAGGTGGCCAGTTCCACCGCTTGTTTGGTCTTCCAGGGCCCGCGCCTGTGGATCACCTCGGCCTTGTAGAGCCCATTGATCGTCTCGGCCAGAGCGTTGTCGTAGCTGTCCCCCTTGGAGCCCACGGAAGGCTCGATGCCCGCCTCGGCCAGGCGCTCGCTGTAGCGAATTGACAGGTATTGCGCCCCCCTGTCGGAGTGATGCGTCAGACTGCCATCGTCCGATGGCTTGCGGTCATATAGGGCTTGCTCCAAGGCGTCCAGGACGAACTCGGTGTGCATCGAGCTGCTCTGGCGCCAGCCGACGATGCGTCGGCTGAACACATCCACCACGAACGCCACGTAGACCCAGCCCTGCCAGGTCGAGACATAGGTGAAGTCAGAGACCCAGAGTTGGTTCGGCCGATCAGCACGGAACTGCCTGTTGACCCGGTCCAGTGGGCATGGGGACTTCGGGTCAGGAACGGTGGTGCGCTGGGCCTTGCCCCTGCGCGCGCCCTGCAATCCCTGGCGGCGCATCAGGCGCTCAACGGTGCAACGCGCCACCGAGATGCCCTCGCGGTTGAGCTGAAGCCAGACCTTGTCGGCCCCATAGACCTGCATGTTGGCCAGCCAGACCCGGTGCACTTGAGGCATCAAGACCTCATCGCGTTGGGCACGGCGTGAGCGCAGTTCAGGGCGGCGCTGGCACGCGGCATGGTGCCAGTAGGCAGATGGGGCGATCTGCAGGACGCGGCAGATCGACTCGACCCCAAACTGCTCCCGGTACTGATCGACGAAGGACTTCAGGACTTGATGCGGCGGTCGAGTTCCGCCTGGGCGAAAAACGCGCTGGCCAGCTTCAGGATCTCGTTGGCCTTGCGCAGTTCGCGCACCTCGCGTTCCAGGTCCTTGATGCGCTGGGCCTCTTCGCTCGAGACCCCCTCACGCACGCCTGCGTCCACCTCATGCTGCTTGACCCAGGTGTGCAATGTCTGCGGCACGCAGCCGATCATGCCGGCAATGGCCTCGATGGCCGCCCACTGCGACGGGTGCTCGCCACGATGCTCCTGCACCATGCGCACGGCACGCTCGCGCACCTCGGGGGAAAACTTCGGGGACTTCTTCATGGCTCCATTCTCCAGAGTTGGAGCCTCCGTCAAACCCGGGGCGGTTCAGTTCGGGAATTGCGAAGTTATCCATCTCGAAGTCTGGGTTGGAGAGAAGAAATGCGCCGTGGAACGTTTCCTTGGATGCAGCTTGGCGCAATGTTCTGACCACGTCCGCTCGATCGGCGTCGAGCATGATGAAGCTGAAAGTGCCACTGGCTTTGTCTGCAGCCAGAGACGTAGCGAAGGCCAACCCCCGGCCGCCCCGTTCAACGACCGACCCACTCAGGTTCACGACGACGCATTGGCTCGTGGATCCCAGGACATGTCGCAGTGCGCCGAGCTCAGTTTGACCCTCGACGTAGCAACGCGCTTTGACGCCGCCGTCCAGCCCGAACGAACCCAGGAAGTCCCGCAGCACGGAGGGCGCAGCGTCGAACACTCTGCTCGTTCCATAAAGGACTTTTCGTGCACCGACCATCCAAACCCGAGGTCCGATTTCATCTTCTTCGGGAAGCTGGACGCTCAAGTGGCGCTCGACGGCGCGGCGGATGGATTCGGCCATATCCAACAACCGCATAGCCGCGCCGATCCGGCCTTCGATCCGGTCTCGCTCAAACCGCTTCATCAGCCGGAGCAGGGTTTGCAGCTCGCTGTTCGGGTCTAACTCTGCAGCCGCCAGCGCGAACGCTTGCCGAATGCTAGGGACCGCGTCCTCTGGTAGCGTACGAAGTTGCGATTGAAGCTTTAGTCCATATTCCTGCAGCCACAACTGCTCGGGGTCCTCGTTATCAAATTCGCGCCTCGTCCACCGAACAGGCTCACAGACGATCGCGAGCTCGCAGGCCCAGTTCCAATGGTCAAAGCGGTCGAGGAAGTCCTTCGATTCAGTCCAGTGATTCAGTCCGCATAGCTGCTTTTCGACAACGCTGTGGACCCCCGGAGTCCACAGCAGGTACTGCGTGTTGCTCGTGCTGATTCTCAAGGTGCGCACAACATGATGCAGCAGGAAGATCCTGTATGGGTGGAAGTGCGGCGTGAGAGCATCTTCCGCCGTCTCGCCTTTAGGCAAGAACGAAGGCATGCCAATTGGTCTCGCCTTTGGCTTTCTGACGTCGATGAATCGCACCTCAAACGCGCTCTGCACTGGCTCCAAGCCAGGGACATGTGCAGGAGCCTGCGCGGTGGTGACGTCCGCACGAACGAGTCCAATACGCCACAATGCATGGATGTCGGCCTCGTTGAAGTGTCCCAACCCAAGCTTCTGGGCTAGGTTGGCTAGCTTGGCTGTATCCAAAAGCGTAGATTCCGAGCCTGACCATCCTGCTAGCCGCGACCGCAACGGGCGCAGATCCACGTCGCGATAGGGATTGAGGTCTGTCGTCATCCCGCTCATCCTACGCTCGGGTAGCGAAACGACCCGGCAATGGAAGTGGCGGTTAGGAACAGAGGATGAGCGGGTTCCGACCGGAGCTGCTCAGGGTCAACGGCAGTCCTGGGAAAGTCGCCCATTACATCGATGATCGGCGCATTGCGGCCGCATCGAAGGCGCCTGCCCAGCCAGCGTGACGGCATGTCGCGCAATCATTTCAGTCCAGATCCACCCCTGAGGTGCTGCTGCTGGCGGGCGGTGCTTACGCGTTTGCCATGCAACGCCCACAGCCTCCACAGCCCTCGATCGGCCCGCACCGCGATGGAGCCCGCGTCGGGAGACGCGCTTCTTCATGACGACTTGATGAAGTGACGATTGTGAAAACACACCTTGAACGCCACGTCATCGGCTGAGGGTTAACCCGCTGCGGCGGCCACACTTCGCCGCGTTGCTCTCACCGATCCGTGGCGCTCAGGTCTGTGTTCAAGGCTCCGGGCGCCGCTCCCCAGCAGTTCCTCTTTCCGGGAGAAGCCCATGTCTATCCGCCTGCGGATCGCCCTGTTGGTGCTGTCCGTCTTCCTGTCGCTGGCCGCCATCGGCGGCTTTGCCATCCACCGGTCCCAGCTCAGCGCCCGCGAGGTGCGCAACGTCACCACGGGCGTGGTGCCCGATGCCATCGAGTCCATCGAGCTGATGGGGCAGCTCAAGGATGTGCAGATCGCCACGCTGGCCATGGTCAACGAGACCGAGCCGGCCGCCATCGACAAGCGGCGGCGCGAGATTGCCGACCGCAAGGCCAAGCTGCAGGCTTCCTTGCAGACCTTGGCTGCCCACGCCAAGAGCGAGGCCGAGAAGGGCCTGGTGGCCCAGGCCATGGACGGCGTGACCAGCTATTTCCAGTCCATCGACGACACCGCCCAGCTGGCCCTGACCGGCCAGCACGAGATCGCCCAGGCCAACCTGGCCGGCACGGTGGACCAGTACCTGCGCGAGGAGGGCGAGATCATGCAGACCCTGCAGGTCGAGCGCACCCGCACCAAGGACGAGGCCATCGCCAGCCTCAACACCCTGCAGGGCCGCACCACGGCCACGCTGGGCATCGCCACGCTGCTGACGGTGCTGGCCTCGGCACTGATCGGCTGGCTGCTGCAGCGCCAGGTGGTGCGCCCCATCGCGGCGATGGAGCGGCGCATGACCGACATCGCCACCCACCACGATTACTCGCTGCGCATGCCGGTGGAGCGGCAGGACGAGATCGGGCGCTCCATCGTGGCCTTCAACACCATGCTGGGCAAGATCGAGGAAAGCGCGGCGGAGGTGCAGGCCAAGAACGCCAATATCCGCGCGCTGCTGCAGGCCATCCCCGAAGGCATCCTGACGCTGGAAGCGGGTGGGGTGATCCAGCCCGAGTACTCGGCCCACCTGAACCTCATCCTCGGGCCGCAGAACCACGCCGGCTGCAGCGTGATGGATGTCTTGTTCGCCCCCAGCCCGCTGAGCGACGACGAACGGGCCGCGCTGGCCGCGGCCATCGACGCCTGCATCGGCGAGGACGAGATGAACTTCGCCTTCAACGCCCACCTGCTGCCGGCCGAGGTGCGCTGGCAGCCCGCGGGTGCGCCGGCCGCCAAGATCCTGGAACTGCACTGGGAGCCCATGGCCGACGGGCAGGGCATCATCCAGCGTCTGCTGCTGACCCTGCGGGATGTGACGGAGATGCACTCACTGGCGCAGGCCGCCGCGCAGCAGGCCCGCGAGCTGACCATGATTTCCGAGCTGCTGGCGCTGCCGCCCGGCAAGTTCGCCACTTTCCTGTCGCAGACGGAGCCCGACCTGGAACGCCTGCAGGCCCTGCTGGCGCCGGCCCAGCGCGAGGTGCAGGACCCGGCCACCCTGGTGGCCCATCTGTTCCGGCTCATGCACACCGTGAAGGGCAACGCCCGGATGATGGGGCTGAAGACCCTGGCCAATGCCGCCCACCAGGCCGAGGACAGCTACGACCGCTGGCGTCGGGGCGAGGCCGCGATGGACCCGGCGCAGGCCTGGGAGGAACTGGCCCGGGTGCGCGCGCTGGCCCAGGCCTACCGGCAGCTGAACGACGAGACCCTGGGCCGGCGTGCGTCGGCCGATGCGGCGGCCCTGAGCGCGCAGGACCTGGCCCAGCTGGGCGAACTGACCCGCCAGGCCCGCGACCAGGCCTCGCCGGCGGGGCAGGCCGCGCTGAACGAGGCCTTGGACATCCTGGCCCGGGCCGAGGCGGTGTCGCTGGACGAGCTGCTGGCCCCGATCGAGCAGGCCTGCGTGCCCCTGGCCGCCCAGCTGGGCAAGCCGGCTCCGCAGTTTCTGCACACCGGCGGGGCGCTGCGGCTGCGCAGGCCGGCCCAGAAGGCCCTGACCGGGGTCTTCAACCACCTGCTGCGCAATGCGCTGGACCATGGCCTGGAGCCCGCGGCCGAACGGGAGGCCGCCGGCAAGCCGGCGCAGGGGCGAATCTGCCTGCACGCCAGCCTGGCCGCGGACGGCCTGCAGGTGACACTGTCCGACGATGGCCGGGGGCTGAACCTGGCGCGCATCCGCAGCCGGGCCCTGTCCCTGGGCCTGCTGGGCGAGCAGGACGCGGCTTCGGCCGAGACGCTGGCCCAGCTGATCTTCGCGCCCGGCTTCAGCACGGCCGAACAGGTGACCGACATCTCGGGCCGTGGCGTGGGCATGGATGCGGTGCGGGCCGATGTCGAAGCCCTGGGCGGCAGCATCCGCCTGGTGCTGGGCGAGACGGCGGGTGGCTTCGCGCCCTTCTGCACCCGCATCTGCCTGCCGGCCGATCAGGCCTGGGCGCCGATGGATGCGGCTGCACCGGAGGCACCTCGGGCCGGCGCCGAACACGTTCTTCAGAGCGAACAAGCGGGAGAACACCATGTGGTCTGAGCTGGGTTGGCTGGCCGCGCTGGCCAGTGCCGGCGGGCTGGGCGCGCTGCTGTGGCGCTGTCGCGGCCGGGCGCAACAGGCCCTGGCCGCACAGGCCCAGGCCGAGCAGGCCTTGGCCCGGCTGCGCGCGCAGACCGAGGCCGATCTGTCGCGCTGGCAGCATGAGCTGGCCGATCTGCGCCGGAGCAGCCAGAGCCGGGAGGCCCAGTGGGCTGACCAGGAAGCGGTGGCCAGGCAGCACCATGAGGCGCTGGCCCCCACGCTGGACGCCTGGCGGGTGGCCATCCAGTCGGCCTGCGCGCAGGCCCGCCCCCTGACCGACGGGCTGGCCGAACTGCAGGCGGTGCAGAGCACCTTCGAGCGCTGGCACGAGGGCATGGACGCGCTGCTGCGGCAAAACGCCGACATGCACCGCAAGAACGAGGACTTCGCCCAGATCGTACGGCAGATGACCATCGTGACACTCAACGCTTCGATCGAGGCGGCCCGCATCGGCGAGCTGGGGCGCGGCTTTGCGGTGGTGGCCGAGGAAATGCGCGAACTGGCCCGCCGGGCCGAGCGGCTGTCGGGCGACTACCGGCGCGGCCTGCACGAGAACGACCTGCTGACCACCTCGACCTTCCAGGACATCCAGGCCAGTGGCAAGCTCATCGTGGGCACCATCGCCGCGCTGGACCTGTACCAGCGTCAGGTGGTGGGCAGCCTGGAAGGAGCCGGCGCATGATCAGCCCGGCCACCCGCGCGCAGTTCGAGCAGCTGCTGCTGAGCGCCCTGCAGGAGGGCCTGCCCGCGCCATGGCGGGGCCAGACGATGCTGCAGCCGCTGCCGGCCCTGGCCCAGGTGCGGGACACGCAGGCGGTGATGCTGTCCATCGCCACCTTTCGCTGCCGCCTGCATGTGCTGGTTCACCACGGCCTGCAGCCTCGGCTGCAAAGGGTCTTCGGCCCCGCCCAGGGCGAAGAGCCCGGCGCCGCCGTGCCGGTGACGGACCGGCTGGCCGAGTACGGCAACCTGGTCTGTGGCGCCATCAACCGCGAGCTGGGGCGCAGCTGGCACTACGCCGGCATGTCCACGCCATCGCACCTGACCGGGCTGGCACTGGACCACCTGGACCTGCTGCGCGACCAGCACCAGATCCACGCCGAGGTGGGCGTGGCCGGCGAACGCCTGCTGGGCGCTTCGCTGCTGATCGGCAGCCATGCCCCTTTCGAATTCCAGTGCATCGACGCGCCAGCGGGGCAGACCGCCGGCGAACTCGAATTCTTCTGACCCATTCCCATCTTCACGAGGACAACATCCCATGGCCCAGGTTCTGGTGGTCGACGATTCCAGCACGGTCCGCAACGAGGTCGCGGACTTTCTCCAACGCAATGGCCTGACGGTGAGCACCGCCGTGGACGGCAAGGACGGGCTGTCCAAGCTGCGCCTGGACAGCGGCATCAAGCTTGTCATCTGGAACATTGATTTTTGCTCCACAATGTTCCGGTACGTTCCACAACCCCCGCCAACTCCCTGCAAACCCTTGAATCTCGGTTTCGCAGCGTGTCAAGATGCCCCCCTACATCACGCATAAAGTGGGTAGCTAGGTGGGTAGCTAGAAAGCCAGGCCCCGCCAGCTACCCACCCTGAAGGGAGGCGGCTGCTTGGCAAAACTCACACATCTACTGTCCGACATCCAGATCAGAAATTGGGTATCCAAGGGCGCGGCCATCGCCCGCTCGGATGGCGACGGCCTGACCTTCACGCTGTCGGCCGCCGGAACCGCCACCTGGGTTCTGCGCTATCGCCTCGGCAAGGGTCGCCGCCGCGAACTCACTATCGGCAACTACCCCGACGTGTCCCTGTCCGCCGCCCGTGAGAAGGCCCGCGTCGCGCGCGTCGCCATCGACGAGGGACGCGACCCCGCCATCGAGAAGCAGGAAGAAAAGCGCCGCACGCAGGCTGCCTGGACGCTGCGCGAGCTGATCTCCGACTACCGGGAGAAGTGCCTACTGCCCACCGAGTTCGCCCAGGACACCATCGACTACCGGAACCGCGACTACGATCAGGTCATCATCCCGCGCCTGGGAGCGCGCCCGGTGCAGCGCATCACGCCCATCGACATCGTGGCGATGATCGAGGACTGCAACCGAACCTGGACGGTATCGAAGCGCATCCTCACCTCGGCATCCCAACTGTTCGACCACGCCTGCGGCCTGAAGATCATCGCCGCAAACCCTTGCACCGGGGTCAAACTGAAGGCTATCAAGGGGCCTCGCCCGCCTATCCGCAAGCGCGTCATGCTGCTGGAGGACGAACTGCGCGAACTGCTGCCCGACATCGACTTCATCGGCACCGAGAACGCGCTGGCCTTCCTCATCCTGCTGGCAACATGCGTGCGTGGCATCGAACTGGCGCGCGCCAAGAAGGAGCATATCTTCCTTGACCGTGGCATGTGGTGGGTGCCGGACGAGTCGGTAAAGACCCGCCGAGGCTTCCTGGTTCCGCTCACGCCCGTGGTGGTCGAGTGGTTCCGCGCCCTGTTCGAGCTGTCCGGGGAGTCCCGCTACGTTCTGCCCGCACGCCAGGAGCGCCGCCGGCGTAACAAGGGCGGAGATACCCACGTCGGAGAAACGACCCTCTGGGCGGCCATCCGCCGCGCCTTCGAGCGGCACGACATTGAAATCCGCAAGTTCACGCCCCACGACACCCGCTCCACGGCCAAGGGCCACCTGCGCAACATGGGTGTGTCCTGGGAGGAATCGGAGGTGGCGCTAAACCACAAGCTGGGCGAATTGGACGACATCTACGACGTGCGCGAGGAACGGCCGGAGCGCCGCGAGGCGCTGGAGAAGTGGTGCGAGTTCATCGTCGCCTGCAAGACCGGCGCGCCCACGCCGGCTTTCGTCAAGAAGACCCCGAACAACCTCATCCACCTGTTTTCACAGACCAAGGTCGCGTAGCGCAGCCTTCTCGGCTATGTCGCGCAGGCCAGGCACCAGCACCAAATCACCGAGCACGCCCTCGACCGTCCGCTGGGCGTTGCAGTGCTTGGCATAGGCCAAGAAGGACATCACCCGCTGGCGGACGTGCTCAAGATCGACCTCGCCGTGGTAGAACTGGCTCGCCAGCTCCCTGAAGTCGGCCCGCGCCCGCTTGATGTTCCTCTTGCGCGGCAGCACATGGGTGGGCCAGATGCGGTAGCCGCAAAAGTCCACGCCGCGCTGCCACGGGTGAATCGCCGTCTTCGGGTTGAGCGAGAGGCCCAGGGCATTGACGACCTTTCCAAGGGCCTGTAGCACGCGCTGCGCTTCGGCCTTGTCCTTCACCACCGCCACGAAGTCGTCCATGTACCGCACGTAGAAGCGCAGGCCCATATCGTCCTTGGCGATGTGATCGAGGCGGTTCAGCAGGACGTTAGCCCCGAGCTGGCTGGTCAGCGCGCCGACGGGTAGGCCCAGCCCGGCCTCGTGGCCGTAGCCGCTGATGATTTGCCGCCAGAGCCAGAGCACGTCGGGATCCGCAATGACGCGCTCCACCTCGTCCATGAGGATGTGATGCTGGATGCTGGCGAAATACTTGCTGATGTCCGCCTTCACCACGTAGATGCCGTCGCCCCAGTTCCGCTTCGCCACGCGCAAGAAGTGCTGCACGCGCGCCACGGCGGCCTGGGTTCCCTTACCCTCGCGGCAGGCGAACGAATCAGAAATGAACCGGCGCTCGAAGTGCGGGCCGACGACGGCCACCAGGGCGTGATGCACCACACGATCAGCGAACGGCGGCGCCTGGATGGCGCGCAGCTTCGGTTCGCGCACGATGAACTCGCGCTGCGGGCCGGGCGTCCAGGTTTTCTCGATCATGGCCGCCTGGAGCGCAAAAAGGTTGTCTTCCAGGCTTTCGGAGAAGCGCAGCACGTCGGGCCGATACCGCTTGCTGCGGCGCGCCTCAAGGTAGGCGCGGTAGATGTTGTCGAACTGGGTGATGCTCGGCCATAGGCCGCTGATGGTCTTCGGCATGGGGTTCCTGTTGGGGGTGGTCGGGTGCCACCACGTTCGCCGGCGTGCCGGGTACTTGCCGTGACGCCCTGTTCATCTTCGACAGCATGGTCAGGACACAGGCCCCAAAGGAAATGCACTGGACGGTGGCCGCTTGAACCGCCCGCCTTCTGGCAATGTCGTTTGCGAGGCGGCCACCGATGTTGGAGTTCGAGAACTCCGCGTCGTTGTTGACGTTGAGATGGAAGGCGCCGGCGTTCTGGCCGTTGCCCCAATTGCCGCCGGAGTAAGCCTCTGCCCCATCGCTTGGGAGAGTGGCGCGCTACATGGCCTTGCCTCCCTCGTTCTTAATCCAGGCCCCTACCATGCGGCCTATCTCGTTCGTGTGCCGCATCCAGACTTCCAGCCGGTGCGTGTTGATGTAGCCCAGCCGGTGGGCCTTGCGGATGAGGCCCCGGAACACCTCGATTTCTACGTCCAGGTCGAACAGCGCGGCGGACTTCTGCCTGCGCTTCCACGCCACCACGACCTGACGAATCACCCTGTTCATGGTGCCGCGCATCTCGGCGCACAGCAGATGCCGTTCGAGCTTGGGGAACTGGTGCAGCACCGTGTGGGTGTAGGCGTCCAATTCCTCCAATTTCGTCATCAGCACCAGGTGGGCGTCGCTCATTGGGGCCGGCCCTCCCCGCGCGTGAAGGGGGTGCTGGCCAGCAGCTTGCGGCGCAGGCCGTAGGTTTCCGCATGGCTCGCGTGCGCTATCCACGACATGACCGATTCCCTGATCTTCGAGAGGTCGATCTTGCCAGCCGCGTACTGCCTGCGCAGGCGCTTGAGCGTGCGGGTGATGCGCGAAATCGAGCTTTTCCTGATGCGCCGGTGCGTCGTCCATATCCGGTAGCCCAGGAAATCCACAGCGCGGCCGAACCGCTCGCCGACGGGGAACACCTGGGTCTTGGAGTTCGTCTTGAGCCGCAGGCGCTCCCACAGGAACCGCTCGATCTGGGCGCGGATGCGGTGCAGGTGGGCCTTGTCGTGATGCACGATCAGGAAGTCATCCATGTAGCGCAGGTAGTTCTTCTCCCGCAGAACATGCTTCACGAACTCGTCCAGCTCGTTCAAATACACGTTGGCGAACAGTTGCGAGGTCAGGTTGCCGATGGGCAGGCCGACGGGGTGCGGGTCGCCTGGCATGGCCGTCGAGTCGATGATGCCGTCTATCAGCTTCAGCGTGCGGCGGCATCGGATGCGCCGGCGCACCAGCGACTTCATCACGCCGTGGTCGATGCTGTAGAAGAACTTGGAGATGTCGGCCTTGAGCACATACACATGGCTGTGCTCGCGCTTCACCTTGCGAAGCATGGCCTCGGCGCGGTCGGCGCCCTTGTGGGTTCCTTTGCCCGGCCGGCAGGCGTAGCTGTCGAAAATGAAGCGACGCTCCCAGATCGGTTCGATCACCGACACCAGCGAGTGCTGGAGCACGCGGTCGCGGAACGGCAGCGCGGCAACGAGGCGCTCCTTCGGCTCATTGACGATGAACTGGCGGTAGTGCCCCGTCTGGTACATGCCCCAGATAAGCTCGTTCTGGAGCTGAATCAGGTTGCCTTCCAGGTCTTGCTCGAACTTCTGGACTTCGCGCCTCTCGCGCTTGCCGCGCCGGGCGAGCATGTAGGCCGCGTGAAGGGACTCGAAGCTGTAAATGTCCGGGTAGAGATTGTTGTACGTCTTCGCCATAAAAACCCAAGACCCCGAAGGGCGGCGGCTGCGAACGGTCGCCCAATCGGGCTACTGGTTCGGGCCGCCTGTTCAATCTTCCGGCTTCAGGTTTCCCGTGGCCGGGGGATGCGCGTCCTTTTGAGGGTGTGCTGCCGTCAGGCCCGTGAGCCTGCCGTTCCTGACTTTCCCCAAGAGCGGGGCGGGAGCCGATGTTCGTGTTCGTGTTCGACCGAGCGTTGTTCAGGTTCAGCGCGAACACGCCCGAGATGGCGGCGTTGTTCCAGTTGCCGCCACGGATCGCCAGCCGTTTTCAACGCGCACCCCCATTGCCGTCACCGGCAAATGCTTTGACCCAACCGCCTACCATCCGGCCGATTTCGTCGTTCAGGCGTGACCAGTGCTCATACTTCTTGAAGTCGATGTAGCCCATGTTCTTCGCCATCCGCACCTGGGAGCGCAGCAGGTCGAGTTCAGCGTCCAAGTCCTGAAGCGTGGTCTTCTTGTGGTATCGCTTGTTGCACACCACGATCAACCGAAGCACCGCCCACATGGTGGCGCGAATCTCCGCGCCGAGGACATGCCGCTCCATCTTGGGAAACTGCCTGACGGCCGTGTGGCCGTACTCGATCATTGCTTCGCACCGCTGCCGAATCAGTAGGTCGTTCTGGACTGGCCGCGTCACGCCTGCGCGGCCACCAGCCGCCAGTTGTTGCAGACGACCAGGCCATAGAAGCCGCACAGGCCCGCCGTGACGTGGGGCGTATAGACCCAATCCGGCGCCTGCACGCCCAGGCCGACGTAGAACGCCGCGAGAGCAACGACCTTCACGACCGCCAGCGCCGGCACCACGCCAATCCAGCTCATGGCCTTCGCCATGATGGGGTTCAGCTCGCGGCCGCCGCCGTCCAGCACGCGCACCGTGAGCACTGCATCGGCGACGTTCAGCAGCACCAGGGCGGCGAACAGCGCCACGAAGGGCACGCTCACGCCGAGGTGCCAGCCGAGGGCCACCAGCAGCGTCGCCGCGACGGGAAACGCCAGGTCGAGCTGGCTGTCGAGGCTCCACTTCCAGAGCTGGAACCCGGCCAGCGGGTTGAGCGTGCCGACGGTGCCGCCGGCGACGGCCAGCTTGCGCTCGAACTGCGCGTGCTCGCGGCCAAGGAAGAAGAAGACGCCAGCGGCGGCGCCAATCCACCAGTTGCCGGTGAGCACGCCCACCGCGATTTGCAGGAGCACGGCGTAGATGGCGTGCTCGAAGTTTGTTTCGTTCATCTTGGATTCCCTGAGCAGTTTTCTTGGAGAGGCCCGAGGGGTGGGCTATCGCCCACCCCATCAGATGACACGCTCCAGATTTCAGAGCACAAAAGCGGGGCGGGAGCCGAGGCTCGTGCCCGTGTACGACCGAGCGTAGCTCAGGTACAGCGCGAACACGCCCGAGAGGGCGGCGCTGCCCCAGCTGCCGCCACGGGCCGCCAGCCGCTCGCCTTCCACGTTCAGGTAGAAGCCGTCGCCGCCCAGGCCCGTGCTTGCCACCGGGAACAGGCCGTACTTCTTCAGCACGGTCAGCGCAGCAGCCGAAACCGGGGTGGAGCCGGGGTTGGTCATGCCCTCGAAAGACTGGCCCGAGGTGCGCACCAGGGTGTAGTTCGCCGTGCCCGACGTGTTGTAGCGGACGGACTTCGGCGTGGTCGGCACGTAGTCGCCGCCGGCGATGCTGCCCGTGAAGGTCGGGTTGATGAGCAGTCCGGTATCGCCGTCGATGGCCTTCCAGGCCGAGGACGTGGCGCTCAGATCGGTAGCGTTCAGCGCAGCGTCGTTGTTGGCGATGACCTGGATTTCGCCCTGCACCACGCGCAGGCCCGGCGACCATTCCCAGATGTTGCCGCACAGGTCAGCGATTCCACCCACGCTGTTGTCGTGGCGCCAGCTCACCGGGCCGGAGCCGGTCAGCGTGCGGCCGGTGGCGCTCGTGTCGCCAGGCGTGCCGCCGTCAGCGCGACGGCCGGTTTCCCAGGTGGCATCGCTGGAGCGGCCGTAGTTGCTGTTGCCACGCGGCATGTAGCCGTTCTTCCAGCACCACAGCGCCAGCGCCGTGAACTCGATGCTGCTGATGGCGTGCCAGCCGGGGCCGTTGGCGCGCGCCAGGTTGGCGAAGTAGTCGAAGTTCTGCGACACGGTGGGATCGACGCCCGGCAAGCTCAGGAACTCGCCGTTTTTGTTGATGCCCTGGTAGGTGCCGATGAACAGCTCGGACTTCTCGACGCCGCCGACGATGAACGCCGGATGCACGCCGGAACCCAGGCCCGCGTCGATGTCTTCCAAGTTGAACTTGGGGATGACGTTCATGTACGAGGGCTGACCGCTGGCGGTGTAAAGCACCGTGACTTTGCCGCCAGTGGCGGCCTCGACGGACGCGCGCAGGTCGTCCTTGACGAAGATGGAAGGCATGTAGGTTTCTCCTGATGAATCGGTCGGGGTGGTGCCGCGCGCTTAGGCCGTGGGCCAGAGCGTAACGACGACGGCGTTCGGGTCGAGCGGCAGCGGCTCGCGCAGCTCGGTCGGCTGCTCGTCCTCGCCTTCGCCTTCGGCGGGGACGATGACCGTCTCGTAGCGGCGAGCCGGAATCTCGATCTGCGCCAGGTAGGCGCCGTTACCGCCTTCGCTGGGGCCGCCGATGTTCTGGCGGACTTCAACCGTCACGGCGATGTCCTGCTGGCGCTCGGCGCAGTCGATGGCGACGCCAGCGACGGTGACATTGGCGCCCGACACCGAGAAGTCGGCGACGGGCTGGCCGTCCTGCTTGAGGATGATTTGCATGGTGGATTGCTCCTTTCCTTAGTTGTTGAGCTTGCTGGCGCGCCAGCGCAGAACCACGTTGTCGGCCGCGCTCGCCAGATAGACGGAGAACCCGTTGGTGGTGCGGCTGGCAACGACGATGTGCCGGCTGTCGCAGGGCGCGCCGTCGGCGGAAACCACGTCGAAGGACAGGCTGTAGTCGTTGGCGCCCAGCGTTTGCAGAGCGGGCGACACGCTGGCCGGACTGTTGAGCAGTTGCGGGAACTGCGCTTCGATGCGGCGAACGTCCGTCATCGCCACGCCCGTCAGATTCGGGTCAGTGGCATCAGTCGAGTTCGCCGGGATGGTCAGGTTGTAGATGATGATGGCGCCGTCGGGCACGGTCGTGCCGATGGGCGTCACCGCCAGACGCCACAAGCCGTTCGCGTCTTGGAACAGGTAGGCATAGACCACCACGGAGCTGGAGCCGATGTTGCTGGGCACGGAGGCGGCGTTATTACCGTCCGACACGGAGTAGGCCCGGCCGTTGGCGAAACACACACCGCTGGTGATGTTCAGGTTGCGCGCCGCCGTGGTCGATTTCGACACCGAGCAACCCTTGACGATGCCCCGGTTCTTGATCGTGACGACGCCCTCCTGCTGGGCCTGTTCTCGCAGCGCGCGCACGCTGTAGTTCGCCAGTGCGGCCTGGTCGAGCGCGAACTTCAGCGCGGCGGCCGTGGCGTTTTGCATGTCCACCGAGGTCGCGCCGATGTTCGAGTCCATCTCGGTCAGGCGGGCGGCCAGGTTGGCCTTGCCACCACGGGCGTTGTTCAGCTCGGTTTCGCGGGCCGCCAGGCGCGACTCGTGATCGGCGAAATTTTCGTCGATTTCCTGGTAGCGGGTGTTCCACAGCGACGGGACGGCATCCGGCTCGTTGTTGGGAATCGGGGAAATGTTGGGATGGGGCAGTGCCATTGTGGAAACTCCTTTCAGAAGCGCAGCTTGATGCTGATTTCGTAACGCTCGTCGTTCTCTTTGAACTTCGGAGCAAACGTCTTCAGGCCGACAAGCTGCCCGTTGGCGTCGATGAGGGCCGCTTCGGAGATTCCGGCGCCGACAACCTCATTGGCCTCGACCGCGCCCTTGCCAGTCACCGAATACAGGTCTTCCTGCGTGATCGCCGCGAGGGGCTTGCGCAGGATTTCGTGATTGAGCGCCGTCGCGCTGGCGGACGGGGCTTTCGGCGTCAGGTCGGCGTTGTGCCCACCATCGCCGAAGGCCATGTAGGCGACGGGCGCGAGCTGCGCACCGCCGGCCATGCGGGCCGCGATGCGCTGGCGGTAAGTGTTGACGACGACGGCTTCAGCCATGTCAGCCCTCCTATGAACGTGATGCCGGCCATTCTGGTTGCCAGGAACACCCCGGCTTGGCGGCTTTTTCCGAATCCAGACGGCCCACAACGGCCCGCCGGGCGGAGACGGTCAGCCCTGGGTGATGGCGGCCCGGCAGGAAGGCGCAACGTGCCAGCGCCGGTAGGTGCCGCCCGCCACCGAGAAATCGCCCCTGGTCGAGTCGCGCAGGTTCCCGGTTTCCTCGTCATTCCAGGCCGTGCCGGCCGCGCGGTAGTCGAGCGCGTAGCGCACCTCGGCGGCCGATGCCGCGCCGGCGGCCAGCGTCAGCACCACGGTGTCGCCGTCCTTGATGGCGATGGAGGAAATCGCCAGCTTGTTGCCCGCGCTGTCATTCACACGGAACCCGTAGTCGGTCGTCTGCGGCATGGTCGCCACGTCGAACACCAGCGGCCGCAGGGGCACGCTGAACTTCCACTCGATGGTGCTGCCCTTGCGCACGGCGGCCACCGAGCGGATGAAGGCGGGCTTCTTCCGGTCGATCAGGTACTGCTTGACCGCGCGGCCGAACTGGTGGCCGGTGCGGTACTCGCTGATGTTGGTGATGTGCGTGCCGTCGGTGGCCGGCTCCATGTGGTAGATCGGCCCGCCGAAGAAGAACCCCGGCTCGTTGAGGCACAGGTCGAGCTGCGCGCGCGAAATCTGCCCGTTCAGGCTCCCGTTGTTCGGGGTCTGGTACATGATGATCGGCACGTCGAAGCTCTGCCCGGTGACGCTCTTCACCCAGGCCGAGAACCCAGCCTGGAAGGCCACCATGCCGTTGTAGTAAGTCTGGTAGGCGGTGCCGCTGTTTGCCTCGCCCTGCATCCAGGGCATCGCCACGACCTGGTACGACTTGCCGGCCTCGTCGGCGCGGGCCTTGGCCTCGGTCACATGGTCTTTCAGCACCTGCACCCAGGCGCTGTTCATGTCGAGCTGGGCCAGCGAGTAGCCGCCGTGGCCCGGCGCGGAGCAGAACAGCACCACGCTGCCCGGCGCGATGCCATCCTCGGACAGCGACAGCTCCGTGAAGGCGTGCGCGAGGCCGCTGCATGGCGTTTCGCCACGGTTCGAGCCTTCGGACGCCGCCGTGTTCTCTATCAGCCCCTTCACCGTGTCGGTGCCGGGGTTCGTGCCCAGGCTGCCGGCCTTGCTCGCGCGCGGGCCGGCGCCGAACGTCAGATGCCCATAGCGCGGCGTCGTAGAAAGCGGCGGCCGCGAGGTGGCGCCCACGGACAGGGATTGCCCATAGACCACCACATGGTTCTAGTCCGCCAGTCCGTCGGGCAGCACCGAGGCGTCCAGGTCGTCCAGCGGCTCCGGCTCGTAGCCCGGCCCACCCGGCACCTTGAACACCTCCAGCTTGAACTCCGGCGCGGCCGGGCCGCCGATGCGCCAAGCACCATCGAGGCGCAGGCGGCGCACGTCGCCCGAGGCGTATTCCACGTCGCCTGGGATGTCTGCCGCGATGGCGAAGTGCCCGATGCGCGGGTACTGGGTCATCTTCATGGCGCGCAGGCGCCGGCCGTCCAGGGGGAAGCGCCCGATGCGGTTCTCCGCGCCCAGGAACCACGTACCGTTGAGCTTGCGCGAGGTGCCCTTGAGCTTCGTGGCGGCGGGCCGCGCCAGGCGCTCGGGGATGGCCCAGGCATTCGCCGTCGAAGTCATGCCCAGGGAGCCGTCGGCAAGGAAAGCCTCGTCACGCTCGATGGCGAAACCGAAGGGTCGGCGCACGGACTTCTCGCCCACGCGCCAGCGGCCGTCCAGGCGGCGCCACGGCGCCAGGCGAGCCGTGCTTCCCAGGCGCGCCGGCGTGGCCGGGTACTTGATCTGGTGCTTGTCGTGGAACGTCGTCACCAGGCCGGCCGGCGCCGCCATCTCGATGCGCTTCTGCATGGCCGCACGGCTGCCGACGTACAGCGAGCGGCCGCCAAGCCGCCAGGTGCCGTCCAGCCGCCGGTCAGCCTCGCCCACCTTCGGCAGGCGGTAGATGATCGCGCTGGCCGCGCTCTCCAGCAGCGCCGAACTCTGGATGCGGCAACCTTTCAGGCGCCACACGGACTTGCCGCCGCGCGCTTCGCCCAAGCGGAACGACCCGAAGGGCTGCGGCAGCTTGACCAGCACGCCGTCCTTGCCCAGCTTCCAGCGCACGTCGGTGGAATCGCCGATCACGCGCCCGCACCAGGGGTAGCGCATCCGCGAGTTCTTCTGCATCAGCAGCTTGGACGATGCCAGGATTTCGACGTACAGGACGAAGTTCAGCCAGAAGCGGAACACCGGCAGCAGGCGCGCGGGAATCACCGAGCGGATGATGTGCATGAGGCTCGCAATCGAGCGCACATTCACACTGAAGTCCAGCACGATTTCGACCCGGCTGGTCAGGTACATCTGGTCTGTGTCGATGGGCCGGTCGGCGCGGCTCTCGTCGGCATTCAGGATGCGCCGGCCGATGCCCCAGGTGCCGTCCAGCTTCAGGCCGGGTTCGCCGATCTGGTGCAGCCACCAGGAAAAGCGCGGCGTCGAGGGATAGATGCCGGTCGGGTACGGCAGCGCCTTGTCGTGCCAGAGCTGATCGACCTGGCAAAGGTTCGGGAACAGCATCTGGAGGTAGGTGCGCAGGAAGTGCAGCCCGCGCCCCTGCACGTCGCCCGACTTCCAGGCCCGGTACAGGTAGCGGGTGGCGGCTTCCTCGCGGTCGCCCTGCATCAGCACCAGGCCGTCGGCATTGACCGCCTTGCGCACCAGGTCGAAGCTGCCCAGGTGCGCCGCGCCCAGCACATTCACGTCGAAGGTGTCGGCGGCCAGGGTCGAGTCGAACAGGTCGAGAAACAGCCGCTTCAGGTCGGCCTCGACCTCGTTTTCGGTGTAGCTGTTCTCCAGCGGCAGCAGGCGCGGGAGCTGGGCGTTCGAGAAATCCAGGGACATGGCTTACCCGCCCCAGGAAGGCGTGACGATATTCACCGTCTCCACGGTGACGCTCAGGGTATCGGTGTCCAGGTAGCGCCACATCTCGGGCCGGGCCAGCAGCGAGGCCGGCTCCACGATGCCCACGGTCAGGTCGGCCTCGCCGTCGGACAAGGCCGGCACCTTCTGGCGCAGCAGCGCATAGACGCGCTGGTACAGCGGGCGCTGGCGGCCGCGCCGCGATGCCGCCGAGGACGGGCCGAACTCGGCCATCAGCGCCTCGATGATCTTCTGCTTCACGTCGGACGCCACGTAAGAGGTGGAAACCCGCGCGCTGATGGTCATGCGGATTTTCGAGCGCACTGGCGAGAAGAAGCGGACGCGGTAGCTGTCGTCGGCAGCCAGGATCGCCGCCTTGATGGCCTGCTGCGTCCCGGTCAGGTCGTCGTCGGCGATCACCGCCGGCGGCACCGGCGTGTCTGGGTCATCCTCGATCAACACGGATTCGCCTCCCTCGCTGGAGAGGCAGGCCACGAAGATCGCATTGATGTTGTCGAAGGCCGGGCCGCGCGCCTGCTCCTCGGCCGACTCGTTCCAGACGGAAAGGAATTGCAGGGTCGGGAAGTTGCGCCGCACCAGAAAGTCGAACTCGCCCAGGAACACGGCGTTGTTGTCGTACACCGACGGGTAGCGCGCCAGGTCGCGCAGCACCGACATGGGCATGGGGTTCTGGCCGGCGATCAGCAGCGCGTCCATGCGCAGCTCGATGGCGGACTCGGCCGGCGACCCCAGGTACTCGAACGAGAACGGGCTGTCGTAGGCCGGGCTGACCTCGCCCGAGGTGTAGAAAACCGTCAGGGTGATTTCCGCGCCGTCCTTGGGCTGCACGCCCACCACGCCGTCGAAGCCGAACCGGACGTAGGTGCGCTGGCGGTCGTCCGCCTCGACGTGGAACACGCGCTCATCGGGCGCCGTGTTCACGTAGCGGTCGCGGTACTCGAAGGCGCCATCCGCATCGCTGACGGCGATGGCGCACAGGTAGGAGTCGTCCTCGGGCGCCGGCACCTCGATGGCGTAGAACGGCTCGGTGCCGCTCACGGTATGCGTGACGGTGCTGGAGCGCACCTGGCTGGCCTCGAACGTGGCCTCGCCGCCGGCGGGCACGGCGGCCGGCGTCTCGACGCGCCACAGCAGGCCCGACGAATCCAGCAGCGTGCGGCCGGATTCCACCGTGAAGGCGCTGGAGCTGGTGTTGATGGCCCGCACGCGCACACGCGCGGACTTGCCCTTGCGCACGATGCCACGCATGGCAGCATCCGCCAGCACGGTCGCGTCACGGGTCTTCTCGAATGCCTCCGCATGGGCTGCCTCCACCTGCGCCGAGAACATCGCCAGCATGGTCGCCATCGCGTCCAGGTGCTGCATGATGCGCGGGTCGCCCGCCTGGTACAGAGGGGCGATGGTCGGGTAGGAAGCAATCGAATCGCGGATGGCCCGCTGGTAATCGGCCTTGGTCAGCACGTCATCCCCCCGTCACTTCGATGGTCTGGCCGGCGACTTCCACGATCAGGTCGAGGCGGTCAGGCAGCGAGGGAACGCCGTAGAGGTTCAGCGAGCCGGTCGGCAGGGCCTGAAGCACAGGCACGTCGCTGCGCATCTTGCGCAGGAACGAATCGGGCGCACCGTCGGCGTGCGGGCGCTGGAGCAAGGATTTCGTGTCCTGCCCATAGTCCGAGCCGAGATAGCCCCCCACCGGCGTATTGAGCCAGTGGCGCACCATGCCTTGAATGTCGTTTCCAGTGATCGTCGCCATGCCAGACAGCGTAGGGGCCTGGCAACGTCAGGAAGGGGCTGGTTTTCCGATGCGGCGCCTATGCGCCCCCCAGCCCGCCGGTGGCAATGTGCGCGATACCGCGCTCGCGCAGGTCTTGGCCCACCTCGGCCGGCTGAGACACGACGGCAACGGGCTTGCGCGCATCAGCCCCGGCCATCGGCACGGCCACGGGCGGCGCGTCGGCGATGGGGGGCACCACGGGCGCCGCCGGCACAGTCGGCACGCTCACGGCGGCTACCACGGGCGCGGCCGGCGCCACGATGCCAACCGGGGCGGCCGGCGCGGAAACCTGGGCCAGCGCCGGCGCGGCGGGCGCGGTGACGCCCTCCGGCGCAGCGGCGGCGCGCGGCGGTGCCGGCTGCTGGGCACTGGCCGGGTTCTGCGGCGTGGCCTGGGCCACGGCCTGCACGCTCGGCGAACCTTCCGGGGAGCCGGGCTGCGCGGGCGCGCCGGCGGCAACCGGCGCGGGCTGCTCGCCAGCCAGAGCAAGCAGGCGTTCCTTCTCGGCCACGGCGCGTTTGGCCGTACCGGCGCGGACTGCTGCCGACGAGCTGGCAAAGAGCTTGTCGTTGTTGGCGATCTTGTAGTCTTGAACCGCCGCCACAATGTCCTGGTCGCTCATCGTGGCAACGTCACGTCCGGCCAGAGCCTTCTGGAACATACCGATGGCGCCGGTTCCCCGCTTCGCGTTCCCTGCCCCGAACTGCACGGACGACGACCAGACGGCATCCTGCACGGCGGCGCCGCGCTGCGACAGGTCAATGCCAGCATCCTTCAGGCCCGACATGGCCGGGTCGTAGTGCGACGCCTGGATGAACGAGTGCTGCGCATCGCCGAACGACGGGTCGCTGTTCGCCAACGCCTTCCATTTCGCATCGAACTCCGGCGTGCCCGGCTTGAGGCCGGCGAACTGCTCGCCGTACTTGCTCGACGAGAGGAACTTCTGGAGCGTGCCGGCCGCCGACGAAAGCTGATAGGTGCCATAGGAAGCGCCGCCGAAGTCTCCCTTGCCGCTGGAAACCGTGCCCGCTCCACCCTTGCCGGACTCGAACACCTTGCTCGTTTGGCCCAGCACCCAGTTTCCAGCCGCCTTCGCGCCTTCCCATGCCTTGACCGCGCCGCGCCCGACAGTCGTGTTCTCGGCCGCCCAGCTCGCGCCGCGCCCGACAGCATCGGCAGCCTGCGCGCCAAGCTCAACGGCCTTGTCCTTGATTTCTATTGCCTTATCGACGACGACCCGGCCGGCCCCAACTACGGCATCACCTGCGGTAGTCGCTGCGTCGCTCACATACGACCACGCCTGCGCGGTGCCAGCCTTGATGTCGATGCCCGTCTTGTCCTTGATGAAGTCGTTGGCGCTGTCGGCCTGGACGCCGGCCCATTCCGCCACCTGGTTGCCAGCATCCTTCACGGACTGCCAGCCGGCCTCCAGCTTGGCGAGCGCGCCATCCCAAGCCGACTTCAGGGAATCCGTCATGTCCGCCCAGCCGGATTTCACCGATTCCCAGACACCCAGGGCCGCACCCTTGACTTCCTGCCATCCGTCCTTGACGAAGGCGACAGCGGTATCCCACGCCGCAGCGATCTTGCCGGGGATGTCGGCGGCGCGCAGGTCGGACACCCAGCCGCCCACGGTCGTCCCGATGATCTGGCCGGCCTGGTCGCCGAAGAACAGGCCCGCCGCGCCGCCGATGGCGCCGCCAATGGCCGCGCCCACCGGGCCGGCGAAGGCCCCCACCAGCGCGCCGAGCTTCGCGCCGGCGAACATGCCGCCCATCGTCCCGGCCAGGCCGCCCACCGCCTTCCCGGCGCGCTGGTCTTTCTCGCGCCGGGTCAGGGTGTCGTCCGTCTCCGAGTCGTAGATGTCGGTGGCCGCCCCGATGCCGCCCAGCAGCGCGCCGATGATCGGGATGCGGCGCAGCGCGCCACGACCCAGGCCCAGCAGGCCGCGCCCAGCGCCGGCGGCCATCCGGCCAGCCCCAGCCAGCAACCCACCGCCGCGCGCGAGCAGCCCGCCAGCGCTGGCAGCCAGCGCGCCGACGCCCGGAATCCGCTTCAGCAGGCCGCCCAGCATTCCCAGCAGCCCGCCGAACAGGCCGCCACCGCCGCCGGCTTCGGCGACTGGCTTTTCCTCGATGGCCTTCAGCCGCTTGGCGGCCACCTTGTTGAACAGGCCCTCATCCTTCCTGAAGCCGGTCAGCGAGCCGTAGATGCGGCGCAGCCAGCCTTCCTGCTTCTTCTGGCTGTCGCCGCCGGTCAGCAGCTCGTAGCCCCGCGCCATCGGCTGGGCCACCTCGTTGAACGCCTTGACCGTCGGGTCGGCTTCCTCCAGGCCGGCGCCCGATTCCTTGAACGCGCCCACGATGCGGTCGCCCAGGGAGCGCAGCGCGCTTTCGTCCTGGCCGTCGCGCTCGCCATCGGTTGGGCCTCCGGCTCCAGCGCCGCGCCCACCGCCAGCGGCAGGCCGGGCAGCAGCAGCGCCGCGCACGAACCGGCCCCGGCTGTCGCGGCCCATCGGCTGCGCCGGCGCGGGCGTGACGGCCTGGCGCGTGGCGCGCAACTCGGCCACGGCGCGGGTGATGGCGGCGGCGCTCTCGGTGTCGCGGCGGGCGGCATTGCCGCCGGCGCCGCCGGTCTGCGGCACGGCAGGCGCGCGCAGCAGCACCGGAATCTGGCGCTCGCGTCGCGCGGCCTGGGCCGGCTGCCCGGTCAGGGCCTGGCGGGCCGGGACGGCCTGCGGATTCTGCGGCGCGCGCGCGGTGTCGGCACCCTGGCGCGCGTCCCGCGCCATCGGCTGGGCCACCTCGTTGAACGCCTTGACCGTCGGGTCGGCTTCCTCCAGGCCGGCGCCCGATTCCTTGAACGCGCCCACGATGCGGTCGCCCAGGGAGCGCAGCGCGCTTTCGTCCTGGCCGTCGCGCTCGCCATCGGTTGGGCCTCCGGCTCCAGCGCCGCGCCCACCGCCAGCGGCAGGCCGGGCAGCAGCAGCGCCGCGCACGAACCGGCCCCGGCTGTCGCGGCCCATCGGCTGCGCCGGCGCGGGCGTGACGGCCTGGCGCGTGGCGCGCAACTCGGCCACGGCGCGGGTGATGGCGGCGGCGCTCTCGGTGTCGCGGCGGGCGGCATTGCCGCCGGCGCCGCCGGTCTGCGGCACGGCAGGCGCGCGCAGCAGCACCGGAATCTGGCGCTCGCGTCGCGCGGCCTGGGCCGGCTGCCCGGTCAGGGCCTGGCGGGCCGGGACGGCCTGCGGATTCTGCGGCGCGCGCGCGGTGTCGGCACCCTGGCGCGCGTCCCGCGCCATCGGCTGGGCCACCTCGTTGAACGCCTTGACCGTCGGGTCGGCTTCCTCCAGGCCGGCGCCCCGGCCGGGCGTCGCGGGCACGCTGGCGCGCGCCTCGGGCGCGTCCCGGTTCAGCGCGCTTTCGATGCCGAGCACCGCTTGGCGAATCGCGCGCACGTCGTCGCGGATGGCGGCCCAGTCGGCAACCGCCTTGCTCAGGTCGATGGGGTCGCCTACCAGGAACCCCTGTGCGTCATGTTTCAGCGCCATCAGGGCCTCATGAAGGTGTCGAGCTGCGAGAACGTCATCTGCACCTCTTGCAAGCCGTCCTCACGGCGGGAAAGGCTCACGTCGAGATTGACCGGGCGGAACAGGCCGATGTCCTCGTATCCGCCCCGGTTGCTCTCTGCCGTGATGAACGAATGCACCACGCGGATGGTGATGGCGAAGCTGTCAGGCACGCCGACGGTGCCATCGCGCGGCGCGGCGGCGCCGTGGTGCGCGGCAAACCACTTCTTCAGGGAGCCGGCCTGGTCGTCCAGCGTCGTCATGCGCAGCTCGACCGGCTCCGCTCCCTGCACCGCGTCGATCACCGCGCCGCCGACGCGGTGCTTGTCCCCGGCGACGATGAAGGGCGCGTACTCGACCTCGGTGGCGAACAGGTTGAAGCGGTCGGGCATGTTCATGCCCCCACCGCCCAGCCGACTCGTCACCTCCAGCAGCCAGAGGTTTTTCTTGGCGAGGCGTTCGTTGCGCACCTGGTCATAGATGCGCTTGGCTTCGCTCGCGCTGATGCCGCCAAGCAGCGGCGTGGCCGCGCCCCAGTACGCCACCTGCGAGGCGACGCCGCCACCGAAGCCGGGCAGCAGTTCGTTCAGCAGGCCGGAATCCAGCACGCGCAGGCCCGCCGAGTTCCAATCCCCGTTCATGAGGTCGCCCACGGCGCCCGCGCCCACGTTGATCGCACGCTGCGCCTGGATGGGGATGTGCTTGTTCACGGCGTTCATGCCGGCATTGACGGCTGCGCTCTTGCCCATGCCCACCACGGTCTGGGCCAGCTTGCCGCCGCCCAGGGCCTGGGTGGCCGAATCCGTCACGCCGCCCAGGGCCGCATTCAGCCCCGAGCGGATGGAACCCAGCAGCCCGCTACTTGACAGGCTTTCGGCGATGTTGTTGTAGAGGCTCATACGCTATAAAATCCTTGTGTGCGCTTTGCGGCCCAGCCGGAGGGTTGGGTAATGTGGTTCCCTGGAACTGCACGGGCCATGAACGGCTTGCTCCGTGTCTGGCTTAGTGCGCGAAGCTATGACCTGTCGCCCAGCATCCGCAGATACTCGGCAACGGACAGCACTCCGGGGCGCATCGCTCCCGGCGCAAGGCGCGCAACCACCCTCTGTTTCTCCTTCATCTTCCCGGCGATCTGCCGCTTCCCGCTTTCATAGACGGAGCGCGCCACAAGGGCGCCGCCCACCACGTCCAGCTCGATGCGCACCAGCGGGATAGACCCGCTTCCCACGCGCTCCCTGAAGATCGCCACGCGCGCCCCGCTATGGATGAACCAGTCGTCCGGGCGCTCCAGCACGAACTGGATGTCGGCCAGTACCTCGTCGGCGTCGCCGTGGTAATACTCGGGGTGCCGCTCGGCCAGGGCCTGCAAGTCGGCGCGCATGGTCATGGCGCCATCGAAGCCCAGCCACTCCACGGTGCGCCGGGGGATGGGCACGGGAACCATCTGGCCCACGCCGTCGAGCGCGGCTGCGTCGAGCACGCTATCCAGCCCGCCGCCGTTTCCACCCCCGCCGAAGCCGCCGCCGCCAAACCCGCCACCACCACCGAAGCCGCCGCCATCGTCCTGCGGCTTGGCATCGACGATGGCCGCGTACAGCTTCGCCTGGTCTTCGTCCAGCATCATCGTCTTGGCGAGGAACTCGGTCATGATGTCCTTGCTGGCGCCCATCTCCTTGAGCATTTGCATGGCCTGCACCAGCAGCATCCCGCCGTTCATCGAATCGGCGCGCGTGCGCTGCTTCTCCGCTTCCAGCGCAGAAATCGACCCGAAGAAGTTGATTTCCCAGGGGCGCTCCTTGACGTTGAACACGATGCCGTAGCGGCGGTAGGTGTGGATGTCGATGACGTGGTTGAAGAACTCGGCCAGGGCCACGCGAATGACGCGCGCACGCTCGGCGGCCTGCGCCGACACGCGGAAGAACCCGCCTTCGCCCAGGCCGCCCGAGAGCTGATCGGCGAAGCCCAGCATGGAAAGATCGACGCCCAGCGCGCCGGACAGCAACCGAGCGTGCAGCAGCACGTCCTCAATGCTGATGGTCGCGGCCCGGCCGGTCTGGCCGCCGTTGCCGGGGCCGATGTTGGTCAGTTGCTTCTCGTTGAAGACCGGGATGATGTGCCGGATGCGCTCCATGATCGGGCGCCCGCGCTTGACGGCCTGCTCGGCGTAGTTCTTCGACGCCAGCAGCATCCCCTTGACGGACTCGACGAACCGCTCCTGCTGCTCCAGCGTCATCGACTCCAGATTGACGGCCACCATCTGCTCGTCGATGGAGTCCATCCACCGCTGGCCCACCAGGCCCAGCAGAGAGGCGGTGAGGTTGTCGTAGGGTTCCTCGGCGTTGTAGAGCAGCGAACCGCCCACCATGCTGGGCATGATCGGCAGGTTGTCGATGTCGTTTTCGGTGATCGCACCCTTCAAGGACTTCTCGACCACGCCGAACTGCGGAATCCATTGCGTGCGCGGCATCTTCAGCCGGGCGAGCTGCGACACGTCCAGGCGCTCGAAGTTGCGTTCCCCGAGGGAGACGGCAAACCCGATCGTGCGGCTGCCGCGCTCGAAAGGCTGCACCAGTTGCGGGCGCACCATCTCGTCGGAGTGAAGATCGACCACGCCGCGCGCGTCGGTGTAGATGCGCGCGTAGGAGTCGCCGTAGGCGGCCCCGGTGTAGGCCATCTGGAACGCCACGCGGTTGAACAGCGGCTCCAGGTCGGCGGCGATTTCATCGGCGATGGCCGCGAGGCGCTTGTCCTTCTTCGCCTCGGCCGTCTTTTCGACGAACACCAAGTCGCCGCTGGTTTCGTGCCCGCCCAGGGCCGAAGTCACCAGAAGCTGGAGCGCGCTGGAGATGATCGGGTCGCCCTCCATCCGCATCCACTTCTCGTAGATGATCTGGCGCGAGCGAGCACCCCGGCTGCCGGAACCCAGCAGCGAGGCAACGGTGGTGGTGCCGGCACCGTACAGATAGGTGTCGGACTGGTCGATTTCCTTGACCGGCGCGACGTGCGTAGAAGCCCATCGCTTGCGGGACAAGCCGAATCGGGCCAGGAAGCCTGGCTTGGTCGGAGCGGGGATGTTGGGAGTGTCGGCCATACGGGAAGGGTAGGCTTCCCGATATGGCCCCCTCTGGGCAGTTTTCCGCTATAGGGCGCGCCCGCGCTACGCGGCGGGAAACTCCATGTCCGCGTCGTACAGCACCCAGAAGTCCGGGCTGGCCGCATCCAGCAGGAACTGGTTGGTGTAGATCATGTTCGCCTTCAAGTAGGCCGTGCGGAACTCGTCGGCCATGATGAGGGTTTCCACTTCGCTGTCGCCCCGGTACGCCTTCTTCACCAACGGGTCGGTCTGGCTGCCCAGGTTGTAGCCGCCGGCGATCATAGCGTCCTTCAGCGCCCACCAGTACGGGCCGTAGTCGCGGTAGCGGCGCGGGTCTTTGCCCAGCCGCTCGGCCACCACGCCCAGGCCGAAGGCCAGCAGGTTCGAGAACCCCCGGTTGGCGCGCAGCGCGGCCGCGCGCTCGGACACCAGGGCCTTGATGGCGTCCTTGTCGAACTTGTATTCGGTGTAGGCCATGTTTCCTTCCTTACAGGGAGCGGGTCGCGGCGGTCAGTTCGAGCTGATCGGCCGCCTGGGGATAGTTGGCGATGAGGTAGTCCCAGGTGGAACGGTACACGTTCCACGCCAGGGCATCCCCGTCCCACTTGTATTTGCCGAAGCCGGCCATGTTCGCGCACCGCCTGATGGTTTCCTTCCACACCTTGGTGTTGCCCCGGATGCCCACCACGTCCGACGGCGAAGGCCCGGCCGAACGGTCGTCACCGGCCACGACCTGGCGCACGGCGGCGGCGATAGCGGCCTTGAAGCCATACGGCAGGTAGTCGCTGGCCGGGTCTTTCTCCTGCCAGTCGAACCACGGCGAGGCCGCGCGCATGAACGCGGTGGCCTGTTCGATCACCTCCGGCTCGGTGCTGCCGGTCAGCGCCGCCTTCAGGTCATCCAGCGAAACCGTCTTCTCGATCTGCTTCTGCACCCAGAGGTCGAAGTCGTCGAGGTCGGCCACGGTCAGCTTCAGGCCGTTGGCCGTGGCGAACTCTCGCAGGGCGTCATGCCGAGCGGTGGAATCCTCGTTGCTGGCTCGGCGCGTCACCGGCGTGTCGCTGGGCACCACAAACTTCCCATCGTCGAACGACCGGATGATGGCCTTCTGGGCATCGAAGATGCGGCGCTTCACTTCGGACTTGCCCGCGTCCGTCGGCGAGATAGCGAAGGGGAAATGCGGCTGCGGCAGCCGGTAATCGTGGGTGCTGTATGCCGCCAGGGCTTCCACCTTGCGGCGCTGCGCCACCTCGGGCACTACCGAGCTGAAGCCGTTTTCGACGGTGCCAGAGGCGTTGATGGTGTCCTCGATCTGGGCCGCGTCCGTCAGGCAGGCGTCGTAGCCGGCCGTGCCCTGGTAGAACCACTCGCCGGCCATGACGGCGGCCGTGTTCGCGGCCAGCGGGGTGCCGTCGAGGCTGCGGCCGAAGGCGCCAGGACGGCCGCTTTCCAGCTTCAGCACCGCCAAGCCGTCGGGCACGCGCACGAAGGTTCCGTGGATGAGCGGCTTGCCGTTGTAGATGATTCCCTCGCCGCGCGCGATGGCATCAGCCACGCCGGCTGGGTAGCCGCCGGACTCCCCGGCTTGACGCGCGAACGCGGCCTTGGCCTCGTCGATCATCGACCGGGCCATATCCACCTCGGCCTGCCATTCGTTGCCGATGGGGCCGCCCTCGATGACGTTCAGCCCGAAGGACGGATACGACCGGCCCAACAGCATGGATTCGATGTCGTCGTCCTTCTGCTTCTTCCCGCCGCGCACTGCGGCAAAGAAGCTGTCCAAGGTGGCCGGCTCCGAGGTCGAGCCGCCGGCGCGCCATTCCGTGCGGAACAGGGTTGCGGACTGCTCGATCTGCCGGCGCAGGCCGCCGACGCTCGCCATCAGCTCGGCCAGCAGGCTTTCGTTCTTGGCGACGGCGGTTGCCGTGGCCTTCGGATTGCTGATGCGGTCGCGCAGCTTCTCGGCCTGCTTCTCCAGCCCCCACAGGCCGATGATCTTGCGGATGACGAAACTGGCCGCCGTCTGGTTGTCGTTCAGGAAGGCGTTTTGCTTGCGAATCGTGTCCAGGTTAATCATCTGCCGGTCGCGGTTGCTCGACGCGCGCGAGGCGGCTTCCTTGGCGGCGATGGTTTCCTGCATCCGGCGCATGGCGTCGGCGTCGCCCACCACGTCGATCAGGGCCTCCATCTGCTCCTTGGACAGCCCACCGGTGACGGCCACGCTGTCGGAGCCATTCACGTCCATGACCTGCCCAATCCAATCGGCCTTCTTGTTCACCATCGCCCGCTTGCTGGTGTCGAAAGTGCCGTCGGCGTCGTAGTAGTAGAGGCTCACGCGCGCGGTCAGGTTGCCCTGGCGCACGCCGCGCCCGTTGCGCTGCTCCAGGCTGTCCGGCGTCCAGCCGATGGTCAGGTGGTGGATGGCCTGGGTTCCCTTCTGGAGGTTGATGCCCACCTCGGCCTTCTCGTTGGCGATGACGGTCTGGTACTTGTTGTCCTCGCCGGTGCCGTTGAACCCATCCTGCACGGCCAGGATTTCGTCGGGCGTGTTGTTGGTGCGGCCCGTGATGATGGCGATGGCGGCCGACGGCACGCCGGCGCGGCGGGTCAGCAGGCGCTTGATCTTGTTGTGCAGCGGCAGGATGTCGCAGAACACGATCTGCTTGACGATGGGCGAACGCTGGCCGTCGGCGTCGATGCCGCGCGGGCTGGCCTGCTCATGCTGGAAGTTTTCGAGCATGGCGGCCAGCTTCGGCGGCACGGACACGTCCAGATCAAGGCCCAATTTCTCCGCGATGGCCTCGAATGCGCTCTGCACGTCCGGGTCGATGGTGTCGATCACCACGCGGCCGCCGTCGATGGCCTTGGCGCGCACCTCGATCTTCAGCAACTCGGTTTCGTTGCCGCCGGAATCCTTGACCGTCTTGTGGCCGACGATGGCCGCCTCGTCGGTCATGGGGCCGGGCCGAGGGCGTTCTTCCGTGAATTTCCGGGCGTTGAACTGCTCGATGGCCGCCTTGGCCTTGTCGGCCTGGGTGGGAAGGTAGCTGTAGAAGGTGGCGCGCTGGTCGAGTTCGGGGTCGGCGATCAGCAGCGTCATCTTGTTGATGAGGTTGAACGGGTGCCCGATGAGGTTCAGTTCCTCGCCGAAGTGCTGCGCCACCTGCGCGTAGGCTTCCGGGTCGCCACGGTTCGGCGACTTCTCCGAAATCTCGTCGATGGCGTAGCGGAACGCGCTCTTGTAGAGCTTCAGGCGCTCCACCACGTCGGGCGGCAGCGCCACGGGCGCGGCCTTTTCCTCGCGGTCGGGCACCTCGATCTGCTCGCCCACGTCCTCGGCGCTCTTGATCGTCGCCACCTCGCCGATGGCCTTGCGCAGCACGCCGACGTTGTTCAGGCCGACGAACACGTCCGTGGTGCGCGCCACGCCGTCCATCGTCACGTCGTCCTGGTTCTCCTTGGCGCACATCATCTCCATGAAGTCGTCGGCGCCACGGATGCCCAGGCAAACGTCATTCACGCGCTCATGGCCGACGGCCAGCGACAGCATCGCGTAGATTTCCAGCGGGCTATTGGTGATCGGCGTGGCGGTCAGCACCATCACGCCGTCTTTCAGCTCGGACTTGCCCCGGATGAACCACGCCTTGGCCTGGGCGTCGATGCCGCGCCGGGATGCCGGCGACAGGGACAGGAACTTGGCGCCCTTGAAATCCACCGTCTGGGCGGAGTTCTTGAAGACGTGCCCCTCGTCGAAAACGATGCTATCGACGCCCATGTCCTCCAGGTACGGCGCGCCGCCGCGCTTGTTGGACAGCACGGACAGCAGGCCGGCCTGCTTGCTCTTGGCCCGTTCGTCCTCCTTCTTGTCCATGCTCTCGGCGAAACTGGCGTCCGCCTGGCGCATGAACGCCTCGTAGGCACCGATGGTTTCGTCGCGCAAACGGATGCGCTCGAAGGCTTCCAGCGTCATGAACACCTTGCTGTGCCGGTTCTCCATCACGGCCGTCAGGTCGGCGTCGAAGTTGGTGGCGCTGATGGTGGCCTTGCCATCCTTGCCCACGCGCAGCCCTACGAACAGGCAATCGTCCGTGCTCGCGTAGGCGCGGGCAGCTTCCTTGCGCCAGTTCGACAGCACCGAATTGGGCACCACAAAAAAGGTCTTGGACTTGACGCCGATGCTCTGGGCGTACTGGGTGGCCGCCAGGGCCGTGAAGGTCTTGCCCAGGCCCACGCCGAAGCCGTTGATGCCGCCGAACTCGCGGCTGGTCTTACGCACGTAGGCGTTCTGGTAGCCGTGCAGCGTCAGGCCGTCGTTCATGCCAGGGATGGGCATGGGTGCCTCATCCTCGACCTGGCGGAAACGCAGCTTCGCTGGGTCGGCCGCCACTGCCTCCAGGCGCGCGACGATGGGACGATTGCCGCGCACCCAGCCGTTGAACTGCTCGTTGGCGGTATTCACCATCCGGCGCAGCTCTTGAAGCGCCTTGGCGTCGTCCATGCCCAGCTTCACGCCGCCCAGCGTGATCGTGCCATTCTTCAGGTAGTCGCCGATGCGGTTCAGCAGCTTCTCGCGGTCGGTTAGGTTGCTGCCCGGCACGTCGATGTCCACGCGCTTCTCGCCCGTGCGCTCGTCGTAGATGACGGCGGCCGATGGATGCACGAACCGGCGCAGAAACTCGGCCTTTTCCTCCAGGGTGACATGCGGGCTGAACAGGTTGAAGGTCAGCTTCGACACATCCACCTTGTCGATGCGCGCGCCGGCGTCGAGCTTCTGGCGCAACAGCTTGGCCCGGATGTCGTCGCTGGCCGCGCTGGCAATGTCCGCATCCACGCGCCGCAGGAACTCGGCGTAGTTGCCCACGTAGTAGTCGTCGGCGCGCGTGACGCTCTTGCCGTCCGGCGACAGGCACCAGGCCGGGTCTGCGTAGGGGTCGAAGCCATCGCCGTAGATGCCCTTGGCGTCCTCCAGGCTCACCCAGGCGGATTTCGTCTTGTAGCGCAGGCCCTCGAAACTGGCGTCGGCCGTGATTTCGACCGTCGGGGCCTGCTGCTGCACGTCGCCGCGCCAGACGGCCGAAAGGCCCGTCTTCTTCTGGTAGTGGTTGCCGATGAGCACCAAGCCATCGCGCAGCTTGCCGCCCAGGGCCGCCGGCCGCTTCTTCGCCGTGGTGGCGACGCGCTGCATGGCATCGGTCAGCGCCGGATATTCCTCGGCGAAGTTCACGCCGGTTTCCTCGCCCAGGCGCTCTTGCAGCACCTGCGCGGCCGCCATGCCCACGATGCCGGCGTTCCAGAACTGAGCGCGGTCGCCTTCGTCCTTCAGGTGCCGGATTTCGGTCATCGCACCGCGCAGCCAGTCGGGAATGTCCAGCGACTGCGAGGTTTCAATCATGTAATCGACGCACCGCTCGGCGTCGGCCCACTGGATGCGGCCCTCGAAGGCCGCGTAGGGCGTCGTCAGCTTGCCCACCAACTCGGCCATGCTGGCGCTGTCCTCGCCGCGCGCCATCGGCACCCAGCGGCCATCCTGCATTTGCAGGGTCTGGCCGGCCTGGGTGATGGTGTCGCCGTCGCGGTAGCTGATGGGCGTGGTTTCGACCGTGCCCAGCATGTCCCAATCCACGCGCGAGCCGGGGAACTTCTTCAGCATCCGCGCGATTTCGGCAATGGGCCGGTCGGTCGTCACGCGATCAACGTCGCGGAACTTGTTGGGGTCTTTCGGCACGAACTCGCCCAAGATGAACCGCTTGCCTTCGCCGTCGAAGTAGCGCCCCTCGATGAAGGGCTGCCACTGCACGTTGGCGTCGATCAGGGCCTTGGGCGACTGCTCGCGCAGCTCGGCGATCTTGTCCAGCGCCTCCCGCCCGTACTTGCGGAAGGCAATCACGTCCGTCATGGTGTCCGCGCTGGCCGTGCCGAACACGGAGTTCGGCAGGCGGTACGCGCCCAGGAACTCGGCCATGTAGCTGGCCTTCACGCGCAGTTCTTCCTCCTTGCCACCCTTGCCGGAGACACAGCGCGGCGGCGTGATGAACACGGCCAGACCGCCCGGCTTCAGCTTCTCCAGCGTGCGCAGGATGAAGTAGTTTTGCAGCGGCTCCTTCTGATAGCGCCCGTCCAGCAGTTGGTTGCCGCCGCGATCTGCGACACCGCCGAACGGCACGTTGGTGACGACGGCATCGTATTGCTCGTCGGGCGTGGCGGCGGCCACGCGCTCGAAGGGCGCCACGGTGGCGGTGTAGCCGGGGCCGGCATTCACCAGGCCATTGATGCGGCCCGAGGTTTCGTTCAGCTCCACGGCGTCGATGGCGGCGTTCAGCGGCGCGGTGGCGCCGAAGATGCCGACGCCAGCGCACGGGTCGAGCACCTTCCCACCGGCGAAGCCCAGCTCGGCCATCAAGTCCCAGACACCCTCGGCGATGGGCTTGGGGGTGTAATACTCGTAGGCGCTGCCCTTCTTGCCGTCGGCCCCGATCAGCGCGCCGCCGGTGCCGGAATACTTCGCCAGCGCCAGCTTTTCCTCGGGGGTCAGCCGGGCCGCATCGACTTCGCCGGCGTCGATGCGCTTCAGCAGCGCCATCGCGGCGGCGTTGTCCTTCTTGCGCTGCGCAGGCTTGCGGTTCGGGTCGAACTCGTAATACTGCGCGGTCTGGTTGCGCGGGGCCACCGGCTCGTCGTCGCCCGAGGGCGGCTCGGGCATCGTCGCCACCGGCGCCGGGTTCGGGCTGGCCGCCGGCGGGGCCGCCTTCGGCTGCGATGCAGCGCCCAGCGCGACGCGAATCTGGTTCGCGCGCGCCACCAGCTTCAGCCGCTTAACGGCAGCCAACGGGCCTTCGCCCGCGTCCTTCAGCCCAGCCTTGATGCGGGCCAGCTCGCCCACCAGCTTCAGGCGGGCCAGCGCTCCGCCGGCGGCCACGTCGTCGAGGGAGATACGGTTCTGCATGATCTTCCCTTTCCTTACGCGAGGCTGGAGGTGGCGGCCATCATGGCGGCCTGGTAAGCGGCCACGGCCTGCTCGAACAGGGCCGCCAGCTCGGCGTCGCTCTGGTTGCGGGTGTAGGCAGCCTCCAGGTCGTCGGCCAGCTCGGGCGCCAGGATGTCGGCCACCGTTCCGTCGATGACGGACTGGAACAGGGCGCGGTCGGCGGCCTTCTGCGGGTCGGCTTGGCCGTCGCCGGCGCCGCGCTTGGCGGCCTCGGCATCCGCCAGCGCGATAGCTGCGCCAACATCGGTCGTCCGGCCAATCTCGGTCGCCGCGCCCGTGATGCCGCCACTGAAGCCCACGGTCAGGCGCACGATGAACCCGTCTTCAGTCACCCGGACGTTGAACTGGAGCTTCTTGTCGTCGGCCTGCACCGCGCGCACGTAGTCGTTGTTCAGCACGCGACGGAAGCCAGCGGCGATCAGCTCGGGCACGTCCGGCGTGGTATCTGGCGGCGCGCCCAGGCCAAGCTCCTGCTCAACCTCGCGCAGCTTGCTGCGGAGCACGCCCTCCGCTTTGTCGTGGTCGTAGCTCTTGAACTGCTGCGGCGTGAGGGTATCCACGAACAGCGACAGGATGCGGTCGGACTCGATGGCCGTCTCAGCATTCCCTTCGTGCTTCGCCGCAAGAACCGAGTCGTGCAAGTGTTTCAGGACATTCATCTCCGTGATAACGGAGGGGTCGAACATCCTGCTGTAATCAACCTCATCTACGCCGGGTTCGGGCTGGCCGCCGGCGGGGCCGCCTTCGGCTGCCGCCGCCTCGGCCTGCGCCTTTACGGCATCGGCGATGGCCTGGCCGTCGGCAGCCGTGGTCGCCGTAGAGACGTTCGGGTTAATCATGATCTGCTCGCTTCCGACATTCACCCAGCCGTGGGGCGAAATCTCGACCTTCAGGCTCTTTCCGCCGTAGGCGATGCTGGCGTTGATGACCAGGTTCGCATCCACCTCTGCGTCCTGCACGGCCACCCCGAGAAGCGAGGCAGCCTGCTTCACGGCCAGATACCCGGCGTCGCGCTTGTAGATGCCCGGCGCGTCCGGGTCGTTGTCGGCGTAGGAAACAGCCGGCGCGGGCGCGGCGGCCTCGCGCATGGAGAACAGCGCATCGACCATGAGCACCGCGTCGTCGTCCGAATACATCGCGCGCGCGCCCGACGGGAACACCACGCGCTCGTCGCCGGCGGCGCCGACGTACACCATCGCCTTGCCGTCGTCGGCAATGTCGATGCGGCCGATGACCTCGCCGGCCATCTTGATCGTGCCGACGTGCTCGGTGCCATCCAGGGCCGGAACCGCATCGAGGGCCTGCTGCTGGCCCAGGAACGACCGCAGAGACGCCAGCAGGGCCTTGACGGGCGGCTCGTTGCTGCTGTCCAACGTGACGGCCTCGGCCTCGAACATGCCGCCGATGTCTTCCTCGCTGGGCGCGTAGTCGGCCTCGGTCAGAGTGGCGATGGCTTCACGGATGCTCTTGGCCGTCTCCGTTTCGAGGCCGGCCTGCAAGATGTCGCCCTCGGCCTGGTTGATCGGGGCGTTGTTCTCGACCACCGCCAAGCTGGCTTCCAACGAGGCCACGGCATGGCCCACGTCATCCAGGGCAGCCAGCGCCTTGTCCCATTCGACGGTCGCGCCGTGACGCTTCGCCGCCTCATCCATCGCCTTCGCGGTGACGAAGGGCGAGTAGTCAGCCTTGTTCAGGGATTCGTGCAGCCACAGCTTGAAGCTGTCGGTCGCGCTCTCGAACTTGTAGGCCGCATCGACGGCCGCGATCTGCTCGGCGCCGCCCTGGGCTTCGGCGGCCTTGGGTTCGACTGCGCCCACCAGCTCCAGAGCCTGGCGCAGGCCGCCGAAGGCGATGGCAGACTTCAGGAAGTTGGTGAAGGTGCGGTTGTTCACGAACACCAGGTCAGTGCCCTTTTCCAGGCCATAGACCGTTGCCGCGCCGCGCTTGAAAGAACCCACCGTGTCGTAACCTCCGGCCACCTGACCCAGCAGGTACTGCTGGCCGTCCGACACGACGCCGGTGCCGTTGTTGCGCACGTTCATGGCCTTCAGGGCGTCCCAGGACTCCTTGACTTTGCGCTCGCGCTCGCGCGCCAGCCAGGCCGCGTCCTTGGCGGCCTCCAGCTCGGCGCGCTTCTCAGGAGTGATGCCCGCCCACTCGTCGATCTGCCGGCCGCGCTCGCGCTGGGTCTTCGCCAGCTTCACGCCGGTGGCGCGCTCGAAAATCTCCATGCTGGCCTTGTTGCTGTCGCTGCCGACGCCGGCCAGGATTTCGCGCAGGCCGTCGGCGTCCTTCGCCTCGATCTGCTGCACGACACGGGCCACCCAACCCTCGCCGCGCTGGCCGATGTCGATGCCGTTCTTGCGGAACACGGCGCGCGCCACGTCCGCCAGCGGGGCACCCTCGGGCAGAGCCGCCAGCTCGGCCTTGCCGGCCTCGATCAGCTTCTCCTTGGCGACGGCCTGAATCTTGTCCGTGGCCGCGCGATAGGCGTCCATCGCATCGCCCTGAGCCTTGAATCCGGGGCTGTCGGTGACGCTCGCCAGGCGGTCGTCCCAGGACTTGATGCCAATGGCCTCCAGGGCGTCGCGGGCCTTCTCGATGGGGCGGTCGCTATTCGCCGCATCGCGCAGCTTCTGCATTTCGGCGGCGGCGCTGGCCGTGTCGGTGATGCCCTCCCAGTTGATCGCGGCCACGGCGGCGTTGATCTGCGCCGCTTCCTCGCCCCACGACTTGAAATAGGCGTCGATCAGCGCCTGTTCGTCGGGTTGCGGCGGCGCTTCCAGCGCGGCCGCCAGCGCGTCGGCTTCCTCGGCCGTGGTCGGGCCGCTGGTGTCCTCGGCCACGGTGTAGCCGGCATCGCGGATTTGCTGGATAACGGCATCGGTGTGGGCCGCCAGAATCTTGCCGCCCTCGCTGCCCTGGGTGGCGTTCATGGTGCGCCACGCCTTTTCACCCTCCGGGGTGTTCGGCAGGAACGTGGTGAAAAGCCCGTCGGCGCTGCGACGGTAGCTCAGGTCGGGCGCGACGGCGGCAGGCGCAGCAGCCGGGGCCGGATTCGCGTAGCCGTTAGCGGCCTGGCGCTCCGCCACCCACGCTTCGACGCGCTCGTTCAGCTCCCGTGCCACGTCGGCCGGCTCGCGGTCGCGGCCGTCGATGTCGAAAAGCTGGTCGTCGCCGAAGATCGCCGCGATGTACCGCTTGCGTTCGTCGAAGCGGTAGCCGGCGTAAATCTTCCGCGTGCCGTCGGGAACCATCTGGCCGCCCAGCGGGCCGACGCCGGGGAACGCCTTGACCACGCTGTCATGGCCCGTGTCTTCCCATCCGTAGGAATCGACCAGCGTCTTCAAGGTCTGCGCCGAATAGTGCGGCGGCTCGGGCGGTTCCGCCGGCGTAACGCCGTTGGCGATGTCGCGCAGGCGCTGCGCCTCGGCAGATTGGCGGTCGATCTGGGCGGCCAGGGCCTCCTTGGTCTGCCCGGTCTTGGGGTCAGTGCCGCCGTTCTCGGTCGCACGCAGGTAGGCGTCCTGCAAGATGCTGACCTGCTGCACCGCGTCGGCATAGGCGCGGTTCTTCTTGTTCTGGGCGTCCTCGGCATCCACCTTCGCCACCTCCAGCTCATGCTGGGCGGCGGACAGTTCGGCCTCCAGGCCGGTGATTTCATCCTTCAGGGACTGGATGGCGCCCATCCGCTCGGCGCGCTTCGCGTTGAGCCGCTGGAAGGCCGGGCTGTTCTTCTCGGCCAGACGCATGATGCGGCGCGCGACTTCGCGCACGTTGAGGTCGGCGCCGCGCTCGGGCGCCACCACGATGGTGATGTCCTTCTTATTGAGCAGCCACTTCCACGAAATCACCTCGTCGGTGGGTGCCATCTTGCCGGGCGTCACGTCCGGGTTGTGGAAGAAGATGGAGACGGTCTGGCCGTCGGACAGCTCGAAAATGGCCGCCACGTTGGCGACGCCGCGCTGCTTGAACGGCTCCGTGATCTGCATGGCGACGGGCTTCACCTTGTCCCCGGTGCGCTCCATGACGCCGCGCAGCAGCTCCATCTTGCGCTCCAGCTTCGCATAGGGCGACACCAGCGCATCGAAGGCCAGCAGGCCATCGGCATCCTCGGTGATTTCCTGGGCCTTCACGGCATCCATCAGCAGGCCCTCGCCGGCGTCCGCGCAGCGGATTTCGTACAGGACGTGATCGAGGGTGTTGTCGTAGGGCAGCGCGTCGCTGTTCCACTGAACTTTTCGGGTCATGGTTTCCAGTCCTTCATGAGGGAGGTTGTCGGCGCGGAGCGGGCGGCGCAGGTCGCCGTTCTTGAGCCACCACTTGAGTTGAGAAATCGAGGCCGGCACCAGGCTGGCGAGGCCATTCCAGCCGCGCTCGTAGCTGTCCAGGTAGGCCCGGCGGGCCGTGTCCTCGTCGGGGAAGGCGAGCATCACCTTGTGCTCGTCGAAGCGGCCGCCCACGTTCTGATTGATGACGTAGGCCGTCTCGCTTTGCGGGTAGAAGCCGATGAAACAATCCACGGCGTCGTCGTCGGCGCCTTTCGTGCCGCTGATGTAGCCGTAGTGGGCTGCCATGCGGCTTGCCCACCGCTTGCCGGTCTTGGCGTCAATGCCCGTGCGATAGCTGCCTCGCGGCTGTTCGATGGCGAGGGGCAGGCCGTAGAGATTGGCCCGGCCCACCTTGTAGTTGCCGGCGATGCACTGCGCCTCGGTGGGCTCGGGAATCGTGTTGTTCCCGAAGGCCCCGCCGTGCGCGGCATTCTCGATGTGGAGAAACGTGGAATCGCTCATGCAGGGCATGGTATGGCCCGGCCTGGAGCGGAAATCGGGGCGTTTTCCGCCCTATTGGGGTGGCGCTTCGGCCTCTATCTCGTCGGCCCACTCGCGGGCGATTCCGGCCGCCCCCACCATCTCGCGGCCGTGTTGCGTCATGCGCCCGTTGAAGCCGCCGAAGTAGTCCATCGCCGCGCCCAGGGATTCCATGTCGGCGGCCACGGCGCGCAGGCGCGCGACGATTTCGGCAGGCGTCATCAAGCGGCCGCCGGTGCAGCGGTGCCCTTGATGGCCTCGATCTGGCTGCGCACCTCGGCGATGGCGGCCTTCAGGGCGTCGCGCTTCTCGGTGAGCACCTGTTCCATCTTCGGCGCGGCGGTGCGGATGCCTGCCGGCGGGCGCGCCTGGGCGGCGGCCAGCAGTTTCTGGAAGCGGGAACGGCCCGCGTCCATCGCCTGCACGATTTCGGCGATGGCCTTCACATGGTCGCCCTGGTTCTTGATCGGCAGCACCTTGCCGTTGAGCAGCACCTGGAAGATGTCGCCCGATTGCTTGATACGCAGCACGACCTGCTGCGAGTCGGCGAAGGTCAGTGCCATTTCCCGGTAGGTGATGCCCGACGAACGCTTCACCGCCGTGGGCACGTCCTGCTGGACGACGTTCGCGCCGGCGCGCGAGAAATAGCGGGCGGCCTGCTTGGCCGCCTTGTCCTTGGCCGACAGGTCTTCAAAGCTGAAAAGCAGGTTCTTCATGGTGGTGTCTTTCCCAGGGCGATCTAACTGCCTGCATTGTGGAACCCGGCAGACGCGCGAGCGCGGCGGGTTTTCCGTCAGCCGCCGGCGAACACCGTGCCCGAGCCGCTGGCAACGGCGCTGCCGCACGCCACCGAATCCCCAATGCGGCCGAGAGGCTTCCCATTCACGAACACCGTGCCCGAGCCTGCGGCCAGGGTCGAGTCGTGGCACGTCGGGCCGCAGCAATGGGACTGCCAGTGATCGCCCTGGCGATGCGCGCCCAGGCCATTCACGAACACGTCCTCGGAAGCCTGGTCGTTGGCCCGCGACGGGAAGCAGCCGTGGCCCGTGCAGGTATCTCCGAATCTAGCGACGGCGGGCATTGACGGCCTCCTTGAGTGCGTCGCGGCCAGGGTCGAAGTTGGCCCAGACGCGCAGGATGAAGTCGGCGGTGAAATCCTGGGCCGCCCCGGTCAGGGCATCTGCGCAATGCGCCGTCACGCGCAGCGTCCAGTCTTTCGTGTTGGCCGGGTTCGGCACGAAGCGGATTACCTCGTCGGCCTCGGCCGGCAGCTCGTCGAACGCCGCGCAGTGCCCGGTGACGCCCTTGATCTGGTACTCGATGTCCAGCGGCGGAAATACGCCGGCCAGAGCCTTCGGCGCCGACGCGGTGACGCCGGCGGCGTCGGCCTGGACGAGCAGGCCCGGCAGCGGTTCCAGCCCGACCACTTCGCAGCTATACCCCGTCACCGTCAGCAGCGCCTCGGCATCGGCGGCCGTGATCGGGCCTTCTGTCCAAACCTCGTCGGCCTGCACGTCATGCCAGGGCGCGGTAGCCGGGTCGGGCGTCCAGGTCAGGGGCATGTCAGTTCAGGTCGATGCGCGGGCCACGGATGGCGATGCCGTCAGGCGTCAGCACGATTTCCGACGGGCCGACAGCCAGGCGCATGGTGCCGTCGGCCAGCAGCTCCATGTTCGGGTGGTGCCAGCGCCGCCAGTCCGCCGAGTTCCCCGCCTGGGGGTTCCGGTAGCCGGTGATGATGGGATAGCGCGGGTCGCCGGCAAGAAACGCAATCCAGACGGCATCGCCGGCCAGCATCTCGATTTCGGTGGTGTTCGCGCCCGCGCGCGACTTGTCGCCGATGGGGTACTCGATTTCCGCCTCGGGCAGCACGTCGGCGCCGTCGGTCAGACCGGGAATCTCGACGCGGCACGTCCGCCGGGCTTGGTTGTAGCTGCGCACGATGGCCGGGTAGCGGCCGGGCATGAGGCCGTAGTCCATCATTCCTCCAGCGCGCCCAGCCAGAGCCGGGTGTAGGTGTCGCTGGCACCGCCGTCGTCCGTGCCGCTGCCGAAGGCGTGCGCGGCCGTGACGACCACCAGCTTTTCGCCGCCGGCGAAGGCGATCAGGTCGCCCGCGCCGATGCGGCTGTCGTAGTCGATGCGAACCGTCTTGCGATGCACCAGGCAGCGCGTCATGTTGCGCAGGCGCTGGGCATCCTTGAACGGGGCGTAGCGCACCGTGCGCGGCTTCTCGCGGTTGCCGAACACGGCGGCGCCGTTCGCGTCCAGAGAGAAGAACCAGGGCACCTCGTGGCGCTCCAGAAAGCCGCCATCCACGTCGTCCGATGCGTTGTCGGGCAGCGTCTTCACGGGCGCCTGCTTGAATAGGTCTGGCAACCGGACGAACTGGAGCCGGCCGGCCTTCCAGCGCACCACGCCGCCTTCCTCTTGCAGCACGCGGGCGACGTGGAAGGTCGGCGTCTCGCCCACGGGGCAGTAGAAGCGCGGTACGGGAAAATCGGCATCCACCGCCTTGATGGTTGCGCCGGCGGCCTTGTAGATCGCCGACAGGGCGGCGCTTTCCTTGATGATCGCGCGGCTTCGCACGTAGGCGACGCCGAGGCAGGATTCCAGCAGCGCCGTGATGCGAAAGCCCGCCATCTCGCGCGTGCCTTGGGTGCTGCGCTCGGCCACGCGCACAGACTTGACGATGTGCAGCGTATCGCCGCTGCTGATGGAGAGCTTCTGGCCCTCGGCCAGCAGCTTGTCGAGGCCGGCGTCACCGGCCCGGATGTCCGCCTCCAGCGTCATCGGCACCGGCGCCAGGTCGGAGCGCAGCACGGCGGACTTGATGAGGTCGCCGCGAATCTGCTTGCCGTCGGCGAGAAAGAGAATCACGGCCCACCCTTCAGACGGTGATGATGGGCTGGAAGAACGCCCGGTGCGGCATGTCGGCCTCGGCCTGGGTGATTTCGGCCGCTATTTCGCTGGCCGAACGCCCGAACGGGTCGATGCCCATGCCGCGCGACGCTTCCAGTTGCAGCGCGGTTTCCCGCTCCGCGTAGAGCAGGAACAGCGGGCGAATGAGCGCCCATTCGGACGTGGTGATGGCGGTGTCGCCGTCGATGTCCGGCGCGGGCGTGACGCCCTCGTGCGCGCGCAATGCGGCGAACCCGGCATAGAACCGGGTCGCCGCGACGGCCTGCGCCAGAACCGTTTCCTCGTCCAGCAGGTTGCCGGCCGGCCGCTCTTGCGTGGCGAAGGTCTGCGCCAGGTCGGCCAGCTTCGCCATTAGCGGTAGTCGCCCGAGTTGCCGGCGATGATTTCGCCGAAGTAGTGGTAGAACAGCGTGCCGCTGAAGGTCAGCGGCTGCGAGCGGTTCTCCCAATCGCGGTCGGGCACGTCCATCTGGATGAACGCATCGACGATGCGCTTGGCGCGCAGGAACTTGGTGGGCGTGCCCTCGTAAATCTTGGCGTTGAAGGTGGCCCCGCCGCTGGCGTAGGTGCCGCCGCGCGTGATGAGGTTCACCAGCATTTGGTCGATGGAGCCGGCAATCGTCTCGAACATCGAGATTTGCCCTTGCTGGGCAACCTTCAGTTGCTGCGGCTGCCACATGGTGGCGCCCAGCGGCGTCGGCACTTCGATTTCGCCAGCGGGCGAAAGCTCGGGCCAGGGCGCCTGCTTGCACAGCAGGTAGTTCCCCTCGAAACCTTCGATTTCAAAGGTGAAGTCGCTGGAAATGACCTTGGCGCCCAGGGCGCGGGTCGTGTCGTAGAAGCCCTTGAGATAGGCGGCATTGGAGACAGTCATTTCGTGTCCTTTCGGTTGATGAAACTCCCCTGCACTGTATGGCCCGGCCGCCCGTGGAACTGGCGCGGTTTTCCGGCTGCCGGCAGGGTTCGGCGCCGGATTTCCCCTGTTACTTCTGGCCCGGCGAGTCCGCCGTCACCGTGCCCGGCGTCACCGCGAACTGGCGCACCTCGGCGTTGGCGCGCTGCGTCTCGCCGGTGGTGCCGAACCAGAACGCCAACACTTGCTTCAGCTCGTTGAACCAGTAGCCGACGATGGTGCCGATGGTCAGGCTGGCGGTGGCATCGCGCAGCAGCGTGTCGGCCATGCCGGAGAAAACGAAAAACACGATGCCGCCGGCGCCGAGCAGCAGCAGGACGGTGATGGACGGGCGCACCCAGTCCTTGGGCTGCTGGGCCGCGAGCTTGCGCGCGCTGTCGCGGTCGGCCGCTTCGGCGGCGTACTGCGCGGCGGCGGCCTGGAGCCGGTTCTGTTCGGCGCTCACCGCGAGCTGCTGGAGCTGCACCTTGGAATTGACCTCCAGCTCCTTGAGCTTGACGGCTGCGTTCGGGTCGCCCAGCAACGCGGTGGAAACCGCGTCCGGCGTGGCGTCCGTGCCCAGCGCCGTTGCAACGAGGCCACCCACGGCGGCGCCGGCCGGCCCGCCCAGGATTCCGCCCAGAATGGGGGCCGCCTTACCGACGACCCCGGCAACGTCTTTCCAGTCCATTACGCATCCTCCGCCGCATATTTCAGGTTGCCCACCACGCGCCGCGCCCAGCCCTTGCCGAACGTCGGCCAGGTCGAGAGCTTCGTGTAGAAGTCCAGGCGCTCGGCGTTGAAGCGCGCCAGAACGTCCGTCACGGACATGGCACGAACCGCTGCGAGCGTCACCGGGCCAACCGCGCCATCGTCAGCCACGCCCACGGCGCGCTGAAGGAAGCGGATGGCCTGGCCGATTCCGTGATTCACGGCGGCGTCGAACACCTGGAAGGCGATAGCGCCGTCGTACTGCTCCGCCTTGGCGCGGCCCCAGTAGGCCGTCCGGTAGATTTCCTTGGCTTGGTCGCGCGTCAAGTCGCGCATGGAGCCGGTGTAGCCGGCCTCGCGCGCGGTGCGCAGCGTGACGCCCCAGTTTGTTTCGCCGCCGGGGTCTTCCGGGTGGTTCACGTACCCCCCCTCGTGCCCGATCAGGCGCTCGAAAGCAATGTCGAAGTTCATCATTTCCCCCCAGAAATGTTCGAGACGATCCCGGCCCACACCGCAGCGGCCAGTGCCGCCGCCACCACGCCGATGAATGCCAGGGTTCCGTGGTCGGCGATCTTGCGCAGCTTCCTGCCGAAGCGAAGATCAGCACGGAATTCCTCGACGCTCTCCGGCCTATCGACATCGACGCCAAGAATGGCGAAGACTTTCTTCACCGCACGATCTGCCGCTTCAGCCGAAACCGTCTCAGGAGACAAGCAGTGCTCGTCATACTTGGATTTCTCGGTCATCAGCGAGTCCTCGCAATGGTCTTAGCGACAATGCCGCAGGCGCGGATAACGTCGTTAAGTCGGTTCACAATTGCCGCCTGCGTTTTCAATTCGGACTCCCTTCCTTTTTTCCAGTCGTCGAACGGCTTGCCCTCAAAGAATTTCCTGACCGTGCTGGGCTGCATCTGCATGGCGTCGGCCAGGGATGTCGAGGAATATAGGGTGAGGCTAGAGGCCAGATTCATCAGGTTTTCCGACCAGTTCGCGCGCCATTCGAGAGAGGCAGGTATGAACCGGAAATCGGGCCGGCGGCAGGTTCGCTGCCGCCCCTCCTTTGGGCATCGCCACGATGCCGTCCTCGCTGAACTCGGTCTTGAACAGGTGGTGCAGCTTCTCGCGGCCGGCGAAGTAGAGCGCCATCAGCGCGGAGAAGTCGCTTTCGGGGAAGGCGCCCATGATCTTCATGCGCGCCACCATGAACTCGTCGAAGGCGCCCTCGGCCATGTCAGCGTCCGGCACGCTCTCACCCGAGCGCACCATCTGCGCGGCCATCGCGCCCAGAATCCAATGCAGGCGGCCGGACAGCGGCTTGCCCGAGGCATCCTGCACCTCGCCGGTCATACGCTCGATGGACTCGGCCATCGCGCCGGTCAGGTGCCGGATGTGCCAGGTGTCGCCGCCAACCTCGCCCACCTCGATCTGCGGGGCCTGAGTCTGGATGTCGGCCGCGCCGTCCAGGTAGTCCGAATAATGGCCCTCGCCCAGGGCGAAGTCGGGGCCGTCCTCGGCCGTCGCGGCCAGGTAGTGCGCCACGGCCAACATGCGCTCTTGCACCGTCCAGGCGGCGGGGTCGTCGATGCCCTGCGCAGACGCCACCGCCGCGCGCAGGAAGGCCGTGCAGGATGCTTCCTCCAGGTGCGTCGGCATCGACGCGATGGCGACGGACTCGGTGATGGACAGCTCGCGCAGTTGCACCGTCAGGCGGCGCGTGCGCAGCAGTGGAAAGTGAATCATCGTCTGGTGCTCCTACATGGAAACGATGGCCGCATTACTCCAGTCCTTGCGGTCGAGCGCGGTCAGCGTGCAGAGGGTCATGGGAACGGCGAGCTGGACGAACCGCCCGCTGGCATCCACGGGGGAATTGAGGGGCATGCCGATGGACTCGATCACCAGGGGCGAGAAGATGCGGCCCTTGTATTTCAGGGCAACCCGCGTGGGCGCCTTCGAGGGCATCAGGGCCTCGACATAGCCCATGTCGCCCTTGGCCGTCTCGGCCGCGCGCGCGAGCACGGAGCCGTCCTTGGACAGCTCGATGGGCAAGGCCCACTCCATCAGCTTGTTGAACGGCGCCTCGACTTCGCTGGCGGAATCGCGCCATGCCCGGAACAGCGCAGTCACCGTGATCTTGACGGGCGGCATCCCGTTGAACACCTGCGTGCTGTTCAGCTTCGTGATGCCGGTGCGTCCCTCGAACTGCTTAAGGAACTCGTTGGACTTCTGCTGCGCGGAGCCTTCCTTGGACTTGCCCATGAGAGCATCGACTACGGGCTGGAGCGCACCGGATTGCAGCATCGCCATCAGCGCCGGGGCCTTCGACTCCGGGCCGGCTTGCTCGAACGGGCTTTGCCAGTTGAGCACCATCTCCAGATTGGCGTCGGTCAGCGGCGCCATGACCGCGATAGGGTCGGTCTTGCCCTCGATGCGATCCCAGGCGTCATCGCCCGTCTTCGCCACCTCGTAGAAGGTGGCGATCAGGTGCGGGGAAAGCCCGTCCCAGATGGAAGTCAGGGCGTTCGCGCCCAGCGTGGCCGCTTGGCCGATGGATGGAATGGTTGCCATAGAAAAAAATGGCGCCGCCGGCGGTAGCACAGCGGCGCCCAAGTCCCCCTCGGAGCAGCGGTTACAGGCCGGCCTTGCGGCGCAGTCGCATGGACTTCAGGCGGCGCATCATGGCGCCGGCGGAGTGGCTTTTCATGCGGGCCTTGCGGATGGCGACTTTCTGCTTGGCCGACAGGCGCACGGTGCCGGAGATGCGCTTGTTGATGCGCACCTTCTTGCCGTTGCGCACGGCCACCGTCTTGCGATACACCGCATCGAGGGCCGGCGCGTTGTCGTCGTCCGAAAACACGAAGCTGTCGATTTCGGCGCTGGCCGCGTCGTCGCCATCGGGCAGCACCGAAGCCACCAGGTCGCGCACGCGGTCGGCCGCGTCGTCGTCCCAGTCGTTCAGCAGCGCACCAGCGTCTTCCTCGGTGACGCCAGCCTTGACCAGGTAGTCCCAGGCCGCGTTGAGCGCCACTTCCAGCACGCCCTGTTCGTCCTCGGTGACATCGCCGTCGTGGTTGGCGTCGGCGATGCCCACGAACATCGCCATCAGGCGGCCGGCGTAGCTTTCGCCGTCGTCCAGGTCGTCGGTTTCCGCCCACTGCTGAACGACCGCGATGGCCGACAGCTTGATGTCGCGGAGGGTGTAGTCGTCGGCGCCGGACAGCGCCGGCTCGTCGCCGGTCGAGTCCAGCACCTTGACGGGTTCGCGGCGCTTCATCGCCCCGCGCAACAGTTCGCTCATGCTCATGTTGATGTCCTTCTCGGTGATGGGTTACTTGGTCAGCGTCTGGGTGACGAAGGTCTGGCGGTTCGTGCCGTCGTAGCGGAGCCAGTACGACACGTCCATCGCGTCGTAGGGGCGTTGCTCGTTCGGGCGCACGTCGTAGGCCCAGGCCGCACCGTTCATCTGCGGGTCGTTGGACGGCACCAGCCAGCCGGACGCCTGCGCACCCTCGAACAGGGTGGTCAGGAAGTCCCGCATCTTCTTCACGGACACGTCCATCGGAAGTTGCAGGAAGTCCTTGGCCGCGCGCGTCACGGACTCGTCGATGCTGGTGGACATATCCGCCACCGCGATCAGCTTCTTCAGGCTCGACTCGACCAGCGCGCAGGTCAGCGAATCGCGGAACACGTAGCGGCCGCCGCCGGTGTACGTCTCGTAGATCACCGGGTTGATCTTCGCGCGCGCCAGCAGGTTGAGTTCCTGATTGGTCGGCGAGTAGGTCTGCACGATGCGCGTGCGCTGGAGCGGCCATTCCCGGCCCGCGATGGGGTAGTTCTTCGGCGCGAAGCCCTTGGCGTTCTTCTGGGCGTTGCGGCCGCAGCCGTAGGCGATGTTCAGCGTCTCGGTGCCGAAGTAGCCGTGCGGATTGATGCCGGTCGGGTCGTCGGACTTCAGCGGCGCCCAGAATGCGTGCATCAGGTGCGCGGTCTGGCTGGCGCCCATATTGAGCTGATTCACGAACGCGACGGCCGCCTCCGGCGCCAGGTTGCCCGGAATGCCGAAACGGAGCTGGCGGTTCGTGTCGAACGCGAGCTGGGCGAGCTGCGCCAGCAAGGCCGGGGCCTGCGTGCCACCGGACGAGATGTAGGCGTAGTCGAACTGCGTGTATTGCAGCTTGTCGCGCGCCGCCATGTAGTCCTGGGTGGTGTAGGCCGTGCCGCCCTCGACGAAGCACACCAACGTGCCGGACTTCGCCCACTTCTGCTGCCCGTTGGTGTCGTAGCCGTAGGCCACGGAATCGGAGTCGATCACAGCCGAGGCGCCGGTGACGCCCGTGGTGATTTCCACCGCGTCGGTCTGCGCCAGGGCCACGTCGGGCAGGTAGGCCGAGTTGCCGTAATCGTCCTTGGCGTCGCTTTTCAGCGAACCGTAGAACTCGTACAGCAGGTTGCCGTCCTTGTCCCGCAGGCGCAGGGTCAGCTTGTCATTGTCGGCCGGCAGGCCGCCAGAGGTGACTTCCTCGGCGCGGAACTCCAGCACGATGCCGTCGTTGAAGCACTCCAGGTGCTTGACGGCGAACAGATACGGCGTGGCCGGCAGGTTTTCGGACACGGTGAAGGTGAAATTGCCGGTCGGAACCGGGGGTTCATCCTCGCTCATCTCCGCTGCCACCACGGCGTACTTGATGACGGCAGCCGACGTGCTCAGACGCTGGACGATGGCTTGATAGGCGCCCTTGTTCAGGGCCTCCACCACATGCACCCACGCCTCGTTCAGCGCAGACAGGCGCACCTGCTCGCCGCTACCCAGCTTCTTGAACACGTTGCCGCGATCAACGGCGAACGGCTTGTCGATGCGGCCACGGGTAGCCCGCATCATGATGCCGAACACCTGATCGGAATTGTCGGTGGTCGGGATTTCGGAGTTGTCGCGCAGCGGGTTGAGCTGCACGCCGGATTCCGAACCCAGTTGTCGCACGAAAGCGGTACTCATGGCCTCTCCCCTCGATTAAGCGTTCGCGGCGCCGGTGTCGGCAGCGCCTTCCGTGCCGTCGCCAGCGTCGGCGGGCGCGGCATCCAGCAGCGCAGCCAGGTCGGCCTTCTTGGCGTTGGCCGCGAACTCGATGCCCTTGGCCTTCAGCGCGTCCTTGAGCTGGTCGTAGGTCAGGCCATCGGACGGCTTCTTGGCGGTTTCGGTGCTGTCGCCAGTGGGCGCGCCAGCGTCGGCGGCGGCCTCGGCCGCTTCCGAGATGGTCAGCGCCAACTCGCAGCGGCTCAGTTCGGCGATCTGCTCGACGCTCGACGCCAGGCGCTGGAACAGGTCGTGATCGGCGATCACCACCGTCTTCCGGCTGTCCTTGGGATTGGCGACGTGGCGAAGGAACAGGCCCTCGACCTCGGGAAACACCACGTCCTGGGGCATGTGGTTCTGCACCACCACCTTCAGGGGATACGCGGCATCGGCGAAAACCTCGGCTACGAGGTCGTTGGCGTCCTTCCCGGTCAGGGAAGGAGCGCCCAGTTCAACAGTGCGGGTCATGGCTCCATCCGTCCTTTACATGTTGGTGACGTTGATGAGGGCGAAGCCGCGAGCCGACGGGTCGTGCGGATTCACGGCGGTGAAGTTGCGGGCGTAGAAGCCGGCGCCCTGGCGCAGGTCGGCATTGACGGCCAGCGGGATGACGGTCGGCGGCACGGCGTCGCCCAGCACCACGGGGTTGCGCGTCACATCGGTGGCGCGGCCCACGGCGAGAATCTGGGCGCTGGTCGCGGTTTCGTTCAGGCCCTTCGGCGTGTAGTACACGTCGTACTGGCCGAACAGGCGGCCCAGACGATAGATGCCGGGGCGCGGGGCAATGCCCGAGGGCTGGAACAGCGTGCTGGGCAGGCCCAGGAACTGCGCGGCCACGCGCTTGGTGACGTACAGATGGGTGACACCGTGGTTCATGGTGTCCTCGGCCATCTTCTGCGACACGACACTCAGCGGGTAGGCCAGCTCGGGCCACACGCCGAAGCGGCCGCTATCGACGTGCGCCTGCGCGGCGCCGAAGTCGAAGGTCGCGGTGTTCAGCGCGGCCAGACGAACGCCCTTGCGCAGCACGTCGTAGTGGCGCTCGTTGGCGAACTGAGCCTGGATGGCAATCACGCTTTCGCTGTACGGGTCGAGGCCCAGTTCGTTCGCCATCTGGGTGCGGCTGTCGATGGTCTGGTGCGTGGTGACGCGCCAGGGCTTGGCGAACAGCGAGAAGGTATTGACCGCCGAGATGATCGTCGGGGTCAGCTCGGGCGCACGCTCGAAGTCGATGAAGCCTTCGACCACCACGGGCACGGTAGCCGGCAGCGCGGGGGTCGTGGTCAGCGAGTAAGCGCCGGTGTCGGTATTGATCGTGCCGCCGATGGCATAGCTGGTGCCGCCGACATTGATGGTGCCGGACACGGCCGAGTTGCCGCTACCAGCGGAATCGACCTCGCGGGCAGCCACGCGGCCATCCACATAGACGATGGAGCGGCCACGCAGCAGCTTCAGGTTGGCGGCGTTCTGGTCGCAGGTGTCGGCGGTAGCCTGGATGGCGGTAATCTTGCCCGTTACCGCGCCAGGGGTGGCGTCGCCCGAGCCGGCCGGCATGGAGGTATGCACGCGGCTGGAGCTGATGTAGGTGTCGCCGGAATCGACGCCATCCAGCAGCGCGCCTTGCGCATAGGCGCCGAACTCGCTGCCGGCTTGGTGCGTCATGATCGCCAAGCGCGCCTCGTTGGAGCCGATGTCCGCCGGCAGGTAGTGCGCGAACGGGATGGCTTCGCCCAGGGCAGCCAGAATCGCCACCACGGCGCGGTTCGGTTGCAGCGAAATCTGGTCGTGGTGCGCCGAGGTCGCCGAGTCCAGACTGAACTTGCGGCGGGCGGCTTCGGTCGTGGCGTAGGCCGAGTGCAGCGCCAGCTCGATCACGTCGGCCGGGGCCGGGGTGCCGTGCTGGGCCTCATAGACGGAAACACCGTCCAGAACGGCGCGAGTAACGAGAGCGGCCGCATCGTCGCCCTTCGCCTCGTCCAGCACGGTCTGGAGGGTGTCGGGCACCTTGACGCCCGTGTTCTGGCTGGTGGCCGTCGCCAGGAAATCGGCGGCGGCGGCAGAATCGAAGGTGCCGCCCTTGGTGGCGTTGTCCTTCAGAGAATCGACGAATTGGGCTACTTCGGCAGTCTCGCGCTTGAAGTAATCCTGATGGATTCGCTTGGTCATGGTTTCGTGTCCTTTCGGAGAAGTTCAAACACTGGAACGCCGGCTGGTAGCCGACTGCCAGCTATTCTCAAAGGCTCACGAACTCGCCAGACGGCGCTTTTTCCGGGTTTGCTATCCGCCCGCGCTGGGCTACGAAGGGAGTCTTTCGCCGCTCTCGAACGCCTCGCGCCCATCCATCGCGCGATGCACGATCAGGCCCGGCTCGTCATCGTCGGCAACGGGATGGCACCAACACGACAGGCTGGCCTCGTGCTCTCGGAAGTCGCCCAGAGGGATGACGTGGATGCGATCAGGGTTCATCCGGCGCGCCGCCATCGTCTTCGGGGTCTTCCACCGGCCCGGCGGGCTGGTGCAGGTCGTCGCGGCGGTTGGTGATGTACCGCGTAGTGAATGGGGGGATGTTGGACGTGGTTTCCGTGCCCACAATCTCGAAAGCCAAGCGCGGCGCGTCCGGGCCGGTGCCCAGCAGCAGATACATCACGTCATGGTTGCGAACGTCGAACCAGTCCGGGTGCCCGGACGGCTCTTCCGGCTCGATCAGGAACCGGAACTCGTCGCCGGCGTAGATGTTGGCGTCCCCACGCTTGACCATAGGCGCGGGTGCGAAGCCCTCGGCCGGCATGGCGAAGCCGTTGCCCAGGAAGGCGTACTCGAACTGCTCTTCATCCATCGAATCCAGCACGCCCAGGCCGCCCATCGTGGGCGCGCCCGCGACGGTATCCGGGGCTGTGCGGGTGATGGTCTTGCGGAATACCTGGACGGAGTAGGTGTTCGGGTGGTTCATGACCACGTTGCGGGTCATGCGGTTGATGGCCTCGGGCACGTTGTTCAGCATCGGCTACCCCTTACTGGTCTTGGCCTGGGCGGCCAGAATCGCCATGACCTGCTCGGGAGACAGGCCGAACTGTTTGCCCAGTGTCTCGGCGGCGGTCTTGGAAGCGCGGCGCGACGCCGGCGCGATCTTCTTGGGCGGCTTGGTTGCCGCCTCCTTCGCGGCGCGGGCGATCGCGGCTTTCTCCCGCACCTTCCGGGCCTCGGCGGCGCGCTGCTCGCTGGTCTTGATGCGCGTTGGCGTCTTCTGCTGGACGGCTTCCTCGGCCTCCATCTGGGCAAGCTGGGTGCGGGCCTTATATTCGGACACGCTCGCCAGGTGCTTTTCGAGGAAGGCCAGGACGGCATTCGACGATTCCAGCTCGGACATGACCCGCAGGACGTGCTTGCAAGCCACGCCCATCAGCTCCGGGTTCCTGATCTTCGGGTAGCCCGTTTCCTTCCGGCCGGCGGCAAACCCGCCGATGGTGGCGACGTACCGGAAGAAGTAGCGGTGCCGCTCGCAGTCGCAGTCAAAGGACAGCTTCTGCTTGCGCAGCCAGTTGGCGATCTGCTTGGGGGTCTTGCCGCCCTTGCCGTCGTTCGGCGTGGCCGCCAGTTGCGCGGCGGCCGTCTCGAACTCGTGCAGATTCACCACGACATGGTGCCGTCTCACCTTGGAGTCCGGGCCGGCGTTGGTGATGAAGCGGATGGTGCCGTTGATCGCCGACACTGGCACACCCATCGTGATTTCCCGCCGGGCCTTGTCGATGTCGCTGGCCGGCTGGCCGGGCGAGACATACCGCAGCGGAGTCCCCGATGCCAGGTCAATCACCTGGCGAGCGGTGATGCCCTTGCCGCCCTTGAACCGGCTCTCGGCCTGCCTCATGTTGTGGCGGAACGTCGCCATGTCTTCGGCGGTGATGGGCCGGGCTTGGCCGCCCAGCGTCGTGAAGAGCACGCGGCTGGCATCCCACTCGCCGCGCACCTCGCGCTCGGTCAGGATGATGTTCTTGTCGGCAGGCGCCTTCCCGGCCGCCTCGCGCTCCCTGCGGTCGGTGTCGAAACGTCCCTTGGCCTCGCCGACGTGCCCGCGAACCCTTCCAAGCCAGTCCGCCATGCCTACACCTCCGCCCAGGCGGGCGCGTAGTCTTCGCGCAGGTCGTCGATGGACTCGAAACCGGCCCGGCGCTTGATGTCGATGAGCTGCCCCTCGTTGGGGAGCACGATGCGCTTCTGCGGCAGAGGCTGATCGACCGTATCCAGGCCGGCGGCAGCCATCACGGCCAGGAACTCGTCACGCCGGCCATAGACGCGCTGGGAAACCAGCGTCAGGTCGTACATCTCGTCCGGCTTCGTCTCGTAGAAGATCGCCGTGGTGTCCCAGGGTTTGGTGTTCTCCGCGAACTTGCGCACCTCGCGGTAGAAGGATTTGGCGGCGCGGGTGTCCTTGTCGAGCATGGCCGGCCCTCAGATGGTCATGATGCCGCCGCCCAGCAGGTGGCGGAACGATTCGGCCAGCTTGACGGTGCGCTCCACGGTGTCGTAGCGGGTCGCGTGCAGGCACGTCGCCAGCGCCGCGATCTGGCCGCAGGAGATACCCTCGGCCACCCGGTACTTGGGGCCGCTGGTGTCGATACCGTCGCGCTCAATGGCTTGTTCGGGGTTCGCGCGCGCGGCGCGGTCAGCAAACACCAGCCGGGCACTCTTGCCGTCAGCCGCCACGCCGGCCTTGAGGGAGTAGAAGGCGGCAATGCCCGGCATCAGGTCGGAATCGGTGAAAAGCCCGTCGCGGGCGATGTCCGGCACATTGGTCAGGACGATGCAGCCCTCGCGGCGCTCGGCCCGATAGTCGGCCTCGGCGCCAACCACCAGCACGCGCGCGTCGGGGTCATAGACCGAGAACAGCGAGCACGGACGGCCGCCGTACCCGGTAAAGGTGGCCTGAATCTGGATCACGGCGCGCCCCCATCGTCGGCGGACACCTCGTAGGGCCGGATTTCGGCCTTGCCGCCCTGGTCGCCGGCCTCGGCGCTATCCACGCTCACGGTCTGCACCAGCGGATACCCGGCAGGGTCGTCCGTGCCAGGCTCGCCCTTGCCGTCGTTCGGCTCGCCCTCCTTGGGCGCATCGAACAGCGGGATTTCCGCGCGCAGGGTCATGTCGATGGCGAGGATGGTCAGGTTCTTCGCGTCGGTCTGGATGGACATGGCCGGGGCGTCCGGGGATTCGATCTGCACCGGCCAAGCTGTATCCAGCCCAGCGAAGCGGTAGGACGCCTCGAACCGGCGGTTCTCCGTCTCGTCGAGGAACAGCAGGAACTGCGCCGCCAAGGAGTGCGCCGACGGCTCATCCGTGGCGAACACCACGACCTGCGCGCGCACGTCGCCCGCCACGGCACGCAGGCCGAACAGCCGCTCCTTGGGGTCATCGGGAATCATGACCATCTGGCGGTCGGCCACCTGGCGGGTGTAGTCGCGCCCGGTCGGCGTGTAGTCCTTCGCCACGGCCACGATGATCGCGGGCAACTCGGGCGGCGTCGTGGGCGCGTTCTCCAAGTCGGAGCGCAGCCACAGGGACAGCATTTCCTCCGCCGCGTCGATCATGCGCGCCGGCGCCCAGGCGATGGCCTTGGCGAGCGGGCGCGCGACAAAGCCCTCTAGGGGCTTCGTGGTCGGCACGATGGAAGCGAAGTAGCGGCCCATGAACTGGCCGAGGGCGATCTTGACGGGCTGGAGCATGGGCGCTTACCGGCGGAGGAACTGGCCGAGCAAGCGGCCGTACAGGGGCACATGCTCGGCCGGGTCGGCGTTGCTTTGCGGCTCGACGAACTGCGGCAGGGACGCGGCGCCACGGAAGGCGGCGGCATCCCGGCGCATCCGCTCCACCGGGTCGATGGAAACGGCGATGGGCGCCACGGCCACGGCGTCCAACGCCGCACCGGCGTCGATGCCCTTGGCGGCCAGCATGGACAGCAGTTGCTCGTTCTCCGCGCGCAGGTGCTCGATGACCTCGCTTGCCGTGTCGCGCTCCGCATTCGCCGAATCCAGCAGGCGCAACACGCCGCGCAGTTGCTCGTCGTAGATGGCCGCCTCGATGTCGTCCAGCGTCATGTCGCGCACGTCGTCCAGGGTGTAGCCTCGGTTCGTGGAATAGTTCGGCTCCAGCACGTAGTCGAAGCCGAAGAACTCGGGGCGGTGCTGGTCGATGGCCGAGCTGAAGCCGCCCACGCGGCCGGCGTACAGCTTCGCCGCCACCTGGCCGGGATCGTTGTTCAGGAACTCGGCCTGATGCTCGATAGTGCCGTCCGGGCTGGCGCGCAGCAGGGTCGTGACAAGGGCCGGCTCCACCAGCGACGGGCGGCCGTCGTCCAGTCCGCCCTCGGCCGGGTTCATGCCGAACTTGATGCGGGGCCAGTGCCCGTAGTAGCCAAGCATGTCGCGGTTCTTGACCCGCTCTTGGCAGGCCGGGCCGTTGATGGCGTCGCAGATGGCGCGGATGTTGAAATTCCGTTCCTTGCCTCGGAACTGGCGGCCCCGCTCCCGCAGGTTGTAGGTGATGACCTTGGTTTGCATAGGAACCTCCTTCTTCGGAGGATGGTAGGAGCCGCCCAGGGGGCGAAAGCGCGCCGTTTTCCGGCCCTGGCCGTGGTCACACGTCGGCGAACAGCCCTTCGGCCTTCTCCAGCACCGTCTCGGTCAGGCTGGTGGCGACGCTGGCCGCACCACCGGCCACCATGTAGGTCGCGCCTTCCAAGAAGATGAAAGACATGGCGTCGATCATGTCGGGCGACTTGATGCCGTCGCGGCGCATGTTCTCCTTGCTCTCCATGACGTACCGCAGGCCGCCGGCCTCGCTGAAGTGGTACGGCAGCCTGGAACCCTGGTCGATGATCTTCTCGCGCAGCTTCTTGGAGATGCCCTGGGGCAGCACCACGCGGCCCTGCCGGATGGCGTCGCGGAATCGCACCATCGCGCAGGCGCGCAGGTTGTAGAACCTGGACTTGTATTCGTTCTTGAAACACGGCGCGCCCCAGTTCACGCGCGTCACCGTGGCGCCCGAACGCTCGATCAGCTTGCAGACGGTCGCGCCGACGCCGCCAGCATCCACGTACAGCGTGGCGTTGGACAGCTTGCCCACCAGATTCACCAAGTCGCCGGCCAGGTCGATTTCGTTCTTGTCGTTCGCGCAGATAGGGATTTCGATGAACTCCACCCGCCGGGCGTCCGGGCCGTGGTCGGCGTCGCCGATCACCTTGGCGACGATGGCCACCGAGTCGTCCCGGTACTCGCCCAGGGCCACGTCGGACAGCACCACCAGGCCGAAAGGCTCGTCGTCGCCGATGATCTTCCTGGGCTTGAACGCCGCCTCGATGTCGGCGCGCGTCATCAGGACGTTGCTGCTGCTCTGGGCGAACAGGCCCAGCACCCGAATCTGGTACTCGACCGAGTGCCGGCCGCCGCTCTCCGATTCCCGCTCCCGCAGCCATTTCGTCGTGACGAACGGCGACAGCTCCGAATTGAAGCGTAGCGGCAGCCAGCTCCCGCCGTTCTCGATGCTCAGGGTATGGTGGGAGTCGTAGAAGCGCCCGGCGCTGCGCGCGCCCTGGGATGCCATCAGCGTGCGGTTGCCCGGCTGGGTCTGGGTGCCGTCGATCACGTCGAAGTGCTCATCGGGCACGCCGGCGGCTTCGTCGATGATGATGAGCTGCCAGTAACGGTGCTTGCCGGCCACGCCGATGGCCTCACCCTTCTTCATAGCGATCTGGGTGATGAACCACTGCTCCGCGTACCCATTCACATGCACGCGGGTCTTGGTGATCGTGAAGAAGTCGTTTATCCAGGCGTGCGGCCCGTTGGCAATGGCGATGCGGGCATCCTGCATCTCCTTCCAGATGCCGTCGGCCACCTGCTGAATGAAGGGGGCGCCGATGTAGGTGTTGCTGCCCACCTCCACCTTGCCGTCATAGACCGCGACGGGGAAGCACAGTAGATGCCAGAGGGCGATGCGGGCGAAGCTGGCCGTCTTGCCCGTACCCGTACCGGACACCACCGACACCTTGGCGTTTGGCGCGGTGATGGACTGAAACAAGGCCATCTGGTCGGCGCTGGGCATGAAGCCCGTCACCTCCACGGCGAATCGCAGCGGGTCAGCGTGGTAACGCTCGACGAACGCCTGGTAGCGCGGGTCTTCCAGCAGGTTCCGGTTTCGGCGGCGCTTCGTCATCCCCTTGCCATCCGCGCCTCAAGGCCGCGCAGCAGCCGCGCGGCCGTCTCGCTCTTGCACCCGCCGATGCGTCGGCAGATGTCCTCGGCGGTGGGGCTGATTTCGCTGTTCTCCAGTGCCTCGTACAGCAGCTCCACCAGCTCCGCGTCGCCCGGCCCGCGCTCCGCTGGCTCCAGGGCGCCAGCCGGCCCGTCTCCCAGCTCCGGCCCAAGCACGGCCGCCAGCCACAGCAGGGAACCCAGCACCTCAAGCAGCATGGCGATCAGCACGCCGGCCCAGACGTTGAGGGCCGCCACGGGCAGCCCGGTAATCTCGGTCAGGCCGGACACCACCGGGTCAGCCGTCACGGCGGCGGCCTCCTGCCCGGATAGGGCCACGAGCTGGGCGCGCAGCTCGTTCGCGCGCTTTCCTTCGGTCAGCTCGATTTCCAGGGCGGCGCGGGCCTTGGGGTCTTTCGTTCGCGCCAGGATACCGGCCACGGTCGCGGCACTGCGGGCCTTGTTCTCGGCCAGCGCCGCCTCGATGGTGCGGCGCTGCTCCTGCACGGCACGCGCCTGGGCGGACGATGCGGCCCGGCCCTCGGCGGCCCCGTGGCTGGCATTGGCGAAGAACCAGATGTGCCCCCACAGGGCAGCCAGGAAGCACAGGCACCACACCGGCCACACGACCAGGCGCGACAGCCGGCCAAGCAGCGCGGGCATCAGATGGACAGCCAGCACGATCACGGCGGACAGGCCGGCCAGCAGCCAGCGGTCGGCCTCGGCGCCGGCGCGCTGCCAGGCGCTGGCAACGGCCATAGAGACGGCCAGGCCGGTGACGACGAACGCGAACGCGCGGGTGATGGCGGCCTTCACGGGGATTCCTCCGGCTCCGGTTCGTCCGCGCCAGGCGCTGGCGGCCCGCCCTCGTCGGCGTCAATGACGATGCCGCGCTCGGACAGTACCAGGGCCTGCCGCTCGCGCGCCTGCTGCATCTTGTCCTCGTAGAGGCGGAACAGTTCGTCACCCGACACCATGTTGATGTTCACCTCGGTTTCCTTCTCCTTGAACAGGCCCAGGGCGCGCGCCAAGTTGTCGGCGGCCTTCTCCTTGCTCATGGTTAGGACTTCGATGCCATCCCGGCCTTCCTTCACGCCGGCATAGACCAGGCGGGCGGCCGGCGACAGGTTGCGGGTGTCCGCGAAGAACACCTCCACGACGCCCTCGCCGTGGCATTCCGGGCAGTCTTCCGCCGGCGGGCGGCGCTTGTCGTACCAAGCGTCGGTGTAGGCCGGGAACTCCCCGATGTCGTCGTTCTGGTCGGCCTTCAGGCGGCGCTGGCGCTCCCGCTCATGCTTCGTTCGGGCGGCCTCCAGGCTGGACGGGGTGTATTGCCGCTGGTGGTCAGCTCCCCAGCAGTACGGGCAGCACACCCGCCGAAGCTGGGAAATCTCGTTGGCATCCAGGGTGACGACCGCCGCCCACATCCGCATCAGCTCGTCGGCGTCGATGCCCAGCCGGCGCGCGCGGGCCGAGGCCAAGGTTTCTATCGCCTCCCGCACCGAAGGTTTCTGGAGTAGCTGGTAGGCGATTTCCCCCGCGCTCTTGGCACTGTAGCCAGCCCGGATAGCTGCCTGCGTCCCGTTCCAATCCACCATGTATTCGCGGACGAAAACCTCTTGCATATCAGTCAGTTGCGCGAGGACGCCGAACTGGTCGGGGTCGCGCTCCAGGGCTTCGGCCGTGGTCAGGGGCATGGTTTCGCCCGTGCTCATGGTTTCGCTGATGGTTTCTCGCTGATGGTTTTCGGAAACCTTGGAAACCTTGCTGGTGCGCGGCGTGGCGTCGCCTTTCGGTTGGCCCTCCGCCTTCGTGCGGGCGGCCTTCTTCGGCTCCTTGGTGCCGGTCTTGGCCGGGGCCGGGGTGGCGTCATCCCCCTGGGCGGAAACCTTGGCCCAGCCATCGCGCAGCGCGGTCTTGCGCACGCCCGGCGCGGACACGGGCAAGCCCAGCTCATCGACGAGCCAGGAATACCCATCGCGCGGGTCGTGCTCCCAGTGATTTCGGACATCCGCCCATTGCTCGGGCGTCAGCTTCGGTTTTGCCGCCATATCCCACGTCTTCCCCGATCTACAGGGCCAGGCTCAGTTGATGAGTGTCGGCAGCAGCCAGGACGCACTCCACACGGAACCGCGCCATCTTGGCCTTGGCGCCTTTGGCGGCGCCGGTGGCCCGCCCTACCGTGCTCAAGAGTCGGGCGCCTCCCGGCATGTCCTCAAAGCCGGGGTTCAGCTCCATGAAGCGCGCCAGGGCCGCGCCCACGTCGTCGGTGGTGGTGAGCATCAGCGCCACGGCCTCGGACATCGCCTCCACCTTGTCATGCAATTTTTTCAGAGCCGCCATGTCCCGCTGGCGGGCTTTTTCCCAGGTGTCGAACAGCCAGGCCGAGGTTTCCCGCTCGATGCTCATGCGGGCGCCGACTTCCCAGTCATCGGTGACGCCGAACAGGAAGTCGATGCTGACCTCGTACACCTTAGCCGCGCGCAGGATGAGCCACAGGGGCACGCTGTTGGTGTCCGTTGCCCCCTCGACCTTGGACAGCTTGGACGAGTTCGAGTAGCCCAGGCGCTTCGCCGCCGCGCTCTGGGACAGGTTGCACAGCTCGCGGGCCTGCCGCATCCGGGCGCCGATGGTCTTGACCGCCGCCGCCTGTTCCATGCGCGTGTTCGCCGCCGGTTTCTTCTCTGCCATCGCCTATACCCCCTTGATCGACCAGCCGCCGCCGTCCTTCTTGGATGCCTTCTGGCACAGGAAGAACCGGAACGGGAACAATGCGGCGGCCACCTTCAGCTTCAGCCAGCCGTCCTCTCGAATGAAACCGCCCTTGGTTTCGTGAATCTCCAGCACCCCGTCCGGCAGCATCACCAGGAAGTCCGGCGTGTAGCGCGTGTTGTCGGCCAGCTTCAGGGTGATGGCCTCGTACCGCCACCAGGCCACCTCGCCGCGCAGGCGGCGTTCTTCCAGCATCCCGGCGTACTCGGCCTCGGTCTTGTTCATGGCCGGGTTCAGCTCAGGCGGGGCCACGGTGCCCACGGCCACCGGCAGCCGCTTGGCGGCGGGCTTCTGGGCCGGCTCCGCCTCGGGCGCGCGCCGCAGGTGGGCGGCCAGTTGTTCCTCGCTCCAGCGCAGGGTGTTCGCCACGGTCAGCCCTCCCCGCGCTTGTCGAGCCAGGCAGTCCGGGCCGCGCGCACGTCTGCGGCGGCCTCGCTGAACTTGTCGCACTGGCGGGGATAGACGGAAGACGGGAAGCTCGCCCGGCTCGGGGATAGCGCGCACAGGCCGAACCCCAGCCGGCCCATCGCGCCGGCGTCCTTGAGCCGGTAGTGGGCGCAGTCGATGCAGCGGACGGTCTTCTGGGCTACCGGCATCCGCCCTCCAGTCGTTCGAGGGTCAGGGCCAGCAGGTCGAGTTCGGAAAGGCCGTAGGTGCGCTCGAAGGCTCTGGTGCCCAGCCCGTGCAGGCCGGTCTTGCCCGTGTGGTGCTCAGGGCACAGGGGCACGGTCAGGTAGTTGCTGGCGCGCTGGGCGCCGCCCTGATCTTCGCGGACGTGATGAACCTGCGCCGGCGTGGCGCCCAGGCCCAGGTGATCGCACAGGATGCAGCCCAGCGCGGCCACGCGGCCCATGTGGCGCTTCTCGGCGGCGGTGGCGGCGCGCTTCATTGGTCGAACCTCATCAGCTCATTGACGACGCGCTCGACTTCTTCCTCGCTGGCGTAGCCGGCGGCCTTCAGCACGCGGTTCCACACCACGGTCAGCACAGCCCGGAACACCGTCTCGAACCGCTCATCGTCCATGCTGGAAAAGGACAGGCTTTCGGCTTCCAGCCGCAGCTCGCCGCGCACGTTGTAGACCGGCTTGTAGAACCCGGCCAGGATCGTCATGTCTTTGCGGAACCGCTCGAAGTCCTTGGCGACCGGCAGCCCCTTGTATTCCAGGGGCGTGACCGGCTCCCATGCCTCGAAGGCCAGCTTGAACAGGGCGAACGCCTTTTTCAGGAACTTGTAATTCCTGATCCGCTTGACCTCTACGAAGACCGGGGTGCCAACCTTGATCTTCCGCAGCATTTCGCCAGCATCATCTGATGCCGGGATCAATGCTCCGCTGGGCGACTTGAGCATTTCAACCCTCATGGCCCGGCCTCACCAGGAAAGTTCAGGCTGGCGAATTCACCGAAATGCTCTTTCGCTGCTGCGTCGTATTGAAGGGCCGCATCTTCCTCACTCATGAAACTCCCGAGGTTGATGCGCTCACCATTGACGATGATCTTGGCCTTCCAGCGGTTGTGAAACCTATCCCACATAACGCCCTTGTATTGCGACGTTCCACGGGCACGCTTTCGGTTCTGCTGGTTCTCAGCGACAGAGCACGACCGAAGGTTTTCCCGCTGGTTGTTCAGGCCATTGCCGTCAGCGTGATCGACCTCAACACCTTCACCGACAATCTGCCGGTGCATCCGAACGGTTGTCTTCTTCCCTCCAGGCCCGCGAACGCACCGGATGGCGTAGAACGTGCCACTGCGTTTCTCGGCAGACCATTTCCACTGGTTCAGCGCCTCGAAATCGGCGTCATCCACCATTGCGTGGGTGTCTGGGTAGCTGGGCGTGCTCACATCGATCAGCTTCATGCTGCACCGCCTTCCTGCTCTTCTGCGGCTTCGATGGCGGAAACGATGTCCTCATGAGCACAGCCGATGAGGTTTCCGATGTCGTCGGCGACATACTTGCCGAGCCCGACCAAGCGTTTAATATGGATTTCGCCGCCGCCCTTCTCGTGCAGCATTTCGATGGCCTTGAAGACGGAACTGAGCCAGTCGAGCGATTCAGTGCTGATGCTGAGGTAGGTGGCTACGTCGCGGGGCGATTGTCCGAGAACGGAACGGGCGTGTTGAAGCGGGGATTGCGCGGGCGCGCAAGTGGTCTTTGCCATGATTGGCCTCCAAGCGGTGCGGTTTGCAAAAACCGCCGCACCCAACGCCAATTGGGGGCGGCAGCTCGAACGGGTTGGCGTACCGGGCACCGCTTGCGCGAACCGGCGGAGCTTGCGCTCCCCCATCCGAGCCGCCATAACTGGAGGCACAGACAACGAAGCCGCATACTCTGCGGAAGAGAAACTGCGGCTTTCGTCGCAGCGGTGCATCGGGACGCCAATCCCGATCACGCCTTTTTTTGACGTGACGGGGGAAGTGTACCCGCAAACCTGACGCGGCGCCATAGCGCGGCGGATGGTGGCGCGCACGCCCTGGCCGGCCTTCAGCTTCTCGATCAGCGCACGGGCTTCCTCGTCGGCCGGTGCCAGCGCGCCGTTCGGAGTCTTGACCAGAACCATGTCCATCAGTCGCCCTCCCACTCGTCGCGCTCGCAGCGGTAGGCGTCGGCCAGCGAGGCCACGACAAGGCCGAACAGGCCCGCCACCAGCAGCAGGCCGCCCACGACCACCAGGAAGATCGTCTCGATCACGCCGCCCCCCCTTTGCCCCGGTGGCTTTCCCAGTCGAAATGCACCATCTGGCCGCCCCCCTCGCGCAGGCGGTCATAGGCGGCTTCGCCCAGGTAGGCACGGATTTCCTCCGGCTCCTTGTTGCTGATGACGATGGTGGGCTTCATCAGCCGGTAGCGATGGTCGATGACGTGGAACAGGTGGATTTGCTCGCCCTCGGTGCCGTACTGGCGGCCCACCTCGTCGATCACCAGAAGATCAACGTCGCCCAGCGCGCGCGTCACGTCCTGCTCGGTCTGGTCGCCCGGCTGCCGGCGCCCCCACGTCTCGCGGATGCGGCAGACGATTTCGTAGGCCGTGGCGTGCAGCGCGGTGTGGCCCTGCGCCAGCACCTGCTTCGTGATGGCGACGGCCAGATGGTTCTTCCCGGTGCCAGGGTTCCCGCGCAGGATGAGGCAGCGGCCAACCTTGAGGGCCTCGGCGAACGAATCAGCGTAGTCGCGGCAGACTTCGAGGGCCTGCACCTGGTCGGGGGCCGTCGCAGCGTAGCCATCGAACGTGCAGCCCTCGAATCGGGGCGAAATCTCGGCGCGACGCATGAGCTGGCGCACGGCCGATTGCTTCGCGCAGGCCGGGCACACATCGGGCCGCCAGCGTTCGCGCCCCTCGCTGTCCAGGCTGTTCAGCGGGTACTGGCCGTGCTGCTCGCAGGTGCCGAACACCTGACGAAAGACCGGAAGGCTCGGCGCCTTGGCGCCGGTGTCGGGGGCCTTGTGGCGCTCCCCCAGGCTGGCAGGCAAAAGGTCAGATGCTCGTGACAACATCGCGCGGCTCCTTCGGTTGTTGGGGGTGGGCAGGCGGGTTCATGCGGCCAGGACGCGCCGGCCCACCCTTGGGCAGCGGGCTGTCGGCGCGGCGAATCCAGTTGCGCCAGGTGGCCTCCCAGTCGGCCTTGCGCGCATCGGCACCGGCCTTGCCGTGCCAGTAGTCGGCAAAGCAGGCGGCTTGGTGCCGCACGTCGGCGTCGGTCATGTCGGGGCGGTTCTCCAGCGCCCAGTCGCCCCAGCCCTTCGGCAGTCTCCAGTCCTCGGGCAAGCGGGTTCCCCGCTTGGTTTTCGGCGGAGCCGCAGGCGCAGCATCGGGGTTGGTTCCGTTGCCGTCGCCGCCATCGGTGCCGTCGGGCTGGCCGTCGCCCCCAAGACTCTTCTGTTCCTGCTCCTGTTCTTTCTCCTGTTCCTGTTCTTGGCTTCGGAGGGGCTTTGAAGGGGCTTCGTAGGGGCTTGTTTTCCCCCGGCAGGCCGACATGCAGAATGCCGCGCTGTACTTCTCGTAAAACCGCGCCAGATAAGGGTTTTCGGGCAGCGAGCCGTACTCGTTCTGCACCCCTTTGACGCGCAGGTCGTTGGGCTTGAGCGCCTCTCCGATCTGGTACGAGGCCATTTCGATCACCCAGACCACCTCGGAAGCCTCGTCGTACTCGCAAAATCCGGCTTCGATGGCGCTTTGAAGCCCCTTTGAAGCCCCTTCCAAGCCCAGCCCGGTTTCATGGGCAATGAACATGGTCGGGCAGTAGTAGAGGCCCAGCATGTTGGCGTGCGGGCTGGTCAGCAGGTACATGGCGACGATCTGCGCCTCCATCCCTGCCGCGCGCAGGCGCTTACCCGTGGCACCAATCCAGAACTTCGGGCCGACTTTCGAGTAATCACGCATAGGTGCCCTCCATCGACGTTTCAAAACCGGGGGCACCCCGGAAGCGTTGCGCGGCCGCGATCAGGTACTCGCGGCATCGCTCGGTCACAAGCCAGCGCCGGCCGTGCAGCTCGGCACCGCGCCCCGTCGTGGCCCAGCCACCGAAGGGGTCAACAATCAGGTCGCCCACCTCGGACAGGAACCGGACGAAGTGCTCGGCCAAGCGCACGGGCATCAGCGCCGGATGGGCCGGCAGGCCGTGCCGTGCCGCGAAGTCGCGCGCGGGTTGCTGGTCAGGGTCGCGGTGCGGGATGGTCAGCACGTTGCGGGCAATGGCGCCATCGGTGGGCGCGCTGAAGCTGCCCTCGCGGACGGTGTAGGCCCCGCCGGCGTAGCGGGCGTACTGCTGCACGCCGCCGGCGTCCATGAACCGCCGGTGCTTATCGGTGTGCTCGCGCAGGCAGCGGCGGTTGTCGGCTATGACCAGGGCCGGCTCGTTGGTGAACCACAGCACATGCTCGTAGGCCGTGTTGTGATGCACGCGGCGGATGGATGCCCATTGCACCGGGCCGGGCGGCTTCGTCGGGTTGTGCCAGACGAACCGCTCCATCAGGTGCAGGCCCAGCTTGTCGTGCAGCGCCAGGGTCAGCCGCTCCAGGTAAAGGGAGCGCGCCGGAGAACCCGGCTCGAAGATGTCATTGCCCAGGTTCAGCACCACGTTCCCGCCGGGCCGCAGGTGCGCCACGATGGGTTCGAGGATGGGCAGCAGCCAGTCGATGTAGCTGGCCTGGTCGGCGTTGCCGTAGGCGCGCTGCTTCGCCAGTGGGTACGGCGGCGAGGTGAAGGCCAGGGTGATCTGCTCACCCAGACCGCTGAACACGTCCTCGGCGTTCGCCCACAGCGCGCAGCCCAGGTCGGTCGAGAATGCCAGCAGGACGGCGCGACGCGGCGCCGGCGTCAGCTCCTTCTTGGCCTCGCCGCTCAGGCGCCAGGTGCCACGCTCCACGCGCTCAAGCACGCCCAGATGCTTCAGGGTCTGCTGGTGCCAGCGCACGCGGCGCTCGAACAGGTTGTAGGCTTTGCCGGCCTTGCCCACGGGCGCGCGCGCTTCCAGCGCCGCCTCGGGGATGTCCAGTTGCAGGGCGAGTTGCTGGAACAGCTCGCGGTTCGTGAGGGTGTCGCGGCCGACGAACGGCGCCATGACGGCTTCGGCGGACAGGTTCTTGAGGTCTTCCATCAGGCCGCACCCTCCTGCTCATGGACGGCATGACGCCAGCGGAATCCCTTGTGCGTCTTCTGGGTGCCGTTGCAGCACTCAGTAATGCAGGACGCGCGAAAACCCTCTCGCACAGCGTCGGACTGCGACAGGTAGCGCCGCAGCAACCTTCCATCAAGGGAAAGCCTATCGACAGGCCGGGCGTTCGGGTTCTCTACGCCTGCCAACGCCGGCGTCTTGAAACCCAGCTCATGAACGGCGTGCTTCAGGTTCTCGCTCGGGGTGACGACCTCCAGGTTGTCGAGGCGGTTGTTCCCCTTGTCCCCGTCGATGTGGTTCACCTGCAATCCCGGCGCCAAGCCCAGGAAGGCAGCAGCCATCAGGCGATGCACCGACCGGCTATGCGCCTTGTTCCCGGCCCACAATTGGACGCTGGGATAGCCGCTGTTCCAGAGCCGTTGCGCGAGCAATTTCCCCGTGCGTGGCGAGCGGACGCGGCCGCAGTCGGAAACCTCGTATTTGCCCTCGAAGCCAACCACCTGCCGCCATTTCTCATCAGCCAGCTGCGTATTCCACGCGATGGCGGACACGATTCCACGCTGATGGCGGACAGTGTTCCACCATGATGGCGGACAGTGTTCCACGCTGAAGGCGGACAGCATTCCAAACTGATGGCGGACACCTGCGGGGTGTTCTGAGTGACCCGAACGCGGCATACGCTGCCCGGTTTTTTTGACCGGAGCCAGCGATGCCCACACCCAGGGTCACCATGAGCAAACTACGACACACACTGCAACTGCTGCACCGCGGGGCCTTGAGCACCCGTCAAATCGGTGCCGCCCTCGGCATCTCCAAATCCACTGTCAGCGAGATAGCCAGCTACGCGCGCGTGGCCGGCGTGGACTGGGCTACGGCCCAGAGCCTGAACGACGACGAACTCCAGGCCCGGCTTTACAAGCCACCCGTGGCGCGCGAGTCCCGGCACCTCGAACCCGACCACGCCCACATCCACCGCGAACTGCGCCGACCTGGCGTGACGCTGCAGCTGCTGTGGGAGGAATACCAGCAACAGCACAGCGGTCAGGCGTACAAGTACAGCGCCTTCTGCGAGAAGTACAAGGCTTGGGCCCGGCGCCTGCAGCGCTCCATGCGCCAGACCCACTCGGGCGGTGACAAGCTCTTCGTGGACTACGCCGGCCAGACCGTGCCCGTCGTGGACGCCAGCACCGGCGAGATACGCCCGGCCCAGGTCTTCGTGGCAGTGCTGGGCGCATCGAACTACACCTACGCCTGCGCCACTGCCAGCCAGAAGGCCGCTGACTGGGTGGCCAGCATCATTGCCACGCTGGAGTTCATCGGCGGCGTGCCCCGCCTGCTGGTGCCCGACCAGCCGCGCGCCCTCATGGCCCGCCCCGACCGCTACGAGCCCACCGCGCACCGCCTGCTCGAAGAACTCTGTGCGCACTACAGCCTGGCCGTGATGCCCGCGCGCCCGGCCAAGCCACGCGACAAACCCAAGGTGGAGGTCGCCGTGCAGGTGGTCGAGCGCTGGATTCTGGCCCGGCTGCGCCACCAGACCTTCTTCAGCCTGGCCGAGCTCAACCGGGCGATTGCCGCCTTGCTGGTGGACTTGAACCAGCGCGCGTTCAAGAAGCTGCCGGGCAACCGCGCCAGTGCCTTCGCCGAGCTTGACCGGCCGGCCCTGCGCCCCCTGCCGGCGGTGCGCATGCCCATCGCGCGCTTCAAACCCGCCCGCGTCAACATCGATTACCACGTCGAGCTCGATGGCCACTACTACTCGGTGCCCCACGCCCTGGTGGGCGAGCCGGTGGAGTTGCGCATCACGGCCGGCACGGTCGAAGTCCTGCATGGCGGCAAACGGGTGGCCGCCCACGCCCTCAATCCCCGCCGGGGTGCACACACCACCACACCTGAGCACATGCCGGCCTCGCACCGGGCGCACCTGCAGTGGACGCCGGCCAAGCTCATCGCCTGGGGCGAGCGCGTGGGTGCGGCCACCGCCGCCGTGGTGCGCTGGCAGATGGAGCACCGCCAGCATCCCGAGCAGGGTTACCGCTCCTGTCTGGGCCTCATGCGCCTGGGCCGTGAGTACGGGGCTGACCGGCTGGAGGCCGCCTGTGCGCGGGCGCAGTCGATTCGCTCACCGTCCTACAAGAGCATCGCCTCCATCCTGGGCTGCGGCCTGGACCAGCGGCCGCTGGATGCGCCGATGGCCGCACAGGCGAGCCTGCCGCTGCACGAGAACGTGCGCGGGCCGGACTACTACCACTGAGCTCCAACGCGCAAGCAAACCCAACAAGGAAGAACCATGCTCAACGAACAGACCTTGAACCAACTGCGCGCCCTGCGCCTGGACGGCATGGTGGCCGCCCTCAGCGACGCGGCCACCCACATCACAGCCAGCGAACTGCCCTTTGAACAACGTCTGGCGCTGCTGGTGCAGCGCGAGGTGGACTGGCGTGACAGCAAACGCCTGGAGCGCCTGCTCAAGGCGGCCCGCCTGAAGGTCTCCAGTGCCTGCCTGGAGGACATCGACTGGCGCGCCAGCCGGGGCCTGGGCCGGGAGGTCATCACCAGCCTGGCCGGCGGCGACTGGCTGCGCCATGGCCACAACGTGCTGCTGACCGGCGCCACCGGGTGCGGCAAGACGTGGCTTGCCTGCGCACTGGGGCAGCAGGCCGCGCGTCTGGGCTTCTCGGTGCTCTACACCCGCGCGCCACGGCTGCTGCAGGAGTTGCACGTGGCCCACGGCGATGGCAGCCTGGGCAAACGGCTGGCGCAACTGGCGCGGCTGGACCTGCTCATCCTGGACGACTTCGGCATCGCGCCGATTGCCGCGCACGAGCGAAACGACCTGCTGGAGTTGCTCGACGACCGGGTGGGTGCGCGCTCGACGCTCATCACCAGCCAGTTGCCGGTGACGGCCTGGCACGCCTGGCTGGACGAGCCCACGCTGGCCGACGCCATCCTGGACCGCATCGTGCACGGCTCGCACAAGATAGCCCTCAAGGGCGAGTCGATGAGAAAGCTGGCAAAGGCCGTCTGAGCCGGCCGCGCCGACCGCCATTCCACGCTGATGGCGGACACTTCGGCTACGATTTGAGCGTCACTCAGGACACCCGCGCAACGTGTCCGCCATCGCCTGGAACGCTGTCCGCGATGGGAATGGAATCACTGTCCGCCATCAGTGGAATGCGCAAGCCAGCGGCATAGAGCTTCCCTCCACTGGTGCCGTGGCCACGCACGCGAGCGCAATAGCCCACTACACGGATGTCGCCTTGGCGAATGGCTTTCGCATAGATCGCCCCAAACGCTCGATCATCGGACGGAGTGATGCCGGCGGCGCGGGCGGCCATCGTCACCTGTTCGCCGGGCACGCTGCCCAGCCGGGCGGATTGCTCGCGCACGTAGGCCACGATGAACGTGTAGGCCCGCGCGCTGAAACTCGGGTCGGTCGAGGTAGCCGCATCCAGGGCAAGCTGCATCTGTTCCTCGCCCAGGCGGCGGGCGGTCGCGGCGCGCTGCGCGTGCGGCGGGGCGATGACGGCGCTCACAAGGCACCTCCCCGGATGGATTGCAGCAGCTCGCCGGTCGCCTTCATCAGCGCCAGCAGCAGCGGTTCGAGGGCGCGGCGCTCGTCGGCGCAGAACCGGCCATCCTTCGCGGCCTCGGAACCCACGCCCAGCAACTCCGACGCCGACGACACCAGCGACAGGAACAGGCGCACAGCCTCGGCCGGCTCGCGCGGCTCCAGCTCGAAGTCCATCGGCACTTGGCCAACGAGGTGCGCCAGCGCGAACACGGTGCGCCGGGCCTGGGCCACGATGACGATTTCGAGGATGACGCCGAAGCTGGGCGGCGGCGCGTCGTGGTCGGGGTTGATGCCGTTCGCCAGCGTGTTCCCGTTCATGCCCATCGCTTCCGCGATGGCACGAACGCCGCCGGGGTATTCCTTGGCATCCGCCTGAAGCGCCAGGAACAGCGCGCGATGGACTTGCTTGATGGGTTTACGCATGACGAACGCCCTTTCAGATTCGCCTACCGCCAGCCCGGCGGACGGCGGAGACTTGCTGCATGGAAAAGTTGATGAAAACCACAGCGCGCTACCTTTCACGCACCGAGACTGGTGCGAAGAGAAGGCATGAACAGGCGGTCATTGACCGGCCAGCCGCTCCGCAGCCTGCAATGGACAAGGTGGGCGCTGACGCCGCGCTCCGCGCACACCTCGCCGAGAACGCGCGTGCGTCCGTCGATTTCGATGGTGGCGGTGATGCGGCGATTGCGCGTCTGCTCGACCGGCGTGGCCCAGCAGCAGTTGCTGGGTTCGTAGTTGCCGTTCGTATCGTTGCGCTCCAGCGTCAGGCCGTCCGGGCACTCGCCCATGTCGGCCAGGAAGTTCTCGAACGAGGCCCAGGCATCGCAAACGGTGATGCCGCGCCCACCGTAGTGCTTGAAATTGCCGGCGCGCGGATTGAAGCAGCGCCGGCGCATCGACTCCCACGCCTTGTAGGTGCGCGTCTTCTTCATGCCGTGGGTCTTGTTGCTCCGGCCCATGTTCGCCGTGCGCTCACGCGCCAGGCAGCCGCAGCTACGGGTGTTGCCGCTCCGAAGGGAGTAGATCGAGACGATGCGCTTGGTGCCGCAAGCGCAGGTGCAATGCGCCCTACTGCCTTCGACGGAATCAACGGTGAGACGACCGAATACCTGCATAACTGGCTCCTTCCTCAAACATCCAAGGGGCCGATCTGGATGAGCGCGGGCGCATCGCCCTCGCGCTCGTCGGGCTGGGAATGGGCGGACTCTGGCGAAACGGCCGGAACGCCGACGCGCTGCTGCGCGTCTTCGGTGGGCGTGCCGGCTGCTACCTTGGCTTCAGGCATTGGTCGTCTCCTTCTGGGTGGCCGGACTGGTGCCGCGCAGGTACGCCCAATCCACGTCGGGGCGCAACTGTTCGCACGTCACCTCGCCGGACGTGGCTTTCTCGATTGCCGGGCAGCGTTCAGCGGGCACTTGGCGCTTCCCAGACACCCATTGATTCACCGTGGGTGTCGAGACGCCCAAGAGCCGGGCAAGCGCGGCCTGCCCGCCAACGGCGGAACATGCCCTCTTGATCGCAAGCTGTTGTGCGGTATGTGCGGTGTCCATTCCGTCATTATTAGGCGTCGCCTAATCTTTGTCAATAGGAATTGCCTAATGGCGTTCCAGCACCCGATCATTAGGCAATGCTTACAGGTAAAGAACTAGGCGCCGCGATCAAAGTCGCCATCGACAAGAAACTCGCTTTGGGCTTGGCAAAGTCCAAGGCCGAGATCGCGCGGCATTTCGGCGTGAAGCCGCCGTCAATCCATGACTGGATGAAGAAGGGGTCGATTGATAAGAGCAAGCTCCCCGAGCTGTGGGCGTACTTCTCGGATGTGGTCGGTGCAGAGCATTGGGGACTGAAGGAACTGCCGACCGCCGCACAGGCAACCGGAACAATGGAGGCCCACGGAGACAACGCGCCGACAGACCCGTCAGCCACTGCTTGGGCTGCGTACACTTCCGCCAGCGCAGTCACCCGTGCAGCCATTGATTTGCTGCTACTCCCCTCCACCGAGCGCGGGAAACTTGAGCCACAGACACAAGCGGCCATTGCTTTTATTGAAGACCGATCTGTAAAGGCTATTGCCACTCAGAAAAGCCGCACCAAGGTGGCCTAAGTTGAGACTGGTATGGTCAGACGGCAGGGAAATTAAATGATTGAGAAATAAGGCGATCAGGAATAGAAAGGGGATTTTATGAGAATTGGAATATTTGGAATATTCCTTGCGCTTGCGACACCAATCGCCACAGCTCAATCGAACGGCTCTTGCATGCAAGAAATGCTCACGCTCGGGCACTTGAGAAGCATTGACTTCAACAAAACAAAGACGGTTGATGAGTATTGCCAGAGCCTAAGAGAAAAAGGGTTTTGCGCGGTCAATTGTGAGAATCGACTAAGAGATAAGTTTGCAGAAATAAAAACAGAAAAAGAACAAGACAAACAGGAAGAAGAACGCCAAGCCGTCGCCCAGAAACAAGCGAGGGCCGCCCGTGAAGCTGCACTTAGGTCAGGGCAGGCCAAGCCGACCAATCTTGGGGAGGCAGCCATCGTTTACAACGCCGAGCACGGCGGCTCGCTCGCCAGCGCGCCCAAGATCAAACCCGACGGCGCCATGTACTACATGAACGGCAAAATCAAGATGGCCGGGGATAGGCCAGAATTCCTCGCAGCCCTTTCGTCTTCGCAGGACAATGAATTGCTTGCCAATGCCTTACGCCGCTCGCGCGGAATGGGCGAAAGCACGGACTATTTCGCCGTGGTTATCCCCAATCAGTTGCAGAAATACTATTTCGACGGCGCCAAAATAGAAGGCGGGTTCGATCTTGTGGGGCGTTACGTCTCGAATACGAAATACAAGACCGTTGCTGGGCAGGAAAAGACGGCCCCGGTGTTCGAGGCTGTCTATTTTGTCCTTTGGAAGTAAGCGGCGGAAATTATGAATTTGCTGCCCAACGAAGACCAGCCGCAAGACCGTTCCGACGAGCTTTTCAATCGCCTGCGCTTGCTGGGTTCGGCCGCTCGCACATGGCTCCAGTTCGACCGGGCGGAGCTGAAGCGTCGCGTGTGCGACAAGGTGATCGCGCATTTCCGCGCCGCGCCATCGCCAGAGCCGCGCGAGGGTATTGAAAACGGCCTGGCGTTCTTGGGATTTCTTTTGCAAGAGGGCGGCGCGCACGGCCTATACGACACCACGATACGGCAACTCGACAGGATGATCTTCAAGGCTATCGCCGAGATGGACGATGATGAGCAAGTGGTGTTGCTGCTGCCGATGGTGGACGTTGAAGACCTCGCAACCGACCGGGACGCGAGCGAATGGGCAAAGGTATTGCGCACGCGCCTTGTCCCCGAATGGGAAGAAGAAATGCGTTCTATCGTCCTGCACCGCGTTGAGCTGGCATCAGCCGCGTGAACGAGAGGCATCAATGCGCGACCCTTTACTCATCTATCGCCTTGAGAATATGGCCCTTCGGCTATTTCTTGAATCGTTGCTTCGAGCACATCCAGATCGGCAAGCAGCCCTTGAGCATCTAGCCCGACAACTTGCAGATGCGAAAGAGGAAGGACTTTTTCGCGCAGTGACCGATGCAGAGATTGCAGCCTTTGTTGCTGCTGGTACGCGGCTGCTGTCAGAGTTTCGTCGCGGCTCTGATTCTCGCGCCACACCCTGAAGAACTCGTCCCATTCCGACCCACCCAGCGCGCTCGCCGCGCCACTCGTCCGACCCCGAGACACGACAATCGCCTTCTGCTCCCGGTCGGGCACGACCATGAACTCGATGCCCCGAGCTTTCGCGGACTCGGCCATCGCCTTGATCGAGCCGGCCATCGCAGTCTGCTGATCGGCCGGCATGCCGTCCAGCGACGGCAGCATCAACACCGTATCCCCAGGCCGCAAGACCTCTGCCTTGTCGGACGGCAGCAGCGGGCGCGCGCCCCAAGCCCCCCGATCTAGGCGCGCTTCCTTCCGCCTGTAGCGGATAGCTGCCGCCAAATTCCAGGCCCCAGCCACCAGGTTGAAGCCCAGGGCTGCCCAGAGCGCCCACATCTTCCAGTCTTCCATCTTCCATCTCCGCAAGCCCGGCACGTCACCGGGCTTTTATTTTGCCAAAAATATTAGGCGACGCCTATTGACATGATCTTAGGCGCCGCCTAATATTCAGCCTAACGCAACGCGCCACAACGACGCATAGCGACGCACCACGACAGGCAACCGACGGTGCAGCTCTTTAACAACTTGCCGGATGAATAGAGGCGAGGCCCGCTCCCCGAGAGCGCGGCGCCAACCTCCTACGCCTGGGCGCGCGCCGTAGAAGCAAAAGCGCGCGAAATCCTGGCCTCCCTGGTGGAGCGGCCCGCGGGGGTCGTGACGAAGCCATAGGCCAGGTCGAAAGACGCCCACCCGTTCGTGGCGCAGGTAACGACGGGCAGAAAGACATGCAGTACCCCCGGCAGCCGGTCGAGGCAAGGCCAGAGCCGGCGCCCGTTTTCACGGGCAACGCGCAGGGGGCGCGGCGCGCGCACCGAGTCGCATCAATGCCGCAAAGAAGCCCGGTAGGTCGGGCCGGTTGGGCAGACGTAAGCCCCGCAATGGTGAGCCGAAAGCGCCATGACAGCCTGAGAGAAGGCACACCTCGAACAGCCGCGCACACCAGCGCGGCAACGCGGCCCGCGCCAGGGCAATCCCCCGAAGGACACCGACATGGACATCCAAATCCGCACTGCCGGTATCGGCAAGTGGCCTGTCGTTCGCGCGATGGGCCATGACGTGACGCTGAACCTGTACGGCAGAACGAGCCTGCTGCTCGACCTGCTGTACCGCGCCGGGATGCTGCCCAGCGTCTCGGCCTACGGCAAGGAAGGTTCCGACGCCCTGTTCATCAACGGCGAGAACCTGGGCACGACCGATCAGACCGTCCAGTTCGGTATCTGGCGGATGGTCGAGAGCTACCGCACAAGCGGCTACCTGTTCGACGACGACTTCGCGCTTGTCATGCGCGCCGTCGGCGTGGAGCCGGACGCCGACGAAGAACAGGCCGCCGCCGAGCCGGCGTAGGCCACCCCTCCCAAGCAAGCAAGAAAGGAATCCTCATGAGCCACATCATCGGCATCATCATCGGCAAGGCGCTGGGCAACTGGCAGCGCATCGACGCCGAGGGCAACAGCATCGCGCCGGCCGCCGGCGACTTCGACGCCCACCCGACCTACGCCGGCATCGCCGACGAGGTGATCGACGGCCAGCACCTGGTGCGCGTGCCGGCCTTCTACTACCGCGCCGGCGCCGTGCCCACCGGCGAGCACGCGGGCAAAAAGGCGCTGTGGGTCAGCCCCGAACCCGCGCCCGGCTTCGAGCTGCACCCCGCGTTCCGCCACCACGGAGCCGAGCTGGCCCAGTTCCACGTCGGGAAGTTCCAGGGCACGCCGGACGGCGACGACAAGCTGGGCAGCCAGCCCGGCCTGAAGCCGTTGGCCTCCATCAACTTCCCGACCATGCAGGCGCGCGCCGCCGCGCGTGGCGAGGGCTGGATGCTCTGGAGCATCTACCAGCTCGCGGCCATCCAGGCGCTGCTGCTGATCGAACTGGGCACGCCGGACGCGCAGCAGGCCATCGGCGACGGCAACGTGAATGGCGGCGGCGTGCGTGCGGTCGATGACGAAACTGTGGCCCAGGCCACCTGGCGCGGCATCGTCGGCCTGTGGGGCAACGTCTGGCAGATGGTCGATGGCTTGCAGACCAATGCCGACAGCGAATACCGCATCTGGGCCACCGACGGCAGCCAGACCTACGTGGAAACCGATGTCGAGGCGCCGGGCGATGGCTGGTTCCGCCGCCGCGCCACCGACCGCGACGCCGGTTTCGACCTGGGCGCGGTGTTCCTGCCCGCCACGACGCGCGACGACCGCGACGAATCGGCCTTCGGCGACTACTTCTGGAGCTACCCCAACGCCGTGGCCTACCACGGCGGCCATTGGGGCATCGGCCGGCGCGCCGGCGCCTTCCGTCTCAACGTCAACGACGTCGCGGTGTTCTCGAACTCCCTCATCGGTGGCCGCCTCGCAAAGGTGTAGTGCCCTCTGTGGCTTGTGTCATGTCCGGGGCAGGCCCGCCGAGCGGGCCGCCCCAAGCGCCCCGTCAGGGGCGCTTTCGATTTCCCCCTGAAAGGAGCGCATCCATGAGCGCATCGACAACTGCCTGCGCGGCGGCCACGGCTGCCGCGCGGCCGGCCCGGCTCGTCAAGTGCCGGGTGAGCGTGAGAACGGCGACGGGCGAGCAGCACAGCTACACCGCCCTGTTCAAGAGCACCTGCGGGGCGGTCATGGATGCACTCGACCGCTTCGGGTTCTGCAAAGTCAGCGTGGAGGCGATGCGCGAATGAAGGCCCTCAGACGCCTGAAGAAACGCCTCGCCGACTACCGCTACTACCGCGCACGCGGCTACGGCATCCGCCGGGCCTGGGAACTGGCCGGGGTGACGCTATGAACCTCGCCACGCTCCCAGGCCCCGGCGACGAGGCCACCTGGCCGGCCTACACCGGCCACCCCAACGACCCCAGGGCACCCGACGACGAAGGCCGCGACGCGGCCATCGACGAACGTGCCGCCGAGCTGCTGACCGCGCCCGGCTTCACGCCCTTCAACCCCGCCAACCTCTGCGAGGCCCTTTGCGAAACGGGCGACCCGCAGATCGAGCCGCTTTGCCGCCTTCTGGCCGAGGGCGACACGGCGGCGGCTGGCGAGGCGCTGGCGCGCTTGGCGCGCGGCTACTGGGAACCCATTGCCCGCAAGGAAGCGGAGCGCCAGATCGACGCCGAAGCGGACAGCGCGTGCCGCCGGTGCCGTGGGCGCGGCTGCCGCCGCTGCGAGGCCGACTGATCGAAACCTACCGGAGAACCCCTCTCATGAACTCCCCCGTGAATCAGGCCCTGGCCGTGCGCCAGGACTTCGGCGGCACCAGCTCGACCCTGGCCGCCCAGGAAACCGCATCGGCCTACGTGGCCGCCCAGGCCAAGGCCGTTGTCGAGGCCCGCTACGTGATGGCGCTGCGCCGCCCGCGCCAGTGGGATCAGGTGCGCCAGGACTTGCTCAAGGAGTGCAAGCGCCCCAGCTTCGCCAACAACAAGTCCGCCTACTACCGCAAGCCCATCGGCGACGGCGTGGAGGGCCTGGGCATTCGCTTTGTCGAGGTGGCCCTGCGCTGCATGACGAACGTGCTGGTCGAAACCAGCATGATCTTCGAGGACGAGGGCAAGGAAATCCACCGCGTCAGCGTCACCGACCTGGAATCGAACCTGACCTACCCGCTCGACGTGCGCGTCACGAAGACGGTGGAGCGGTCGAAGCCGTCCGACGACGGCACCTACATCAGCGTTCGCAAGAACAGCTACAACCGCAACGTCTATACGGTGCCCGCCACCGACGACGACCTGCTGAACAAGCGCGCCGCGCAGATTTCCAAGGCCATCCGCACCCTGGGCCTGCGCATCATCCCCGGCGACTTGCAGGACGAGGCCGAGGCCATCATCAAGGCCATCCGCCTTGACGAAGCCGCGCGCGACCCCGACACCGAGCGCAAGCGCATCGCCGATGCCTTCGGCGAAATCGGCGTCAAGGCCGCCGACCTGACCGAATACCTGGGCCACACGCTGGATACCTGCTCGCCGGCCGAGCTGGTCAATCTGCGCGGCATCTACGGTGCCATCCGCGACGGCGAATCCTCGTGGAAGAGCGTCATGGAGAACAAGGCCGAACAGCAGGCCGGCAAGAGCGGCGGCGCGGGCAATGCCGGCGGCGGGGCTGGCGCCGGCAACGGCTCGAAGGGCGGCTCGCTGCCGACGTGCAGCGATGAAGCCTTCGAGAAGAAGAAAGCCGGGTGGCGCAAGGCCATCGAGGGCGGCAAGTCGGTGAACGACCTGATCGCAATGATTCAGACCAAGGAACTGCTCACCGACGACCAGAAGATGGAAATCGCGTCGTGGGCGACCGAAGGGGGTGCGCAGCAATGAAAATCCACGAACTTGTCCAGGGCAGCCCGGAATGGCAAGCCTTCCGCCTGACCCACCACGGCGCCAGCGAAGCCGCCGCGATGCTGGGCCTGTCGAAGAAAACGACCCGCTCCGAGCTGCTGCGCATCAAGCACACCGGCACGCCGAAGGAGTTCTCCGACTGGGTGCAGGTGAACATCCTCGACTACGGGCACCAGGTCGAAGCCCTGGCCCGGCCGCTGGTCGAGGAAATCATCGGCGACGACCTCTACCCGGTGACGTGCTCGAACGAAGACGAGGGCGGCAACCTGTCGGCGTCCTGCGACGGCCTGACCATGCTCTACGACACTGCGTTCGAGCACAAGCAATGGAACGAGGCCCTGGCCGCATCGGTGCGCGCCGGCATCCTGCCCGAGGAACACATGCCGCAGTGCCAGCAGATCATGCTGGTGACGGGCGCCGCGCGCGTGATCTTCGTCGTCTCCGACGGCACGCCCGGCAACCTCGTTTGGGTCGAAGTCCGGCCCGACCCGGAATGGTTCGACCGCATCCGCGCTGGCTGGGCGCAGTTCGACCGCGACCTGGCCGACTACGTGCTGCCCGAGGCCAAGCCGGCCATCGTCGCCGAACCCGTCCAGGCGCTGCCCGCCGTGTCGGTGCAGGTGTCCGGCGCGCTGACCGTGGCCGAGAACTTCACGGTGTTCGAGCAGGCTCTGCGCCAGTTTCTCGACGAGCGCCTGATACGTGAGCCGCAGACCGACCAGGACTTCGCCGACCTCGACCTGCAAATCAAGGCACTGAAGCGCGCCGAGGATGCGCTCGACGCCGCCGAGGCGCAGATGCTGGCCCAGGTGTCCGGCGTCGATGCCGCGAAGCGCGCGAAGGATGCGCTGCACAAGCTGACGCGCGACAACCGCCTCATGGCAGAAAAGCTGCTGGAGAGCGAGAAAAAGCGGCGGCGCGAGGAAAAGATCGAGGCCGCCCGCAAGGCGTTCGCCGACCACTTGGCCGAACTCCAACGCGAAATTGCCGACCTGCGCCTGGACGTGCCGGCGCCGGACTTCGCGGCCGTCATCAAGGGCCTGAAGACCCTGGCGAGCGTTCAGGACAAGCTCGACACCGCGCTGGCGAACGGCAAGATCGCCGCCGACCAGAAGGCCGGCGACCTGCGCACGAAACTGGCCTGGGTGGGCACCAATGCAGCCGAACACCGCGCGCTGCTGCCCGACCTGCAACAGCTCGCGGTCAAGCCGCTGGACGACTTCAAGCTGGCGATCACGGCCCGCATCGACGCGCACAAGCGGGCCGAGGCCGAGCGACTGGAGGCCGACCGCGCGCGCATCCGCAAGGAAGAAGCCGAGCGCCTGGAGCGCGAGGCGAAGGACAAGCAGGAGCGCGAGGCGGCCGCCGCCCAGCAACGCTCGCTTGACGAGGCGGAAGACGCCGCCATCGTGCCGCTGCACCCGGCCAATGCGGCGCTGGAGAACAACGGCCCCGACAGTCTTGCGAGCTACTTCCCTGGCAACGCGGACGCATCGGCCTTCCTGGGAGTGGACATGGCAGCAGCGCCGGCGGCGGAACTCGTCACGGCCAGCCCCCAGTGCGCGGCCCACAGCCGCCCGATGGGTGGCGGCGGTGGCGGCAGCCTCTCCACCGCAACGCTGAAGCTGGGCCAGATCAACGAGCGCCTGGCGCCCATCGCGCTGACCGCCGACGGGCTGGCGACGCTGGGCTTCCCCCATGTCGCCACCGACAAGTCGGCAAAGCTGTACCGCGAGCGCGACTTCCCCCGCATCTGCGCCGCCCTGGTGCGGCACATCCAGACCGTGCAGGCCGGACAGCCGGCGCCGGCAACCCAGGCCGCCCCGGCCACAACCCGCAACCCCGAAAGGACTACCGACATGGCAACCCGAGCACCCGCAGCAGCTTTTGACGACGCCGCCGACTACCAGCACATCCCCATGAAGGAAGTGGAGTCGCACAAGATCAAGGCCGTCGGCTACGACGAAGCCACGCGCACGCTGGCCGTGACGTTCCAGCGCGGCGCCGGTGCGATCTACCACTACCCGAACGTCGAGCCGCAGGTGTATGCGGACTTCATCGGCGCCGAGTCGCTGGGTTCCTTCTTCGGCGCGCACCTCCAGAGCCTGCCGTTCAAGAAGTTCCACCCCGAGCAGGTGGCCGCATGACCCACGCCGCCCACCATCCTGACGACGAAGCGGTAGATCGCTTCGCGGCCGAGCTGAAAGCCAAGCTGGCGGACGCTCGGGCGAAGGGGCGCGGCGGCTGGGAAGACAAGGCCCAGGTCAGCGCCCAGGCCCTGTCCGACATGCTGCTGGCGCACGTCTTCAAGGGCGACCCGCGCGACGTGGCGAACTTCGCCATGTTCCTTCACCAGCGCGGAGAGAGCATCGCACTGGCCGACGGCCCGCGCATGGAACACGCCGTCGAGGTGTTCCAGATCGCCGAACAGCGGTGCGCGGAGCACCACGCCGGCGCCGGCCGCCTGATCGAACCCGGCATTGCCGTACAGGCCGGGCTGATCGCCGCCGCGCCGTTCCTGATCGGCGCGTCGCCCGCGCCCGTGGCCGGAGGCTATCGCGGCGTGTCGTGGCGCGCGAACGGCGAAGCCAACTCCTACCACCTGCTGCGCGGCGGGCGCTGGCTCGCCCACATCCTCATGAACGGCGAACTGTTCGTGGGGCAGCAGACCGACATGATGGAGCGCATCGTCATCGCGCTGGGCGGCCCGGCCCAGCACGGCGGCGCGGCCGAAACCGCGCTCCGCCAGGTGGCCGCCGTCATCCAGCGGTATCAAGCCCCGGCCGGCATCAGCAAGTACGACGCCATCAGCGAAATCATCGGCATCGTGCAATCGGTGCCGCTGCTCGACGATGCGACCACCGAGGCCCAGACCCGCGAACCGCACGCCAGCCTCGAAGACCTGCGCACGCGGCTGCTGGCGCCGCGCGACATCGTGCGCGACCCGGATGGATGGTTGAGCCACCCGGACATGCCGGTTTGCGACGAGAGCGTGCGCTACGACGACCTGCTGGCGGTGTTCGGCATCGAAACCGCGTTCGTCTCCCTGGAGAGCCAGGACGAGAGGCTGGCTGAACGCTACTTCGAGGAATCGGCCAGCATCGAGGACTGGAACCCGGAGCCGCCAGCCGGCGACGGCTGGGTGCTGCTGGAAATCTACGACACCGAGAACGGCCCCTACGCGATCTTCGGCCGGGCCATGCCATCCGAAGTCTGGCCGCGCCTCACCAGCGGCACGCCGTTCGACTTCCACGCCCATCTGGTGCGCCAGGCGAAGTTCTCGCGCAACACCTTCGGCCCCGGCCGTCGCACGCAAGGCGTCTCCGACCACATCCGCAAGGAGCTGGCGGAAATCGCCGAAGCGCCCGACGACCTGGAGGAATGGATTGATGTCGTGATTCTGGCTCTCGACGGCGCTTGGCGCACTGGCGCGAGTCCCGAACAGATCATCGCCACGCTGAAGGCAAAGCAGGCCAAGAACGAGGCGAGGACGTGGCCGGACTGGCGCACGGCCGACCCCAACAAGGCCATCGAGCACAGCAAGGAGACGGCGCCATGAACAGCAAGGAGTTTCGCGCCGAGCTGGTCAAGATCATGCCGGGGTACGACTGGACGGTGCATCAGTCCCGCCTCGACTGGCGACTGGAGGCCACCGGCATCCAGTCCAGCGGCTCCAACCGGCTTTCGACCCTCTCCGTCGTCCGGGTCGAGCGGGAAGGCCAGAAGCCGGTCTATGAAGCCAAGTCGGCCGGATACGGACGGCGGGCCAGGTGGCTCCACACGCACAAGGACGGCACGCTCGCGCGCGCCTTGCGCGGGCTTCAGGACTACTACGAGGCCGTCGCCAGCACGCACTACAGCCACGCCGGGGCGCTGAAGCATGGGCGGAAAGCCAAGGACGCGCCGGCGGCGACGGAGGCCGCCCCATGAAGCGCATCTACATCAGCGGGCCGATGTCGGGAATGCCGGAGCACAACTTCCCCGCGTTCAACGCCGAGGCCGCCAGGTTGCGCGCCCTGGGCTACGACGTGGTGAATCCGGCGGAACTCAACCCCGAGCCTGAAAAGACCTGGCACGACTGCCTGCGCACCGACCTGATGGAGCTGCTGACCTGCGACGCCATCGCGTTGCTGGCCGGCTGGCAGAAGTCCGCCGGCGCCCACCTGGAGATACACGTCGCCCACCGCGTCGGTATCGACATCGTGGAAGCCAAGGACATCCACCAGGGCGCGGCGCTCGCCGCCGCGTAGGAGCCACACACGCCGGAAGGCCGTGTTCATCAACCAACCGTGAAAGGAAGAACCCATGAGCAAGCCACTCAATGAAAACCTCCAGTCCGTCCGGGTCGAAACCGAGGACGGCGACCCGATGCCCATCATGGACGTGGCGGGCGACAAGTTCAGCGAACTTATCAACGCCGTCACCGCGCACAACAAGGCCGGCACGCTGACGCTGAAAGTCGCCATCAAGCCCTCCACCGCCGGCGCCCTGGCCGTCAAGGCCGAGGTGAGCATCACCAAGCCCAAGGGCCTGCCGGCCGAGTCCCTGCTGTGGGCCACGCCGGAAGGCAACCTCATGGCCGAAGACCCGCGCCAGACCAAGCTCGATCTGAAGTCCGTCGCGCCGGAGCCGGTGCGCGAACTGAAGTCCGTCACCGCCGCTTAACCACCACCTCAACCAGGAGTTTTTTTCATGGAACAACCCGACAACATCAAGACCGTGCTCGACGCTGGCGCGGCCGCCGTGCAGCCCATTACCAGCCACGGCGGCATCCCCTACGTGGCCGTGCCCGAGGGCTACAACATCCACGACCTGGAATCGCTGCTGCCGGCGCCCACCCGCAAGCGCGCCGACGTGACGACCACGGACACCGACAGCTTCATCTTCTACACGAAGAAGCACGGCAGCCTGGACAACGCCACGATCTACGCCGACATCGACGCCGAAGCCAGCCGCTTCCATCTGGTGGCGGTCATCAACGACCACGGTTCCGACATCGACGCGCAGCAGTGGCGCGACCACCTCTGCCAGTTCTCGCCGAAGCAGGCCCTGGAATGGAAGCGTTGGCTGGGCAAGAACAAGACGAACTTCTCCCAGGCCGATTTCGCCACCTGGCTGGAAGACAACCTGCCCGACATCGCGGCCGTGCCCGGAATGCCCAGCGGCGCCGACATCCTCCAGATGGCCCTGGGCTTCGAGGCCAACGCCGAAAAGCGCCTGCGCAGCAAGATCAACCTGCAAAACGGCGGCGTGCAGTTTGAGTTCGTCGAGGACGAGGAAAGGACACCCGGACGAAGATGCAGGTGTTCGAGCGTTTCACCCTGGGCCTGCCGGTGTTCGACGGCAGCAGCAACGCCTACCCGCTGGAAGCCCGCCTCAAGTACCGCGAGCGCGAGGGCAAGGTGACGTTCTGGTACGAACTCATCCGCCCCGACCGCGTGTTCAAGAGCGCCGTCACCGACGAGCTGACGCGCATCAAGGAAATCACCGGGTTCCCGGTCATTTCCGGCAAGCCGTAAGCCACGCCCTGGCCGGCCACACCGGCCAGGCAGGCAACGCGGCCGCATCACCACCCACGCGGCCGCGCCTTCGATGAAGGCAGCGTGCCGCGCTGCACATCAACATCGAAGGACTCCCCGACCATGACGACCACCCCCGAGGCCGCCGGCCCAGCCGCCGGCGCATCCCAGCTCCTGAAGGGCATAGGCAAGATCGACGGCGACGGCTTCAAGGACACGACGCGCAAGGGCGAAGTGGTGTTCGTCTATGCCCAGCCGCTCCCCGAACCCTACGCGCCCGGCCAGTACCCCCGCGTCGGCAACACCGGCTACAGCGCCAGCACCCAGCAATACGACTTCGCGCCCGCCACCGTCGATGAGGCGCGCGAGCACATCGAGGCGCGCCTGGCCGCCGCAGCGGACGAGCTGGCCCGCGCGAAGAAGCTGACGAACGACCTGGGCAAGATCATCCACGACATGACCGTGGCCCAGCAGGCCGCGTGGATTGAATGGCAGCACGGCAAGGGAGCCGACGCGGCCATGACCTGGATTCACAACGGCCTGGCCGGCCCTGGCTTCATCCCCGACGAGGACGAACCCTACGGCAAGGAGGCGCAGGCATGGTACGACGCCAACCGCGCCGACCCGTTCCCGACCTGCTTCTGCGGCCGCCCCTCGAACAGCCTCTGGATGGGAAAGGGCTTCTGCTCCAGCGCGCACTACGAACAGCACCGCGCCGAGGTCGAGGCCCAGAAAAAGGAGGGCTGACGATGGCCGAGAACACCAAGATCGAGTGGGCGCACCACACGTTCAATCCCTGATATGGCTGCCAGCGCGTCGGCCCCGGCTGCGACCATTGCTACGCCGAAGGCTGGGCCAAGCGCAGCGGCCTGGTGCAATGGGGCGCAGGCGCTGACCGGCGCCGCAGCAGCGCGGCAGCATGGAAGAAGCCGCTGAAGTGGAACACCGAGGCCGAACGCCTGGGCATGCGCTACCGCGTGTTCTGCGCCTCGCTGGCCGACGTGTTCGACAACGCCGTACCGGCATCCTGGCGCGCCGACCTGTTCCAGCTCATCGAGCGCACGCCGCACCTGGATTGGCTTCTCGTCACCAAGCGCGTCGGCAATGTGGCCCCGATGATGCTGGAAGTCGCCAGGCAACTGTTCTGGCTCGACCACCTGGGCGCGCCGCATCTTCCCTCGAACATCTGGCTGGGCATCACCGTGGTGAACCAGCAGGAGGCCGACCGCGACATTCCCCGGCTACTGGCGCTGCCCGCGCGCGTGCGTTTCTTGAGCGTCGAGCCGCTGCTGGGGCCGGTCGATCTTCGGTTCCACATCTTCAGCGAGCCGACCGGCCACTTCCGCACCCACGCAGGGAAGCGGCAGATGGAGCTGCGCAAGCCGGCCGACGGCGGTCTGCACTGGGTCATCGTCGGCGGTGAAAGCGGCCACGGCGCGCGCCCGATGCACCCGAACTGGGCGCGCCGTCTGCGCGACCAGTGCCTTTCATCCGATGTCGCCTTCCTGTTCAAACAGTGGGGAGAGTGGGCACCGCGCTCCGGCCTCCTGACTGGCGGCGGAACGGACTTCGTGGCGCTCGACCCGGAATGCAAACGCTGGCCGCACGTCACGCGCCTGGGCGAGCACGGGCTGGACACCCGAACCTGCGAAAACTGCACGCCGGACGCCGGCGAGGACATCTACATGCAGCGCGTCGGCAAGCAGCAGGCGGGGCGAAGCCTGGATGGCCTGCTGCACGACGGCTACCCGGAGGCGGCCTATGGGCTATGAAAACCCGCTGCTGAAGCTGCCGGCGGGCCAGGCCCTACGCCGGCTGCCGAAGGATGACCGGGCGCGCATCGAGGCCGTGATGCGCGAGCTACGCGACCAAGCCAACACCGAAGCCGAAAACGCCTGGCGCCGCAGGAAGGGGCCGATGGCCGCGTACTGGCGCGCCGTCTCCACCTACGCACGGCACCTGGCCCACGCCCTGAGCAAGGAGCCATCCAAATGAACCAACAACCCGCAACCCCAGCCGAGGTCGAGGCCCTGCTTTCGGAACGCGACCTGTCGGCGCTGAGGCGCCTCGCCGAATGCCTCGATGATGGAGAGGGCTTCGACGTGCCCAAGGAGCGCATGGCCCGGCTCTTGGAACTGGGCTTCGCCCGTCACAACGGATTCGGCCGCTACAGCATCACAGCCATCGGCCAGTACCTGCTGGGAGCCTGGACGAAGGTTCCGCTTCAGACCCACGCCGATGTCGATGCCGCATACCGGGCCGAGATGGAGGCGCGCAATGGCTAAAGCGTCGAAGCCTTCCCAGCAGCAGGTCGAGCTGCTGCACCACACCCTGGGCCTGAGCATCGACCGCCGCGAGTCGTACCGCAACTACTTCGTCGCCGGCCCCGGCCATCACGACATGCCCGACTTGGAGGCGCTGGAGGCCCTGGGCCTGATGACCCGCTCGCGCGCCCCGAAGTTCTGCGCCGATGGCGACATCGTGTTCCGCGCCACCGACGCCGGGCGCGCCGTGGCCCTCGACAGCCTTCCGCCGCCGCCGAAGCGCACCCGCTACGGCGAATGGCTGGACGCCGACTGCTGCGAATCGTTCGGGGAGTTCCTGTGCGGCAGCAGGCTTCCCACGCTCGACGCCCGCCGCCAGTACGAGGACGGCAAGGCCCGATGGCAATGGCGCATGTACCGCCGCGACGGCTTCGGCTACCGCGAAATCGCCGGCGAATGGGCCGACACCAAGAAGGCAGCGAAGGCCAGCTACAAGGCCGCGCTCAAGGCGCACCAACAGGAACAACGCGCATGACACCCTCGAAGCTCAACTCCCTACTCCAGGGGCAAACGAACCTCGCCCGCAAGGTGTTCGAGGTCGTGCCCATCCGCGAAGCCTGGCCCGCCATTCAGATCAGGAACGCCCTGAAGGAGGTGGAGCGCAGCAACGCCGATCTTCGCGTGGTGCGCGGCTGCCTGGGTGCCCTGCGCGAAGCCGGCCTCGTGCGCGAGCCTGAAACGGGCACGTTCCAGCGCGCCGACATCCGAACCCCAACCCCTCGACCCAGAAAGGAAGCACCCATGCCCCAAGCAATGCCCAGCCCCAGGCCCGCCCTGACCGTCACCGCCCCAACGCCCAAGACTGAGCAATCGCCCATCGAAATCCTGGGCGAACTGTCCGGCGAGGTCGTGGCCCTGGCCGACGAGTTCGGCGCGCGGCTCAAGAAGCTGGCCGCGAAGATCGAGGAAGCGGCGCTGACCATCGAACAGGAGCGCGAGGCCAACGTGGAGAACCTGGGCAAGCTGCGGCAACTCCAGTCCATCCTGAAAAGCCTGTCGTAGGAGGGAGCCATATGAGCAACGCGATTAAGGATGAGATAGCCAGGCTGCGCGCGGAGAAGAAGCATTTCCTGAAATTGGCTGCCCAGGCGCGCGAAACCGCGCGCGACCTGAACGCCGCCCCCATCGGACGGAAAGACCCGATTGCCAGGTTGCGCGCCAAAGACCGGGAAGCGGAATACCGCGCCAGCGCGCGCCGATGCGACGAACGCATTGCCGAATGGAAGGCGCAACCGGGCATCACCTCGACCAAGGGAGCCAGGCATGGGTGACATGGGCGACTACTGGCGCGATGTGAAACCCGCGCTGAAGGAAGACAGCCAGCGCAAGCGCGCCGGCAACCGCGACGCCTCGGCCGGGAACCTGACGGCCGCCGGCATCCAATTCGAGTCCAAGAACGGCGGCGCGCACCTGGTCGTGTCGGCCGCCGGCCTGGTCGTCGATTTCTGGCCCGGCACTGGCCTGTGGGTCGTGCGCGGTACGAACGAGCGCCGGCGCGGCGTGCGCCACCTGATTAAACGACTCGGCGGACAGTGGCCGCCACAAGGAAAGACCGATGGAGAAATACACCCCTGAACTGCTGATCGGCCTGATGGTGATGGTCAAGAACATCGTCCTGATCGTCGCCTGCGCCTGGACGACCACCAAGCTCTACCAGATGAGCGGTTCGTGGCATTGCCTCTGGGCGCTGCTGATGCTGCTGGCGATGGGTTCCTACAAGTTCGTGCGCGACTGAGCGCCATCACACCAACCTCAAGGAGAGAACCATGCCCATTCTTCGATTCGAGGGCTACAGCGACGACACCTTCGGCGAAGTCGCCCACTTCAAGGACGACTACGACAACTGCGCCAGCGGAAAGCCGATTGAATACCTAGTGCTCGGCCCAGCCATCGACGGCCAGCCGCAGCTCGGCGTGGTCGTCACCGGCCAGCACTGCCCTGGAAACAGCGGTAGCTGGCTGATCGGCGTCGCCAACTACGACCCGGACGCCGAAGACCGCGATTTCCCGCGCTGGCCCATGCACATCGAGGCTCAGGACTACCGCAACGGCTTCCAGCCGGCCCTGGTCATCGACGCGCCCGAGGGCGTGACGCTGAAATGCCTGCAACGGGGTGGCGATGACGACTAGCTGCCGGCCTGTCGCGGCCCCAGGCCCCACCGAACGGGCCGCGATACCCGGAGCAGACCTCGACCATGATGCGGTAGCAGTCCAGCCTTGCCTTTCGGCCGGCCTCGACCCGGCCACGACGGATGCACTGCTCTTCCGTCTGAAGCAGGAGCTGGCCGCGAGCTTCGGCGTGCCGGACGGCGGGAGGATGACCCGATGAGCGAATACCAACCACTTTCATCCATCGCCGAACTGGCCTTCATCGACGATGGCGAATGCGTGGCCGGCTACCTCGCCGGCCTGCACGGCGAGCCGGAGCCTGGCAGCGACAAGAGCAAGTCCTACTGGCACGGCTGGCGCAACGGAATGATGGACACGGGGCGGCTTCCCCACGACGAGGCCGCCCGCAACCTGGCCGCCGAGGTCGTGCGCCGGCACCGCGCGCACTGAAGGCGACCACCTATACGAGAAAAGGAAAGACAGCATGGCATCAGTGAACAAGGTCATTTTGGTGGGCAATCTCGGGCGCGACCCCGAGGTGCGCTACACGCCGGACGGTAGCGCGATTTGCAACGTGTCCATCGCCACCACCTCCACCTGGAAGGACAAGGGCACCGGCGAACGGCGCGAAGACACCGAATGGCACCGCGTCGTCTTCTACAACCGGCTGGCGGAAATCGCCGGCGAATACCTGCGCAAGGGGAAATCGGTCTATATCGAGGGCCGCCTGAAGACCCGCAAGTGGCAGGACAAGGAAACCGGGGCCGACCGCTACAGCACGGACATCATCGCCGACCAGATGCAGATGCTCGGCGGGCGCGATGGTGGCGACTATGACGACGGCGGAGCGCCGCCGCGCCAGCAGGGCGGAGGCCGTCAGCAGGCAGCCAGGCCGGCCGCGCGCAACGCGGCGCCTGCGCAGCGCCCCACCCAGTCGGCGCCGCCGACAGGCAGCTTCGCCGACATGGACGACGACATCCCTTTTGATTGAGCGGCGCACGACCGCTTCATCAACGTGCCGGCCCGCCACGCGGGCCTATCCCGTCAATTCCAACACCCCAGGGGCGCCACCGAGCGCCCCTTGTTTTTGAAGGAGCCGCCCAGATGCAGCGCCCGCAACTCGCCTTGCCGTTCCCCGGCGAACTCATCATCGACAACTTCGCCGGCGGCGGCGGAACCTCGACCGGGCTGGAAGCCGCGTTCGGGCGCCCCGTGGACATCGCCATCAACCACGACCCCGAGGCGCTTGCGATGCACGCGCTGAATCACCCCCATCGAAGTGACGGGGAACCGCCCGGTGGGCCTGGTATGGCTCAGTCCAGATTGCAAGCATTTCTCGAAGGCGAAGGGTGGCACGCCGGTTTCCAAGCACATCCGGGGACTGGCATGGGTGGGGATGCGCTGGGTGGCGCTCACTAAACCCAGGGTACTGATGTTGGAGAACGTCGAAGAATTCCAGACCTGGGGGCCTGTCATCGTCGGCGCCGACGGCAATCTCTACCCCGACCCTGCGAAGAAGGGCAAGACCTTCGAGAGCTTCGTCCGGCAACTCCGCCAGCATGGCTACAAGGTGGATTGGCGCGAGCTGCGCGCGTGCGACAACGGCGCACCGACTATCCGAAAGCGGCTGTTCCTGGTGGCACGCCGCGACGGCCTGCCGATCATCTGGCCGGAAGCGACGCACGGCGATCCTACCTCACGCGAGGTGCTGGCCGGGATGCTGGCTCCCTACAGAACGGCGGCCGAGTGCATCGACTTCGGGCTGCCCGCGACCAGCATCTTCGACCGACCGAAGCCGCTGGCGTCCAATACCCGCCGGCGCGTCGCCAAGGGCCTGTGGCGCCATGTCCTGAGCAGCGCGCGCCCCTTCATCGTGACGAACACCAGTGGGCACACTGGCGCGGCTGCCGATCAACCCCTGCCGACCGTCACCACCGGCAATCACCATATGCTGGGCCAGCCCGTGATGACGCCGTTTCTGGCCGGCGCCGGCGGCCCGTCGTACTCGGGCAAGCCCACGTCGGCCAACCAGCCGATGGGCACGCTGACCACGGAGAACCACCGCGCGGTCGTGATGCCCGCACTGGCGCCGTTCCTCACGGAGCACGCCAACGCGAGCAACCAGCGCACCATGCCGGCGGATGCGCCCCTGCGCACGGTATGCGCCCAGGTGAAAGGCGGTCATTTCAGCGTCGTGGCCCCGACCCTGGCCCCGCTGCGCGGCACCAGCGACGGCCACATGGGCGGGCACAGCGTCGAGCAACCGCTCTCCACCGTGGCCGCCGGCGGCACGCACCATGCGATGGTTGGCGCGCACCTCGTCACCATCGGCTACGGCGAGCGCGAGGGCCAGCAGCCGCGCGCGCAGGACATCGAGGCGCCGCTGGGCACCGTCGTGACGGCGAATAAGCACGCCCTGGTGGCCGCGCACCTGGCTCACCTCACGCACCACGGCGACCGGCCCGGCAGCACGCCGGCAGAGCCGCTGCCGACGGTGACGGGGGCGAACCGAGGTGAACAGGCCCTGGTCGTCGCCAACCTGATCGACATGGGACACGGGGAATCGTGCAGCACCGGCGCGAAGCGGTGGAGCAGCGGCGTCCGCAGCCTGGAAACGCCGCTCAATTCAGTGACGGCCAGCAGCGTGCCCAGTGCGCTCGCATCGGCTTTCTTCGAGCAGGCGAACGGCGGCTTCTACGATGGCGACGGGCGGCCGGCCAGCGCACCCATTTCGACGATCACCGCCTCGGGTAGCAATCAGCGCCTGGTGACGGCCTACCTCGTCCAGTATTACAGCGAGGGCGGCCAAGATTCGGGGTGCGCCAAGCCCATGCCCACGGTGACGACCAAGGCGCGCATGGGCCTGGTGCAGTCCGTCCAGGTGCCCGCCGAGGCGCTTTCCCCCGAACACCGGGAGAAGGCGCGCGCGTGCGCGGCCCTGCTGCACGAACATCTGCCCGAGCTGTTCCCCGAAGCGGCCGATCTGGTGCTGATGAGCTACGGCGGCATCTGGTGGGTACTGGTGGACATCACGCTTCGGATGCTCAAGCCGCGCGAACTGTACCGCGCGCAGAGCTTCCCCGGCGACTACATCATCCACGAAATCCCCGACCCGAAGCTGCTGTTCAAGGACGGCGTGCAGGTGCCGGGCGACCCACGCCTGATTCCGCGCATCCCCCTCTCGATCACGGCCCAGGTTCGCATGTGCGGCAACTCCGTTTCGCCCGCGCAGGCCGAGGCCCTTGTCCGCGCCAACTTCCGCCACGAGGAAGCCTTCATGGAGCGGCGCGCCTGATCGGAAATTCACCCCCGTCTGGCACCCATGTGCTTGCAATCATGGGTGCCAGCGCGTTTAAACCATAAGGACTTAGAGATGATCGACCAACAAGAAATTCAGGGGGGCGCTGTAAGGAGAACCGCCGGCGTTTCCACAAGTGCAGGACTGCCGAGCGCGCTCACCTATCGCGTGAACGTCGCTGCGGCGAAGCTGGGCGTTTCGCGCTCCACCATCTACCGGATGATTAAGGACGGCGACCTTGAGCTGGTGAAGATTCGCAAGCGAGCCAGCGGCGTCACTGCCGAAAGCCTCCACACGGCGCTTGAGCAGAGAAAGGCCGCTCGCTGATACCATAGTGGCATCCGCGCAACACGGGTGCCACACCCCCAGCGGCCCAAAAGTGGGTAGCTAGATGGGTAGCCAGAGCGAAAAATCAGGCAAAACACCCGCGCAAGTGCCTGAATTTAAAAGAAATCGCTTATACCATGAAACTTGTCATCTGCGACGTCAACATGCCCAACATCGACGGCTTGACCATGGTCGAGAAGGTGCGCAAGGAGCTGAACAACCCGACGGTGCAGATCATCATGCTGACCACCGAGAACGCGCCGGCCATGAAGGAGCGCGGCCGGGCCGCGGGCGTGAAGGGCTGGATCGTCAAGCCCTTCAACGGGCCGGCGGCCATCGGGTCGATCAAGAAGCTGGTGGGCGTGGCCTGACCCTCCCCGGCACGGGCCTGTTGCCAAGCTGGGACACTCGGGGGCATGCCCGATGTGAACCCGCGCACCCAACGCTATCTGCCCTGGATCGTGGCCTCCGCGCTCTTCATGGAGCAGATGGACGCCACCATCGTCAACACCGGCATCCCGGCCATGGCGGCCGATCTGGGCACCACGCCGCTGGCGCTCAAGGCCGTGTCGTCCAGCTATGTGCTGGCGCTGGCCATGAGCATCCCGGCCAGCGGCTGGCTGGCCAACCGCTTCGGCACGCGCCGGATCTTCCTCTCGGCCATCGTGGTGTTCACGCTGGCCTCGCTGGCCTGCGGGCTGGCGCCCAGTGTGGCGATGCTGGTGGCCTGCCGGGTGCTGCAGGGCATGTCCGCCGCGATGATGATGCCGGTGGGCCGCATGACCCTGGTGCGCAGCTTTCCCAAGAGCCAGCTGCTGCAGGCCATGAACTTCATGGTCATCCCGGCGCTGATGGGCCCCTTGCTGGGGCCGACGGTGGGCGGGTTGATCGTGCACTGGGGCAGCTGGCGCGAGATGTTCTTCGTCAACGTGCCGGTGGGCCTGGCCGCGCTGGCCTTCGGCCTGCGGCACATGCCGGATTACCGCGCAGAGTCGGTGAAGCCCTTCGACCTGCGCGGCATGCTGCTGTTCGGCGGTGGCACGGCGCTGCTGTCCTGGCTGCTGGAGGTCTTCGGCGCCCATGGCCTGGGCCATGGCGAGGCCCTGGCCTGGCTGGCCGCCTCGGTCGCCCTGATGGGGGGCTATGCCTGGCACAGCCGGCACCACGCCGCCCCGCTGCTGAACCTGGCACTGCTGAAGGTGCGCACCTTCCGCGTCTCGGTGCTGGGCGGCATGTTCACCCGCCTGGGCATCGGCGGCACGCCGCTGCTGCTGCCCCTGCTGTACCAGGTGGGCCTGGGCATGCCGGCCTGGCAGTCGGGCCTGTTGATGATGCCGGCCGCCGCCGCCGCCATGGTGATGAAGACCCTGGCCCAGCGGGTGCTGGGCCGCTTCGGCTACCGGCGGGTGCTGATGGTCAACACCTGGATCGTGGCTGTCTGCATTGCCGCCTTCTCCCAGGTGGGGCTCACCACGCCCATCCCGCTCATCGTCGGCCTGGGCCTGGTGATGGGCCTGGCCAATTCGCTGCAGTTCACCAGCCTGAACACCATCGCCTTCGCCGATCTGGGCGAGCGCGACACGGCCGACGGCAGCACCATCGCCAGCACCTTCCAGCAGCTCTCGCTGAGTTTCGGCCTGGCCAGCGGCACGCTGGCGGCGGGCTACTTCCTGGCGCAGGCGCCCAGCGGGGTGGAAGGCGGCGCGCTGCCGGCCCTGCACAAGGCCTTCCTGCTGCTGGCGGCCTTCACGCTGGCCGCCTCGACGATGTTCCGCACCCTGCGCGATCGGGACGGCGACAACGTCAGCCGCCCTGGCCGGGCAGATGCGGAAGAGGCGTCGGCCAGCTTCCGCCCGACCTGAGGCCGCTCAGGCGCCGCCCAGCACCTTGAACAGGGTGAGCCGGTTGCTCTGCTCGGCCAGCTTCAGGCTGATCAGGCTCTGCCGGGCGCTCCAGTAGCTGCGCTGGGCTTCCAGCACGGTCAGGGCGCTGTCGGCCCCCAGGGCGCGCCGGGTCTCGGTGAGCTTCAGGGCCTGGGCATAGGCCTGCACCTGCTGGGTCTGGGCGTCCAGCCGCTCGTCCAGCTGGGCCCGCACGGCCAGGGCGTCGGCCACCTCCCGGAAGGCGGTCTGCAGCGTCTTCTCATAGGTGGCGAGCTGGGCCTGCTGGTTGGCGCGGGCGGTGTCGATGGCCGCCTGCCGGCTGCCCCAGTCGAAGATGGGCAGGCTCAGCGCCGGGGCCACCGTCCAGGTGCCGTTGCCGGCGCTGAACAGGCCGCTCAGGGCGGTGCTGGCGGTGCCGGCCGTGGCGGTGAGCGAGACCGTGGGGAAGAGGGCGGCCCGGGCCGCGGCCACATTGGCGTCGTTGGCCTGCAGGGTGAACTCGGCGGCCATCACATCGGGCCGGCGCAGCAGCACGCTGGAGGGCAGGTCGGCCGGCACGCCCAGCAGGGCGGTGGCCTGGGCGGTCTGGTCCAGCGCATTCGGGCCGGCGGGCGGCAGCAGGTCCGCCGGCGGCTCGGTGCCCAGCAGCAGGCGCAGGGCATTGAGATCCTGGGCCACCTGGCTTCGGGCGGTGGCTGCGTTCAGCCGGGCCGTCTGCGCCGCGGCCTGCACCGCGGCCAGGTCCAGGGCCGAGATGGCGCCCAGGGCCTTTTGCTGCTCGCTGAGCGCCAGGGTCTGCTGCTGGCTGGCCAGCGTCTCTTCATCCAGCGCCAGCGACTGCTGGTCGGCCGCCAGGGTGAGCCAGGCGGTGGCGGTCTCGGCGATGAGCGTGGCCTGCACGCTGCGCGCGGTGGCCTCGCTGGCCAGCAGCTTGGCCTGGGCGGCCTCGTCCAGCCGGGCCAGGCGGCCCCAGAGGTCGATCTCCCAGGCGGAGACGCCCAGGCTGGCGCTGTGCTGCCGGCTCGCGCCGCCGTGGCCGCTGCTGCTCAGGTCGTCCGCGGTCTTGCTGGTGGTGGTGCCGGCCGAGGCCTTGAGGGTGGGCAGGCGGTCGGCCGTGGCGCTGCTGACGGCGGCGCGGGCCGCGTCGATGTTGCGCAGGGCCACCCGCAGGTCGCGGTTCTGGGTCAGCGCCAGGGCGATGGTCTGGCGCAGGCGGGTGTCCAGGACGACGCTCTGCCAATCCGGCGTGGCGTCGGCGCTGGCGGCCAGGGTGGCCGTGCCGGCCACCGCGCTGGCGCCCAGCGTGGCGGGCACGGGGGCCTGCCACTGCGGGTCACCCGGGCCGCTGGGCTGGGTGGTGACACAGCCGGCCAGCAGGGTCACGAGGGCCGCGGCCAGGGCGATGGGCTTGAGGATGGCGCGCGTTGTCATGCCGCGTTCTCCGGAATCGAGGGGGTGGAATGGACCGCCTTGCGGCCCCGGAAGAAGCGGCGCACGACCAGGTAGAACACCGGGATGAAGACCAGGCCCAGCACGGTGGCGGTGACCATGCCGCCCAGCACGCCGGTGCCGATGGCGCGCCGGCTGGCCGAGGCCGCGCCGGTGGCGATGGCCAGCGGCAGCACGCCGAAGCCGAAGGCCAGCGAGGTCATCACGATGGGCCGCAGCCGCAGCTTGATGGCCTGCAGCGTGGCCTCCATCAGGTCCATGCCCTCGTCATAGAGCTTCTGGGCGAACTCCACGATCAGGATGGCGTTCTTGGCGGACAGGCCGACGGTGGTCAGCAGGCCGATCTGGAAATAGACGTCGTTGGACAGGCCCGCCAGCCAGGTGGCCAGCACCGCGCCGATGACGCCCAGCGGCACCACCAGCATGACGGAGAAGGGCACCGACCAGCTTTCGTACAGGGCGGCCAGGCAGAGGAACACGAACAAGATGGACAGGGCATAGAGCGCTGGGGCCTGCGAGCCGGAGAGGCGTTCCTGGAAGCTCTGGCCCGCCCATTCGTAGGTGATGCCGGTGGGCAGGGTGGCGGCGATCTTTTCCACCTCGGCCATGGCGGTGCCGGTGCTCACGCCCGCGGCGGGCGAGCCCACGATCTCGAAGGAGGACATGCCGCTGTAGCGTTCCAGCTTGGCCGGGCCGCTGCCCCAGCTGGCGCTGGCGAAGGCGCTGAAGGGCACCATGTCGCCGCTGCCATTGCGCACGTACCAGTGGTTCAGGTCTTCGGGCTGCATGCGGTAGGCCGCATCGCCCTGCATGTAGACCTTTTTCACCCGCGACTTGTTGATGAAGTCGTTGACATAGGTGCCGCCCAGGGCGACCGACAGGGTGTTGTTGACGTCGCTGGTGGACAGGCCCAGCGCGGCGGCCTTGCTGTCGTCCACACTGATCTGCAGCTGGGCGGTGTCGTCCAGGCCGCTGGGCCGCACCTGGGTCAGCAGCGGGCTCTTGCGGGCCGCCGCCAGGAACTGGTCGCGCGCGGCCAGCAAAGCGTCGTGGCCCAGGCCGCCCAGGTCTTCCAGCTCGACCGTGAAACCGGCGCTGCTGCCCAGGCCGCGCACCGCGGGCGGCAGCATGAAGAAGATGCGCGCGTCCCGGATGCCGGAGAGGTCCTTGGTGAAGCGCCCGGCCAGCGCGGCGGCATCCTGGCCGCGACCCTTGCGCTGCGACCAGTCCTTGAGCCGCACGAAGAGGTTGCCGCTGGCCTGATCGCCGCTCATGCCGATCAGCGAGATGGAGCTGGTGACTTCGGGCTGGGTCTTGAGGTAGTCCTCCACCTGGCCCAGCACGGCGCGGGTGCGCTCGGCCGAGGCGCCGGCGGGCAGCTGCACCATGGCCATGAGCAGGCCCTGGTCCTCGTCCGGCAGGAAGGAGGTGGGCAGGCGCACGAAGCTCACGCCCAGCGCGGCGACGATCACGCCGTAGATCACCATCATGCGGCCGGCGCGGCCCAGCGTGCGGCGCATGAAGTCCTGGTAACGCTGGGTGAAGCGTTGGAAGCCGCGGTTGAAGGCCGCGAAGAAGCGGCTTGCCGGACCATGCACGGTGCCGTGGGCCGGCTCGGCATCCTCGTCCAGGCCGGCCGCGGCGTGGGGGCGCAGCAGCGAGGCGCACAGGGCGGGCGTCAGGCTCAGGGCCATCAGCACGCTCAGCACCATGGACGAGACGATGGTGATCGAGAACTGGCGGTAGATCACCCCGGTGGAGCCACCGAAGAAGGCCATGGGGATGAACACGGCCGACAGCACCAGCGAGATGCCGATCAGTGCGCCGGTGATCTCGCCCATGCTCTTGCGGGTGGCTTCGCGGGGGCCCAGGCCTTCCTCGCGCATCAGCCGCTCGACGTTCTCCACCACCACGATGGCGTCGTCCACCAGCAGGCCGATGGCCAGCACCATGCCGAAGAGGGTGAGCGTATTGATCGAGTAGCCGAAGGCGGCCAGCACCCCGAAGGTGCCCAGCAGCACCACTGGCACAGCGATGGCCGGGATCAGGGTGGCACGCAGGTTCTGCATGAACAGCACCATCACGATCACCACCAGCACCATGGCCTCGGCCAGGGTCTTGACCACCTCTTCCACCGAGATGGTGACGAAGGGCGTGGTGTCGTAGCCGATGCTGTAGTGGATCTGGTTGGGGAAGAAGGGCGCCAGCTCGGCCAGCTTGGCCTTGACGGCCTTGGCCACGCCCAGCGCGTTGGCGCCCGAGGCCAGCTTGATGCCCACGCCGGCGGCCGGGCGGCCGTTGTAGCGGGTCTGGAAGGTGTAGCTGTCGCTGCCCAGCTCCACGCGGGCCACGTCGCCCAGGTGCACCAGGGCGCCGTCGGTGGCCGACTTGACCACCACGTTCTGGAACTGCCCGACCGTGCGCAGCTTGCTGCGGGCCGAGACCACCGCATTGATCTGCTGGCCGGGCACGGCGGGCAGGGCACCCAGCTGGCCGGCGGAGACCTGGGTGTTCTGCGATTCCAGCGCGCTGCTGATGTCCGAGGGCATCAGCGCGTACTTCTGCATCTTGACCGGGTCCAGCCAGATGCGCATGGCGTAGCCCGAGCCCAGCGTGGTCACGTCGCCCACGCCGTCGATGCGGCTGAGCGTGTCCACCAGACTGGTGGAGACATAGTCGCCCAGGTCGGAGGCGGTGACCGAGGGGTCGTCGGAGACGAAGTTGGCGATCAGCAGAAAGTCGGTGCCGGACTTGGTCACCGTCACGCCCTGGCTCTGCACCACCTGGGGCAGACGGGTGAGGGCCTGCTGCACCTTGTTCTGCACCTGCATCTGCGCAACGTCGGGGTTGGTGCCCGCGATGAAGCTCAGCGTGACACTGGCGCCGCCGGTGGAGCTGGACGTGGACTGCATGCTCTGCAGCCCGTCCAGGCCCTTCATGTTCTGCTCGATCACCTGGGTGACCGAGTCCTCCACCGTCTGCGCGTTGGCGCCGGTGTAGGTGGCGTTGACCGACACGCGCACCGGGGCGATGTCGGGGTACTGTTCCAGCGGCAGGTCCAGGATGGACAGCGCGCCGGCCAGCATGATGAGGATGGCAAGGACCCAGGCAAAGATGGGCCGGTCGATGAAGAACTTCGCCATGGCCGCTCCCGCTCAGCGGCTGGCTGCCGAGGCCGCCACCGGCGCCGAGGCGCCCAGGGCGGCGGGCACCGCGTGAACCACCTGGCCGGGCCGCACCTTGGCCACGCCTTCGACGATGACGCGGTCCCCGACCTTCAGGCCCTGGGTGACGCGCCACCGGTTGCCGATGGCCTGGGCCACGGTGACCGGGCGCTGCTCGACCTTGCCGTCGGTGCCCACCACCAGGGCGCTGGCCGAGCCGGAGGCATTGCGCTGCACGCCGGCCTGCGGCACCAGCAGGGCGGCCGGGTCGACCGCCTGGGTCAGCACCGCGCGCACGTACATGCCGGGCAGCAGTACATGCTCGGGGTTGGGCACGGTGGCCCGCAGCGTCACCGCGCCGGTGCTGGTGTTGACCGACACGCCGTTGACCTTGAGCGTGCCCTCGTGGGCGTAGGCGCTGCCGTCCTCCAGCACCAGCTGGATGCGGGCGCTGCCGTCCTTCAGCCCCTGGCCGCCTTGGCCGCCCTGACCGCCTTGACCCAGTTGCTGGCGCAGCTTGAGCAGGTCCACGCTGCTCTGCGGGATGTCGACGTTGATCGGGTCCAGGCTCTGCACGGTGGTCAGGGCCGTGGTCTGGCTGGCGGTCACCAGCGCGCCCTCGGTGACGCTGGAGGTGTCCACCCGGCCGGCGATGGGCGAGGTGATGCGGGTGCGGGCGAGGTCGATGCGGGCGCTGGCCAGCGTGGCCTGGGCCGAGAGCAGGGCGGCCTCGTCTTCCTTCAGCGCGGCCTGGGCGTCTTCCACCGCCTGCTGGCTGCTGGCATCGGCGGCCCGCAGCGCCTGCTGGCGCTGGGCCGTCAGGCGTGCAGCGGCCAGCGTGGCCTGGGCCTTGGCCACCGCGGCCTCGGCGCTGCGCACGGTGGCTTCGTAGGACGAGGCATCCAGCTGGTAGAGCGGCTGACCGGCCTTCACGGTGCTGCCTTCGGTGAACAGGCGCTTCTGCACGATGCCGCTGACCTGGGGCCGGATTTCGGCGGACTGCGCGGCGACGGTGCGACCGGGCAGCTCGGTGGTCAGGGGCAGGGCCTGGGCGCTGACCGTGAAGACGCCCACGTCGGTGGCGGGTGCGTTCGGGGTCTCGCCGGATTTGGCGGAGCAGGCGGCCAGCCCGTAGTCCAGGCCCAGGGCCAGCAGCGCGGCGGCGGCGGCGCGGGCCGGAGCGGTGCGATGGAAGGAATGATTCACCACGGCAGCAAACAACTTGGATGACGATGGCGGTCATGGTGGTGGCCGAATGTGCAGAAAAAACGAGGAACCCGCTGCCGCGCCGGGGCGGGCTTGCCGGACGGGCCGGCCTTTGGCCCAATCCGTTCATGCGTTTCCTGCCTTCCTGGCGCCGCCGCGTGCCGCGCACCAGCCTGTCGGTGCGGATCTTCCTGGCCGTCTTCGGCACCGGCATCCTGGTGGCCGCCCTGGTGGGCATGGCCACGCACTGGAACTTCAGCCGTGAATTCCTGGGCTATCTCAACGATGTGGCGGCCGAGCGCATGGCCTATGTGGGGCCGCGGCTGGAGCGGGCCTATGCCGATCATGGCAGCTGGGACTTCCTGCGCGAGGAGCCGCGCCGCTGGTTCCACCTGCTGCGGCCCGTGGCGGGCGAGGAACTGCCGGCCGACGCCAACCCCCTGCAGGGCGTGCCGCCCACCTCGGACCTGACCGGCGCCTCGTTGCGCCTGGGCGTGGTGGACAGCCAGAACCAGTGGGTGGCGGGCTTTCGCTACCAGGGGTCGTCTCAGAAAACGGAAAATAAAGCACGCTAAGCGTGCGTGGAGGCTGGCACCCAGCGGTACAGCGTCGGAATGGACACGCCGAGGTTCTTGGCCACGTCCTTGGGCGGCACCCCGCTGGCCAGCAGCTTCTTGGCCGACTCGATCTTGCTGTCGGTCATCTTCGGCTTGCGGCCGCCTTTGCGGCCGAGCTGCTTGGCGACTTCCAGCCCGGCGCGGGTGCGCTCGACGGTCAGCTCGCGCTCCATTTCGGCAAGGCTCGCCATGACGTGGAAGAAGAACCGCCCGGATGGTGTGCCGGTGTCGATGGAGTCGGTGAGGCTCCTGAACTGGACACCGTGCTTGTGCAGATCGCCGACCAGATCGACCAGTTGCTTGACCGACCGGCCCAGCCGGTCGAGCTTCCAGACGACCAAAGTATCGCCTTCGCGCAGCATTTCGAGCGTCTTGGCCAAGCCAGGCCGGTCTGCCCGCGTGCCACTCACCTTGTCCTCGAAGACCTTTTTACATCCGGCCTTGCTCAAGGCTTCGCGTTGCAGCTCCAGGTTCTGATCCTGCGTCGAGACGCGCGCATAGCCAATCAACATGGCTTGTCTCGCGCCCGGTCGATGCGTTCCTGCATCGCCTGCATCACTTCTTCGTGGGTGTACGATCTGGCGTTGGCGTCGGTGGCTTGCCGCAGGGCTTCCTCAACCTCGCGCGTCATCCGCTCGTAATCCTCCGGCCACAGCGCTTGCTCCATGCGCAGCGACGCCTGACCCAGCAGGTGCAGCAGGCTGAACAGCCGCATGTCGTTGGTGGCGACGATGCGCTCCCGAATCTGCTCCTGAATAGCTTCGCTAGCCCGATGCGCTTGTGGTGTGGCAGTCCCCTCGTAGTCAGCGGGGAATTCCGCTTCCTCGGCAATCCTTGCCCAGGCGCTGGCCAGCGCCTCGATGGTTGACGTGCTCATTTCCGCCGCTCCTGTGCTCTTTGGCGAATCAACCGGCCAAGGGGCCTCGACGCGAAAACCAGCAGCATCACGCCTATCGGATACCAGGTCGAGAAGACCACCAAGGCATCGAAGGCTGGCCGTCCGGTGTTGGTAGGCAGTACGGCGGTCACAGCCATCAACCCGCCGACCGTCCAGATGATGCGCCACACGTAGGGCATCACGCGGGGCACGTAGCCGTCATCGAAAGCGGTCTGGTAGTAGCGGCGCAGGCCGCGCTCGGCAAGCGCCTGGCGCTGCCGCTCCGACAGCGCATCCGTCCGGCCATACCAGCGCCGGAATGGTGGACAGCGCAGCAGCAAAGGGGTGAAGAGGATCATCACCGCCACGATCGCGACACCCCACGCCATGACGGCGCCGGCATCGGGCCGCTTGGCGTTCTCGATCACGGGCGCGAAGACGCCCGGAGCACCGATCATCCAGAACAGCGCAATGTGCTGATGGAAGGAGAGCTTCATTTGCTCATCCACTTGCGCAGCAGGCGCTTTTTCAGGGAGGCGCGTTCTTGCGGGTTGCGTCCCTTGTGATTGGCGATGCGATCCGCCGTGGCGGCCTGGCGCTTGACGGGCCAGTAGGAGCGGCCATCCTTGCCCATCGACCAGACGCTGCTGGCCTGGTTTTCCAGCAGGGGCAGATGGGCGCTCAGGGCTTCGGGCGACGCGCTGGTCAGCGCCGTGCGCTCACGGGTGCGCCAGCGCTGATGCCAGAGCTTCTTGTCCTCGCGCTCGCTGCCGCAGGTCGTGTGCCCGACGATGGGTGTTTTGCGGCGGCTGCGGCTCATAACGTAGTGGTCTCCAAGAACATTCAGGACTGATCCCAGGCGTCGATGGTCAAGACCTGATCGGCAGGACAGGCGGCTACGCGGTCGGGAACTGGATGGTGTTCAGTCTCATGCCGACCCCATTCGATTGATCGCGTCGCTTGCGGCACGCTGCGACGCAAGGAGGTTTGCGACCTGGTTTAGCAGCCGTGTCCGCTGCATGTCTGTTACCTATCTCCCCGACCGCTCATTGGACCAACTCCAGAGATTGGGCTCTATCGCTCAGCCAATACGAAACCGGCATTGGCTGATGCCACAACCGAGACGAACACAAATGGCTCGGTACCTGTATTTCGCGCCCCGTGCACTTGGCCCGGTCTTGCCACGGCTATCTCACCTTCCCTGAGGGCACGAACAATCCCATTGCCCTGAAAGTAATCAGCCATTCCCGACAAAACAGTCCACGTGTCTTGGCCGTGAGGATGAATGTGAGCCGCAATTTCCTGCCCGGGATGGACATGCCAAACCACGATAATTGAGTCTCGGGTTTCAAGCACAACGGAACGAATAGGCTCGCCTTCGGACGGCTGAACATACTCGGCTACAGAAAATATTCTCGATTCAACAGTCATCGGAGATCCCTCTTTCACAGTGCCCCCAGACAGGCTGGATATGTGTAACGGCTCGCGTTTGAAAACGGGCGTGCTCGCATTCGATGCCGCTTTCGGCTCGAATTAACTGCAACTGACGGCGCGCTGAAGCTCACGCTATTTGCAAACGAGCTTGCAATCGACGGCGGCGGCTCGCATTTCATGGCGGCGTGCTCGAATTAATTGCAAGTGAAATGCCTGGTTCCAAGCTATCCAAAATCAATAGATGCAGTGCCGGCTGCCCGCTAACGCCCCTGAGCGGTCAGACGGGGATTGACCTACGCCGCCTCTCGCACGAGACGGATATCGACTTCTCTGTCAACGTACTTCCATTCCTCTGTTGCACGCAGTTCGGAAAGCAATGCGTTGAACTCAGCCTCATGGGTTGGCGCGAACTCGAACCAATTGAGAAAATCGAACGGTTCATTTTCAGAGAGGTCGCGGCAGTGATGGAGCTTGCGCGCTACTGCAGGCAAGTAGTTGAGCCCGATTTGAATGTGCTTTGACTTTTCGAAAACGCTCCGGCGCTCGTCTTGCGTGAATTCCCACCAAGCTGCGTTTTTTCGGATCGGTATCAACGCAGCGCAAGTTGCTTCTGGGCGCGCTAGCCCTTGCTGCTTCGCCACAATTTCGTTCTTCTCTTCGCGCATGACATACCGTTCATTGCTTGTTATTCCGCGAAGTACCCAGGGTGCATTGGTTTCGGGCTGCAACTCTGAGGCAGATATTACGTTGAGCCTTTTGGCTTCAGGCAGTGACTTGCCAACTATGGTTTCGGTTCCAACGATCCGCCAAAGACCGCTGTCTCCGCCGACGAATGCAAATAATCGTGTATCCATTTCAACCCCTTCATGTGAGTGTGTTAACTTTTTTACAGCTTCAAAAAACCTATCTGCCCATCCCATGCTTGTGCATCATCGCCTCGCCTCGCTTAGCGTAGTATTGCATTACGCTTACCAGCGCACCCCCCCCCAGTTAAATTGTAAATATAGCATCGAATTGGTCTGTGATACGACCGCCAGAAAATAGCCGTTTGTCGCCATTTCCAAAATTAATTGTACCGTATCGGTACACCACATCGAGGTTGATGTCGAAATAGCCGTGAGCCATGCGATTACGCATATTGCGCATGCTGCGCCACGGCACGTCGGCATGCGCCTGGGTGAACTCGACGTAGCCATCCATCACCTTTGTGGCCGCCTCGCCGATGACGATCAGGCTCATGATGACGGCCTGCTGGGTGCGCTTGTCGGCCAAGAAGTCGTCCTTGGCCATCCCTTCCACGAAGCTGCGCGCATCGGTTGCGGCCTGCTGAATGTGGTCGAGGTAATCGGGCAGGCGGTTCTCGCTCATATCGGTTGCGCCTCCGCGAGCACCTTGGCCCGGAACTTCGGCGGCAGGTCGCCGGGAGTCAGCAGATCGACGTCAACGCCGAGCAGCGATTTCAGTTCTTCTTCCAAATCGCCCAAGTCCAACAACGTGGCACCGGGCAGCGCATCGACCAACAGGTCGAGGTCGCTGCCATCCCGGTCGGTGCCATGCAGCACCGAGCCGAAGACGCGCGGGTTCGCGGCGCGAAAGCGGCCTACCGCTTCACGCACTGCGCTTCGCTTCATGTCAAGCACAACAGACGGTCGCATGGGCATCCTTTCTTATCGAAACTCGTTGAGATGATATGCAATCAAGAATAGAATTTCAAGAACTATTTTCGAGAATCGCAATGCCTTGATTCCCGTGCCGCGCCGGTTGCCTTGGCGGGCTTGTCACAAACCTACGTTTTCAAGAAGAAGGAAACCGCATGCCCCGCCGTTCGATCCTCTCCGCCGCCGAGCGCGAAAGCCTGCTGGCGTTGCCGGACACCAAGGATGAGTTGATCCGTCACTACACGTTCAGCGAAAGCGACCTCTCCATCATCCGGCAGCGGCGCGGCCCGGCCAATCGGCTGGGCTTCGCGGTGCAGCTCTGCTACCTGCGCTTTCCCGGCGTCATCCTTGGCGCTGATGAGCCACCGTTCCCGCCATTGCTGAGACTGGTCGCCAACCAGCTCAAGGTCGGCATCGAAAGCTGGGACGAGTACGGGCAGCGTGAGCAGACCCGACGCGAGCACCTGGTCGAGCTGCAAACGGTGTTCGGCTTCCAGCCGTTCACGATTGGCCACTACCGGCAGGCTGTCCAGTTGCTGACCGAGCTGGCCATGCAAACCGACAAGGGCATCGTGCTGGCCAGAGCCTTGATCGAGCACCTGCGGCGGCAGTCGGTCATTGTGCCCGCCCTCAACGCCGTCGAGCGGGCGAGCGCCGAAGCGATTACCCGCGCCAACCGGCGTCTCTACGACGCCTTGGCTGAGCCGCTGACGGACGTGCATCGCCGTCGCCTCGACGATCTGCTCAAGCGCCGCGACAACGGCAAGACGACGTGGCTGGCCTGGCTGCGGCAATCCCCGGTCAAACCGAACTCGCGGCACATGCTGGAACACATCGAACGCCTCAAGGCGTGGCAGGCGCTCGACCTGCCCTCCGGCATCGAGCGGCTGGTTCACCAGAACCGGCTGCTCAAGATCGCCCGCGAGGGCGGCCAGATGACGCCCGCCGACCTGGCGAAGTTCGAGCCGCAGCGGCGTTACGCGACCCTGGTGGCGCTCGCCATCGAGGGCATGGCCACCGTCACCGACGAAATCATCGACCTGCATGACCGCATCCTGGGCAAGCTGTTCAATGCCGCCAAGAACAAGCATCAGCAGCAGTTCCAGGCATCCGGCAAGGCGATCAATGCCAAGGTGCGGCTGTTCGGGCGCATCGGCCAGGCGCTGATCGAGGCCAAGCAAGCGGGCCGCGATCCGTTCGCCGCCATCGAGGCCGTCATGTCCTGGGATGCTTTCGCCGAGAGCGTCACCGAAGCGCAGCGGCTCGCGCAACCCGAGGACTTCGATTTCCTGCACCGCATCGGCGAGAGCTACGCCACGCTGCGCCGCTACGCGCCGGAATTTCTCGACGTGCTCAAGTTGCGGGCCGCGCCCGCCGCCAAGGACGTACTCGACGCCATCGAGGTGCTGCGCAGCATGAACAGCGACAACGCCCGCAAGGTGCCCACCGACGCGCCGACCGAGTTCATCAAGCCGCGCTGGCAGAAGCTGGTGATGACCGACACCGGCATCGACCGGCGCTACTACGAACTGTGCGCGCTGTCGGAGCTGAAGAACGCGCTGCGCTCCGGCGACATCTGGGTGCAAGGCTCGCGCCAGTTCAAGGACTTCGAGGACTACCTGGTGCCGCCCGCGAAATTCGCCAGCCTCAAGCAGGCCAGCGAATTGCCGCTGGCCGTGGCCACCGATTGCGACCAGTACCTGCATGACCGGCTGACGCTGCTGGAAACGCAGCTCGCCACCGTCAACCGCATGGCGCTGGCCAACGAGCTGCCGGACGCCATCATCACGGAGTCGGGCCTGAAGATCACGCCGCTCGATGCGGCGGTGCCCGATACCGCACAGGCCCTGATCGACCAGACGGCGATGATCCTACCGCACGTCAAGATCACCGAATTGCTGCTGGAGGTAGACGAATGGACGGGCTTCACCCGGCACTTCGCCCACCTGAAGTCAGGCGACCTGGCCAAGGACAAAAACCTGTTGCTGACCACGATCCTCGCCGACGCGATCAACCTGGGCCTGACCAAGATGGCGGAATCGTGCCCCGGCACGACCTACGCCAAGCTGGCCTGGCTGCAAGCCTGGCACATCCGCGACGAAACCTACGGGGCGGCACTGGCCGAGCTGGTCAACGCGCAGTTCCGACATCCCTTCGCCGAGCATTGGGGCGACGGCACCACGTCATCGTCGGACGGCCAGAACTTCCGCACCGGCAGCAAGGCCGAGAGCACCGGCCACATCAATCCGAAATACGGCAGCAGCCCAGGGCGGACGTTCTACACCCATATCTCCGACCAGTACGCGCCGTTCCACACCAAGGTCGTGAACGTCGGCGTGCGCGACTCGACCTACGTGCTCGACGGCCTGCTGTATCACGAATCCGACCTGCGGATCGAGGAGCACTACACCGACACGGCAGGGTTCACGGACCACGTCTTCGCGTTGATGCACCTGCTGGGCTTCCGCTTCGCCCCGCGCATTCGTGACCTGGGCGACACCAAGCTCTACATCCCGAAGGGCGATGCCACCTACGAGGCGTTGAAACCGATGATCGGCGGCACGCTCAACATCAAGCACGTCCGCGCCCATTGGGATGAAATCCTGCGGATGGCCACCTCGATCAAGCAGGGCACGGCGACGGCCTCGCTGATGCTCAGGAAGCTTGGCAGCTACCCGCGCCAGAACGGCCTGGCCGTCGCCCTGCGTGAGCTGGGACGCATCGAGCGCACACTGTTCATCCTGGACTGGCTGCAAAGCGTCGAGCTGCGCCGCCGCGTGCATGCCGGGCTGAACAAAGGCGAGGCGCGCAACGCGCTGGCCCGCGCCGTGTTCTTCAACCGCCTGGGGGAAATCCGCGACCGCAGCTTCGAGCAGCAGCGCTACCGGGCCAGCGGCCTCAACCTGGTGACGGCGGCCATCGTGCTATGGAACACGGTCTATCTGGAGCGGGCCGCGAACGCCTTGCGTGGCCACGGTCAAGCCGTCGATGACGGCCTGTTGCAGTACCTGTCGCCGCTCGGCTGGGAGCACATCAACCTGACCGGCGATTACCTCTGGCGCAGCAGCGCCAAGATCGGCGCGGGCAAGTTCAGGCCGCTACGGCCGCTGCAACCGGCTTAGCGTGCTTTATTTTCCGTTTTCTGAGACGACCCCTACCAGGTGCCGGGCATGCAGCGCCTGCCGGTGCGGGTGGACGGGCGCACGGTGGGCTGGCTGGTGCTGGCGCCGTTCCAGAGCGTGACCGAGGGCGGTGCCGTGCGCTTCGGCCGGCGGCAGGCCCAGGCCAGCCTGCTGATCGCCGGGGTGGCGGGCCTGCTGGCCGCGCTGATCGCCTGGTGGGTGTCGCGCCGCCTGCTGGCGCCGGTGCGGCGCGTGGCCGCGGCCACCCACCGCCTGGCCGCGGGGGCCTATGACACGCGGGTCGAGGTGGACAGCACCGACGAGGTGGGCCAGCTGGCGCGGGATTTCAACGCCCTGGCCAACACCCTGGCCCGGCACGAGGCGCTGCGGCGCGACTTCCTGGCCGATGTGTCGCACGAGCTGCGCACGCCGTTGGCGGTGCTCGCGGGCGAGGTGGATGCACTGGTGGACGGCATCCGCCCGGTGACGCCGCAGGCCCTGGCCTCTCTGCGCGCCGAGGTGGAGCGGCTGGGCGAACTGGTCAACGACCTCAACGAGCTGGCCCTGTCCGACGCGGGGGCGCTGAGCTACCGCATGGCCCCCGTGGCCCTGGCCGACTTTCTGGAGCGTCGGGTGGCCGAGCACCGCTGGCACTTCGAGCAGCACGGCCTGGATTTGCGCCTGCTGCCGTTGCCCGCCGGTGCCCAGGGCTGGCAGGTGCAGGGCGACGAAGGGCGACTGCAGCAGCTGCTGGACAACCTGCTGGCCAACAGCTACCGCTACACCGATGCGCCGGGTCGGGTGGAGATGTCGCTGGAAGCCCGCGCCGAGGCGCTGTGGGTGGAGATCCACGATTCCCCGCCCGGCGTGCCGCAGGAAGAGCTGTCACGCCTGTTCGAGCGGCTCTACCGGGTGGAAGGTTCGCGCAGCCGTGGCACCGGGGGAGCGGGCCTGGGCCTGTCCATCTGCCGCAACATCGCGCAGGCCCATGGCGGCCACATCGAGGCCCTGGCCTCTCCCCTGGGCGGCGTGTGCGTGCGCCTGAGCCTGCCGCGGCTGCACCATCCGACCCATCCCGCGCCGGCCGCCTGAGCGGCATGGACCGGGCCAGACATGCCGAGCGAGACCCCTTGATGGACGTTGCCAACACTCCCTCCGGCACGGGCACCGTGCTGATCGTCGAGGACGAACCCAAGCTGGCCGCGCTGTTGCAGGACTATCTGCGTGCTGCAGGCTTCAACACCGAGATCGTGGCCGACGGACGCCTGGTGCTGGACGCCATTCGTCAGCGTCCGCCGGCGCTGGTGCTGCTGGACCTGATGCTGCCCGGCCGCGATGGCGTGAGCCTGTGCCGCGAGCTGCGCACCTTCAGCCGCGTGCCGGTCATCATGGTGACCGCCCGGGTGGAGGAGGTGGAGCGGCTGATCGGGCTGGAGGCCGGGGCCGACGACTATGTCTGCAAGCCCTACCGCCCGCGGGAGGTGGTGGCCCGCGTGCAGGCGCAGTTGCGCCGGCAGGCCTGGGGGCAGGCCACGTCGCAGACGGCTACCCCGACGGCGGAGACCGGATCCGGTGGCCTGTTCATCGACGAGGACGCCCTGCGGGCCCGCTGGCAAGGAGTGGCACTGGATGTGACACCCGCCGAATTCCGCCTGCTGCGCCACCTGGCCCGCGCCGCCGGCCGGGTGTTTTCGCGCGACCAGCTGCTGGACGTGCTGCACGAGGACGGCCGGGCCGTGACCGACCGCGCGGTGGACAGCCACATCCGCAACCTGCGGCGCAAGCTGGAGGCCGCCAGCCCCGGCAGCGACCCGATCCGCTCGGTCTATGGCGTGGGCTATGCCTGGGAGGGTTGGACCTCGGGCTGAGTCCGGGGGAGCCAGCGCAGCAGGGTGGCGTGCAGCACCCTGGGCTCGACCGGCTTGACGATGTGGTCGTTCATGCCGGCGGCCATGCAGGCGGCGCGGTCCTCCGCAAAGGCGCTGGCCGTCATCGCCACGATGGGGGTGCGCGCGTGGCCGGCCAGCGCGCGGATGCGCCGCGTGGCCTGCAGGCCGTCCATCTCGGGCATCTGCATGTCCATCAGGATCAGGTCGTAGGGGCGTTCGGCCGCGGCCCGCACGGCCAGGGCACCGTCGCTGGCGGTGTGCACCCGCAGCCCGGCCTGGCGCAGCAGCTCGGTGGCCACCTCCAGGTTCACCGGGTTGTCCTCGACCAGCAGAATGCTGGCGCCGGCGCAGTGGCGCCGCAGGGTGTCCTCATCGGCCTGGGCGACCGGATCGGGGGGGCGCACTTCCAGTGCGACGCCCTGCTGGGAAGCCAGGCTCACCAGATGATCCAGCAGGGCCTAGGCGGTGACCGGCTTGAGCAGCACCGCGGCGCAGCCGGCCGCCCGGGCCTCGTTCCAGAGGTTCGCGTCATCGCTGGCGGTCACCAGCAGCGTGGGCGGCACCTGGGTGGCCGAGCGCTGGCGCATGCGCCGCAGGGCCTGCAGGCCGTCGGTGCCGGGCATCAGCGCATCCAGCACCAGGAAGTCGTAGGGCCGGTCGTCCTCCAGCGCGGCGTGCCAGCGTGCGACCGCCTCGCCGCCATCCGTGGCCTCGTGCACCTCCAGGCCCATCTGGCGCAGCATGTCGCCCAGGGCCTGGCGTGCCTCCGGCAGATCGTCGGCCATCAGCACCCGGCGACCGGACAGCAGCGCCGCGCGGGCCCGTTCGGCGGGGGCGGCCGACATCTGGAAGCGGGCCGTGAACCAGAATCGGCTGCCTTGCCCGGGCTGACTGTCGACCCCCACCGTGCCGCCCATCAGCTCGGCCAGGCGCTTGGTGATGGCCAGTCCCAGCCCGGTGCCGCCATGGCGGCGGGTGTGGGAGCTGTCGACCTGCTCGAAGGCCTGGAACAGCTGGGCCTGCTGTTCGAGGGCGATGCCTGGGCCGGTGTCCTGCACCTCGAAGAGCACCTGGAGCCAGCCGCCGCCTTCTTCCTGCAGCGTGCAGCGCAGGGTGATGACGCCCTGTTCCGTGAACTTGGCGGCGTTGTTGAGCAGGTTGAGCAGGGCCTGCGACAGGCGGGTGGCGTCGCCGCGCAGGCGGGCGGGCATGTGGTCGGTGTCGATCACCAGTTCGATGCCCTTGGCCCGCACCTTGTCGGCCACCAGCGCGGTGATGCGCGAGAGCAGCGCATCGAGCGCGAAGTCGGTGATGTCCAGCGTCATCTTGCCGGCCTCGATCTTCGAGAGGTCCAGGATGTCGCTGATCACGCCCAGCAGGTGCTGGGCCGCGCCCTCCACCTTGCCCAGGCGTTCCCGCTGTTCCGGCACCGCCACCTCGCGCTGCAGCAGGTGGGTCAGGCCGATGATGGCGTTCATCGGGGTGCGGATCTCATGGCTCATGTTGGCCAGGAAGGCGCTCTTGGCCCGGCTGGCGGCCTCGGCGTGGTCGCGGGCCTGCATCAGCTGCAGGTTGAGCTGCTGCAACGCCACTTCGGCCTGCTTGCGGGCGGTGATGTCGTGGAAGCCGGCGAACACGCCACGCACTTCGCCGTTCTGGACGTCGGGCTGGTAGGTGCACCAGAAGACGCGCTCGCCCTGGGGCGAAAGCGTCTGCAGCTCGAATTCGCGCGTCTGGCCCTGCAGCGCGGCCTGCGCATGGTGGTGGGCCATCAGGTAGCTGGCGTGCACGGCGGTGTACTCGATCGCGGTGCCCACCAGCTGATCGGGTGTGGTGCCGAAGGTCTGGGCATAGGCCTTGTTGGCGAAGCGGCAGACGAGGTCCTTGTCCCAGTAGCTCATCGCGCCGGGCATGTTGTCGGCCACGTCCTGGCTGAACTGCAGGGTGCGCAGCTGCTGCTCGGTGGCCAGCTTCAAGGCCGCGGTGCGCTCCACCACCAGCTGTTCGAGGTGTTCGCGGTGGCGCTCCAGCTCGGCCTGGATGCGCTTGCGCTCGGTGATGTCGCGGCAGTCGCACAGCACCAGACGACGCCCACCCAGCGTGACGTGGCTGGAGCTGATCTCCACGTCCACCTGGGCCCCATCGGCCCGCTGGAAGCGGGTTTCGATGAGCCGGGCGCCGATGGTCGGGTCCCGCAGCTTGCACAGCAGCTCTTCGCGCGACCATTGGGCATCCCAATCCCAGATGTGGAGATCGGCGGTCTCCTCTTCGCTGCGTCCCAGCAGGGCTGCGAAGCTGGGGTTGGCCGTGACCACGCCGCCCTCAACGTCCAGCACGACGATGCCGTCGTGGGCGTTGGTGAGCAACGCCTGCCGCAGCGCGGCCTCTTCCTGCGCCTCCTGGCGGAGTTGACGCGTCTCGGTGACGTCGCGCAGCACGCCGAACAGGCCCAGCAACTGTCCCTGGGCATTGCGCAGCGGCCCCTTGGTCACCAGCAGCTGGCGGCCATCGCTTTCACCCCGGTCGTAATGGATGGTCTTCTGCGTGAACAGGACTTCCTCGTCCTCCAGCTTGCGCTTCCGGGCGATGTCTTCAGGGAACACCTCCGCATCGGTGTGCCCGAGCACATCGGCGGCCTGCGGCCCGGGGGCGTGGGGATCGCGCGCCTCCCAGAGGAAATAGCGGCCCTGCATGTCCTTGGCGAAGATGAGATCGGCGGCGGCCTGGGCGATGGCGGCCAGCAGACCCAGCTCCTGGAGCTCGCGCTCCCGGCTTCGATCGAGCTGCGAGGCGTGTCTCAGCTGGAACTGCTGGCGCAGCGTGCGTCGGCCCAGCGCCACCACGGCATAGAGCGATGCGGACAGCAGCAACGTGCCGGCGGCCAGCGGCCAGCTGGCTTGCCACAAGGCGGCGGGTGCCGGATCGACCGCCAGCCACCAGTCGGTCCCGCGGAGCAGGCTGCGCGCGCCGACCTCGTCCTGCGGCAGCGCGGCGGCGACCATCGGTGTGCCTGGCAGGGGGCCCAGGGCCACACCGCGCCAGCCGGCGGCCTCCGAGGGCCACCAGATGCGCAGGGTCTGGTCCTGTCGCGCCTGGAGCCGCTCGCGAAGCAGCTCGGACATGCGGCGCTGGAAGGGGACATGCAGCACCGCGTAGGTCTGCGGGGGATCCCCCGAATTCACCAAGGGGACCACGATGTCCAGTTGCTGCGCGTCCGCGGAAGGCGCTCCGATGCCGAGCGCATCTGCCGCACTGGCGATGCCGGCCGCGCGGCGGACAGGGCGGTTGAGCAGCGGCACGGGCGACATGGCCGGCGCCACCGCCAGCGGCGAGCCATCGTCGTTGATCAGGGCCACCCGATCGGCGCCGTCGGGGCGCACGAAGGTCTGCAGGCGACTGACGAGCTGATCATGGGCCGGCTGCGAGCCGCCGCGGATCCGCTCGCAGAGCTCCGCCATGTAAGCGCTGCTCTGCAGGAAGCGGAGCTCCGCGCCACGTTCCTGGATCCAGCTGCCCAGGATCTGGGCATCCAGCCGTGCTTCGGAGGCGAGTGCTTCGGACAGCCGCTGGCGCTGCCATTGCGCACCCTGGTACAGGGCCAGGGCCGTCAGCAGGCACCAGAGCAGGCTGAAGACCAGGAAGGGGGGGCGCTCCAGCCAGCGTGGCTGGCCCGGGGAGGAAGAAGAAGGGGCAGATGGACGCGAGGGACGCACGGCGGTGGCACTTCAGCAAACACACCCGCCGCAACAGTCCATGGCGAGCCTTGACAGCCACGCTAGCACAGCCGCTCATCGATGCGATGTGCATCGGCCCGGTGTGTGTCGCGTCGGACGCGACACACTGCACACATCCGAACGTGTTCAGTTGCGGCGACGCGGGGCGCCGCCACCCGAGGGCTGGGCGCTGCGGTCGAGGTGGCGGAAGGTGATGCGACCCTTGCCCAGGTCGTAGGGCGAGAGCTCCAGCGACACGGCGTCGCCCGCCAGGATGCGGATGTGGTTCTTCTTCATCTTGCCGGCGGTGTAGGCCACCAGTTCGTGACCGTTCTCCAGCGTGACGCGGAAACGGGAGTCCGGCAGGACTTCGTTGACGATGCCGCGCATCTCGATCAGTTCTTCCTTGGCCATTTTCTTCTCCAGAGATTCAGCAGGGCGTTTTTGGCATGACGCCGCACAGGGGATGGTTCGGAATCCGGCCGGCGCGCAGCCGGCTTGGGGTTCCCGTCCATGTGAATGGGGGCCGCAGGCGCTTGGGTGGAGGCTCCGGCGGTCTGCATGTCGATGCAGCGCTGACCACGGAGAGGACGGACTTCCCTGGGCGGAAGCTCATCCCGGCTCGCACGGCAGAAGTTTCTCCGGGGGACAGTCCTGGCGCCCCGTGAAGGACAGCAAGGCAATTGAACCCGGAGCCCGGATGACGAACCCGACCCGCAGCACATGCCGAAGGTTGGAAAGCGAACCCGAGATCGCTGGTGTGGTCAAGCTATTTATTTTAGGAGGTTTCGTGCAGCCATGCAGCCTCTTCCACCATCTCTTGGCGGATGCGCTGATAGCGATCGAGCACGTCCGGCTCGGTCACCCCCAGCCATTGCCCGAGCTGCTCAGGGGGAACCCTGCGGTGGAGCGCGTGCAGGGCGAAGCTGTGCCGCAAGCTGTAGGCGCTCCAGCGCTGGGCGTCCAGCCCCGCCTGCTGCAGCACGGCCTTGACGCCCTCGTGGTGGGACACCTTGCCCCAGGGCTTGCCCGTGGACCGGGTGGAAGGCAGGCATTGCTCTCCGGGCACCCCCAGCGCCGCTCGCGCCTCGCGCCAGGTCTGAACGGCTCGCCGGGCCCAGACAGGCAGGGGCACGCGCCGCGCCGCCTGACCCGAGGGGCCGGGCAAGGTCACGGCCTCGCAGACCGCTGGAGCAAGGTCCCTCAGGCGAAGCGCCCGGACCTCGGCTGGGGTGAGGCCCGCCCCGAGGTGCAGCGCCACCGCGGCCCGGTTGCGCTGCATCTGCCAAGGGTTGCCCGGATTGGACGGCTGTGCCAGGTGACGCGCCAGGGCCGCAGCGTCTCTCTGGCCGAGAGCGTCGGGCAGTTCGTCGAACCGGCTGGCATTGGCATAGCGGATGTCCGGGCGTTGTTCCAGCAGCTGGGCCACGGCGGTGGCAGGGGGCAGCCCAAGCTCCTGGTGGTAGATGAGCAGGACCCGCTCGACGAGCCGGGTGATGCGCCAGGCGTGGCGACGGGTGAGCCCGTGGGTGGCGTCCCGTTCGGCCAGGAAGGCGGCGAGATCGGCGGCCTGGAGTGCCTGGGGCGGCATGCCGCGCGCACAGGCCCAATGCGCCAGGGCGCCCCAGACAGAGGCATATACCTCCTCGGAGGTGGTCTTTCGCAGCAGCGACCTGGCCCGTGCGCGCCGCTGCCAGAGTGCCCAGGCCAACTCGAAGGCGGCCATGGGCGAAGAGGGAATGTCGAGTCGATTCATAAACGAACTAACAGCGATGCAGGTGGGCCGGAAATGAGCTGATTGCCAAGAAATCGGAAATTGCCGTTAGTTCATTTTAAAGGCGACACTTGTCCGGAGGATCCGGGGGCTCGACACCCCCGGAGAGCGTCAGTCGAAGGTCGGTTGCTCGGGGCGGACCACCGGGAATCCCGCCGACTGCCATCCGTCGAAGCCTCCGGCCAGCGAAACCACCTGCAGATAGCCCATGTCCTTCATGGAAGCGGCCGCCAGCGCGGCACGCCCGCCGCTCTTGCAATAGACGACCACCTTCAAGTCGCGCGGCGTCATGGCCGGCGTGGCGCTGAGCTTGAACTCCAGAAGTCCGCGGGGCACCGACACGGCCCCCGGCAGATGACCCGCGGCGTACTCGTCCGGCTCCCGGACGTCCAGGACCAGGTCCGCGTTGCGAACCGCCTGTTCGGCGCCATCCAGGGCCACTTCCTCGATGCGTTGCTTGGCTGCGGCCACCAGATCGTGTGCTGATTTCATGTCTTGCCCCCGTGCATGGTTGAAATACCCCCCATCGTACATTCCCCCCAGGCACTGACTCAGGGCTTGCCCATGTCATGCAACAGGCGATCATCGCCAAAGGCGGCGTCCATCTCCTGTTGCAGCCGCTCCAGCTGGGCATGGGCATAGCGCATGGTCGTGCGCGGATCGGCATGGCCCAGTTGGCGCTGCACAACCTCCAGAGGGGCGCGTCGTTCGAGCGCGCGGGTCCCGAAGGTGTGTCGCAGCCAATGGGGCGACGCCCGCAGGGCCACGTCCTTTTCGGCCGGCGTCAGCTCGCTGTCCCGGATGGCATCGCGCACCCAGCGCTTCATCGTCTGATACAGCGCCTGGTAGCCGATGGCCTGATGCGGTTCGCTCAAGCGCGCCAGCAAGGGCGTCTCGGGCGCCTGATGTCCCAGGGTCCCCAGGCCTCGGGCCTGGAGGTAATCCTGCAAGGCATCGCGAGCCTGACCCGGCACGGCCACCAGCCGGTTGCGGGCCCCCTTGCCATGCACCTGCAGCACCCAGCGCCCCCGATGCTGGCGCAATGCGCCCATCGTGGCGCCCACCAGTTCCGAAGCACGCAGACCGGTGGCCTCGACAAAGGTCAAGATGAACAGCATTCGTGCCCGGGAGGCATCGGGCGACTGCGCCTGCAGATGAGACAGCAGCGCCGCCCAGGCCTCGGGCGTGAACGCCCGGCTGTCGAGCATGGACTGCTGGGCATCGTCCCCGGTGCGCCGGTTGATCAGCATCCACGGGTTGCGAGAGGGGAGATAGCCGACATTGACCATCCAGCCGAAGAAGCTGCCGAGCACCACCACGGCCTGGCGGCGGCTGGCCAAGCTGAGCGGCCCCCGGAATGGAGCCCAGCCTTCGCCCAGCACCGTGCTGTGGCGACGCGAGATCCACGCCGGTGGCAGATGCTCCAGAAAACTCATGTAGGCCAGGCAGTCTTCCACCTGCACCTCGGCAAACCCCTTGCCCCTCTCATGGGTGAGCCACAACAGCAAACGCAGGGCTTCGCGCCGGTAGCTCTTGGCGGTGGGCGCCGTGCCGGCCCGGGCCGCCACCCAGGCCTCGATGACCTCCGCATCGGTTCGGGCCCCGGTGAGCACGGCGGTGCCGGGAGCACCATGGGTGACGGGCCGTCCGGAGAACAGGCCGTCGGTCACCAGCGCTCCCGCGTCTGCCGGCAGCACGATGGACTGCTCCGACCCGGCGCGCTGAAACGGGCGGGGCAGGGGCAGCACGCTGTCGGGCAGGAGCAGTTGCAGATACTGGGCCAGGCGATGGGCCTTGACCTTGCCGATGGCCGGCAGCCCCCGCCACCAGTGCCCGCCGCCCTGGATGCGCTGCTGCAGATCGCGCAGCAGCACCATGCCGGCCTGGGCCAGCCGTGCCGTGGTCATCGGATCGAACCACCCCTCCAGGCGATCCTCGGGCGAGGGCCGCTCGGCGGCCACCGCCTGCAGTTCCTTCAGCAGCGCGAGTTGCCGATCGCGCAGGCGCCGACGCCGCTCGGCTCGGGCATCGGCGGGAAAGGCTTCCTCGTAGAGCTGGGCGACCTCGGCTTCGGTCCAACCGTCGAGTTCCCGCTCGGCGATGAAGTCTTCCAGGGAAGGGCGCACGTCCCCCGCGCCCACGCGGATCGTCAATCCCACCAGGCGCCAGGCCGAATGCCCGCGCCGGCGCGCCAGACCGCGCAGACGGTCCACCACCTGCCGGTGGGCGGTGACGGCCTGGTGGCCGTGGTCGATGCCCAGGTAGCGCAGCGCCGATTCCTGGATGGACAGGCCCTCGGCCACCGCCCGCAGATGGGCGAAGTGGTGCTGACCGATGCGCGGCCAGGCCGTGTGGGGGTTCAAAGGCGGGGAAACGAGGGACATGGATGGGGCATGACACGGGCCTGCGCGACGCCGACCGCCGCTCACGCCACAGGATCCGATACTACCCACATGGGCGTCGCTCCCGCGTGGGATGCCCCCGCGGATCGGTCCGCGGAGATCCACCGCACAGCGCCGTGACGCGCGCATGCTATCGCGGGTGGTCGCATCTGCGGGGCGGACAGACGCCGGCAGGTCCCGGCTTTTGCGTCGCAGCTTGAGCAGCCTCATGCAGGCCATGGCCGCTTGCGCCATGGTGGCGGCACCCCATGCAGACGAGGAACTCCATGACAGCCGCTTTTCATGACAGGCGCGAAGCGGGCCAACGCCTCGCGGATGCGCTGGCGTCGCAAAATTTGACCCATGTCGTGGTGCTGGCGCTGCCACGCGGCGGGGTGCCCGTGGCGGCACCGGTGGCCCGGGCCCTGGGCGCACCGCTGGATCTGCTCCTGGTGCGCAAGATCGGCGCCCCCGGTCAGCCGGAGTTGGCCGTGGCCGCGGTTGCCGAGGGCACCGATCCCGCGCTGGTGTACGACGACGAGACCATGGCTCTCACCGGAGCCTCGCTCCAGTATGTCAAACGCGAGTTGCCGGCGCACTTGCAGGAGATCGAGCGCCGCCGGACGCTTTACCTGAAGGGCCGCCCACCGATCCCCCTGGCCGGCAAGACGGCGGTGCTGGTCGATGACGGCATCGCCACCGGCACCACCGTGCGCGCCGCGCTGATGGCCCTGCGGCTGCGTGGCCCCGCGCGGGTGATCCTTGCCGTGCCGGTGGCCTCGCAGGAGGCTCTGCGCGCCTTGCGCCCCGAGGTCGATGCAGTGGTGTGCCTGGAGACACCTTCGTGGTTCGGTGCCGTGGGGGCGCACTATCGCCACTTTCCATCCGTCTCCGATGACGAGGTCGTGGCCCTGATGGAGGAGCAGCCGTGGGCGCACTGATGCGGTTGATGCTGGGGGCGATGGGCGTGCCGCGGTCGGCCACCATCCTGGGAGACGCCACGCGCCGGATCATGCTGCCTCCGCCGCAACTCGATCTGCCCGGCACCTTGATGCAGGCACTGCGCCACAGGCGCTCCGAGCGCGCCTTCTGCGGCGAGCCTCTGGCACGACAGACCCTGGCCGATCTGCTGTGGGTGGCGGACGGCGTCAACCGCGAGAACGGCGAACGCACCGCACCATCCGCATTGGGGGCACATGAGACGCTGATCGTGGCGGCCATGGCAGAGGGGACTTATGCATACGACCCTTGCGCGCACGCCTTGAACCTGATGGTCGAGACCGACATCCGCCGCCAGCTGTCCGGCTACCAGATCTTCGTCGCCGATGCCCCTCTGGATCTGGTGTACGTGGCGGATCATGGCCGCATGGCCCGCGTGCCAATACACTACCGCGACAGCTTTGCCAGCGTCGCGGTCGGCGCGATCTCGCAGAACGTGGCGCTCTACTGCGCGGCCAACGGCCTGGCAACCGTGCTGCGTGCCTGGATCGACCGGGAGGCCATCGCCAGCGCCCTGCGGCTGGGCACGCAGCAGCACGTGCTGATGTCGCAGACGATCGGGCGGCCCGCGTGAGCTCTGCGGGACACACGTCCGACAGGGCGCGGCTACTCCGGTGGCAGGTGCGGCGGGGACGAGCCTTCGGCCGGCTCCCCCGTCTGGGCATCGTTCCAACCGACCATGCCCAGGTCGCGCTCGGCCTCCTCCAATGCCTCGGCCGGGGTCAGCGCTTCCTCGCTGACGGCATCACGGTCGGCGCGCGCCATCTCGTAGGTCTCGAAAGGGCCGAACTCGCCCAGGTCGCCATCGGCGAGCCAGTAGAAGCCGTCGGGACGCTCGACGATGGGCGGCAGCGCGGCCTCACCGGCGGCATCGTTCTGCGGCCGGCGGCTGCGCTTGCGGGGCGAGACATGCCGGATCGAACTGTGTTCTGCCATGGTCCACTCCCAGGATGCCGGCACGGCCGGCAGGTTCCGCATTCAGGCGGCTGCGCAGGGCAGCCACAAAACTGGTCAGCTTCTCTTCGTAGCCTTCGACCTCGATCTCACCGTCGGTCAATGCCAGGGTGGACCAAGGGGTCTGGTGCAGATCCTGCGCCAGGTCGGCCAGTGCCGCAACCTGGCCTGAACCGCCCAGCGTGCAGAAGATCCCCGCGTGGCGGATCTGATCCCTCTGCTGGCGGGCGAGCGTGCGTACCGGCGAGGCGGCGTGACCGGCCCACACCGGCGTGCCCAGTACCACCAGCTCATAGTCCTTCAGACAGGTGTCGGGCGGCAGGATGTCCGCATCCCGGCCCTGCAGGGCCTCCCACGCCGACCGGAGATAACCGCCGATCCCCGTGCGCGGGCGACGTTCCCGGATGCACATGAGGTCCGCGCCCAGCAGCCTGGCCAGCTTGCCAGCCACCTGCTCTGTGTAGCCGGTGCGAGAGTAGTAGCACACCAGGATGCGACTCATTGCGGCCTCCGCACAAGCCCAGCGAAGCCCCAGGCCAGGGCATCGCGGCGGGATCAAAGTTGCGTGGACTCAGACAACGTGGGCAGTGGGATGAGGCCTGACGTCCCCCACCCAGCCGACACGATTTCAGCATACACAATCGGGCGGCTCCGCGGTGGTGCGGCGATCCCGGTGCCAGGGAATTGCGAGGGCCTCCGTCCAGCACCCGCAAATCGCAAGGCCGCTGCCATCTTGTGGTAGATCAAGGCCCCGCCGCCCTGCATGACTGATCGTTGGACATCCAACAGGAGTTCCCCGTGAAGCAACCCTTGCAACTTCGATTTGTCGGCATGGAGCCCTCTGCAGCCCTGGAGGCTGCGGTGCAGGAAAAGGTGCACAAGCTCGATCAGTTCCGTTCCGACCTCATGTCCTGCCGGGTCACCCTGGCCGTAGACGACAAGCACAAACACCAGGGCAGGCATTTCGCCGTGCGCATCGACCTGACCTTTCCGGGCGGCGAGCTGTGTGTGGACAAGGCCCGGGGCGAAGACGCCTATGTCGCCCTGCGCGACGCCTTCGATGACATGAAGCGTCAGCTGCAGGACGCGGTGCAACGCAGCCAGGACCGCAGCACGGCAGCGCCTCACCGCTGATACGACCAGGGCGCCCTTGATCGCGCCCACCGACCAGGTGGGTTGCAACCCAGTCCGCGGCCCGCTCAACCATCTGTTGTGGTGCTGCGGACTCCCCGATCACCAATGTCTGATTCCGCGTCAAATCCTGGCCCGAGAGCAGAACAGGGGAGGCCGGCACCGAAGGGAACGCCTCCTCGGAGAGCACGATCCACTCCTTGCCTGCCCGTTTGACGCTGTTCATGGCCTGATGCTTCCGTGCCTCCACGGACAGAACCTGTCTGCGCGCCGCGCGACTGAGCAGGCCGATCACAGGATCGTGCGACGCAGCCGTGTGGCGCCAGGTTCGGTTGCCGGTCTCGCCCCGAGTTCCTGATTCCGCAGGCGCGCAGAGAGGCTGGGCCGATTTGCCCCCCGCGTTGCCCCGGCGCGAGCCTGGCCCGTACAGCGGACTTGCCGCCAGGCCTGGGCCCAGCGACTGCATTTCCAGGGCCTTCACAATATAACTAAGATTATCGTAATAATCTTAGTTGTATTTTTTTCTGTCAAAGCGTGGCGATTCTGGGTCGGCTCAAAAAAACTCAGGCTTTTCAAGGACTTGGCGCATCCAGCGGCAGCAGCCAGGAAGCGATGCGCCCGGTTGTGCCGAACACTGCGGGAGAGCCGGGAATCGCCCGCCTTGATTCCTCAAGGCGGCGACCCACCCGAGCGCATCGAGACAGGATGCAGCGGCCCCAGGGGCGGCGCGATGCATCGCGCCGGGTGGGCACACGGCCCGACTGCAGGGCCTCATGCCACGAGACGCTCGACCCTGAACGCCCGGCATCGCGTATGGCGCCATGTCCTGCCCGGGACGCTCCGACAGCAGACGACGGCCAAGCCCGTGGCAAGCGGCAGATGTCGTCGAGCCTTGCGGAAGTGCTTTCAAGCGGCTATCGAACACCCCGACGCCAAAGGCCCGCAAGGCTGTGCTGCTGTGCGTGGCGTCACGGCAAACAGCGGCATGCGCGGCACACCTGTCTCATGACCATTCACAGCACAGCCTTCGATGCACAACCGCCGGCACAGACCGGCCCCCGCTTCTGCGCGGTCGATCCGGCAGCAAGTCACATGGGCAGGGCGACGGATCGGCGCAAGCCCGCGCGGGACACCCGCCACAGGGAGCGTGCTGCCGGTCTTCGCCCTGGAAGACACCCGCAATCGACCCATCGACACGCAGGCTGCGATGCTCCTTTGGCGTGATGGAGGAAACGGCTGGGCCGCGAAGGCCGCGCCCTCCCCGCTCCAGCGTTCAGCCGGCGGTCATATTGCGGACGCATGCCGAGCCTTCGGCAAGCATGGGCCGCCTCCCCTGCCCTGCCCTCTCTGCATCACCAACCTTCGCACGAACCACCGTACGGCACGATCGTTGGGCAGTCTTGATGGAGAGGACGGCATGATCGAACAAAAAGAGAGGGGCTGTCGCCCCTCTCGTCTGCTCATCTTGCCAACGGGCAATGATCAGGTCTTCACAAACCCGTCCAGCCAGCTGAGCAAGGCCTGGTAGCGCTCCGGGGTGATCGTCGACGGCTCGAGCTTCACCGTCACGCGCCCCTTGGCATCCGACTGAACCGTGGCCGCCAACTTGCCCTGCCGCAGCAGCCGGTGCGAAGACACCTCCAATCGGTCACGCGGCACCTCCCCCTCCTCGGGCTTGCAGAGCCGCTCGAACACCTGGACTGGCGTGAGCGCCCTCCCCTCTTCCTTCAGGCGCTTGGCACGTTGGAGCACACCGTCCGGATCCTTCTGCAAGGCTTCGGCCAGGGGCTGCGCCCAACGAAACTGGATGTCCAGGGGAGACGGAAACGCTGCCACCACGGCCTCAGGAAGGCGGGCCAGCGACACGCTCTTGGACACCAGGGAGACGTCCACCTTGACGGATTCCGCCAACTTGCGCAAAGAGGGATAGAGCCCTTCATCCAGCGCCTTGCGGTACATGCAGCCCTGCTCCCACGCACTCAGGTTCTTCCGCCCACGGTTCTCCCGCTCCATGGCCTCGAAGAGTTCCTGGTCGGAAGCGTCTTCCACCAGGGCGCGCACGGGAATGCCCAGTTCGAGACAGGCCCGATGCCGCCGGTGACCAAACACGATCTCGTACTCGGCAGCAGTTGTTGAACCGTTCAACACGCGCGGCAGCGGACGCACCCGCACGGGCTGCACATTGCCACCCGCCGATTCGATCTCCGACTTCAACTCGGCGAAGTCTGCGCTTTCGAACGAAGCGTCGTGGCGGTTGGCCCACTTCGAGGGCCGGATGGTCTGAGGATCGAGCAGACGCACCGGGCTCGCACCGTCGAAAGCTCTGAGACGCTCCTTCAGGTCCTCCGCCTCCTTGATGGCGGCGCTCTGCGTCGACATGAACTGCAGCATCGAACCCGGCGCCGTCTTCGGCCGCGCGACTTCTTGCGAAGGCTCTGCGGCTGCGCGCTGTGCGGTCACCGGAGGCAGATTCAACGCCTGAATCAGACCTGCCTTGGCTGCCAACTTCTTGCTCATCGCTTAGCCCCCTGCTTGCTCGCCCCTGTTGAACCGTTCAACACCCCTGCCCTGCCCTGCCCCGCGGCGGCCGCCTGCTTCGCCCAGACGGACCGGATGGAACCGTCGATGTGCCCGACGAAGGAGTCGTAGGCATCACGCGCCCGCTTGAACGTGCGCGCGGAGCCGTCGTACTTCGCCACGTCGTAGACAGTGCCGAACTCCGCGGCCGTCACGCCGGTCACCGCCGTCTTCGGGATCTCGACGGGCAGGACTTTCTCCGCATAGGTCTGACCGATCCACTGCCGCACGATGTTGCTCGCGGCATCGGTTGAATCCACTCTCGCCAGCAGGATGTGGATGAAATCGAATTCCTTGGTCAGGCCCCGGTTGGTGAGCAACTCGGCCGTCAGGTCGGAGAACAGGCTCCAGAACTGGGAGGCAGAGGCAAAGTCCAGGGCGTTGGGCGGCAGCGGCATGATGATGCCGTTGGACGCCATGAAGGCATTGATGGTGGTGTAGGACAGTGCCGGAGGCGTGTCGATGATGATCACGTCGTACTCGTCGCGCACATCATCGATGCCCAGATCCAGGACACGCCAGAACTCGAAGCCGGGTTCTTGGGTCTGCCGCGCAGGCAACGCGAACTCCGCACCGAACAGCACCGGGGCCGCTGCGACCAGGTCAATGCCGGTCCAGTAAGTCGGCCGAATGGCGTAGCGGATGGACGTCTCGGTGCCCATGGCCAGCGGCAGGATGGTGTCGCCCTCTTCCACCTCGGTATCCGGCAGGATGCCGAACAGCGTGGTGAGCGACCCCTGGGGATCGGTGTCGATGACCAAGACCCGGTGCCCCAGCAGCGACAGACCCTGCGCCAGGGTCACGGCCGTTGTGGTTTTGCTGACGCCGCCCTTGAAGTTGCCGATGCTGATGGTGACGGCCTCTGCGCCCGCCGGACGCAGCCACTCCTTGCGGTACTCGCGAATCCAGGCCCTCGCCTCTTCAAGGCTGAACTCCCGCCGGCTGCCCGACTCATTGAGCTTGCCGGCAGGCAAATCACTCTTGCTCAATCGATGACTCAACGACCCCTTCTCGATACCACACAGGGCGGCCAGCTGGCTGAGGTTGAAGATCGGTGGCAGCTTGCGCGCGGTCGGTGCCAGCATGGCCGTGCGGATTTGCGCCATCATGGCGACTGCGCGTTCGGCCTGGTCGGCAATGTCGGCCAGCGAAATGGGTGCTGGCGATTTGAAGGCGATGCGGTCCAATGGAACTCTCCTTGTCGACAAGGTGCGATGCCCTTGACAACGATATGCGTATGGAACCGTATTCTGTCAAGGAACGCTCTCCGTGGAAAGGGAAGATGTTCGTCAAGGACGTGTTGAACCGTTCAACACCCCTTCTTTTGAACAGAGCCCTGGCGGTTGTTAACCGCGCAGGGGACTTTCTTGCCCTGAAAGAGCCCCCTGCCTTTGGATAGCTCTAATTCCTTCAAACCCTTTAATACCTTTAGCCGCCACTTTCTCTCGATGTGACAAGTACTTAGGTACTTCCTGGTGAGTGGATTCGGGAGCCACCGGAGAGTGTTCGGGAACTGGCGTGCAGGGATGCGGGACATTCCGGCGATTCCTCGGGAAGGAGGGTGAGGGGACACGGGGAATGTCCCCTGTCCGCACCTCTCCTCGGGTGTTCGCCGAACCATCGGGCCCCTGTGAGAGGCCTTGAGGGATCCAGCACCCTCTCAGGTGAGAAAAAACGGGAAACGAGCGTACCTCCGGCCTGCGACTGGGCCCAGCGATGCCGGCCACAGCGGCCGGCCGGCCGCCCGAATGACAACGAAGGCCGCGCCCTGATCGTGTCGCTGCATCGCCGCCCCCGAAAATCCTCCGCGCTTTCGCTCGGCCCGGGCAGGAATGCAGTCTCGGCGGAGAGTTTTCAGGATCGGGAACCACATTGCCACCCTCCCCTGGCGCGCATGGTCGGGTCATCTCCTGAAAATTCTCCGGGTGAGCTTCTTCGGGAATTCGCATGCGGGCCTCCCCTCACCTGTCTCCGAGGCGGAAGACTCGATCGCAGGCCTCCGGGAAACACACGTGAAGATCGCGAATCACATCTGAGGTAGAGTGTGGCCATGCCGAGTTTGGAGCCCGACGCCCCCGCCCTTTCGGCCCCGGATGCGGGGTCGGCCCCCGCCTCCACGCGCGCACTGCGGGCGTCGGCTGCGGGTGCGGTTCGCTCCCCTGCCCCGCTGAAGAAGCCGGTCAACACCCTGGCCATCGTGCCCAAGTCGGCCCGCATCACCTCGCTGGGGCGCAAGGCCTACAACGTGCTGCTGTACGAAGCACAGGATCAGGGGCTGGACAAGGATGTCTTCCGGGTCCCGCTGGACCGCGTGGTCCGAGGTGTGGACTTCGATTCCAACGACCATGCACTGATCAAGAAGCACCTGAGGGCCATGGTCTCGACCACGGTGGAATGGCAGTCGCCCACCACCGGTGAAGGTGCTGCGTGGAACGTGTCCGGCCTGCTGGCCCACGCGCGCCTGACCAAGGAACGTGGCCAGGTCTGGGTGGAATGGTCCTACGCGGTCAATCTCAAGCAGGAACTGCTGGAGCCCACCGTCTTCGCGCGCCTGAAGCTGGAGATCATCAGCCAGCTGCGCTCGCACGCCGGCATCGCGCTCTACGAGATCTGCACCCGCTACAAGGACATCGGGCGCACCTCCCGCCAGCCCTGGCGCTGGTGGCATCCGGTGCTCAGCGGTCAGCCCCCTTCTGAGCGCACCGCCAAGCTCGAATACCGCATTTTCAAGCGCGACACGCTCAAGCCGGCCATGGCCGAGGTCAGCGCGGTCACGGACCTGGAGGTGGAACTGCAGGAACACAAGGAAGGGCGCTTCATCAGCGAGATCCAGTTCCTGATCCGGCCGAAGTCGCAGACGCCGCTGGCCCTGAAGGCGCCGCCCGAGCCCATCGACCTCAGCCTGGTGGCGCGGGCGCGTGATTTGGGGGTGGACGAGGACAAGGCCGAGGACCTGCTGCAGGAATACGGAGGGCAAGCCATGGCCGCCGCGCTGGAGATCCTGGCGCAGCGCGCGGCCTCCTCCTTCCCTCAGCCGCTGAAAGACCCCTACCGCTATCTGCGTGCGCTGATGCCCGGCCAGGTGCCGCCACCGCGCGAAGCCGACAGCGGCGAAGGTGGTGTGCTGGCCGGCCCTGCCGCAGGGACCGATGCACGCGGTGCGGACAGCAGCCGGGAAGCCCAGGCCAAGCGGCAGACCCGCTGGACCGAGGAATGGATCCGACGCCGCCGGGAACAGGTGGTCGAGCAGATCGCCGCCATGTCGCCGGAAGGGCAGGCCGCTCTGTCGGCCGATCTGCTGGCCGACATGGAGCGCCGCCAAGTGCACCCGTCCATCCGCAAGCGGCTGCAGACCAGCGGCTGGCAGCACCCGATGGTGCTGCCCGAGATGGTGCGCTACTACGCGGTGGGCAGCCTGGGCGAACAGTGGGACAAGCCCACGCCCCAGCAGTTGCTGCAGATCGCGGCGGAACTGGGCGACGCGGGCTGAGCCGGCTCAGCCCGCCAGCGACAGCACCCGGGCCCGCAGCCAGTCGTTGGCCGGGTCGCCTTCGTTGTGGGCGTGCCAGTACACGTGCAACTGCACGGCCGGCAGCTCGAAGGGCAGGGGCCAGCGCTGCAGACCCGGCGGAGCGACGGCATCGGCCAGCCGGGCTGGCACCGTCAGCAGCAGATCCGAACCGCTGAGCACGCGGAACGCGCTGGTGTAGTTCTGGCAGCGCACGGCTACCTCGCGCTGCAAGCCCATCTGGGCCAGAGTGGCATCCTCCATCACCACGCCGGTGGCGCGGGAGGACACGGCCACGTGGCGCGCGGCCAGATAGTCGGGCAGGGCAGGGGGGCCGCCCAGCGGATGCCCCGCGCGGGCGAGCAGGCAGAAGGCGTCGCTCAGCAAGTGCCCGTGCCGCACCGGCTCCACCATCGGCTGGGCCACGTCGATGGCCAGATCGAGCTGACCGGCCGCCAGCTGACGTCCCAGGCCAGCGCGATCGAAGTGTGCGCTCACAATGGAGCAAAGCGGCGCCAAGGCGGATACGGCATGGTGCAGCGCCGGCAACAGCATCAGCTCGACCGCATCGGGCATGCCGATGCGAAAGCGCTGCCGAGACTGGGACGGCTCGAAATGTCCCCAGCGCTGGAGCATCTGGCGCAGCTGGGCCAGCTGGGTGATGAGTGCCGGCGCCTGACGCAGGCAGGCCGGCGTGGGGCGCATCAGCTTGCCGTCCCGCACGAACAGCGGATCACCCAATTGCTCGCGCAGGCGGCGCAAGGCGTGACTCACCGCGGAAGGTGTCAGGGCCAGGGCCTCGGCCGATCGGGTCAGATGCTGTTCGCGGTAGACCATCTCGAACACCCGCAGCAGGTTCAGATCCATGGACTCGCGAGGACGATGAACATCTTTCATGTCGGATGCTTAAAACAAATCACTTCATTCACAGTATCGGGCCCTTCTACCATCGTCCCCCACAGGGCCACAGGCCCGACGAACCATGAGGAGACAGCGATGGACTTTGCGCCCAGCCCCCGGGGCCGAGAGATGCTCGAGCGCCTGCAGGCCTTCATGGCCGAGCATGTGCTGCCGGCCGAGGCCGCCTACCGCGAGGCCAACCACCGCCTGAACGGCGGCAGCGACTGGACCCGCTGGCAGACCGTGCCCCTGGTCGACGACCTGAAAGAGAAGGCACGTGCCGCCGGGCTCTGGAACCTCTTCCTGCCCGATCCGCAACTGGGCGCCGGGCTCAAGACGGTCGAGTACGCCCCGCTGGCCGAGGCCATGGGCCGCTGCGAGTTTGCCGCCGAGGTCTTCAACTGCAACGCCCCCGACACCGGCAACATGGAGGTGCTGTACCACTACGGCAGCCCGGACCAGAAAGCCCGCTGGCTGGCGCCGCTGCTGCGCGGCGAGATCCGCTCGGTGTTCTGCATGACCGAGCCGGGGGTGGCCTCGTCGGACGCCACCAACATGCAGGCCACGGTGCGGGAGGAGGGCGATGCCCTGGTGCTCAATGGCCGCAAATGGTGGTCCACCGGCCTGGGTCATCCGCGCGCCCAGGTGGCCATCTTCATGGGCCTGTCCGACGAACAGGCGCCCGACGCCCACCACCGCCACAGCATGGTGCTGGTGCCCCTGGACACGCCGGGGGTGAAGATCCTGCGCATGCTGCCGGCCGCGGGGCAATACGACCCCCCGTACGGCCACGGCGAAGTGCAGTTCGACGACGTGCGCGTGCCCAAGGCGAACCTGATCCTCGGCCACGGCCGGGGCTTCGAGATCGCTCAGGGACGTCTGGGCCCGGGGCGCATCCACCACTGCATGCGCGCCATCGGCGCGGCCGAGTACGCGCTGGAGCTGATGGTGGCGCGCGGCCTGTCGCGCACCGCCTTCGGCAAGCCCCTGCTGAAGCTGGGCGGCAACCTGGAGAAACTGGCCCATGCGCGCATGGCCATCGACCAGGCCCGGCTGCTCACGCTGTACGCGGCCTGGAAGATCGACACCGCGGGCGTGCGCCACGCCATGACCGAGATCTCGGCCATCAAGGTGGTGGCGCCCAATGTGCTGCAGTCGGTGGTGGACCAGGCCATCCAGATCCACGGCGGCTGCGGCCTGTCCGACGATGTGCCCCTGTCCGGTCTTCACCTGATGGCCCGGGCCCTGCGCCTGGCCGATGGACCCGACGAGGTGCATTGCGCGATGGTCGCGCGTCAGGAGCTGCGGCGCTTCCAGCATCGGCAGGAGGCCGCATGAGCCGCCGCGTCTTCATCACCGGCGGGGCCTCGGGCCTGGGCCGGGCGCTGGCCGAATGCTTTGCGAAAGAGGGTGCGTCGGTGTGCATCGGCGATGTGGACGATGCGCAGGGCGCCCAGGCCGTCGAAGCCCTGGCCGGCCATGGTTGGCCGGTGCACTTTCTGCACTGCGACGTCACGCGCGAGTCTGATCTGCAGACCGCGGCCGACTGGCTGCAGCAGGCCTGGGGCGGGGTGGACGTGGTCGTCAACAACGCCGGCGTGGCGCAGATGGGCGGCATCGCCGACGTCAGCCTGGCCGACTGGCAGTGGATCGTCGACATCAACCTGCTGGGCGTGGTGCGCGGCTGCAAGGTCTTCACGCCGCTGTTCCGTCGGCAGGGGGGCGGCACCTTCCTGAACATCGCCTCGATGGCCGGCATGATCCATCTGCCCGAAGCCGCCGCCTACAACGCCACCAAGGCGGCCGTGGTGGCGCTCTCGGAAACGCTGCAGCTCGAGCTCGAACGCGACGGCATCCAGGTGGCGGTGGCCTGTCCGGCCTTCTTCCGCAGCGACCTGGCGCGCCACATGCGCGCGGCCACGCCGGACGCCGAGCGCACCACCCAGCGCCTGGTGGAGCGTTCGCGGGTGAGCGCCGAGGAGGTGGCGCGGCGCATCCACCGGGGTCTGAACCAGGGGCAGGCTCACATCCTGACCCACCCCGAGGGCCGAACCGCCTGGCGCCTCAAGCGCTGGCTGCCCCACCGCTGGTATCTGGCCACGCTGCGTCGCCGCATGGCCCAGCTCCAGCTGCGCATGCAGCGTCCGGCGAGGTCTGCATGAGCACGCCGATCATCGACACCGCCGGCGCCGTGCGGCCCGGCGAGGAACTGGACATCCCCGCACTGGACGCCTGGCTGCGGCAGCACCTGCCGGATTTGCAAGGTCAGCCCGAGGTCACCCAGTACAGCGGTGGCGCCTCGAACTGGACCTACCGCGTGGCCTACGCCAACGAGGACCTGATCCTGCGCCGGCCGCCCGCGGGCACCAAGGCCAAGTCGGCCCATGACATGGGCCGCGAATACCGCCTGCAGGCCGCCCTGAAGCCGGTCTTTCCCTTCGTGCCGACGATGCGCGCGCACTGCGAGGACCCGGCGGTCATCGGCGCCGAGTTCTACGTGATGGACCGTGTCAGCGGCATCATCCTGCGGCGCAATCCGCCGCGGGGCTGGTCCCAGACCCCGGAGCAGGTGCGGACCCTGTGCCTGAAGGTGCTGGACACGCTCATCGCCCTGCACCAGGTGGACCACCAGGCGGCCGGCCTGGCCCATCTGGGGGCCGGGCAGGGCTACGCCCGTCGGCAGATCGAGGGCTGGAGCCGCCGCTACCGGGATGCGCGCACCTGGAACGTGCCGGGTGGCGAGCGCATCATGGACTGGCTGATGGCGCACCTGCCGCGCACCGAACGCATCTGCATCACCCACAACGACTTCCGCTTCGACAACCTGGTGCTGGACGCGCAGGACCCCACCCGCATCCTGGGTGTCCTGGACTGGGAGTTGGCCACGTTGGGCGACCCGCTGATGGACCTGGGCAACCTGCTGGCCTACTGGGTGCAGGCCGACGACGACTTCCTGGCCCAGGCCACACGCCGCCAGCCCACCCACCTGCCGGGCATGCTCAGCCGGCGCGAGGTGGTGGACTACTACGTGGCCAAGACCGGCTTCGTGCCGGAGGACTGGGCCTTCTACGAGGTCTACGGCCTGTTCCGCCTCTCGGCCATCGCCCAGCAGATCTACTACCGCTACCACCACCGGCAGACGCGCAACCCGGCCTTCAAGAACTTCTGGATCTTCGTGCACTACCTGCATTGGCGTTGCCGTCGGGCGATGAGGGCGGGGCGCTGAGGTGGGAACGATCTATCTGGTGCGCCATGGCCAGGCCAGCTTCGGCGCCGAGGACTACGACCGCCTGAGCGACCGCGGCGTGGCCCAGGCTCGCCGCCTGGGCCAGTCGCTCAAGGGCGCGGGTGTGTGCGATGCGCGGGTGATCTGCGGCAGCCTGAGCCGCCACCGGGCCACTGCCATCCACTGCCTGGCCGGTGGCGGGGTGATCGCCGATCCCGACGTGCGGCCCGAGTGGAACGAGTTCGATCACCTGGCGCTGTTGCGGGCGGCCTGGCCCCGTTACGCCGACATGGCCCTGCTGCAGCAGGACATTGCGGCAGCGGCCGCGCCGCGCCAGCGCTTCCAGGAAATCTTCGAGGCCGCCATGGCGCGCTGGGTGGACGGGGCGCACGACGGCGACTATCCGGAGACCTGGCCGGCCTTCCAGCAGCGCTGTCGCCAGGCGCTGGACCGCCTGTGCGCGGAACTGCCCGCCCACCAGGATGCGCTGGTGTTCACGTCCGGGGGGCCGATCGCCGTCATCGCGCAGGCCCTGCTGGGCCTGCAGACGCCGGTGGCACTGGCACTCAATGCGGTCTTGGTGAACACCGGCGTGACCCAGCTGCATGTGGGCCGCCGGGGGCCGCGGCTGACGGTGTTCAACGCCCACGAGCATCTGCGTCAGGCCGGACGTGAATGGGTCACGCACCGCTGAGCGCAGCGGGCCTTCTGCAGCAGGTCAGAAGCGCGCGACAATCACGGCGCGCCGGCATGTCGCCGGCGAAGAGAGACATCGATGAAGAAGAGCGAACTGATTGAACTGCTGGCCACCAAGGCCGAGGTGAGCAAGGCGGCCGCAGCCCGCATGCTGGAGACCCTGACCCAGACCGTGATGACCTCGGTCAAGAAGGGCGAGAGCTTCACGATCGCCGGCTTCGGCACCTTCAAGCAAGCCCAGCGCGCCGCGCGCAAGGGCCGCAACCCCGCCACCGGCGAAGCCATCAAGATCGGCGCCATGAAGACCGCCCGCTTCACGCCGGCCGCCGCCTTCAAGGCCGTGGTGGATCCGCGCGCCGCCGCGAAGAAGGCTGCCAAGAAGGCCGAGGCCGCACCGGCGAAGAAGGCTGTCAAGGCCGCCGCCAAGGCGCCTGCCAAGAAGGCCGCTGCCAAGAAGAAGTGATGGCGGTGAGCGCCTGATGGTGCTCACCCGCACAGCAAAAGGGGCTGCCGATGGCAGCCCCTTTTGCTTGGGTGGGAGGGCTTCAGCCCTGGCGCAGCGGCAGGCGCAGGGTGAAGCAGGCGCCTTCGCCCGGGCGGGAGACCAGCGTCAGCTCACCTTCCATCAGCTCGGCCAGACCGCGGGCCAGGGCCAGGCCCAGTCCGGTGCCGCCGTGCTCGTAGCTCACCCGTGCATTGCCCTGGCGGAAGCGCTCGAACACCGCCTCCTGCATTTCAGGCGGGATACCCGGTCCCGTGTCCTGCACTTGGAAGAGAACGCTGTCCACGTCGCGTTCCACCAGCAGCTGGATCTGGCCCTCCGGCGTGAACTTCACGGCGTTGGACAAGAGGTTGTTCAGGATCTGCTTGAGCCGCAGGCCATCGCAGCTGAGCTGCTCGGGCACGTCCTCGGCCACCCGGGCCGTCAGGTTCAGGCCCTTGGCCGCCGCGGCAATCGCGAAGAAGTTGGCCGTGCCGTCGATCAGCGGCCGCAGGGCCACCGGCTCGGCGTTGAGGGGCATGGCACCGGCCTCGAGCTTGGTGAAGTCCAGGATCTCCGTCAGCAGGTCGTTGAGATGCTCCGCGCCCTTGCGGATCAACCCTGCCTGCTCGCGGAACTTGGGCTGCTCCAGACGCAGCTCCATCAACTCCGCGAAGCCGCGGATGCTGGTCAGCGGGGTGCGCAGCTCATGCGAGATCGCCGCCAGGAAGTCGCTCTTGGCCCGGCTGGCCGCCTGGGCCTGGGCCTCGCTCACCCGCAGGGCGTCGTTGGTGCGCTCCAGGCGGCGCAGGCCCATGACGAAGCTCACCGTGGCCACCAGCACCACACCGCTGAGCACGGCCGTCAGGGTCAGCATCACCGTGCGGGTGTTGTTCCAGGCCGCCAGAGCGTCTTCCATCGATGTGCCGACCGTCACGTCCAGCGGATAGGCGGCCACGCGACGGAAGGCGGTCAGCCGGGTGAGTCCGTCGACGTTGCTGGGTGCCAGGTAGCTGCCGGCGGGCTCGGCCAGATGCTCCAGCAGCGCGCTGTGGGCCAGCTGGGTGCCCATGCCCTTGCTCTGGCCGCCCACCACCCGGGCGCGCAGGTTCAGGTCGGCGCCGATCAGGGCCACCACCCCCTGGGGGCCGACATCCACGCCCCGGTAGACGTCCTCGAAGTAGCTGGGGTCGAGCGAGGCCACCACCACCCCCAGGGTGCGCCCCTGGGCGTCGCTGATCTTGCGCGAGAGCTGGATGGTCCATTTGCCGGAGACCTTGCCCAGCACCGGCTTGCCGATGAACAGGCCGTCGCTGATGAGCTGCGGCGTGTCCTTGGGCAGGGTCGCGGGATCCAGGTGGACCCGCACATGCTCGCGGGTAGAGAGGTCCACATGCTTGCTCTTGCTGCCGTCCGGATCCAGGTTGCTGCCGACGAAGCGGCCATCGGCGCCGACCAGCGAGAGCTGGGCCAGGATGCGCGGCGCCATGCCGGTCTCGTTGGCAAAGCGGATCAGGTCGGGCACCTCGTCGGGTTGCTCGGCGACCGCGTCGGCCACCCGGCGACAGGCCTGGTCCAGCGTGGCGATCACGCGCAGGGTCTGCTCACCCAGCACGTTGGCGACGTTGACGTTCTGGCGCCGCTCGGCTTCGATCGCATCGTTGCGCTTGGACGCCAGCACGGCGAACACGGACAACCAGACGATGACCAGCAGCAGGGCCGCGAAGGCGCTGGCCAGCACGCTCAGCCGAACGCGGCTGGATGGGGGTTGGCGATGGGGCATGGTGCTCGGGGGCAGAAGTAGGTTCAGACCAGGACGGCCGGTGATGCTTCCTGCAGGGCCAGGTCGCCGGGCAGGGTGTCGGAAAAGCCCCGGCTGGGCAGGCGCAGCTCGAACTGGCTGCCGCCGTCGGGCATGTTGCGCGCCGTGATGGCGCCGCCATGGGCTTGCATGATCTTGCGGCTGATGGCCAGCCCCAGGCCTGTGCCGCCCGAGCCGTCCTTGGTCTGGCTCGATTGCACGAAGGCCTCGAAGATGGTCTCCAGCTCGGCTTCGGGGATGCCGGGGCCGTGATCTCTCACCCAGAGCAGGATGTCACCCTCCACGGTGAGCTCGCCGCCCACCTCCAGGCTGCCCCGCTCCGGCGAGAACTTGATGGCATTGGCCAGCACGTTGCGCACCACCTGCTGCAGCCGCAGCGGATCCACCTTGGCCGACAGCGGGAACTCGCCCAGCTGCAGATCCAGCTGCAGGCGCTTGGCACCCAGCAGGGGGGCGAGCTCGGCCGCCACCGCCCGCACCGGGCGGCGGATGTCCATGCGTTCCAGGTGGAAGGTGCCGACCGAGCATTCGATCTTGGAGACGTCCAGCAGGTCGTTGACCAGGGCGAGCATGCGCTGGCCGGCGGCGTGCACATCGGAGAACATCGCGGCCAGCCGGGGATGCTCCTGCGCGCGCAGCGTGCCCAGTTCCGAGAAGCCGAGGATGGACTGCAGCGGCGTGCGCAGTTCGTGGCTGATGTTGGCGACGAACTCCGACTTGGCGCGCGAGGCCTCCTCGGCCAGATCACGGGCCTCGCGGATGTGCCGCTCGGCATCGCGGAATTCGGTGACGTCGGTCAGGGCGGTGAGGATGCCGGCGGGATGGCCGTCACCGGCGGGCACCAGGACGCGGGTGATGACCACGTCGCGCTCGGCACCCTGCGCATCCGGGATGCGTGCTTCATAGCGGATGCGCTGGCCCGTGCGCAGCATCTTCTGGCGCTGCTCCTCGTGCAGCGGCAGTTGCGCCGGGCCGAGCAGGCTGGCCGTGCTGCGCCCGATCACCTCGTCGCGGTGCAGGCCGCGGAAGGACTCCCAGGCCTGGTTGACGGTGATGTAGCGGTCCTGTTCATCCACCAGCGAGATGGGCAGGGGGCTGATCTCCAGCAGCAGGGCGCTGAAGTCGCGCTGGGCGCTCAGCCGCTGCTCGATCTCCACGCGCTCGGTCACGTCGGCGGCCGAGCCGGAGTAGCCGGCGATCTGCGCGCCCGCGTACCAGGGCACCACCGACACATCGAAGTGGCGCACGGTGCCATCCTGGCCCTGCACCCGGAAGCGTCCCTTGCGACGGGCCGCGCCCATGCGGGCATCCAGCAGCGGGGCGAAGTCGCCCCGGCAGGCGGGCGGCACCAGGTTCAGCAGGGGGCGGCCCAGGGCCCGGCGGGCCGGCTCGCCCACCACGCTCAGCCAGCGGTCGTTCAGGTAGATCACGCGGCCCTCGGCGTCGGTGCGGAAGATCAGCTCCTGCACGCTGTGCAGCAGCACATGCAGTTCGCGCTCACGCGTGCGCACCTCGGCCTGGGCACGCTCGAGTTCGCCGTGCAGGCGCTGGCAGCGGGCGCGGCTGCGCCGCAGGCCGTACAGACCCGCGCCCAGAATGCCCAGGCTCAGCAGGGCCGCCGCCGCCGGAACACCGAAGAGCAGGGCGTTCATGGGACGGCCCCGCCTTCCCAGCGGGCGGCCGCGACCATGGCTTCGGGCAGGGTACCGAACTCCGCCAGGAACTTGCGCACATTGAGCAGCGCAGCGCCCGCCAGGATCTCCACCTCGCCGCCATGCTGGTTGATGCGGTCGCGCAGGGCCACCAGGGCCGGGGCATGAGCGATGAACATGTCCACCACCCGCGGGTCGAAGCTGCGACCCCGCTCGCCGGCCAGCATGCTCAGCGCCTCTTCCACGCGGAAGGCTGGGCGGTACACCCGGTCCATCGTCAGCGCGTCGAAGTAGTCGGCCACCGCGACGATGCGGCCGGTGATCGGAATGCTCTCCCCCGACAGACCAGCCGGGTAGCCGCGCCCGTCCCATCGCTCATGGTGGGTCTGGGCCACCTCGGCCGCCATCTGGAACAGGGGAATGCGCGATCGCCCCAGGATGTGCGCACCGATGGCGGCGTGCTCGTTCATCTGCCGGCGTTCTTCGGGGTCCAGCGGCCCGGGCTTCTTCAGCACCGAATCGGGCACGCCGATCTTGCCGATGTCGTGCATCGGCGCGGCCTTGCGCAGCATGGCCGCGGCCTCGCTGCTCAGACCCAGCAGCAGGGCCAGCGCCTCGGACAGGTAGCCGATGCGGACGATGTGGTTGCCGGTGTCCGTGTCGCGGTAGTCGGCGGCCAGGGCCAGGCGCAGCAGGGCCTCGTGGTGGGCAGCGGCCACCTCCTCGAGCGCGGCATTGCGCTCGCGGTACATCTGCCGCAGGTCCATGACCAACTGCTCCATCTGTGCGGCCGAGGCCGAGTCGAAGCGGTTGGCGTCCCCGGGCAGGGGCAGGTTGCGCAGCGGGGCGTTCATGGCTGGGCGCTGGACGGGCTGAGCTCTTCGATGACCTTGATCAGCTGCAGCGGGCTGAAGGGCTTGACCAGGTAGGCATCGGCGCCGGCCTGCTGGCCGCGCTCCACATCCGTGGCGGTGCCGCGGGCCGACAGGATGGCCACCCGGGTGTGGGCCAGGGACGGATCCGCCTTGACACGTCGGCAGACCTCCAGGCCGTCGAGCTCGCCCGGCATCATCACGTCCAGCAGCATGACGTCCGGATGCAGTTCCTGCGCCTGGGCCAGCCCATGGGCCCCGTTGTTGGCCTCGAAGACTTCGCAGGCCTCGAACTCCAGCGTCATGCGGATCAGGCGGCGGATGTCGGCGTGGTCTTCCACGACAAGCACTTTTTTCATGGCAGGAGTCCGAAAGCGGGAAAACGGTTCAACGAGCAGATGTGTTTATCATATTTGCAGAATTTGCAGATTTGAGATTGATAGAATAGATGCAATTGCGCAAGACGGTACTTTTCCACGGATGACCCACCCAGACGATCTCCCGCCCTCCGGGGCCTACACCACCCAGGAGGTGGCGCGTCTGCTGGGCCTGGCAGTGCGCTCGGTCCAGCTGATGGTGGATCGGGGCGAGTTGCGGGCTTGGAAGACGCCGGGCGGCCACCGCCGGATCGATCCGGCCTCGGTGACGGCCTGGCAGGCCCGCCAGCAGGGGCTGGCCACGCCCAGCGCGGAGGCCGCAGAGCCCGCCGTCCCCGCGCGGCGGCTGCGCGCCCTGCTCATCGAGGATTCGGTCCACTACCAGAACCTGGTGGGCCTGCTGCTGCGCCGGGTCCTGCCGGAGGCCGACTTCCAGGTGGCCAGCGACGGCATCGTCGGCCTGGCCCAGGTGGGACAGTGGCAGCCCGATCTGCTGATCGTCGATCTGCTGCTGCCGGGCATCGACGGCGCGGCCCTCATTTCTTCCCTGCGCTCGCAACCCATGTTCAGCGCCATGCGCCTGCTGGTCATCACCTCGCTGACGCCCGAGGAGCTCACGCCCTACGCCCTGGCGCTGGAGGGCTTGCCGGTCGTGCACAAGACCGCGCTGGTGACCGCCTTGCCACCGCTGCTGGTGGCCCAGGCCGCGGCGGTGGGGGCCCCGGCGTGAACGAGCCCCGCGTGCTGCTGGTGGAGGATGATGCCGCCATCCGGCAGTTCGTCACCCTGGCCCTGGAGGATCTTCCGGTGGCCCTGCACGCCTGTGCCACGGTCGACCAGGCCCTGTCCGTGCTGCGCGAGGGACCGGTGAGCCTGGTGCTGACCGATCTGCATCTGGTTGGGGACTCCGGCCTGCGTCTGCTGGAGCGGCTGGCGGCGGATCCGGCGCTGCGGGGGAGCGCGCGGCTGGCGGTGTTCAGTGGCGAAGGGGGGGGCTCACATGCCGGCGGCCTGGGCGGCGCTGGGGGTGTGGCGGCTGGTGCCCAAGCCGGCGTCGGTGAAGGCCCTGATCGATTGTGTCGAGGCCGCGCTGGCCGAAGAGGCGCCGCCGCCGGTGCCGTCACCGGCGTCCACCCCGGCCTGGCCACAGGGGGCGGCCGCGGCCATCGACAGCCATTTCGGCGGCGATCAGGCGCTCTATCAAGCCTTCCGCGCGGGGGCGCTGGCCCAGTTTCCGGCCGACCGTGCGGCGGGCACGCGGGCCTACCTCGGCGGCGATGCTCCCGCCCTGCGCCACCTGGGCCACAGCCTGCGCACGGTGCTGGGTCTGCTGGGTGAGCCGGAGGCGGCCCAGTTGGCCTGGCAGCTGCAGAAGGCGGCGGAACAGCCGGGGGTGGATGCCGATCGCCTGGGCGAGGTCTGGCGTCCGCTGGACGCCGCGCTGGCCCGGCTCTGCCGCTGAGCGGCCGCGACCCGACGGCTCAGCTCAGCGCCGGCTTGGGCTGGCGCAGCGCCTGCTCCACGAAGTTCACCAGATCCCCCGCGCGGCCGGCCAGGCCCAGCGCGGGGTTCAACCGACCCTCGAGCTGGCCTGCTGCTCGGCGCGCGCCGCCCAAGGCCCGTCGGACGCGGGCGCGGTAGCCCTCGGCTTCGGCGGCCTCGCTGTGTTCGACCAGCGCGGTCAGGGCGTGCACGGCCTGCAGGCGCAGGCCCAGCCGGCGGGCCGGCCGGGCCAGTTCGGGGTGGCCCGAGAGGATGGCGCCGGCTTCGGCCGCCACGCCCGCCAGGGCCAGGTCCAGGGCGGCCCGGCGGCGCAGGCGGCTGCGTCCGCGCGGATCGCTTTCGAGCGCGCGGTTGTCCTGTTCGCAGGTGTGGGTGATGGTGCGGGCCACGCGGTCCAGCACCGGCAGATCACGGCAGCGGATCAGCACCTTGAAAGCGGCGCTGGTGAGGTAATCGCCGGCCAGCACGCAGGCGCCGGTGCCCATCATCGCGGGCACGCCGGTGCCGTCCTCCAGCCGCACATGCAGGCGTTGCAGGCTCACATGCACCAGGTCCAGGGCCACGCCCACGTCCAGGGCTGCCTGGCCCTCGCCCAGGCAGCAGGCCAGCAGCCCGCGCAAGGCACCCAGCCGCTGCGCGAAATGCATCTCGAGCGCGAGCTGCACCGTTTCCGCCTGGCAGGTGAGGGTCTCCTGCACCTGGGCGCGGATGCGGGGCAATACGGAATCCGGGTACTTCGAGGTCACGGGGCGCAGATGAGGCGGGCGGCCAGGGGCAGCGCCGGCTTCGCCGGCGTGGGGATCTGGCATTTTAGGGGAAGGCCAGCTGCGCTCGTTTCGGGCCCGTGGGCCGCCCCTACAGCCCTGCAAGGTAGTGCGCGATGTTCTCGATGTCGGCGTCCGACAGCGTGGCCGACACCGCGGTCATGTTGCCGGCATCGTTGGTTCTCTGACGGGTCTTGAACGCGGTCAGCTGCTTGACGATGTAGGCATAGTGCTGGCCGGCCACGCGGGGAATCTCGTTCTGACCGGCAAAGCCGCCGAGGTGGCACATGGTGCACAGCGTCTCGTCGGCCTTGGCCTTGCCCAGCCGGGCCTTCTCCGCGTCCACCTGGAAGGTGGACTGCTCGTAGGGCTTCTGCGCGCCGTACCAGGCGGCCAGTTCGCGCATCTGGTCCCGCGTGAGTGTGGCCGCGATGGGCGACATCAGGGGGTCGTGGCGGCGCCCCTCCTGGAAGTCGCGCAGCTGCAGGTAGATGTAGCGCGGCGTCTGGCCCGCCAGGATCGGGTACTGCGGCTTGTCCGACTGGCCCGCGTGCGCATGGCAGGCCACGCAGACCTCGGCCCCGGCCGGCGCCCCGGCGGGCAGCACCGGGTTGGTGGGCGCCATGCGCGAGGGCGCGGGCGCAGACGCCGGGTCGATCTGTGCCTGCGACAGCACGCCGACCAGCGCCGCGCCCGCCAGGGCGGCGGTGGCGATGGTGCGCGCCCTCATGGCAGGGCGAACACCACCACCGAGTTGCCGCGCTTGAAGTCCAGCTGCGTGTTGCCACCGGCGGCCACGGCCACGTACTGCTTGCCGTGGACCATGTAGGACACGGCCGGGGCGTTCACACCGGCTCCCGCCTGGTATTCCCAGAGCTTCTTGCCGGTGCTGGCGTCGAAGGCGCGGAAGTAGCCATTGCCCTCGCCGTTGAACACCAGTCCGCCGGCGGTGGCCAGCACCCCGCCGATCAAGGGCTGTTCGGTGTCCACCTTCCAGGCCAGCTTGCCGGTGTCGATGTTGACGGCGGCCAGACGCCCCCACTGTTTCTCGCCGGGGATCACCTTGAAGGCTCCGCCCAGCCACAGCTTGCCTCCAGGGTACTGGGCCTCCTCCACGTGGTAGGTCATGGGCTGGTGCAGGTTGGCCGCGTAAACCAGGCGGGTCTTGGGGCTGAAGGCCATCGGGCTCCATTCCACGCCGCCGTTGGCGCCCGGCAGCATGCGCGCGCCCGTCTTGGTGGGCAGCGACCACATCGCCTCCTGGGGCACCATGGCCTCGCTGAAGCGGATCAGCTCGCCGGTGGCCCGGTCATGCACGTAGACATGGCCCGTCTTGCCGCCGTGGATGGCCACCTTGCGCATCTGGCCGCTCTTGTCCCTGGCCTCCGTCAGGATGACCGGTGACACCGCGTCCAGGTCCCACACGTCATGGGCCACGTACTGGTAGTGCCACTTGTAGGCGCCGGTGTTCAGGTCGATCGCCACCATCGAGTCGGTGTAGAGATTGTCCCCCGGCCGTTCGGCGCCGTACAGATCGGGGCTGGGGTTGCCCACCACGAAGAACACCGTGTGCGTGTCACGGTCCACCGCAGGCGCCATCCACACGCCACCACCCAGCGTCTTGTAGAAGTCGCCTCCCTGCTTGGCCAGCTGCGCCTTCTCGGCAGCGATGTCGCGCAGCATGTTGCGGCCGGTGGCGTCGTTGACCGCCCAAACCCCTTCGTGCCCTTTCTCGGGAACGGTGTAGAAGGTCCAGAGCAGCGCGCCGGTGTTGGCGTCAAAGGCCTTCACGAAACCGCGGATGCCGTATTCGCCCCCGTTGGTGCCGATGAGCACCTTGCCATCGACGGCCACCGGCGCCATGGTCTCGCTGTAGCCCAGCTCCGGATCGGCGATCTGCGACATCCACAGCACCTTGCCCGTCTTGGCGTCCAGCGAGATGAGCTTGGCGTCCAGGGTGCCCATGAAAAGGCGATCCCCCAACACGGCCACGCCGCGGTTGTTCGGGCCGCAGCAGAAGGTCGTCACCGGCCCCATCTTGTGCTTGTAGTGCCAGAACTCCTGGCCCGTGGCCGCGTCCAGGGCGTAGACATGGTTGTACGAGGTGGTGATGTACATGATGCCGTCGACCACGATGGGGGCGGTCTCCATCGATTCCAGCACCTCGGTCTGGAAGGTGAACACCGGCTTCAGCTTGGCGACATTGCCTGCGTTGATCTGCGCGGCCGGGTAGTACCGGGTCTGCGCATAGCTCATGTTCGAGTGGAGGAAGTTCGTGCCGTCCCGGTCGGCCGCGTCCAGCTGGCCTTGAGTGACCGAGACCGATCTGGGCACCGGGTTGCCCGTGGGGGCGGCGGCCCCCTGGATCTCGGCCTGGGCCCGGGCGGCCCCGGGAGCAGTCCACAGAACGGCGCCAAGCAACAGACCTGCGAGCGCAGGCCGCATCATGCGTGATGACATGTTGTCTCCTCTTTGCTGCCGGTGCGCCGGGCCACGAGGGCCTGGCGCGCCCACTCTCTTCTTCGGGGGCTGAGGCGGCGTGGAGGGCTCGGCAAAGACGGTGGACACCTGCTGCACAGGGGCCCGAACAGTCGGGTCGCGCGCTTGACCTCGGGGCGCAGAATAGTCTCAAATTTCACAAATGGGAACGGGTCTTTCACGCTGCACAGCAGCATGCGGAGGTCGCTGTGATGACGCCATACCGTGTCCTCTACCGTGTGCTGGCGGCGTGGCTCATCGGCCTGGCCGCGCTGCCCTTGGCACAGGCCCAGCCCACCTCCAATCCGAGCGTCCATGCTCAGCTGCTGGTGGCGACCCGTCAGGGTGACATGACCGGCGTCGAGCGTGCGTTGGCGTCAGGGGCCTCACCCAATGCGCGCAATCCCCTGGGCAAGACCGCGTTGCTGCTGGCTGCGGAGCGGGGGCGCGATGACTTGGCCCGGCGTCTCCTTTCCGCGGGGGCCGATGTGAACCTGGCCTCGGTCGAGGAGGTCACCCCGCTGATGGCCGCCTGCTATGGCGGGAACGTGGCGCTGGTTCGCCTGCTGCTGGAAGCTGGCGCACGCACTGAGCCAGTGGACCGGATGCACCGCACCGCCGCCGTCTACGCGGCGGGCCAGGGTCATGCCGAGGTGCTGGCCGCCCTGTTGGAGCACGGCGTCGCCATCGACGCAACCTATGCGCATGGTCTGACGGCCTTGATGTGGGCCGCGGGCGAAGGCCATGCGGAGGTGGTGCACCTGTTGCTGGCCCGTGGCGCTCGGGTGGACCTGCGGGATGACCGCGGCCTCACGGCCGCGCAGATCGCCCGCGACGCCGGCCATGCCCCGCTGGCCGACGAGTTGAGCATCGCCCGCTGAGCAGGGGCCCAAGAGCGTCACCAGCGCCGCACGCGGCCGGTGTCGATGTGGACGAACTGTTCTCGCGGGTAGAAGCCCACGCCGCCGCCCTGCAGGGACAGCGCCGCATCGCGCAGGGCGGTCAGGGGCACGCCCGGCAGCCGCACGTCGATGGCTTGGCCGACCATGTGCAGGCTGTGCGTGGCCACGCCGCCGCCCCGGGTGCTCTTGAGCGTGGCATTGGTCGTCGGGCAGCGGTAGCCGGAGATGACCTCGAACTCGCCCGTGCTGCCCAGGCGGCTGCGCACCTGGTGCAGCAGGTCGAAGAGATTTGGATCCATCACGCCCACTTCGCCGCTGTAGTGGTCGCGCAGGAAGTGGTTCAACGTGTCCAGCGAATCGGGCAGGAACTGGTTGCCGACGGCGTAGACCAGATCCACCCGTTCCTGGGTGTGGGTGTTGTAGAAGGCCAGCTCCCGCCGCTGGGCCAGACTCGCCAGGGCCTGGCGGGGAGCGACCAGGGCGGGCACCGCGCCCGCGGCCAAGCCGGCGGAACGGTGGAGGAAGCGGCGGCGATCCGGGTGATGTGTCTTGCTCATGCTTTCAACATGGACCTGGGCCGACCCCCGCGTGATGCCCTGGATCAAGAAACCTTGCGGGCCCTGAGCGCGGCATCGAGCAGCTTGTCCTGCCCGTAGAGATCGGCGAAGAAATAGGGTCGACCGTGTTTGACCAGCGCAGTTCCGTAGGCGATCAGCACCGGGATGGGGTGGGCCAGCTTCAGCGTGCTGGATTCCCCCTTGGTCATGGCCGCCACGATACGCTCCTCCGTCCACTCCGGCATGTCCTGCAGCACGAACCTGGCCAGTTCGACGGGTTTCTCCACCCGGATGCAGCCGTGGCTGAAATCCCGCCGCTCCTTCTCGAAGAGCTGGGTGGCCGGGGTGTGGTGCAGGTAGATGTTGTCGTTGTTCGGGAAGACGAACTTGATGTCGCCCAGCGCGTTCTCCGGGCCGGGCCGCTGGCGGATGCGCATCTGGCCGGCCAGCACCGCGTCCAGGTTGGCGCTGCTGACCGCGCGCAGCACCCGGCCGTCACCGGCGACGAACTCCATGCCTTCGCGGTCCAGGTAGCCCGGATCCTTCCGCAGCTTGGGCACCGTCTCCTTGCGTGCGATGCTGGGCGGGATGTTCCAGTAGGGGCTGAACTCGATGAAGCGCATGTCCTCGTCGAAGATCGGCGTGCGGGTGTTCAGCGCCTTGCCGACGATGACCTTCATCTCGGTCTTCACCGTGATCTCGTCGCCATGCACTTCGTAGCCGCGCAGCACGAACTCCGGGAGGTTGATGGCGATCATGCGTGGCCCCTGGGCGATCGGGGTCCAGCGCAGGCGCTCCATCGTGAGTTCGATCTGTCGCACCCGCTCGGCCGGTGAGACATTCAGTGCGGCCAGGGTGCCTGCACCGATCACGCCGTCGTCGTTCAGACCATGGCGCTGTTGGAAGGTCTGCACGGCCTCGACCAGCGGGCTCTGGTAAAGGGCGGGCGTGGCAGCCTGGGGGTCCAGATCGCCCAGCAGCTGCAGGCGCTGGCGCAACAGGTCCAGTCCCGGCCAGGCCTGGCCGGCTTCAAGCTTGGGCGGCCGGCCCTTCGGCCGGCTGGCGGGCAGGGGCGGCAGCGGCTGCTGCCAGGCGGCCGGGGCACCCATGGCGCGGTAGGCGGCCAGAGTCTCTTTCAGGGCGCCGTACAAGGCGGTGCGCGGGGCGGCGGCCTGGGCTGCCTCGGCCAGCCGGCCGGTGGCAAAGGCCTGCTGCAGGACCACCGCGGCGTCGAAGCTGCCGCCTCGCAGGCCGTCGTAGTTCTGCTGCAGCTGCCGGGGGCTGATCCGACCCCAGTGCAGCTCGCGCAGATAGCGAAGGATCTGGGTGCTCAGACGCTGGGAGAGCAGGGCCGCGGCCTCGGCCTGCAGAGGCTGCCCCTGAGCAGCCTGGGCCACGGCCTGGACCAGTGGCTGTGCCTGATAGTCCTGCGGGTTCAGGCCCTGGCTGGCGGCGTCGGCCAGCAGGGCCACCGCCTGGCGGGCCAAGGCGCCGGGCCGGCCGCCGGGCAGCCAGTCCAGCGCAGCGGGGGCGGGCGCGTCCGCGGCCCAGCTCAGGGTGGGCCGGCCCAGGTTGGCGCCCAGCAGGCCGCCCGCCAGCGTGCGGACGATCAGGTCACGTCGTTTCATGCTCTGGATTGTGCGAGAGGGCTTGTGCGGCCCGTCGTAGGACGGCGGGCCGTGAGGCCGAAGGCTCAGACCGACGGCAGCAGTTCCTTCACCACCTCGGCCGGGCGGCACAGGCGGCTGCCGCGCTCGGTCACCACGATGGGGCGATTGATCAGCTCCGGATGGGCCAGCATGGCGTCCAGCAGCTGCGCGTCGCTCAGGGCCGGATCGGCCAGGCCCAGGGCCTCGTAGCGCTCGCCCTTGGTCCGCAGCAGGCCGCGCACGCCCACGCCGCAATCACGGGCCAGGCGCTGCAGCGTGGCGCGGTCCGGCGGGGTCTTGAGGTACTGGATGACTTCGGGCTCGATGCCGGCCTCGCGCAGCGCAGCCAAGACGTTGCGGGAGGTGCCGCACTGGGGATTGTGGTAGATCGTGACGGTACTCATGCGGACATTGTCCCGCCTGGCCCGGGCTTCTCGGCACAATCCTCCCGAACGTCTCAGGAGTCTCCATGTTCGTTGTCCTGCTGCACTATGTGCAGCCACTGTCCGCTGTGGAACAGCATCTTGCGGCCCACCGGGCCTACCTCGACAAGCACTACGCCGCCGGGCACTTCCTGGCTTCGGGGGCGCAGGTGCCCCGGGTCGGGGGCGTGATCCTGGCCCGGGTGGGCGAGCGGGCCGCGCTGGACGCCATCCTGGCCGAGGACCCCTTCCACCGGGCCGGCGTGGCCGAGTACCAGGTCGTCGAGTTCCAGCCGAGCAAGTTCGCCCCGGGGGCCGAGCCCCTGTTCGCACCGGCCCGCCTGGCCGCACCCGGACCATGAGCGACGATCAACTGACCCCGCTGCCCGAGAGCTTTCTGGCTCTGCTGGGCGGCCGCCCCGTGCGCGGACAGGCTGCGCAGGCCGAGCTGCGCGGGCGCTACGAGCTGTGCGAGGACCTGGCCAGCACGCTGGTGCCCAGCGCTCAGGCCCTGCTGCACGACGATGGCTTGACCGAGGAGGATGTGCTGTGGCGCTGCCATCTCGGGCTGGCCCAGCCGGCCTCGGGCCTGCAGCCTGGCGAGGCCGGCTGGGTGGTGCGCCGCCTGGCCGAGTTGTTGAACTGGCCCTGCCCGCCGCTGGACGAAGCGGCCTAGTCGTTGCTGGCCGGCAAGGACTGGCGTTCCCTCAACCAGCCGTCCAGCACCTCGGCCGGCATGGGGCGCGCGAACAGGTAGCCCTGGCCGTAATCGCAGCCGGCCTCGGCAAGCAGGTCGCGCTGGGTCGGCGTTTCCACGCCCTCGGCCACCACCTGCATGCCCAACTCGTGGGCCATGCGGATGATGGCCTTGCACAGGGCCAGGGTGGGGCTGCCTGGCCCCAGGTCGCGCACGAAGGCCTGGTCGATCTTCAGGATGTCGATCGGGTGGCGGTGCAGGTAGGACAGCGAGGAATAGCCGGTGCCGAAGTCGTCCATCGCCACATGCATGCCGGCCTGGCGCATCTGCGCCAGCTGCTGGCTGACCTCCGGTGAGGCATCCAGCAGCAGGCCCTCGGTGATCTCCACCGTCATGCAGTCGCCCGGCAGGCCGCGCTGGTGCAGCTGCTCGGGCCAGGCGTGGGCTCGCACACCCAGGCGGAACTGCACCGGCGACTTGTTGATGCTGATGTTGAAGCCCGGGTCGTGCACCGCCCGCCAGTGCGCCACCTGGGCCATGGCCTGCTGGAACACCCATTCGCCGATGTCGCGGATCAGGCCGGTGGATTCGGCGATGGGTATGAACTGGGCCGGGCTGACCATGCCCCGGCTGGGGTGGTGCCAGCGCAGCAGGGCCTCGGCCTTGCGCACGGTGCCGCTGGCCAGGTGGACGATGGGCTGGTAGTGCACCTCCAGCTGGTGGCCGGGCAGGGCGTCGTGCAGGTCGTTGGCCAGGCGCATGCGGGTCTGGGCCACTTCCTGCAGGGCCGGCGTGAAGTAGCGGAAGCCGTTGCGTCCGCCGTCCTTGGCCACGTACAGCGCCTGGTCGGCGTGCTTGAGCAGGTCGTCGATGGTCTGGGCGTCGGCCGGGGCCAGGGCGATGCCGATGCTGGCGGTCACATGCACCCGCTCGGCGCCCAGGGCAAAGGGCTCGCGCAGACGGCCGATGATGCGGTGGGCCAGGTCGTCGATCTGCTCCTGGGTGGAAACCTGGGGCAGCAGCACCGTGAACTCGTCGCCGCCCATGCGGGCCACGGTGTCGGTCTGGCGCACGCAGCGGGTGATGCGTTGTGCGGCTTCCACCAGCAGCAGGTCGCCGTGGCCGTGGCCCAGGGTGTCGTTGACTTCCTTGAAGCGGTCCAGGTCGATCAGCATCAGGGCCAGCGTCTGGCCGCTGGCCAGGCAGCGCTCCACCTCTTCCTCCAGCCGCAGCCGCAGCATGTGCCGGTTGGGCAGGCCGGTCAGGGTGTCGAAATGGGCCTGGCGCCAGATCACCGCCTCGGACTGCTTGCGCCGGGAGATGTCGGTGTGGGTGCCGATCATGCGCAGCGGGCGACCCTGGGCGTCCCGGGCAATGACCATGCCACGGCTGAGTACCCATTTCCAGCTGCCGTCCTTGCAGAGGATGCGGTGCTCGTGCACGTAGCTGGGGGTGCGTCCCTCCAGGTGATCGGCGCGGGCCTGGGCCATCGAGGCCCGGTCGTCCGGGTGGGTGCGCTCGTCCATGGCTGCCGCCAGATCCGGCACGGACACCGCGTCCAGCCCGTACATCTCGCGGAAGCGGTCGGAGAACACCTCCACACCGGTCACCAGGTCCCAGTCCCACACGCCGTCGCCGGCGCACTCCAGGGCCAGCTTCCAGCGCGCCTCGCTTTCGCGCAGCGCCGCCTCGGCGCGCTTGCGCTCGGTCACATCGATGATCAGGCCCATGCGCACCAGGCCCTCGGGGGTGTCTTCCGGAGGGGCCGTGGTCAGCTCCACCCACTTGATCTGGCCGTCGCGCGCGAGGATGCGGAATTCGGTGGCGATGGGCTGGTTATCCCGCCGGGCCGAGGCGATGAGGGTCTGCAGTCCGTCCCGGTCGTCAGGGTGCCGCTGGCGCTCCAGTGCCTGGGAATCCTGCAGCACCTCTTCGGGCCGCAGGCCGTAGAGCCGCTCGACGCCGGGGCTGACGTAGGTGAAGCGCCGTTCCTTGCCCTGGATGCACAGGCGGAAGATCACGCCGGGCACCTGGGCCGCCATCAGCCGGAAGGTGCCCTCCGCGCGGTGGTGTTCGGCCAGCACCACCTGCAGACCGTGCAGCATGGCGGCCGCTGCGGACACCATCAGCACGTCGGCCAGCAGGCTGTTGAGGGCGATGACCGTGAAGGCTGCCGGGTCCTGCAGGTTCAGATGCAGGGCGCCGAGTCCCTGGTAGGCCGCCGCCCCCAGGAGCAGCCAGGTCAGCACATTGGCCAGCAGCAGCATCAGGGCTGCACGGCTGCTCAGCAGCAGGATGGCCAGCACCGGCACCGTCATCAGGTAGGCCTGTCCCACCAGGCCCACCCACCAGAGCAGGGCGGTGCCCAGCAGATGGATCAGCACGAGCAGGCCCCCGGCCCGCGTGCGAAAGGGGAGTTGGCGCGCCTGCCGCAGCCCGACCACCAGCAGCAGGGCCAGCACGTCGAGCAGCAGCACCGGGTACAGCGAGCGGTCCCAGGCCAGGGCCATGCTGGGCAGGGCCACCAGTGCCCCCAGGGCGAGAATGAGCGTGAGCATGGCCTGCAGCACATGCTCGCGCCAGCTGGGCAGGTCGCGCGGGCTGCCCATCGCCTGGAGCAACCGCTGGCGGAATGATTCAAGCACAGCGAACACCCCTCCGTGGGTCCAATGCTGCCACGCCTGCGTGAAAAAAGGCCAGGCCCATGGGGGTCCTGGCCTTCCGGAGATACCCCGGGATGGGGCTCAGGCGTGGTTGGCCAGCCGGAAGATGGCCACGGCGCCGCTCAGGCGCTGGGCCTGGACCTTCAGGCTTTCGGCCGCGGCGGAGGCCTGCTCCACCAGGGCTGCGTTCTGCTGCGTGGCGCCGTCGAGCGAGGCCACCGACTGGTTGATCAGGCCGATGCCGCTGCTCTGCTCCTGCGTGGCGTGGGTGATGTCGCCGATCATGCGGGTGACCTTCTCCACGTCGGCGCTGATCTCCTGCATGGCGCTGCCGGCCGACTGCACCAGGCGCGAGCCGCTTTCCACCTTTTCGCTGGACGCGTGGATCAGGGTCTTGATCTCGCGGGCGGCGTTGGCGCTGCGCTGGGCCAGGGTGCGCACCTCGCCGGCCACCACGGCGAAGCCGCGGCCCTGTTCCCCGGCGCGGGCGGCTTCCACCGCCGCGTTCAGGGCCAGGATGTTGGTCTGGAAGGCGATGCCGTCGATCACGCCGATGATGTCCGAGATCTTGCGGCTGGCTTCGCTGATTTCCTGCATGTTGCTGACCACGCTGCCCACGATCTCGTTGCCGCGGCTGGCGGCACTGACCGCCTGCTGGGCCAGGTCGTTGGCGGTGTTGGCCACTTCCGCGCTCTGCTGGACCGAACCGGTCAGCTGCTCGATCGAGCCGGCGGTGGACTGCAGGTTGGACGCGGTCTGCTCGGTGCGGGCCGAGAGGTCCAGGTTGCCGCTGGCGATCTCCGACGAGGCGGTGGTGATGGAGTCGGTCGCTTCCCGGATGGTGTGCACCGTCTCGGAGAGCTTGCGGGTCATGGCCGCGAAGCTGGCGCTCAGCGAGCGGGTGTCCTTGGGGTGCACCGGGATGTGCACGTTCAGGTCGCCCTCGGCCACCCGGCGCACGGCCCCGGCCAGCTCCATCGGCTCGCTGCCGATGTCGCGCCAGACCGAGACGATCACCCGGTGCGAGGTGATGCCCAGCACCAGCAGCACCACCAGGCCGGTCAGGCCGGACAGCCATTGGTTGCGGTTGACGCCCTGCGCGGCCGCGGTGAAGCCCTGGGCCTGCGCGTCGCGGGCCGCCGCCTCCTGCGCGGCCAGCTGCTTCTCGAAATCGGCCTGCTTGGCCTGCATGGCCGGCAGCAGGGCGGAGAAGTCCTGTTTGTCCAGCATGGCCTTGGTGGCGGCCAGCGCGGCGTCGTGCCAGCCGTTGAAGGCCTGGCGCAGCGCCTGGGCGCTGTCGGCCTTGCCCTCCAGGCCGGCCGCCGTGTCGAAGGCCTTGGCAACATCGGCCTGCAGCGGCTTGAGTTCGTCGAGCTTGCCGGGGTCGCCCTCGGAAGCGGCCGACTGCAGCGTCATGCGCAGCTGCTCGGCGTCCCGGCCCACGCGCAGCATGGATTCCAGGTAAGGGTTGTCGACATTCTGCAGGTGCGCCAGGGTGGTCTGGGTGCTGTGGCCCACCACGATGGCGCTGCTCAGGCCGACGATGAACACGCCGGCGGCGGCCAGCGGCAGCATCCAGATCTTGGTGCGGAACTTCATGGGCAGATCCTCTGGGGCAGCTTCTTCAGGCAGAAAGGCCCGGCGGCGGGTGCTGCGCCCTGTCCGCCGCCAGGCATCTCCGGTCAGTTCAGGGTGACCAGCACCTTGACCGAGCCGTCCACCGCCGACTTGTCGATGTAGCCGATGGTCTTGGGGTCGGCGGCCACGGCCTTCTTCACCGCGGCGGCGTCCGGGTACTCCTTGGGCGGCTGGCCCTTGCCGGTGAACACCAGGCGCGACCAGGTGGCCTTCACCTGGGCCGCGTCACGGCCGGTGGCCTTGGTGTAGAACTCGCCGCGCAGCGGATTGCCCTCGGGCAGGTCCACCGGCGTGGCGGCATTGCTCTTGCCCAGGTAGACGTCGGCCACCTGGTCCTTGGACAGGGCGGCGGCGCCAGGGGCCCCGATGACGACCAGTTCGGCATGGGCCGCACCCAGCAGACCCGACAGCAGGGCGGCGCCCAGGATGGTTTGATACTTCATGTTGTGTGTCCTGCGGGTGGTGCGATCAGAAGACGAAGTCGGCGCCCAGGCTGAACACCGAGACCTTGTGCTGGCTGGTCGCATCCGGGGTCACGAAGGCCTCCGGGTCGTTGGCCTTGTACTGGTCGACCTGGGCTTTCAGGGCGATGTTGGGGGCCACGTCGTAGCGCAGGCTCACCCCCACGCTGGACGGGTGGGTCTTGTCGGTGCCGCCCATCATTTCGTTGTCGGCCTTGGACCAGATCACCATCGGCAGCACATTGCCGAAGCGCCAGCCGGCGGCCACATAGGCGTACTTGCCTTCGATGACCTTGCCGACGAAAGGCATGGCGTTCTGGGTGCGGCGGGCCCACTCGGCCAGCACCAGGGCGGAGCCGTTGTCGTACTGCAGGCCGGCGCTGACGTACTTGTCGTGGATGGTGGGTTCGATGCCCGGGATGCCGGTGAACGGGGTGTTCAGCCGCACCGTGCCCACGCGGGCTGTCCAGTCGCGGTATTCGGCGGTCGCGCTGAAGGCGTAGGTGTCCTTGCTGTCGATGTGGAAGCTGCCCAGGTGCGGCAGCACGCCATAAGCCTCCGCCTTGCCGTAGGTGGCCTGGGCCGACAGATTGACGCCGCCGAAGCTGTCGCGCCAGTTGGCCTGCACGCCGTCCAGGTTGCTCATCAGCTGGCTGGAATACAGGTGCAGCGGTGCGCGCAGCCAGGGGGCGGCATAGCCGACGTTGAGCGAGTCGGACAGCAGGAACGCCGGCAGCACCACGCGGCCCAGGCGCAGGTTCAGCGAGGGCAGGGCGTTGTACTGGGCGTACAGCCACTCGACCTGCGGATCGAAGTCCTTGTCGCGGCCGAAATCGGCGTCCTCGGCGCCGGTCATGCGGCGTTGGCCCACCAGCTGACCGGTGACGGACAGGTCGGCATTGAACTTGACCACCGCCTGGATGCCGAAGCGCGAGTCGTTGCCCAGGTCGATGGACTGGCCGACGCCCTTGGAGCGGCTGGCCTTGGAACGGAACTCCAGTTGGTCGTTGTTGGTCGCGGTGGCGGCCACCGTGCCATAGCCGCTCACGTCCACCGTGACGCCGTTGCCGACTTCGACCGCATGGGCCGAGGTGAACGCGCAGGCGGCCAGGGCGACCGCGTGCAGGGCGGGGTTTTTCTTCATGGGGAGGGTCCTTCCGATCAAGCGGTTTGCGCCTCGGGCCTTCTGCCGGGCCCTGGCGACGAGGTTGTGTCGGAAGGTTATCGACGGCCTCTGTTCCGTCTTGACACAAAAAGTACCGGGTTTGACCCCGTCTTTCCCGGAAACAGGGCAAACCCTCGGGGGTGTCTTGATTTCAAGAAAGTCGGGAGAGGGCTTGCATGGCCACCAAAACCCATGCTATAGTGCGCAGCTTACCGGGGTTGCTGCAGTGAACGGCAACAACCTCAGTCACCTGCCCAGGTGGCGGAATTGGTAGACGCACTAGTTTCAGGTACTAGCGGGTAACTCCGTGGAGGTTCGAGTCCTCTCCTGGGCACCAAACAGCCAACGGCCTGCACAGCAATGTGCAGGCCGTTTCGGTTTGTGAGAGCCGGCTTGTGGGCCCGGCGTGAAGCACGCCGCCGTCAGGCGGCGGCCGGGTTCAGTCCTGCCCGAACAGGTCCCGGGTGTAGACCCGGTCCTTGACGCCCTGCAGCTCGGGCACCAGGCGGTTGGCCACAATCACGTCGGCCTGGGCCAGGAAGGCGGGCAGGTCGTGCAGCACCCTGGAGCCGAAGAAGCTCTCTTCCTTCAGGGCCGGCTCGTAGACGATCACCTCCACGCCCTTGGCCTTGATGCGCTTCATGATCCCCTGGATGCTGCTGGCGCGGAAGTTGTCCGAGCCGGCCTTCATGATCAGGCGGTGGATGCCCACCACCTTGGGCCGGCGGCGCAGGATGTCGTCGGCCACGAAGTCCTTGCGCGTGGTGTTGGAGTCCACGATGGCGCGGATCAGCGTCTGCGGCACCTGGCTGTAGTTGGCCAGCAGCTGCTTGGTGTCCTTGGGCAGGCAGTAGCCGCCATAGCCGAAGCTCGGGTTGTTGTAGTGGTCGCCGATGCGCGGGTCCAGGCAGACGCCGTCGATGATCTGGCGCGTGTCCAGCCCGTGGGTGGCGGCGTAGGTGTCGAGTTCGTTGAAGTAGGCCACCCGCATCGCCAGGTAGGTGTTGGCGAAGAGCTTGATGGCCTCGGCCTCGGTGCTGTCGGTCAGCAGCACCGGTGCATCGGGCTTCTGCGAGCCTTCGCGCAGCAGGTCGGCAAAGCGCCGGGCCCGTTCGCTCTTCTCGCCCACCACGATGCGCGAGGGGTGCAGGTTGTCGTACAGCGCCTTGCCCTCGCGCAGGAACTCGGGCGAGAAGATCAGGTTCTCGCAGCCCAGCTCGGCGCTGAGCTGCCGGGTGTAGCCCACCGGCACGGTGGACTTGATGACCATCACCGCTTCGGGGGCCAGGGCCATTACGTCGCGCACCACCGCCTCCACCGAGGTGGTGTCGAAGTAGTTGGTGACCGGGTCGTAGTCGGTGGGCGTGGCGATGACCACGTAGTCGGCCCCGGCGTAGGCCTGGGCCTTGTCCAGCGTGAAGGTGAGGTTCAGCGTGCGGTGGGCCAGGAAGTCCTCGATCTCGCGGTCGGCGATCGGGCTCTGGCGGGCATTGAGCAGCGCCACCTTGTCGGCATTGATGTCCAGACCCACCACCTCGTGGTGCTGGGCCAGCAGCACGGCATTGGACAGGCCCACATAGCCCGTTCCTGCAACGGCAATCTTCATCGCGTCCTCGTCACCGGATGGAATGTCCGGACATGTGCTGATTCTCGCCTCAGTTGGCGGGCAGGGCATCTCCTGCAAGGGTGGGATGCCGGGGCTGCAGCGCGTCCCGGTGCAGTCCTCCACCCAGGGCCTTGGCCTGGCGCTTGGCCCGGGCCGCGGCATTGGCCACGTCCTCCGGGCGGAGGTGGCCGCCCTCCTGGGCCGGCACCTGCACCGCACCGACGCTGAGCGTGGTCAGGGGGTGAAAGCGCAGGTTGCCGTGGCGGTCTTCGGCCATCACGCCGCCAGCCAGGCGCTCGGCCTCGTCGTAGAGGCCGGCGGCGGCTTCGTTGAAGTCGCTCAGGGCTTGCCGGCTGCGGGTCTCCCAGTCGTCGCTCTGGAACAGCACGACGAAGTCGTCGCCGCCCACATGGCCCACGAAGTCGCGGCGGGCGTCCGCATGGCGGGTGATGGCTTGCGCGGCCAGCAGGATCATCTCATCGCCACGCCAGTAACCATACAGGTCGTTGAAGGGCTTGAACTGGTTGAGGTCGAAATAGCAGGCCACGAAGTCCCGGCCCGCTTCCAGCAGCCGCTCGATGTGCTGGGTGATCGGGATGTTGCCGGGCAGCAGGGTCAGCGGGTTGGCGTGGCGTGCGGCCTCGATGCGGGCCTCGGTCACCGCGCGCACCAGATCCTCGCCCGCGCCCAGCCCGCGGTAACGGCCATGCTCCACGATGATGACCCCCTCGGACAGATAGCGCTGGTCCTCGCTGGTGAGCACCGCGGTCAGGGTGTCGATGTCGGCGGTCAGGTCCAGCAGGCGCGGCGACAGGTTGGCCGACAGGGTGCAGGACTGGCGGCCGTAGAGCTCCTTGAAGTAGGGCTTGGCGTACTGGGTGACGAAGCGGGTGCGGCTCACCAGGCCCAGGGGCCGATGGGCCTCGTCCACGATGGCGATGGCGTGCGCGGCCTCGTCGGCCGAGAAGCGCTGCAGCAGTTCATCGTTGCTCAGGGACGGCGTCACCGGGGCGATCTCCCGCAGCACCTGGGGCACGGCCGCGCGGCGGTGGGCGGTGCGGCGCCGTTCGGGGAAGACCGCCAGATCCTTGCGGTCGATCACCGCCAGGGCCGCGGGTTGGGCTCTCGCCACGGGCGTGTGGGCCGGCCGGCCCAGCAGCCAGCCCTGGCCCAGGCGGATGCCCAGGTCGCGCACCAGATGCAGCTCGTCCTCGGTCTCGATGCCCTCGGCGATCAGCGTCGAGCCGAAGACCTGGGCGATCTGGATCAGCGCCCGCAGCGTCTGCAGCTTCTCCGGGTGCTGGGGCAGCTGGTGCACGAAGTAGCGATCGATCTTGACGAACTCGGGCTTCAGCTCGGACCACAGCCGCAGGCTGGAGCGGCCGTCGCCGAAGTCGTCCAGGGCGATCTGCACCTTGTGGCGCCGCAGCCGGGCCACGGCGGCTTCCAGCGTGGCGATGTCGCGCACCCGTTCGTGCTCGGTCAGCTCGATGACCACGCCGCTGGCGGACAAATGCGCCTCTTCGGTCAGGGTCAGCAGCAGGTTCAGGTCGGCCTGGGCCAGCGCGGTGACCAGGGCCTGGGCGCTCAGGTTCACGAACAGCCGGCCGGCCGGGCGCAACGCCATCCAGGCGCGCAGGGCCAGGCGCACGCATTCGATTTCCAGCGCGACGGCGCAACCTTCCTCGCGCGCGGCGGCGAAGAGCTCATCGGGGCTGCGCCAGGGGCAGCCTGCCGGCGTGCGGATCAGCGCCTCATGCGCGGCGCTGTGACCTTCGGCGAGGTCCGCAATGGGCTGGAAATGGGGATGCAGGCCGCCCTGCGCCAAGAGGGCTTTGACGGTTCCCACTGGGACGATGGTGAAGACAGTACGGCTGGTTACGATAGCCGATGCGCATGTCGGTTCGGTGACCGGGACAGCAGGGAGGGTCAGGTGGCACTTTGGGGGGTGTGGTTGCAGTTTCTGGGGTGCATGGCCCTCATCGGGGTGGCCGGTGTCCACCTGAGCCGGCAGGGCGAGGTGATCGCCGGGCTCACCGGCTGGTCCCGGGGCTGGATCGGCCTGGTGCTGGTGGCCACCGTCACCTCCCTGCCGGAGCTGGTGACCGGCCTGGGGGCGGTGCGGGTGGCCGGTTCCCCCGATCTGGCGGCCGGTGATGCGCTGGGCAGTTGCGTGTTCAACCTCCTGCTCGTCGCCGGGGTGGACGGGCTGTACCGGCGAGGCAGCCTGTTCGTGCTGGCATCCTCCAGCCATGTGTTCTCGGCGGCCTGGTCGGTCGGTGCCCTGGCGCTGGTGGGCCTGACCCTGCTGCTTTCGCCGCAAGGGCGGGTGCCGGTCCTCGGCCATGTCAGCCTCACCAGCCTCGCGCTGCTGCTGCTCTACCTGATGGCCGTGCGTGCGCTGTACCGCATCGAGAACCGCCGGGCCGAATCGCCGGTTGCCGGGCCAGGGCCCGACCGCCCGGCCCTGCGCCGCGCGGTGATGGTCTATCTGCTGGCCGCGCTCATCATCGTGGCCGCCGGGCTGTGGCTGCCGGTGGTGGGGGCCGCCCTGGCCCGCCAGATGGGCTGGACCGATTCGCTGGTGGGCACCCTGCTGATGGCCCTGGTCACCTCGGTGCCCGAGATGGCGGCCACCTGGGGCGCCCTGCGGGTGGGGGCGGTGGACATGGCTCTGGGCAATCTGCTGGGCAGCAACCTGTTCGACCTGCTCATCCTGGGGCTGGATGATCTGGCCTACCCGGTCGGCCCGCTCTACGCGGCCTTGGCCCCGGCCCAAGCCTACACCGCCCTGGTGGCTATCCTGATGAACGCGGTGGTCATGGGGGCGCTGGTCTACCGGCCGGCGCGCCGCCTGTGGGGCACGGTCAGCCCGGCCGGGGCGATGCTGGTCGGGCTCTACCTGCTCAACATCTGGCTGCAGGCCGCGCCCTAGACCCTCCTCAGAGCCGGATGCCGCCGTCCACCTCGATGCAGCGGCCGGTGAAGTAGTCGTTCTCGAAGATGAACTGCGCGGCCTGGGCGATCTCCTCGGGCTGGCCGGTGCGGCGCAGTGGCACCGCGGACAGCAGCTTGTCCATGGTCTCGGCCGGGATGGTCTGCAGGATCTCGGTGGCGGTGAACCCCGGGGCGATGGCGCCGGTGCGGATGCC